>JAQBQP010000002.1 GCA_028286905.1 Candidatus Doudnabacteria bacterium
GGAGATAGTCCTATGAAGTTTGTGGATTTATTCACGCTTCGGACAATGGTCGACTTCTACTCGTTCTTTGAACAGTAGATTGCCCTTATTGTGCTATGACGTAACATTTCTATCATTGTTCGTTTGAATTAGAAACTCCTTACTGGAAACGGTAAGGAGTTTTTTTGTTATGTTAGACACAAATCAAGTAGAATCCACCAGCAACTATGGAGATTTTCAGTAGGAGAAAGACTAACGTGTTCGTCTAGAAGGCCGGAGACAGTAATGTTGATGGCCTTTCTCTTTATCTATAGTATTCTGCTATGCTATAAGTAATTAAACTTCTTTTTATGTATGGCATACCATTTTTATTTCTCATTATATTTTTAATTGTTTTTATCCAAGCAGTGCGCAAGAAAATGTTTGCTACAACTGGCAGCTCTATCATATTTGCTTTTTCATACGCATTACCTTTATCGGGAGCGATTCTATTTTTTTTAACAGGCTTGGGCATGTTTGCGAAATTACAAAGCAAGGCCGCATTAATTGGTGGGGTAATGTATGTCTCCGGAATAATTTTATTCGTAATAAGTAATAAGATTAAACAAAAGTATTCCTCACAAAATGCGAATATTCAAGTACAGGATTTTAATTTAGGCAAGGTTTTATTTTTAGGTGCCTTACCGTTTCTGGTTATGGTAAGCATAATATTGCTTATGCTGTCGGTATAGTTGGTATTATCGGTACGTTAGGTCGCATTAATTCCTGAGTATAGAGAAACAAGAATCGCTTAACAGGCGGTTTTTTGTTATGCTTAATTTATGAACAGAGAACTGGGAGGCTACAATCCAGAAGAGGTGCCAGAACCGGAGCCAACTAAAGAATCGAAAGATTTAGCTACTTTGGACAGGTTTGTATTGATGATACAAAAAAACGACTTAGGAGCGTACAGTTATATGAAATCTCATAAGATGGAGATAAACACTCAGAATAGTGATGGTGTAACTCCGTTAATCGCAGCAATACAAAACAAAAATTTCTCGATGTTTAGTTTTTTAGTAAATGAAAAAAAGATTGATTTTCACGCAACAGATAAAGACGGACACACCCCTCTTTGGCATGCAATGAAAAGTGAAGACGGTTCTTATAAAATGACTTTAAAAGTCTTTGGAGCCAAGAGCTAATTTATGTCTCAATCAGAAATTTTAAAAAGAGCGACCAATCCAAAGCAATACGATTCTCAAGATTTAGAATGGAGCCTTGAAGCATCAATGGAATCTCCTAGGACACAGTTTCTTTGGGAATACTTAAGAGGTTATGTTACCGAATGGAAAGGTAAAAGAGTTCTAGATATTGGTTCAGGGGACGGCTGGTTACTTGCTCAGGCACTTATGGCTGGAGCAAGTTGTGCTATTGGGGTAGAACCTTCAACACACAATGTGGCATTATCTAAGAAATTAAATCCGGATATAGAAGTTTTTGAAACAAGTTTTGAGGAATATCAAATAATAAAAAATAGCGCTGATATTGCGCTTGGAATTCTGTCTTTTTCACATATCAAAAATCTGCAAGAGGTATTAGTAAAAATCGAAGATATCTTATCAGTGAACGGTGAGTTATTTTTAATAGTTCCAGACTTTATTCATTTTAAAAAACCTAGAAGGAAGTACAAGATAGAATTTGAAGACTTAAGCGCAGAAGAATACGTTGTCTCAATAACTCGTCCTAGCGGAACTATCGCTGACATTGTTAGAACCAATTCTATTTATGTTGAGGCTGCAAAGAAAGCAGGCTTAGATTTAGTAGAGGTTATCCCGATGCTACCTACAGAAAAATTTATGACGCAATACTCGGATTTAAGAGAGTTTGAAGGGCATCCTATAATGCAGTTACTTCGATTTAGAAAGAGTGTATAATATCCTTACAATCAAATTAATATCCGTTTTCCTATAGGTACGTCAGGTCTGGACACCTCCATTGTAAGGAGAAAAGCATCTCAAAAGAGGTGTTTTTATTTTGTTGACATAAGCTCCTAAATCTCGTATAATTGTGAATCCTGTTAAAAAGTCTCGACATGAAGTCGAGCGCTTGGTTCGCCAAGTTCTGAAACAGGTAAGGGATTATGCTTCGCGAGAACATTCTGTTGTGGAAAAATCATGACCGACCTTGGGCAACCACCGGGGTGATGTTCGTGGAAGTTGACGGAGAATGGAAAGCCGAGATTTCACGTGCTTGTGCGGTAACCAGCAAAGGAAAAGGGTGCCTAGACATTCGTCTGAGTTTTCCAAAGCCCTCACCCGGCCGCCCTTTCTACTCTCGTTTCGAGTCGCTCAGCGAGGGGGGGCGTAAGTATTGGACCCACTACATGAACGAGCTGCAGCAGCGGGCAACCGCAGCTGCGCAGCAAAAGTTGTCAGGCATTCTTCGGACGGAGCGAGCGCGAGTAAGCTGTGTGGGAAGCCAAGGCGAAACTTTCCACTACGAGATTGTCTTCTCCGCTAAACCCAGGGAGAATCTCTCTGACACGGCGATGAAGCTGTTCGTTCTAGCTCTGCAGGCTTTGGGTGTAGAGGACTGGTCCAAAGTGCCTGAGCCCAAGGCTGATTACCGCTTGGTCATGGAAGAGCAAGATAGAAAAAAGTTGGCACGATTCGCGAAGGATTTGGCGAAGAAGCACTACCCAGTTCGATAAATCACCTCTAACAGCCGAGGGTTCATGGAGTGCGCCATATGCTACAAGGGTGAAGGGCATTGGGCGCACTGTCCCTTGCACCCTGACAACGTTCGGAAAAGGGATGGTCGCTGTCGGCTGTGTTGGGAGTTTGTCCATTCACCCGCCTGTCCGTCGGTGGTGGGTGATGGTTCTCCCGAGAAGCAAGAGTGGATTAATTTTTATCTCGCTTCTCTCAATGACACCGCCCTTCCTGAATCCCGGCTGCTACCTCCCGATGTGAGGCAGTGTGCGATGGCGCTGGGTGCTGTACACGGTGTTGAGAAAACACAGTCGGATTCCGACGGGGAGGGGCTGTGTAGTTAAGGAGGATGTTGTAGTTGCGCTTAAATGCGCGCGAAGGGGCCGGAGACAGAAATGTCGACGGCCTTTTCTCTTTGTGCATTTCTTGGTATGCTCTTAACAACCCAACATGGAGGAGGTATGCCACCTCTGGCTGTACGGCTCTAAAGGCACACGCATGCGGCCCACCCTGAGCCTGAAAACAAAAGGGTGAAGAGTCCTAGATTCCGACAAGGAATTGAGACGCCGCGTCCACAGAATCCCGCGCTCGTTAGTATGCGTCATCGGACGGCAAAGGCGAGACAGGCAGGGGCTACTCTGGGAATTCAGCTCCACTGGGAAATACTGCTAACGGAGGAAGTTGTAATCGTAGGAGGGATTAGCGCACAGCATTTAGGTGCGCTTTTCTTTTACCCAAACTTGTCCTAGAATATCTACAGAATCATCCACAACTAATCTTTCAGTAAGAAACGTCAGGTCGCAACACCCAGAAACTCCCTATTGGAAATGGTAAGGAGTTTTTTGTTATGTTAGACTTAATTCGTTTAAAAGGTAATTTTATTGCTATACTATAGACAATTAATTTATTCAAATGAAAAAAATTCTTTTCATGGTGTTAATGCTGCTGACTACAACTTTGTTCAGCACTGCAAATATTGCTCGCGCAGCCTCTTTACAAATATTAACCTCTACAGCTCCGAACGCTACAGTGGGACAAGCCTACTCAACTCAGCTGCAAGTAAGTGGTGGAACGGCTCCATACACTTGGTCAACTCTTTCTACCACATACCCCTCTGGGTGCTGTATTATGGGCATAGATTCAACAGGTGTTTTAAACACTCAGAGCAGCGCAACTGTTTTGGCTCCTAGTGGAACTTATTCTTGGAATGTTCAGGTAACTGATGCCATTGGAAATACCGGCACCGGTGTCATTTACTTAACCGTAAATTCTGCAACTACCCCAACTTTGATTGTTAGTGATAGCGTCGTTTCTTTTAACTACACTCAAGGCGGTTCAGCCCCTACACAGTATCCGGCGCACATTAGTAACAGCTCAAACAGTCAAACTATCAATTACACAATTTCTGTACCTAACCAACCAGCGTGGTTAAACACTAGCTACACCACCTACAGTTTGCCGTTAAATCCTCTACAAACTGCTGGAGTAGGAATTTCAGTTAATCCTGTCGGATTAGCTCCGGGCAATTATAGTACAAATATTTACTTCAGTGGGAATTTCTCAAATTCACCGGCAAGTATTACTGTTAATTTAACTGTTACTGGCGCTACATCCGTCTGTTCAATTAATTCCTTTACCCCAAGCGCAACCTCATTAACTACGGGGCAAGCCGTTACTCTTAACTGGTCTACCCAGGGTTGTAATACTTTGAGGTTGGTTTCTACTAACGTGGATAAAAATATTTTTACAACGCCGCTTAGCTCTAATTTATCAGGCTCAGCCACAACTTCTGTTTTTTCGACCCCTGGCACATATTATTACCGCTTGGCCGCCTCTCCAAGAAATACATCTGACTTTCTAGAAGTATCAACCACGCCAGGAGATGTTAAGCAGGATTTAAGTTTTGTCGTCACCGCTGCCCCAACTAACTTATTACTAATAACAACCAACTCCTTACCTAACGGAACCGTGGGGATGCCTTATGCTGCGGATGTTAATTTTTCTTATTCCGGCAATGGATGCGTATCTGGGTACTTAAGTTATTTGCCTGCTGGTCTGTACGTTGGTAATCCGACATCAAGCCCGCTGACTGTAAATTGTTCTTCGGGAAGTCATAGCTTCCGGATACTAGGCACGCCAGTCACCGGAGGTGCAACGAGCCCTAACGCTACAATAACCATATCACTTACTGATAATTTGGGTAATATGAATTCTAAAACCATTCCTATTAAAATTGATAATAATCAGCCGTATGAGGTGGCTAATGGGCCAGTTTCTTCGGGCAAGAACGTAATTTATAATGGAACGGTCTATTATATAGACGGTTTTACTAGAAAACCTTACACATCTGCCGGTGCTTTCCTATCCTACAGCTTTAATTCTTGGAGCACTGTGAGTGCAGCAACGAGTTCAGACATGGCATTGCCTTTGGCAACCTATACTCCTAACGGTAGTGCAGTCTCAACAACCGCTTTTGTTTTGCCGAGAAATGGAACCTTAATAAATGACAAGGGTACAATATATCTTATTTCGAATGGCTTGCGGATGGGTTTTGCTAACGCAAGCGCATTCCTAAATTTTGGTTATTCTTTCTCCAATGCAGCTCCCGGAGATACATCATTTATGGTTACCTTGCCTCCCATTAATTCCAGTAATCAGGCGCATCCTAATGGTACACTTGTTCGAGAAAGCAACGGAACCATCTCGGTAATTCGTGATGGCTACAGGCAGGGTGTTCCAGGAATGGACAAATTCTCCTCTTGGGGGCTCAAGGTTGAAGAGTTGGTTCCTGCGAACTCATATGATATTGCTTTGCCAATCACCACACAATTGCAGACTCGTATGTCTAACCAATTTGATATTTAAAATTTCCTCTTAGTTTCTAGTCGCGAAAAGGCCGGAGACAGTAATGTCGACGGCCTTTTCTTTTGCCCAAAAGATGGTAATATACCAATACAATTATTCATAAATACCTATGAACGCACCATCATATTTTGAAATTCAAGTTGAGGATACTCAACGAGCCGTTAATTTCTACCAAGAAATTTTTGGTTGGAAGTTTACGAAAGACGAAAATATTCCGATTGAGTATTGGCGGATAGAAACAGAGGGCGCAAGGGGAGGTTTGTTAAAACGTCCTGTCTCAAAGCCTACTCCGTCAGGTACCAACGCTTTCGTTTGCTCCATGGAAGTAAAAGGTTTTGACTCCGTTAGTGAAAAAATTCTTCAACTAGGGGGCCAAATAGCTTTGCCAAAATTCGCAGTAATGGGTGTTTGTTGGCAGGGGTATTTTTTGGACACCGAAGGCAATACATTCGGATTATTTGAACCAGACTTGCAAGCTAAATAATTTTTGTGAAAGACCGAATTGTCGCTTGTTAAAAGCGAAGGGAGTTACATTTGGAGCAAAGACGTTCGCTATTGTGTTTTGACGGAGATCCGAGCTTGTGGTATTCTCGAGCTATCTCCTGAGGTGGCTTCTGTCCGGGTCACGTGACCTGATCAGACTCACCTTTTCAGGAGAGCTCCATGCTTATTGTAGAATCCAAGCGCCGAGTTCAAGTGCGGACTCGTGTCATGCAGATCCTAGTACGTGAGATGTCTTCTCGTCCTGCGAATGCTGTAACTAGAAATGTTACTGTTTGGGTATCACCCGATGTGCTAGTGAATTTGGGTGGATATGGTGATCTGCAGGAGTGGGTGTTCGAGGTGCGAACGCTCAGCTTCTTTTGGGAACTGATAAGAAAAGGTTTTGCGCCCACGGGGTGTTCTCCCGACCTTAATATTCTGGTGCTTTCCGAGGCGATCGAAAACAAACTTGTTCTCACCTTTGATTGGGAGGTGCGGGATGCTGCTGGGTATAGGAGAGTCGGCGAGGCTCAGGCACCCGGCTCCTACGGAATCTTTGCAAGCCAAAGAGGGGAACTTCTTCTCTATAAGAGGGTAACGGCAGGGTTGTCGGAAGCATTGCAACGGCGTCTCAATGAAAAAGCCCGAGCAGTGCGCGAAGCTTTGAACCGGGAAAATGTTGCGGAGGCGTTGTGTCAGCTGAAACATCTTGAGCTTGCTATTGATGCGGTCCCTCTGGAATAAGGGAGCGCCTAGGCGGCGTAGAAATAACAGCTGAAGGGCCGAGTTCAGTTCAGGAGGATTGAAGAGTTTGCGCTTTGCGCGCGAAAAGGCCGGAGACAGAAATGTCGACGGCCTTTTCTCTTTGTGCGTTGGTATGCTCTTAGGTTTCGTTAGTAACTGAGACGTTCTAAAGGCATGTATGAGGGATTAGCGCACATGGTGCGCTTTTCTTTTATCCAAATAGTATTGACACTCAATGTTCGAAATGGTAGCATACTCTATAGTTTCGCAGGGCACTGGTATCTTGGTGCTCGCACCCCACATTAATATGGTGCTGCCATATCACTCGTGATTTACCAAAGGTTTGAGACGCTGCAGAGTTTGCACCTCGCTCAGACTTGCGTTTGGAGAGCCTGACTCTCTAGTGCGGGTAGTTTTTTGTAGGAAGGAGGAAACGTTACACAGAAACAGTCTGGAATTAGAAAAGCTTGGGTTCGACTCCCTCGCGCTGGTCTTACTGGAAGTTCCTACTGCGTAGGATAGGTTGGGAGACTTTGAAGCCTTGCTCCGGCAAGTGCTGAGTCGCGGATGAAATACCACCCTGTAGGGGCTGACCCCATTGTTGCTTACGAAGAGCAATGGTTCAGAGGATTCTGTGTAACCTTCTTCCTTCGCGCGGAACCATCATCTTGGTTCCGCGCGTTTCTTTTTTCTAAACACTTAAATCCGTGGGTTTATCGAGAAGTAGACTCCAATTCAGGTATTGGCATTTCTTCAAGTAGAACTATCTCGCAATTTTCCGCCCAGTGTAGGTGATGATGATCTTTAACCATTTGCAAAGCTTCGTCCATTGTATTGGCTTGCAAAATTGACATGCCAATAACATCACTATCGCTCTTTGTGATGTTATCTTTTGTGACGCGCATAGCATTACCAAGAGGCTTCCCTGGATCAACCAATCCAGGTCCAACTTTCTTGGCCCAGTCAGTCCAAAGTTGCATACCTTTCATTGCTTCCTCTGGTGTTGCTTGAGCGAATCGTTGCGCCACTGTTAGAGGCGCGCGATATAAAACAATATATCTTTGCATTTTAATCTCTCCTTTTAATTATTTGGTTTAATAGTTACGGACTTGTTTTTTTTGCTTTTTGCACTAAGATCTATTTCCAGTACTTGCGCAATATCTTTTAGCGCATCAACAATAGTAGCTAATTGTTTCGGGTTGAGTTTGGCTAAAATTCGTTCTGACCATTTCAGCTGTCGAGCATAAATAGTGGTTAGAACCTTTAAACCCTTTGGCGTAAGTTCGAGTAATTTAGTTCGGCGATCAGGATGATCTTTATAGGCGATTAAACCTTCTACTGCTAGAATATCTGCGACTCTTTGTACGCTCTGTCGGGCATGTCCTATGTCTCGAGCAATTTCTGCTACTGTTTGTGGCTTAAAGGCTCGGCCGAGCACTTGCCATCGGGCGCTACTCTGTCCTATTGGCTGAGCAATGTTCTCTCCAGCTTGAATGATTAAGCTGTTAAGTTTAAAAATGCTCAGCGCAAAGACAGTCCAACTATCTTCTGGTATTTTTGAAGGTTTCATAATAGAATTGTAGTCTATTGACAGCACACTGTCAATAGACTACAATTGAAATAACTAATATTTAAAACAAGCGAGAATAAAATGGCATTAGGTGATAATTACTTAGAGAAAATGAAAGAGAAAACCGGCAAAGCACCGAAGGATTTTCTTCCACTTGCAAAAGCAAAAGGCTATGACAATTCTGAGGTGAAGCCAGGTATAATAATAGCTTGGTTGAAAAAAGACTTTGGTCTTGGCCACGGCTATGCAATGGCGTTGGCGCATTTTATTAAGACTCACAGTAAGTAGGAAAATACGAATAATGCATTCATTATACATCTGACCTAAGCTTTTAATTTGCTTAGATTAGGCTTATAATTAGATTGTTATATTAGTTATGTAAAATTAAAATAATAAGTATGAAAAAAACCTTCGTGTTCATGAGTTTGTTAAGTTTACTTGCAGCAGGGTGTAGTCAAACGGCTCAAACTTCTATCAATTCCTCAACCACACCGACTACTCAAAGTACACTTCCTGTAACCAAAGATGTATCAGCCAGTGCTGAAAAAAACCCAATAACACAAGTTGCTGGGGAAGGTAATTCAAATTCGGCTTCAAACCCGAAAGTCGTTGATTCAAATGTTTCATCAACAGCCAATTTCAATCAGCATTTTTCTAATGACACTCTAGGTCTTTCAATGGATTATCCGTCAGATTGGAAAGAGGTTGGGGCTGATGTTGATAGTGATGGTAATCCTACAAAGGCTTTTATGAGCACTCAGGGTAGCAGAGGTGATACTTTTATAATAACAAAATTTTCTTCTTTAGATTTAATACCTCAAAGCTCTGGAAAGCCATTTTCTGATTTGGCTACCCAAAATGTAACCTTTAAAAACGGTATTTTAAAAGCGCATGTTAAGAGTGATGATGGTGGAAACGGCTATCTTTTTTTAAAAAGAATTTTTTGGATCCAAACTGGCGGTGCTTACTACATGATAACTTTTCAAGTTTTAGATATGAAAAACTCTTATCAGACAGGCATGACTCTAACTGCAGACGAAACAAGCTTGATGAACGGTTTATTGCAAAGGGTTTTATTTAAATAGAATTTATTTGGTTTCTTTTCTAATCGTGATATGATATTGGTATGAACTGTTAATCTAAAAGTTTAATTAAAAAAGTCGAATCTCTTTTTAAGAAGACAGCTTTTGTTAATTTCTTTAAGCCGCCGAAAGGCGGTTTTTTGTTGGTTAGACAAATTCTTTTTAAAGTGGTATATTCATTTATCCAGCCACGGATAAATGTGAAATGCGACCTGCATTATTTCACAAGGACAACGCCTACTCTGACAGGAGGTTCGGATGAAGGAAGTATTTATTTTCCTTGCGGGAGCCCTGACGGTGGTGGTGCTCTGTCTCGTAAGAGAAGTAACGCACAACTCCGTTGATGCGCGCTTCGCTCGTCTTCGAGAAGAGTTCAAGAGACACATTGGTCGCCCGGTGGAGGTTTTCAATAGCGACCCCACAGGCACGCTGTATCGGGTGATCAGCGTCGGCGACGATCACGCTGTGCTCGACGGTGGAAATGGTCGCGGCCCGATCATGTATCAATTCGCGTGCATGGCGGGAGTAAAGCCGCGGTACCTGGTTTCCAAGGGGAAAATCATTCCTACCGTGGGAAAAGGTGAAGCTCCGCTGATGGCGCGGTTGCTTTCTGGGGTAGGCAGATAGTTGGCTTGACATCATACGTTGTTACTTGTAAAATGCGTGAAAGTAATAAATCAAAAAAAGTAGTAAATCAAAAAGAAGGGCCGCGAGCTCAGGTTAAGCCAACGTGCTAAACGCCGTTTGATCAACGGGGGACCTGAAGTAGTGGAATGAAAGTTTTTCTTTTGAACAGGTATTCTGTGGTGATCCACAACTTGGTTACTAAGTAAGTAGCTGGGGGAATATCTCTCAGGAGTATGTTCTGAGGGGCGCTAGGTCATATTGACTAGCGCCCTCTTTGTTATATAACATCCCTTGTATCCTACTGTTAATTGTCGTATGCAGCAGTCGCCGAAAGGCGGCTTTTTTGTTATGCTTCGAATATGAAAATACTAGTCACAGGCGGCGCAGGCTATATTGGCAGCGTTGTTGCTGAGACTTTAATAAATACGGGCTATGAAGTTATCGTTGTAGATAACTTTTTTGGTGATGAAAAAAGCCCTATCAATCCAAAAATTAAATTGATAAAGGGTGACATTGGCGACCTTGAAATTTTACGAAGGATCTTCGAAGAAAACGATATTGATGCTGTAATGCACTTAGCAGCGTTCATTGAGGTGGAAGAGTCAATGCGCTTGCCACAAAAATATTTTGAAAATAATTACGAAAAACCGCTTCGATTGTTAGAAGCAATGCGTAAGGCAAGGACAAAGCTTTTAATTTTTTCCTCAACTGCTGCGGTATACGGAATTCCCAATAGTTCTCCGATTAAGGAGACTGATTTAACTAATCCGATCAACCCTTATGGAGAAAGTAAACTTAAATTTGAAAAAGCGTTATTTGATGAACAACAAAAGTACGGACTAAAGTACGTTGCATTGCGATACTTTAATGCGGCCGGAGCAACCCCAGAACATGGCGTGATGGGGTCTCACCAAACACATTTGATATCTGTCGCCATGCAAGTTGCGACAGGAGAGCGGGATAGTATAAAACTTTATGGGAATGACTATCCTACTAAAGATGGTACGTGCATAAGAGACTATGTTCATGTTCAAGATATTGCCAGTGCGCACTTGGTGGTTTTAAATTTTTTAAAGACTCAGACTTCGCCCGAAGCAAATAAATTTACTGATAATGTCTATAATGTAGGTTCAGGCCAGGGATATTCAAATAAAGAAGTGCTTGATGAAATACAAAAAATTTCTGGTAAAAAATTAAATATTGTTCTCGCCGAACGTCGGCTTGGCGATCCCCCAGCACTTTTGGCGGACATATCTAAAATATCAGAATTAGGATGGGAGGCAGAACACTCAGGCTTAATAAATATTATTAAAACTGCATGGGGTTGGAAGAAGGGATAGTTGCTTGTCGATGGCTTTTCTCTTTGTTGACAACACAGGCAAAGAAATATATTCTAAGTTATCCATCTTCTGATGAGATGGCAGACACTCAAATGGAGGATTCTCGGATGGTGTTAGCTATCGCGATGAGTGCATCACAGTGGGCTCGACTGCACCCGCCAACCCTGCTCGGCCAGACAATTGGACTGGCCATGCTATTTGGCCCAGTGCTTCTGGTCCTGCTGTTCGAGCATCTTCGCTCTGGGAGGCAGCAGCGGGTGGCGTAGCACCTGACGCGGAGGCTCAGTGTGCGCGGAACAATCATCTTGGTTCCGCGCTTTTCTTTTAATGCCTATCCTTTGAATCACAATTTGTATAGGAGGGTGATGACAATGTCTGTATTGCTCATGTCCCTGATAACACCAGTTCGTGCAAAGAACACCGATCTTGTCCCTACATATTGGACGGTAGAGATTGATCGTTTGGAAGGTGAGGTAGACCTCGCTAATCTCGACTACTCTTCTTGCCCCGTGCAGAACGGCGAGACCTGTATCAATGGCGACACTATGCTCGAACGGTCGGCGGCGTCGGATGTCTGTGGTAGTCTCGGCTTCGCAGCTGCACTATTCATGGCACAGAAAAACGGAAAGGATATCTTTCCCGTCGAGTCTCGTGGTAAGCATGATTTCTTAATGCCGCGAACTGTTTTGATCGATGACACTCGCCGACGCCGCATGGCTCGTTTCGGCTGGAGCGGTAAGCGTTGGGGGTTCAGTTTTTGTTGGTTGGGCTACGGTTTCCTGCCCAATACTCGGTTTGTTCGTCCCGCGAGGTAGGCTAAGTTATTGTAGAGAGAAGCAAGCGCACAAATTCCCTCAACACGAGAGCGCAATGGATAACAAGCCTGAAGCACTTGTATGCGTCAAGGATGAGCAAGCTTCCGCAGTACGAGATAAGGTTCGGCAAGATCGGGCGCGTTTGTTGGCGGGCATGTTTTCCGAAGCCCAACGCCTCGTGCGAGATCAACAAACCAATAGGGCTTCGTGCCTATTGGGCGTCATGCATCAGATTGCTCAAGAACTTGCAGCAATACTCAACACTGAAGTGTTCTCTCCTCAGAACACCCACCGAGCCCGCTTGTTTGTCATATGTGGGAGATACTATTATGTGTATGACAAGATGGATTCGCCTTGGCAACAAGATCGAACGGTGGGTGAGGAGGATCTAGAACATAAAGGCTATCTCGTGGCAACCTTCATGGGCAATCATAACGAAGTGGTTAGCCTCATTGGTATCGCTACAAGGGAGCTGAAGATCACGCAGGTGTATGTCTATCATTCAAGTCCGCGTTGAAGACAAGTTGGCCGCGGTGGCAAACCCGTTTGCTTTCAAAAGCGAAAAGCGAGTATCAAACCACTCTAGCCGGAGTATGTCGTGGATTTTGAACAAGAGAAAACCCCTCCGATATTAATTTGTTCGGAGTGCGGAGCAGAATTTTCCAGGAACGAGGGCGATGCTCAGAGTAACCATATGGCCGAATGCCATAAGGATGTCGTTCTGGCTCGGCTCATTGACCCGGAAGAGTTTGGGCAGCAAAGCTCGATGCTCCGTTGAGCGGTAGGTAAGGAGGAAACACAGCGCATCATGCGCACGCAATTGCGCGGGGCAACCATCTTGGTTCCCGCGCTTTTAGTTTTACTTCTTACATTTTTGGCGTTTCGACGGTCTTTTCTCTCGCATAGCATAGGAGTACAATATAGATGAATCACTATTAAGCTAATGTAGCATGTCTAATTTTGAAATATCTAAAGAGAAAATTCTTCCTATAGCTAAATGGTTAAACCGAAGTATGCTCTTGTTAGAAGGTATTTTTATTATTTGTTATGGTATTTTTGTAGCTCCCGTTGTAAGTGGAGCGGGTGCGCTTGGTCCGTTTCCTTTGTATATAAATTTAATCTGGTGGTTACTTATTTTAATTTGGTTATTCTATCTTAGTATTGCTATAGTTGCTAAGGATGTAAAACGTGCTGGCAAAGTAGTCCTAAATGTTATTTTAATCTGGATAGCAATATTTGTTCTTTATGGATATTATAATCTTACCTAAACTCCAATTAACCGTGTAGAGAATATGAATCGCCTGAAAGGCGGTTTTTTGTTATTCTAAGAGCATGATTACATATTTTCAAGCGATTATTATCGGACTTTTACAAGGCGTTTCCGAATTATTTCCAATCTCTAGCTTGGGTCATAGCGTTATTCTTCCCAGGTTAGTTGGTTGGAATATAAATCAGAACGATCCTTTCTTTTTAACATTTTTAGTAGCGACGCATTTAGCAACTGCGTTAGTTTTATTTTTCTTTTTTCGAAAGGATTGGATCAATATTATAAAAGGAATGGGGCGCTCTTTAAAAGAGCGAGAAATTAAGACTGATAATTATCATGCCAAGCTTGGGTGGTTATTGGTAGTAGGAACTATTCCAACAGGGGTGCTGGGGTTATTGCTAGAAGAAAAGTTACGCGCGCTCTTTGCTTCTGCATCTTCTGCAGCTTTTTTTCTGATCTTGAACGGCCTCTTGCTATATGCAGCTGAAATTTTAAAAAGAAAAGCACCTGAAAATAATGATGAGATTGGTTCCGACAAGCGGTTGGCAAATTTAAACTTCTCGCAAGCTATAAAAGTAGGACTGGCTCAAATAATCGCACTGATTCCGGGGTTCTCTCGTTCTGGAGCTACAATGGCTGGCGGTTTAGCAGTGGGTCTTTCGCATGAAGACGCGGTAAGGTATAGTTTTTTATTAGCTACGCCGATTATTGGCGCAGCGGCGGTTCTAAAATTGCCAGAATTTTTTAAACCAGAAAACCATAATTTGATTGGACCTGCTTTGGTTGGCGCGCTATGCGCCGCCGGAGCTGCCATTGTCACTGTAAAATTTTTAGTTAAATATTTTCATACAAATAAATTAACCCCTTTCGCCATTTATTGTTTGGCGGCCGGGGTTATTTATTCTGCGCTGTTGTATTTTAGATAGCTTGCTTTGGTCCACTTTTGAACCAAGCAAAAATGAACAAACCAATCGCAACCACAAACGAGGCTAGGCTATGCTTTGTGTGTATATGGTTGGACCCTGCAAGAGAGCCGGGGAAAAAACTTGGCAAAGTTTCAGCTGAATGGCTGGCATAAATATAGCCAATATAGATAAGTATTACTCCTAAAATTACTGCTGCAGTAACTATTCCTTTATTTTTATTCATAAATTTTATTACTAATTATATCGACAGTATACCATTTAATCTGGCAAAGAAAGCATTTTTACAGGTGCTTTTTGTCTAGACAAATTGATATTAAAATGATATATTCATTTATCCAAGTCTCTAGTCCTGGCTATGGGACACCAACCTTCGAGGTAAACATGTTTGAGACCAGACTGAATTTGGAAGAGCGGTTGAGCATGGCGAACATCGCTGGGACCGAAGCGTTCTATCTCAGTGCGCAGGGGCCGGCGAATACCGTTGCTCGGAAGCTCGAGGAAACGCATCGCTGGCGGCAGGTGAAGGAGTGGTTGCCGAAACCGGAGCTGGATCTGCTAGTAGCAAAGGTTGAAGGATTCAGGCTACTGCGGTCTGCGGCATTCACCAACTACTTCTCGGTCGCCGATGTATTGGCGATCATTCTGCACTTCGGCCTTAGCAAAAGCCCCATTCCGCAGAAGAAGTTGTTCGCAAAGAACTACGGAGAGAATTGGCCGATTCCTGAAGCCGAAAAGTCTCAGACCGTCAGTCTGCAGACCTTGAGCAATATCGGCGCCGGGCTAGCCAATGCTTCTCTGGTTCGGGAGCATGTCGTTGATGTGCAGAAGGCCGCGTCTCTGGAGAACGCTTTCAGAGTCTTGCTTAGGGAGGCGAGCAGTTTCCCGAGGAAGTCGCGCGGCGCCATTTCCGTCCGGAAGTTCAAGGCGGAAAGAAGTGCAAGGAGGAGTGTGTAGTTGCGTTTCAGTACGCGCGAGAAGGCCGGAGACAGCAATGTCGACGGCCTTTTCTTATTTGTCGAGACGTTCTTGTTTTTGTTATAATTTCTTTAAGTCGTGGTAGGAACCCTGTCTCCTCACTGTTGCTATAAGCCGGTGCATACCAGAATCACGATTTATTATCCCGATCCGACAGGGACCCTTGGCAGGGAGCAGTGCAAAGGGATAACTCACTGGCTGTAGCATACAGCTTTGCAATTAACCAGTTAAGTCGGGTTAAATGCCTGTGAGCGGAATTCTTCCTCCGAAAAACGAATGAGAGAGAAAGCTCATTCACCCCAGAGAATGTCGGACGGCCGGAATCGTCTGACCCACGCCAATCAAAAATTTGTTAGACTCTGGGCACAAGAGAAGGCGGTAAACGCGTAACTCTAATTGGCCGAGTTATGTCTGCAGCTCTGGGGACATTGCGGGTTCGAATCCCGCACGTGTTTATGATGAGTAGCATACCCAATGTTCTGATGGAGGAACGTTAACTGTAGGTGTGAAGAGCCCGATGTTCATTTGTCGAGGCTCTTTTGTTTTGTCATACTAATACCATAATTGATTAAACAGCTTATGAATAAAATTACTGCCTGGGTCAAAGATTACGCGCATATGTTTAATGTCGGTTCGCTGCAATATTTTAGAAGAACTCCGCCGAAACATTATTTAGGTCATGTTATTGACGGAAAAGTTCCGGTTATAATTTTGCCAGGAATTTTTGGTCGTTGGGCATTCTTAAAACCCATGGCGGATCATATTTCGTTGTTAGGACATCCAGTTTACATTGTTCCGAAGTTGGGAAATAATATTGGGGACATTCCTTCTTCTGCAAAAAAAGTAAAAGAAGTTATCGATGAAAATAATATAAAGAATGTTATCATTGTCGCGCATAGCAAGGGCGGCTTAATTAGTAAGTACTTGATGCTGCATGAAGATCCGGAAAAACGGGTTAAAGGATTGATTGCGGTCGCCACTCCATTTCACGGTTCGTCGATTGGTAAATTAATACCAAGCTATTCAATTCAAGAATTGTCGAGTGATAGCGATATTATTTTATACTTAGTTTCGCACACCGAGGCTGATAGTAAAATCGTTTCAATAATTCCGCAGTATGATAATCATGTTTGGCATGAAAAAGGAAGTCACCTAGATGGTGCTATGGCGAACATTGAAGTTGAAACCAGCGGACATCACAAAGTCTTAGATGATAAGAAGGTTTGGGATTTAGTAGTAGAATGGATTGAAAAAATTTCACGTTTATAATTTAAATAAAATTATGCCTGCTAAATTAAAAGTTTTAGTTTTGAACGCTTCTTTAAAACACGGTCCGGAACTGTCCAATACCGAAGAGGTTGTAAATGTTGTTTTAGGAAAGATGCAGAAATTCTCTGAGATTGAATCCGAAATTATTCGGCTGTCTGATCAAAACATTCCAGTTGGCTTGGGTTATAAAGAAAGCGATGATGATCAATGGCCAACAATTGTAAAAAAAATGGTAGCAGCAAATATTATAATTTTTGCGACACCAATTTGGTGGGGTCAGCGCAGCAGCTTAATGCAAAGAATAATTGAAAGAATGGATGCTTTTGACGAAGGTACTGTACCGGAAGGACGTGGTGCGCTTTTGAACAAAGTAGCCGGTGTGGTTGTTACTGGTAGTGAAGACGGGGCTCAGCAGGTCCTTGCTTCAATTATGGAAGTACTAACTTTTATGAATTTCACCTTACCGCCGCAGTGCTGCACTTATTGGGTTGGGGAAGTTGGCATGGACTCAAAAACAGATCGCGAACGCCGCTTGCAAAACCAAGCAGTCGGACAAATGGCTGAAGCTACTGCAAAAAATTTAATATACTACGCCCAATTGTTAATAGAACATCCTTTAAAATAATTTCATGCCCTTTGATCGTTTGTTCGACAAAATAACAAAGCATTTGATCGATTCGATAAAATTTAATTTTGGATTAAATTACGTTTTTGCCGCAGTCTTTACTTTGATTATAGTATCAACTGGGTTGGATGCTTTATGGTACAAAACTTCTGTAAATAATCCGATTATTTATAACGCAGGGTTTATCTCAGCTGCAGTAGGCGGTTTATTACCAATATTATTCCCGCTAGGTTTTTATTTATATGGCCGATATGTCAGGAATAAAAAATTCCAAGTCATTGGTTTGGCTTTAGGTCAAGCTGCTTTATTAGGATTAATAATTTCTTCATTCATAAAACTTTTTACTGGGCGAATTGCTCCGCATCAGCTTTTAGCGCCCACGGTGCTCGGCGGATTTAGATTTGGCTTTGATCGTGGCGGCGCATTTAATGGTTGGCCAAGTAGCCATACTACAGTTGCCTTTGCAATGGCAACTGCGCTAGCAACAATTTTTCCCGAGAAGAGAAAAATAATTTTGATCGCATATACTTACGCCAGCATAATTGGCTTAGGCGTCTCCTTGAATATCCATTGGTTTTCAGATGTGGTTGCCGGCGCACTAATTGGTTACGCGATCGGTAAAGGGGTCGGCGCCGATTTTAAAAAGCTCTTGCCAGAAGTATAGTTGACAATTAGGTAATGATTGATGTATACTTGATAAGTCAATCATTATTCAACTATATTTATGAACAATTCTCAAAACAAATCTTTAAGTATTGTGATGCATTTGGTCCGATTGAATGCGTTAATAACTAGACGCTTTGGCGTTCAAGGTTTAGGCATTGGCGACTTTATGGTGCTTTATTATCTGAATGAAGCTGCAGACGGCAAATTGCGCCGGGTAGATTTAGCAGAAAAGCTCGGAGTAACTGCTTCTGGAATTACTCGAATGCTTTTACCAATGGAAAAAATTGGATTGGTGAAAAAGGAAGTTTCCAAAGAAGACGCTCGGGTTACCTTTGCGGTTATCGCACCAGGGGGTAAACGAATGCTTGGTGAATCAATAGAGCGAGCAGAGATGCTAAGTGAAGAAATACTTTATTCAAACAATGCTCAGAAGCTGCAAGAAATTTTTTAGCACGATTCTAAAGGATTGCCAGAGTAACGCTGAAATGGTAAAATCATAAAATCAATGCGAGAACTAGACGATATTCATAAAGCAGCAAAGCAAAGCAAACAAGCCCAATTCAATGGGCTTCATTTGCATCAGCAGATTTCATATCAAGAGCAAAAAGCTTTGGCAGCAGCAGCCCAAAAACTGGAAAGTAATTACAGCAATAATCAGGCTTTGCAGCAGCAGCCCAAACAATATCACGATCAATATATAGAGCAAATATCTCAGCCCGCAGTAAAACCCAATATTAAGGTTAAACAAAAAACTAAACATTCCTTCAAAAAGCGTTATTTGATGGTCCCTTTTACAATACTAGTACTTTTGACCGGAGCCTATTTTGGCGCGCGATTAGTGACTTTGGCTAGTTCTGTTTCAACATCCAATGAAAGCTTTTACAAAGCTTTAGGAAATAATATTGGCGCTGCTTTAGGTCCGGTTATTCCTAGTTTAAAAAATCTTGACCAAACTGCGCTCGCTGACGCCATTAAAAATAAAAAGACTCTAAATATTTTAATGCTTGGGTATGGCGGCGAAGGGCATGCCGGCGCTTACTTAACTGACACGATCATGTTAATGAGCGTTGATACTTCGACTAATAAAGTCACATTTGTGCCGGTACCGCGTGATTTATGGGTAAAAATTCCCACAGCCGGCTATGACGGTTCATATGCAAAAATAAATTCTGCTTATTCAACTGGAATGGACTCTACCCACTACCCAAACAAGTTGCCACAGTTTACGGGCGTGAACGGACCTGGAAACCTGTCGAAATACGAGGTGTCCGAAGTTTTAGGCGTGCCAATTGATTATTATATCAGTGTGGATTTTTATGCTTTTAAAAATGTCGTTGATACTTTAGGCGGAGTGCAAATTGATGTGGAGAATGCTTTTACTGATTATACTTATCCAAGCGGCGATCAGAACGTCGATACTGGCTTTTGCAGTGCTGACGATTTGCCTGACAGTTTGATTACTACTTGTCGCTACAAAAAATTACACTTTGATAAAGGTTTGCAATATATGGATGGTAGTCGCGCTTTAGAATATGCTCGTTCGCGCCATGCTTCCGGAGCAGAAGGTTCTGATTTTGCACGCAGTAAGCGCCAGCAAAAATTAATTGCTGCGATTGAACAAAAAGCAATTAGTGTTGGAGCGATCACCAAAATCTTTAGTTTGATAGATAGCGTCCAAGGCCATTTTAAAACGGATCTTTCGATCG
The DNA here is from genome assembly GCA_028286905.1 of Candidatus Doudnabacteria bacterium. Taxonomy (GTDB): domain Bacteria; phylum Patescibacteriota; class Doudnabacteria; order UBA920; family VMFF01; genus JAQBQP01. The sequence continues at coordinate 19,633 of JAQBQP010000002.1, forward strand.
CAGAGGTTAAAGACCTTGCGGATTATATTTCGGGGATTGATATGTCTAATGCAAAGCATTTGTCGCTTACTGATCCCGGGCAAAATCTATTAGTCTCTGGCACCTCCAGTGACGGCCAATGGATTCTAAGCCCGCAAACAGATTTAAATGCGATCCATCAGTACATAAAAGCCAACTTGCAATAAAAAAGTGCTATACTTATAGCAAATGCAAATAAAAATAAAACATCTTAATAAAGATTTTGAATGCGCTCTTATTTTAGGTTTAATAATAGGAGTGTTTTTATTGCCCGCAATAAATAATTTTGTTTATGGCAGCAGCGCATTGCTATTGGATTTGGTTTCGATTTTTATCTTCCCGCTTGTTAGTGCAGCAGGCTTGTTTTTTAGCAAAATAATTTTTGCAAAAAATAAGGCGCTATTACAATTTATAAAGTTCGCATTGATAGGCGTTGCGAATACTGCGATAAATATCGGAGTATTTAATTTTTTTGTAAATGCCACCGGCATTACATCAGGATTACCATTGGTAATAATTTCCACTGTTTCTTTTTTCTCTGCGGTGGTAAATAGTTACATTTGGAATACGCATTGGTCCTTTGAAGAAGGTTTTACAAACACTGTTTATCAATTCGAGAAGTTTTTCCTAATAACCTTTATCAGCTTGCTGGTAAATGATATTGCGATTATAATTGTTATTAGTTTATTTAACGGCGCATTTGCTCCAAAGGAATTGGCAAATATTGCTAATATCGTAGGTATCTTACTATCAATGTGCTCGAATTTTACTGGATACAAGTATATCGTTTTTAATAAAAGGAAATAAATGAACGTAGTTTTATTGAGTTGTGCAACGTTCCTATCCACTTTATTTGGCGGACTTTTCGCTTTAAAAAACAAAAATCAACTGCATCTTATAATGGGTTTCGCAGCAGGTGTAATTTTAGCCGTTGTCAGCTTCGACATCTTTCCCGAAATTATCAGCGAGGTGAATAGAAACGGTTTTGATCCGATGCGTCCGATGATTGCGCTCGTTTGCGGGTTTTTAATTTTTCACATTTTGGAAAAAATAATCGTAGTGCATCACTCCCATGAAGAAGAGTATGCTTTACATTCCCATCCGCATGTTGGAATTTTATCAGCGGTGGCATTAGCAGGGCACAGTTTTATGGATGGAGTGGGCATTGGTTTGGGATTCCAAGTTAGTCCGGCAGTAGGAGCTTTAGTGGCTTTGGCAGTTATTGCACATGACTTTACAGATGGAATGAATACCGTAACTTTAATGCTTACGCACAAGAACTCCTCCAAAAAAGCATTTGGTTACCTTTTGTTTGATGCAGTAACTCCTGTTTTAGGTGCTGCTTCAACATTATTCTTTCACGTTTCTACCTCATTCCTTGTAGTATATTTAGGTTTCTTCGCCGGTTTCCTTTTATATATAGGAGCAAGCGATATATTGCCAGAAGCACATAGCAAACGCAGTTCCTTAATGACAGTAGCCATGACCGTTTTCGGTGTATTATTGACTTACACTATTTTAAGATTCGTTTGATGTATTTGCTCAAATTTTATATACTTATTAGGTAAAAAATATTAAAAATAAAAAAATGCAAATTTCAAGTATGCAAGGTAAACGTTGGTTCATTTGGACAATAGTATTTTTGTTAGTTGCCGGGGTCGGTTTAGTAACTTATATTACATCAACCGATAGCAGCAATGATTCTTATGATACTACTGTTAAGCATCAAGTTACTCCTACTACAAACACACCCGCAAAAACTACTCCAGTTAAAAAATAATTTTAGGATTTAAATCGATGAAAAAGTTTCTGATTTCGATTGTTGCAGTTTTGCTTATTGTTGGAGTTGGTATTTATTTTGCCAACCAAGATAGCAAGCCAGTTAAGACTAATGATTTCTCAAGTGTCCCTGGTGATTCGCAACTGTTAAATAATATGACCAAAGCCGGTTTGGATGCACTTTCCGCTGAAGGAACAGTCTTGCACATCCATCAGCACATCGATATTGTCATAAATGGTCAACCAATTACAATTCCTGCGCATGTCGGGATCGGCAGTTCTTTTATTTCTCCACTGCACATTCATGATACTACCAATATATTGCACGTTGAATCGCCAGTTCAAAAAGATTTCACTCTTGGTCAGTTCTTTGACGAGTGGGGAGTCGATTTTAACAATCAATGTATTGGCACTTATTGTGTGGATGCCACTCATCAGCTCGTAGTCTCAGTGAATGGTAAACAAATCGATAATCCAAGAGACCATGTTCTTGGCTCCCATGAAGAAATCTTTATTTCTTATGGAACCAAAGATCAAACCCCTCAGCCAGCAACCTCTTACACTTTCCCAGAAGGGTACTAATAGCGAAAAAGAATAAAAGCTTTAGAAGGCTTTAATAATAAATACTTGATACTCAGTTCATTTCTGACAAAAAATACAGCATATGCTGTATTTTTTTGAAACGAAATTCAATTCGATGAAGTATTTCATTAGTTAGATCCTTTTGGTCTTTACATTTCTCTCCCTTTCTGCTATAATGTAAATACAAAACGTTACTCGTACCAAAATCGTGCGGGTAAAACCTTTTGAAACAAAAATACAAATAAATATGAAAATTTTAAAGCATTTACGGAATGTTTTCGTTCCGCATGCTGATAACAATTATACTCCTCATGCCTTGGGGCATCGACCCTTGTCTTTATATGCTGGTTTAATGGTTTCCATTAAGCTAGTTTCTTTGTTTTCGTTAGCGCTTTTGCCTCAGAACCAAGCGTTTTCTTCCGCAGTAACCCCAGCAAATATTTACGAACTTACTAACTCCTCTCGTCAGGCTTATAATCTTCCGGCTTTGAAAACTAATGCGTTGCTATCGGCAGCAGCTCAAAAAAAAGCTGAAGACATGGTTAAGAGTCAATATTTCTCGCACAATTCCCCTGATGGACACACTCCATGGGACTTTATTAAGGGCGCTGGCTACAACTATATAATTGCCGGTGAGAATCTTGCAATTAATTTCTACAGCTCAGAATCTTTAGAAAATGCTTGGATGAATAGCCCAGGACATAAAGCTAATATTTTGAACCATGACTTCGAGGATATCGGTATTGGCGTGGTTCAAGGGGAGTACAAAGGCGTAAAAGCAATTTTTGTTGTACAGATGTTTGGTACTAGTTCGGTCCAACCGATTCAAGCGCAAGTTGCTTACAGCACTCCTGTGCAATTAATTAGTCTTTCAGAAGTAAATGTTCCCGCGCCAACAAAAATTTCTTTAGCTACGCCAATTATTGCTGGCGAAAGTTTTGCCTTAACAAACCAACAAAGCTTTCCGGTTCATGGCTACGCGCCTGAAGCAGACGCAGTCTATGTAGTTGTGAATAATAAACCTCAAATAAAGTTAGATGTGATCAACGGAGAATATAAAGGCGAGATCTCCTTGGCTGAGGGTTTAAATAAAATTAGAGTGTTAAGTTTTAATTCTGCAAATCAAGCTAGTCCAATTTCTAAAGAGTTAAATGTTAAACTCGATTCTATTGCGCCAATTGTTTCGGCAAGCATTGAACAAGTTTCGAATCCAAATGATAAATCTTACTTAATTGATGTGCAAGGTCAAGGCGATGTCACCAAAGTGATTGCAACGATCGGTGATCAAAAACTTCTATTACAACCGACTGCTGATTCAAATGTTTGGCAAGCGAAAGTTTCAGCTAATACTGCAGCGCTACAAGGCGGAATAAATGTCCGTGCTTATGATTTAGCCGGCAATGTTAAAACAAATGTAGTCGGAACATTTAGTAGCAGTATTCAAGGCTCTTATGGTTTTTTGGCGCAAAAAGATTATCAAGTGAGTTACCTGGGCAAATTGATCCCATTAAACCTGGTAAACGATGTTTATATCTATTTTATATTATTCCTATTGTTCGCACTTGCAGTTACAATTGCGATAAAAAGAAATGTTCAAAACCTTTCGTTAATAGCGCACACTTCAGCGATGATCGTAGTGGCAGTCATACTTTGGTCGACGTAATTTAGCCAATTGACAAAGCGTATCGAAGTGCTAAATTGAAGTATGATACAGTTGAAAGAACATAGCTTTCGAGAAGCTTTACAAAACAATCAGCTGGTAATGTATTATCAGCCCATAATAAAGGTTGAGAACAATTCAGTTGTTGCCGCAGAGGCCCTAGTTAGGTGGAACCACCCAGTGCTGGGGTTTTTGCTACCTGGTGAATTTATTTCAGAACTGGAAGAATCATCGATTTTTTTTGATTTTTTTGTTTGGGGTTTACGAACTGCCTGTATTCAAAATAAAAGCTGGCAAGACCAAGGAATGGCTCCAATCCGAGTGACTGTAAATATTTCCGTACAACTTTTGAGACATCCACTCTTTGTACAGGCAATAATTAGCACTTTAAGAGAGACCGGTTTAGCTTCTAATTGGTTGGAATTAGAAATTACCGAAACCTCAGCGATGCAAGATGTTGAACAAAGTTCATTAACTCTAAATCAGTTAAAAGATTTAGGAATTAAAATTACGGTTGATGATTTCGGAATTGGGCACTCTTCTTTAAATTATTTGAGAAATTTTCCGGTGGATACTATTAAGATCGATAAATCTTTTATTACAAAAAGCGCGACCGACAAAAAGGATTTGGCAATTATTAGAGCGATCTGCTGTCTCGCAGACGATCTGGGCTTAGAGGTGGTCGCAGAGGGGGTGGAAACACTTGATCAGCTGGCAAATTTAACCATGCTAAAAAACTGCTTGGTCCAAGGCTTTCTCTTTAGCGAAGCAATTCCTGCCCAGGCGTTCTTTGAGCATTATCAAAGTAGCTTTTTAATTTAGATCTATAAGCTTTTCTGTTATACTTTTACTATATGGAACAATCACGCGTACAAAGCGCCTTTTTTATAGCAGTGTTTGGAATAGTGTTGGTTTTGAACGCCTTCGTTTTTAGACCGTATTTTTCGGTCATAATCATTTCTTTGGTTTTGGCGGTTTTATTTAAACCAGTATATCAAAGAATTTTGAAACGACTTGGCAATGAAACGATCGCTGCTTTGATTACAACAGCCATCGTTTTTATAATTGTTTTACTACCATTAACTTTATACATTCAGCGAGTTTTTATAGAAGTACATGGTTTTTATAATAACCTCTCAAATGATAGCAGTAATACTTTTGTAAATACGGTCTTGGATAAAATTAAAGGTCTGAATAATTCCGGAACGAGTTTCGACATAAACCAATATTTAAAAGGTTTGTCGAATTCTTTGTTAAATAATGTTGGCGCAATTTTTTCGAGCATCTTGAATTTAATTTTTACTTTTATTTTAGTTTTGTTCTCCTTATTCTTTTTCTTAAAAGATGGAGAAAAACTTAAGAAAGCAGTTTACGCTTTAAGTCCATTGCCAAAAGAAGCGGATGAAAAAGTGCTTGTGAAAATGGAAGCAGCAGTCAACTCTGTAATTCGCGGACAAATGCTTGTGGCAATAATGCAGGCAGTCGTTGCAATTGTGGGTTTTTCAATCTTCGGCGTGCCCAATCCGATATTATGGGGATCTACCGTAGTTATTGCGGCATTCGTGCCAACAGTTGGGACGGCTTTGGTAAACATTCCGGTAATTTTGTTTTTATATTTTAGCGGACATACCTTGGCCGCCATTGGCTTAGCAATTTGGGAAACAACAGCTGTTATTATCATCGATAACTTTATTGGCCCGATGATTATAAATCGGAACTTACAAATTCATCCTTTTATAATTTTGCTTTCAGTAATTGGTGGTATTAGCGTCTTTGGTCCGATTGGTTTTATTCTTGGTCCATTGATCCTTACTTTATTAATTGCCTTGTTTGAAGTCAGATACATTTTAATAGAAAAATAAAGTGAAAAATAAATTTGTTATTTTTGGCATAATTGTTCTTTTTGCTATTTTAATTTTTGTTAAAATAGAAGGAATAAAACGTCACGATTTTAATAGTGAAAATCAATCTAACTCGGATCAGCGTGTTTACGCCTTTCCTACAATGGCAGTTCCTGCTTATTTAAACCAATCTGCTGACGTTGTTCAAACCTACAGTTATTTGGTTTTAAATAACAGCGCAAGCTTTGATTCCATGCAAAAGAATATTAGCAGTGTAAAAGCAGTAATCGTAGATTCTTTGTCTGTTAATAAAACTAGTTTAGTTTCCTTAAATCCAATTGAACAAAAAAAAGCTTTTGATTTTATTAATGCTCAAAAAAAGCCTGCGCAAATTTATGCTTTAGTTAAAAACTACTCTGCTGGGCAATGGCAAGGGGAACAGCTCGCAGCAATGCTTTCTTCTAAAGCCGCTAGAGCCGAAATCATATCCGAAACCGTTAAGTATTTGAGCGAAAATAAACTTACCGGGGTAAGTTTAGACTTTGAAGCGCTACCGGCTTCTGCCCAAAATAACTTGGTTCTGTTTGTTTCAGAGTTGCACCAACAGCTCCAGCAAAATAAGTTTTTACTTTCTATTCACGTCCCAGCCAATGAGCCTAATTGGCAATATCAAAAATTGGCTTCAAGCGCTGATGAAATTATTTTGATGGATTATGATCAACATCAATCTAATACAGAACCTGGTCCGATCGCAGCAGCGAAATGGTTTGAAACCGCGATTAAAGAAATAGGCGCAATGGTGCCTAAAGAGAAGTTGGTAGTAGGGATGGCTAGTTATGCCTATGACTGGTCCGGCGGAATCGCAAAAGGCTTAACTTATCAAAGCGCTCAAGCCCTCGCACTAAAATATAAGGCTGTTATTATTTTTGACCCTGAAAGCCAAAGCGATTATTTTAAATACAGCACAGGTAGCGTTCAACACAGTGTTTGGCTAGCGGATCAAAATAGCGTTAAAGCAGAGAAAACTATCGCCCAAAAATATGGAATTTATTCTTACGCTGTGTACCGCTTTGGCTCCGAAGACCAGAATTTATGGAAACTATTAAAATAATTTTATGGATAAAGTATACGAAGATTCTTTGGCACTGCACAAACAAAATCATGGCAAACTAGAAATTAAAAGCAAAGTACCGGTTGCCAGTCGCGAAGATTTGTCTGTAGTTTACACTCCGGGAGTTGGCCAGGTTAGCATTGAGATTGGCAAAGATAAACGCTTGGCTAAAATTTATACAATCAAGCATAACAGTGTTGCGGTGGTGTCCGACGGCTCTGCAATTCTTGGGTTGGGCAACCTTGGGCCAGAGGCCGCGATCCCTGTCATGGAAGGCAAGGCGATTTTATTTAAAGAGTTTGCAAACATCGATGCTTTTCCAATTTGCTTGGATACTCAGGACGTTGAAGAAATAATCAGGACTGTTAAAAATATCGCACCGGTATTCGGCGGTATTAATTTAGAAGACATTTCTGCACCGCGCTGTTTTGAAATTGAAAAAAGATTAAAAGCTGAATTAGATATTCCTGTAATGCACGATGACCAGCATGGTACCGCAGTTGTAGTTTTGGCGGGCTTGATTAACGCTTTGAAATTAAAAGGTTTAGCTAAAGAGCAGGCGCGTGTAATTATGAATGGCGCGGGAGCAGCAGGTACTGCCGTTACCGAGCTGCTTTTGGAATATGGATTTGGCAATGTTATTGTTTGCGATAGTGCCGGCGCTATTTATTCCGGCCGGACGGGCTTAAATGAAGAAAAAATAAAATTGGCAGAAAAAACTAATAAGAATAAAGTTCAAGGTGATTTAGCGAACGTTTTAGCAGGCTCAGATGTCTTTGTTGGCGTCAGTAAGGGGAATATTTTAACAAAGGAAATGGTTCAGAGCATGGCAGCAAAGCCAATCATTTTTGCTTTGGCTAATCCTATTCCTGAAATTATGCCAGAGATTGCTGTAGCGGCAGGAGCTTTCGTGGTTGCAACCGGACGTTCGGATTTTCCCAACCAAATAAATAATGTTCTAGCTTTTCCTGGAATTTTTAGGGGAGCGCTAGATAATAATGTTCGCCAGATTACTGATTCGATGCTGATTGCCGCTGCCGAAGCTTTAGCAGCGCATGTAACCGATATTTCTCCTGAAAAAATCCTGCCGAACGTCTTTGATAAGGGTGTAGCCGCGACAGTGGCTAGTGTAATAATAGATTGACAAAAGTGCGGTTTAACCATATTATAGGGTATACATTTGTTAATTTGATTAATATTTTGACCTTATGAAAACCACAAAAAAGCTATCTATTTTAGCGATATCATTGTTTGTTTTGGTTGGCAGCCTTAGTCTTTCAAGCCCCGCTTTGGCAGCAACTCCAATGTTGAACATTGCTCAGCCAGATACAAACAATATTGTTCGTATCTCTGTTAATAACGCTGATCCAAACTCAGTTTTGAGCTTAAATCAACAACAAGGCAATGGCCCTACGATTTACACCACAAACTTCGGACAGACTGATAATTCAGGGAATTTTTCTCAATTATTCACTTTGAGCACCGATCACTCTTCTACTCCAATTCAGATCTCTGCGATAGTAAATGGCCAGCGTTCAAATACCATTTTTGTAACTCCTTACTCAAGTTACTCTTATAATAATGGTAATAATGGCTATAACAACAATAATAATTACAACTACAATAATTCATTTACTTTGGGACAAAATAATGTTTCAGTAAATGCCGGACAAACCGTATCTGTAAGCATAGTTAATGGTTATAACAATAACTATAGTTACAATAATACTTACTATGTTTCCAGCAATTCCAATAATAGCGTTGCGACAATCACTGTTTCAGGGAATTCTTTAAATGTATATGGCATCAGTGCTGGAACAACTACAGCTTCTATTTGTCAAAATAGTGGAGCAGTAGGATGCGTGAGTTTATTTGTTACGGTTAGTGGAAACAACTATTACAATAATAATTCCCAGATCACATTTAGCAGCACTAATCCAACAGTCGGAATTGGTCAAACAACAGCTGTAACTCTTTTCTCCAACTCTTATAATAATAGTTACAACAACGGAAGCTATTACATCTCTAGCAACTCCAATTCAAATGCTGTTAGTGCCTACATTTCTGGGAGCACCTTGAATTTAACGGGTGTAACAACTGGCACCAGCTCTATTACTGTTTGCCAGAATAGCAACGGCACCCAATGTGCGACTTTGTTTGTAACTGCTAACGGCAACTATTATAACAATAATAATTACAACAACAATGGCTCGTTAACTTTCAGTCCTTCAAGTGTTTCTGTGATTGCTGGACAAACATCGTTAGTAACTATTTATAGCAACTACAGTGGATATAATAATGGTTATAGCAACTACACTGTTTCTAGTAATTCCAATCCAAACGTCGCAACCGTTACCGTTTCAGGAAACGCACTAAATGTTTATGGAGTTAATGCCGGATCTACAACTGTTTCTGTTTGCCAAACAACAAACTACCAATGCAACAGCTTATACATTTCAGTAACAGGTTACACGAATAACTACAATAATAATTACAACAACGGCAATGGTAATGTGCTTGGTGCAAGCTTGTTTAGCAACGGCACATTAGTATCTGATAATGGCACAATCTACGAAACATATAAGAATACAAAATCAGGCTTCGCGAACTACGCTGCCTTTACTGGCCTTGGCTTTAGCTTAAGCAACGTCGTTAATGCTAGTACTAACGGATTAACTTTCTCAAATTATATTATTACAACTCCTTACACTTCCCACCCTTGGGGAACATGGGTTAAAAATGGGAATACCGTTTATTTTGCTGATCAATTTGGTTTGATCCCAATCTCTGATTATAACGTTTTCTTGAACAATGGTGGCAATTCTAATAATGTTGTAGCTGCAAATAACTACGATATGCAAAGACCATTGGAGCAGGTGATGACGCTAAACGACGCTAGATTAAGATAAAAGTAATTTCTGCGTTAGACCATACTATTGACAAATTAGGTAAAATCATGTATTATGAGGTATAATTTTAGTACTATTTAATCTAAATTCTATGCGATCAAATACCAAGTTCTCAGTTTTGATAGTTGTAGCCGCAATTAGCGTATTAGCAGGAGCAACTTTTGCAAAAGCTGCAGCTCCTTCAATAAGCGTGACTTTGCCAGATCCAAGCAACATTGTCAGAGTTTCAGTTTACAACTCTGATTCAAATTCAGCAGTTACGCTGGTACAAAACCAAAACACCGCAGTAAATAGCATCAATCTTGGGCAAACAGATAATCAAGGTAATCTTAGCCAGGTTATTAAACTAAACGTAGATGGTTCCAATAGCCCAGTGAATATAAACGTTGTGGTGAACGGTATTTCTTCTGCAATTGTTGCAGTTTATCCATTTGGGGTTAGCGCTCCAACCAAAGGCAGCGTTTTAGGTTCAAGCACTTATAACAATGGAACTTTGGTTTTAGAAAATGGCACAATCTCTTTGGTCTATAAAAATACTAAGGCCGGCTTTACAAACTACAAAGCTTTTACCGGCTTGGGTTATAAGGTTTCAAATGTTGTGCCTGCTGACATTAATGGGATGGGCGTTGCAGGTTATCTAATCAAAACAGCAAGCGCCGCACATCCTGCAGGCAGCTGGGTTTCTAGCAAGGGAACCGTTTATTTTGTAGATCCTTCTGGTTTGATTCCAATTTCAGATATGGATACGTTTACTAACAATGGCGGAAATGTACCAAATATTGTCCCAGCAAATAGTTATGATTTGAAGAAAGTGAAGCTCTCAATCATGGTTATGGATGACGCTAGATTGAAGTAGTTCAAATAATTTAGATTCAAAACAAACCCTCGAAATTTATCGCGGGTTTTGTTTATTTAATAAAGCCAATTCTGTTATGCTTAAGCCTGTATAAATTAAGAAAACATATGCAAAACGACAAAGCGATTGTTATTACAAATTTAAAAAAATCTTTTGGGAAGGTAAAAGTTCTTGAAGGGGTTAATCTATCGGTAGAGCGAGGGACGATGCTTGCTTTGCTTGGCCCCAATGGCGCAGGCAAAACCACGACCGTCCGAATTCTAAGCACTCTGTTGCAGCCGGATAGCGGAGATATCAGAGTGAATGGTTATGATGTTGTGAGCCAGTCCGATGAAGTTCGCGGGGTTATCGGTTTAACTGGACAGTATGCCGCAGTCGATGAATATCTAACCGGTTTTGAAAACTTAGAAATGATTGGGCGGCTTTATCACTTAACTAAAGCAGATGCAAAGGTTCGGGCTAAAGAATTGTTAGAACAGTTTGACTTGGTAGATGCTTCTGAGCGTCCGGCAAAAACATATTCAGGCGGAATGCGTCGCAGATTAGATTTAGCAGCAAGTTTAGTGGCTCACCCTCCTATCATATTTTTGGATGAACCAACTACTGGCTTGGATCCACGCAGTCGTTTGGCAATGTGGGATGTGATTAAAAAGTTAAAAGCAGAAGGGACTACGATTTTGCTTACGACACAATACCTTGAAGAAGCAGATAAGCTTGCTGATCGAATCGTAGTAATTGATCATGGCAGAGTTATTGCTGAGGGAACTTCTGAAGAATTAAAATCCAAAATTGGCAAAGACCGTTTAGAATTTGTAATTTCTGAACGCAGCGACTATCAAAAAGCTTTGGCTGTGGTTCAACAAGAAGAAGATATAAAAAACGAACCAAAAGAACGGACATTGAGTTTTGCAACTAATGGTAAAGTAGCGCATATCAAATTAATTTTAGATAATTTGGAAAAATCTGGAATTGAATTGGAAAGCTTCGCTTTACACAAACCGACACTGGATGACGTTTTTTTGAGCTTAACAGGACATTATAATACCGATGAACAGCAAAAGCAAAAGGAGACAAAATAATGCCAATCACAACTAGAAAACATTCCAAATTATTTTGGACTCTAAGCGATGTTTGGGTTTTGCACCAACCTCAAGCATGCCAAAATATTTGCGCATCTTTGCAGAAAATCAACCGGTTACCAATGTAATTGAAGCAATTCGCTCATTGATGATTGGTACGCCACCGGGCAACCATATTTGGTTGGCTTTTGTTTGGTGCGCTGGAATTACTGTAGTCGCTATCCCGTTAGCGGCCTATCTATTTAGAAAGTATACTGCTAAATAAGTATCGAATGCTTTTGGGCGTTGCTTTTGTAAAGATGATATACTTAAAGCAAATTAAGTGACCAATACTATGGAAACAAGTAGAAAACCATTGGAGCAATTCGAACCAATCGAGCAGTCCGAAGGGGTAACTTCAAACGAACTAGCTACTCACATGCTGGGTATGAATATCTTGATGAAAGATATTGATCGTTTTACGGACTCTGACTTCGACAAGCTTTTTAGAAAGTGGCCAATTGATAAGCAAGTTAAATTTAAAGAACTAGTAGAAAAAAATTTGCCCTCAGAAATCCAGGTCCGAGAATAAATTAAAATATATCAAAAGTACTTTTGTATTAATGCATTAAAACAAAAACAATGAAAAGACTTATAATTTCCTTAGCAGTGTTATTTTTAGCAGCAGGATGCAGTAAGGAAGTCGCAGTACAAAATCAAAGCCCTTCCCCGACTGCAAATGTAAGTGATAATACTGCTTTGTTGGATAGCTCACAAAATCCTAATTCCAATCTACCGCAGACATCAACCCAAGCTAAGCCTGGGACTGTTCCGGAAGAAAGCTCCAAAGTTACACTCTTAGCTTTACAGGATAGTAATGCGAAAGCTCGCGATTATCAAAGGTTGGTTAAGATAAAAGTGGATCAAGAGTTGTTGGAAGAATACTATAATACAAATTCAAGTTATCCTGCTACTTTTGCTGACAAAGCACCGGCTCCAGCTGATCTTCCTTGTTCTGCCACCGATAATGATTTTAAATATGCTACCAGTAATGACTCATACTCACTTACTTTTTGCATCAGTAGTCCTGTAAATGGTTATTCGGCAGGCTTATTAAGCGCTGGTCCAGCAGGAATTAGCCAGTTGAAAAGCCTCTCAAAAGAAACCACGACGATTTACGACTCAGAAGTGATTGCTCTGCAAAATAAAACAACAGCAGATCTACAGCCATATATAGAAAAATTTAAATCAAAAAACGCAGACTTAACGAGAGTTTATGATATTAGTTTGATAAAATCAGCTTTGGGCTTATATTATATAGATTATAATTATTTTCCTAGTTCTTTAAATAGCCTGGCGCCTAGTTATTTAGGCACTGTTCCTAGTGCTCCGTATCCTCCCGCACAAGGTTGTAGTGTAGAAAATAATACCTATACATATAAGATAAAGCAAAATAAGAGCGGCTACGATTTAAGTTATTGTATCGGTCAACAGACTGAAGGTTACAGCCCGGGAGTGCATAAGATTTCAATAAATTAAAGCACAAATTAAAAACCACCGTTAGGTGGTTTTTTTATAAGCGAAATATAGTAAAGATTAATTGGTTTTCTCTAAATAATATTCCCACTCGCCTTGAGCATTTCGAGTCGGAGTTAATTTGCGAGGTTGAAAACCCCATCCACCACCATCTGCGCTAATGTTGTACTTTAGCAATTTTCTTATCCACCATTTTGCATCCTCTTCGTTTTTGGCAACTCCATGTGCGATGAATATGCCAATGAGATCGGCTTCACTCCTAGTACGTCCATCGCGAGCTAGATAAACATTTATCAACCGCAGTAGTTTAAATTTAAAAGCTTCTTTAAAAGGTAAGTCGCTAGTGTTATTAAAGAGTTCTATAAAGGCTACTTTTGCTTTTGTTAATAAGCTTCCGTAAGTACCAGTTGATTCCGGAGAGCCAAAGTTCATAAAAAACTCATCCAAATTTTTTGGATATTCGCTCTCTAATTTGTTAATCGGCGCTCTGCCTTCCTGGATAGATTTTCTAATCTGTTCCAGTTGCGCCTCAATTTCTAATGGATCGTATGTATTCGAAGCTAGTGATCGATCTGGGTTCTCAATTTTTTTTAGTTGGTCCGCAGTAACATTTAATCGTGGTTCTGCTTCAGCGTCACTTAAGCTACGCGGCTTTTCCCCGTCAAGTTGTTCCTGGGTTCGGGTTGTAATTTCTGCTTTTTTTATCATATTTATTTTTAATATATTCACAGTGTACTCCAAAATGGTAACAATGTTAAGTCGATTGGAAGACCTTGTTTGTTAAAAACAATTACCATTTTGAATGGAAAGAGCAATGTCGTACTTCAGGAAAAAGTTTTGGAAAGGGTGGTTTAGATTGGTTTTGCTACGCGCAGAGTCAGTTTATTTTGTCTAGCGATTATTGTATAATATAGACAATAATTTAATAGGAACCTTGGTTAGGTAAAATAAAATGAAATCAAAAGAAGAAGCTTTGGCTTACGTTAAATCCTTAGCGGAGCAGCAACTGGTTACCAGAGAAGAGTTAATCGCCAGCTATAATTTAGGTTTGCCCTCGGGAATTGCGACGGGTGATGGTATCGCTTTGAAAAAACAAGTTGGTATGTCAGAAATAATCTCTTATATTGGAGGAGCTATCGTGTTTTTAGGAATTGCGATTTCTCTAGAGCAAAACTGGTCCGCCCTTAGTTTTTTTACGAAGATTTTGGCGACTTTGGGCGTAAGTATAGCCGCCTATATTCTTGGAGTGGTATTAATAAAAAAAGAGAAGACAGAGATAACCGGAACCGTTTTTCTTTTAGTTGCTGCGTTAGTTGGACCTATAGGTATCGGAGTGCTTCTTGATAATATGGGTTTTGATATGAGTACCAGCGGCTCACAAAGTGTAAATTCTGGAATATTGTTAATCATTTTCCTTTCGTCTTATTTTATTTTCAAGAAAAATGTTTTTACTCTTTTTAGCATTTTATTCGGAACGTGGTTCTACTTTGCCATTACTAATTTTTTAGTATTCAATGTTGGATCTTTTGAATACTGGAGTTTTATCGAGTATCGTCTTTTGGTCTTAGGACTGGCTTATATGCTTCTTGGTCACGGCTTCTTAAAAGGTGAGCACGCATCGCTCTCCGGCTTCTTGTATGGTTTTGGGGTGTTTGGTTTCCTTGCAGCCGGATTAGGGCTAGGGAATTGGGAACCGCATCAGAACATATTGTGGGAAATAATTTACCCTGGCTTAGTATTTGGTATATTGTTTGTAAGCGTGTATCTAAAAAACAAAGCATTTCTTATCTGGGGGACTATATTCTTAATGATTTATATTCTTAAAATCACATCTGAATATTTTTCTTCAAATCTTGGCTGGTCCCTTGCACTGGTTATTGCTGGGCTAGCAATGATTGGCGTAGGTTACTTTTCTGTTTCGCTAAAAAGAAAGTACTTTGTGACATAGCAGTATACTAATCCTGTAGTATTAACTCCATAATTTAATGAAAAAACTTTTAGTTTTAGGGTTTTTTGCTCTTATTGCAGCTGGCTGTAATTCTGCACAAATACCTTATCAAATGCCAAATGCTTCCGTAAGCAAACAATCGCAATCACAATCGAAACCATGCGGCTCTAACAACGATTTGATTGTAGACCAGAGCACTGGTCTTTGTGTACAACTACCTAAACCACAATCGGAATTTACACTTACCCCGCCTAAAAGCAGTCTCTCAATTATCAAAGGCGGGCGCAAAATTGCTATTCCGTACGTAATCAACCCAAACCCTCGCGATGTTCAACGAATGAGTGACATCAAAACCCTCATCTTTGTTTTAGAGCTTTACTATAATGATCACAGTCAGTATCCAGTAACACTTAAAGAGTTAGTGCCAAAATATTTATCTGTAGTTCCAGACGCTCCGACCCCTGCTGATGGAAAGTGTTCGATTGATCAAAATAAATATTTTTACGCGCTTACCGGTACTCCAATGGGTAGTAAATATAAGCTGACCTTTTGTTTGGGTAACGGAGTGCAGGGCCAGCCCGGAGGATACATTGACGCTGACATGGGGTCCTACCGTCTAATCGATGATCTAGGTTTATATCCCTAATCTCTCTGTTGTTTGAGAAAATTTTAAGGTCTTAAATTAAAAAACCACCTAACGGTGGTTTTTTGGTGGACCCTGCCGGACTCGAACCGGCCGCCTCCTGCTTGCAAAGCAGGCGCTCTACCAGATGAGCTAAGGGCCCTCATCTGTGACTCGAACATATTAACACGATTATCTTGCGCCGCCAAGTACTGCTCTTAAAAGGTTGCCGACCAGATCTAGCATCCCAAAGAACCATAAGGCTCCTAGAATCGCTATTCCCAGGCCTACCAGCCGCCACCAGCTATAAGTGCCGGCAGCGAGACCTTTGCCTAAGTATTCTTCGGCGAAATCAAGCTTACCTGTGAAATTGGTGATTTCCACAGTGTAGCGCATCATCAGGATGCCTAAAACAACTAATAAAGGGCCAAGTATGAATCGCATTTTTATGGTGGGTGTGCGTGGACTCGAACCACGGACCTCTTCATTATCAGTGAAGTGCTCTAACCAACTGAGCTACACACCCATAATTAGATTTTTATACTTCAAGATTTTATCATTTTGAGGCGAAAAAGTAAAGAACGATAGTCGGCTTTGTTTGGTGGATAAAAACTTTGACATCAATGGGCTAAATCTTTTATAATGTAGAAGTAAAAATACTCTGAGAAATAAAAAATCCAAATCAAATCATGTTTTTTTCGAACAAAAAAAGTGTATTAGGGATCGACATTGGCACGACCAATATAAAGATCGCGCAAATTACCACTGATGGTAATAAACACACTTTGGATACGTATGGTTTGGTAAATGCGGCATTCGAAATTGCAGAAAACAAAGAAGACGTAATAAAGAAAACCGCAATTGTCCTTAACAATTTGATGGAAAAAGCCGGAACAACTACCAGGAAAGTGGTTGCATCGCTTCCCAATTCGGCAGTATTTACTTCAGTTATTGAAATGCCGAAGCTCAGTGAAGGCGAGTTGAAAAGCGCAATTGAGTTTGAAGCGAAAAAATATGTGCCTTTACCGATTTCTGAGATGACATTATCCTGGTCAATTATAGAAACCAGCGCAGATGGTAAAAGCAAAGTTCTAATTACTGCAGTGCCCAATTCAATTCTCCGAAGTTATTTGCGAATCTTTGAATTAGCAAAACTTGAACCGATTGCTTTGGAAATTGAAGCGCTTGCTTTGATCAGATCTTTGGTTGGGGACAAAAAAGGGAGTATACTTTTAATAGATATCGGTGCGAAAGCAACGCACTTAAATATTGTTGAAGATGGCAACCTGCTATTAACTAGAAATGTACCGGTTGGCGGCGAAACAATTACCGCAAAGATTGCCGAGAGCCTAAAAATCAGTACTGCGCGCGCCGAACAGTTTAAAAAAGATTTTGGTTTGAACCAAGCAAGTTTAATTCCAGAAACAATCAAACCGATTCTGATGACGATGAAGAGTGAAGCGCGACAGCTGCAGAGTATTTATCAGGCAAAGTCTAAAAAATTCGATCAAATCGTTATTGTCGGCGGTACCGCAAACTTACCAGGATTGAATGAATTTTTTAACGACCTAGGCCCAACAATTTTAAATGGAGATCCTTTAACTAAACTTAGCTTCGCTCCCGAAATAAAAACAGTGCTTGCCCAATATGCGACCAGTCTGACAGTTGCGATTGGCTTGGCCTTAAGAACAAACAAATAAAATGGCAGAAATCAACTTATTACAAAACACAAATAATCGAAACACTGAGAGAAAAACGCATAATGTTGTTAATACAATTGGCGTTATAGTTTTAGTGGTTGTGATTGGGCTGTACGGTTTGTTTTTTGTTTTAACAAATAAAGCAGATGCAGATTCTAAAGCGCTTGCCGACCAGCAAGCTCAAATTCAACAGAAGATTTCCACTGGAACTCAATACCAGCAGCTAGTGAGCGCTCAAACCAAACTTAAAAGCATCGAAAGCCTTTTAAAAACGCACACTTATTGGTGTGAGATCTTGCCAAATTTGAGTGCCGATACATTAAAATCAACAACCTACGGGAAATTTACGGCGAATGCTAACGGTAGCGCAACAATTTCCGGGAACGTTTCAAATTTTCAGAATTTAGATAAGTTGATTCAAGGTTACCAAGTTAATAATGACAAGTTTGTAAAAGATGTAAAATTGGTGAGTGTTTCTGCTGGCTCTGGAGAGAAAATTACCACCGGCTACACGCTCAATGTAACTTTTAATCAAGCAGTATTAGCTAAATACTCAAACACATGCAATTAACTCCTGCTCAAAAATCAAGATCCGGTGTCGGACTGTTCTTAATCTGCATTATCTTAGCGGTAGTGCTGACCTTTTTCTTGGTTTGGCCAAAGTACGGTCAATATAAAGATTCCTTAGCAGCAAAAGATAACAACCAACAGTCACTAGATTTAATAAAATCCCAACAGGCCCAGGTAACAACGCTTTATTCTAAATTGCAGGCCAGCAGCGCAGATTTAAAAAAGATTGATGTTGCAATTCCCACTGGTGTCGACATCCCTGCCGTTTATGCCTATCTGGAATCGATGGCACAAAGCCTAAATCTTGGATCAATTACTTTGCAAGGTAAAGATGAAAATGAAGTACTAGATCAAGGGAATGTGGTTGGAGTATCAGGCGCCCCAGTAAGCGGTGGACCTACTTCGATTGGAACCGGGGCACCGAAATCAAATCTTCCCGCATCGCTTGGTGCTATTGATCTGACCATGACCGTTACTGGTTCTTATCAGAACTTTGTGACCTTCTTAGGGAAAATTCAAAACAGCCTAAGACTTATAGATGTTCAGAGTATTGATGTCACTTCCAGTGAGGGTAAGCCGGATCTATCTTTTAGTATTGCGATGAAAACTTATTATCAGAAATAATCGGAAAAGAATATGACCACAAAAGAAAAAAAAGAATATGGAATATTCGCGGTACTACTTGTGATAACACTTGGAGTTATTTATTTTAATTTTCTAAAACCAAAGCCAGCTCCGCTTGCTTCGATTTCCGCGCTTCCTGCCGACGGAACTGCGCCTAGCGCAGGACCAGCAGCTGCAATTGCTAATGGTTCGGCGCCTTCAACAGGAGCAGATGTTGTGACAGCATCACCGGGGACTGCTGCTGCATCCGTTTCGTCGCTTTTGCCTAATGGATCAAGTTTGCCGGTAGATATTTTGCAACAAAAACCATTTTCAGATTTCAACCCACCGATTTATCCAGTAGTATTAAAAAGCGATGTAGGCTCAAGCAACGTATTCGGAAAATAAAACATGCCAGAAGCTCTAAAAACTGACAACTTTGAGACCTATTTAATAGATCAGGGCTTAATTACTCAAGCCTTGTACGATAAGTTAAAGGCTCAAAGCGTACAAACAAAAGACTCGGTGTTGAATATCATCACCAGTCAGAGAATAATTCCCGGAGAGACTTTGGCTAAAGCCAAAGCTGCTTTTTTAAATATACCTTTTATTTCCTTCATGGATAAAAAGGTCGATTTAAAAGTTTTAAATTTAATCCCTCAAGAAACCTATTCTTTCTACAAATTTTTTGCTTTTGAACATCAAGGGCAGAATTTAAAAATAGCGATTACCGACCCGACTAATATTTCTGCTTTGGAAGCGTTGGAATTTTTATCAAAAAAACTTTCTTACTCAATTCAATTGTTTGTTACTGATGATGATAGCTATAACAAAGTTATGCGTCAGGGCAAAAATGTGGAAAAGGTAGTGGACGCGGCTTTAGCAAATATTGAAGCAACTGAAAAGATCCAAAAGAAGGCTGAGAAAGTAGAAAAACCAGAATTACAGGAACTAATTCAAGATGCGCCAATTTCTAAGATCGTCGATGTTATTTTAACAAATGCGATTGATGGCAATGCCTCGGATATTCATATCGAGCCAAATGATAAAAATTTACGGATCCGCTATCGCCAAGATGGTATTTTGCACGTCGCCTTAGAGCTGCCAAAAACAGTGCAAACCGCAGTTGTTTCAAAAATAAAAATTCTTTCAAACTTAAAAATTGATGAATCACGTTTGCCGCAGGATGGACGTTTCCATTACGAAACCGAAAGTAAATCGGTAGATTTGCGTGTATCGATTTTACCGAACGTTAATGGCGAGAAGGTGGTTATGCGTATCTTGGATAAATCTACAAAAGCACCAACTTTGGAGCAGCTTGGATTTAGAGGTAAAGGTTTGGAATGGATTTTGGAAAACATGAAGGAAACACACGGAATCTTTTTGATCACTGGTCCAACCGGTTCTGGTAAGTCTACAACCTTATATTCCTTGCTGACCATGATTAACACCAACTTGGTTAACATTATTACCCTAGAAGATCCAGTAGAATATTTTATTCCAGGAGTTAACCAAACTCAGATCAATCCAGAAATTGGCCTCACTTTCTCTACCGGGCTACGCTCGATTCTGCGTCAAGATCCGAACATCATAATGGTGGGAGAAATTCGAGACAAAGAAACTGCGGAATTGGCAGTGCAAGCGGCGCTTACTGGCCACTTAGTATTCTCTACACTGCACACAAACGACGCAATTGGCTCGCTACCGCGTTTAATTGACATGGGCATGGAACCATTCCTGCTTGCCGCTTCGATGAACGTCGTAGAAGCACAGCGTCTTTGCCGTAAAATTTGTCCGGATTGTAAGCACGAAGTACCGGTTATTCAACAAGTTAAGGATGATTTTACTGCTGCGTTAAAAGGCGTCAATGAAAAAGAACTCGATGGCTTAGATTTGAAAAACATGAAAATTTATGAAGGATCTGGCTGTGAAAAGTGCGGCAATACGGGCTATAAAGGCCGTATTGCGATTATTGAAGTGCTTCAGATCACTGATAATGTTCAAAATTTGATTCTGGAAAAGTCCTCTCCACAAGATATTGCCGCAGAAGCAGCAAAGATGGGGATGATTACTTTGCAACAAGATGGTATTATTAAGGTATTAAAAGGGGTGACCACTTACAGCGAGGTTGTTCGCGTAACTTCAGAATAATAAAAATATGGAAAACACAAATACTACTGGGTCAGCAAAAAAAATACTTTTGGTGGAAGACGAACCTTTTTTAAGCGGAATGTATCAAACCAAGTTAAAGCTCGAAGGATTTGATATTGAAGCGGCTAAGGATGGAGAAGAGGCACTCGAAAAAATCAAAGTCGGAGAATTCGGTTTGATCTTACTGGACATCATGATGCCAAAGTTAAATGGCTTCGAAGTTTTAAAAAGCATTCGGAAAGACAAGGATCCCGAAATTGCAAAAGTTCCGGTGCTAATGCTTACGAACCTTGGTCAAAAGAGCGACGTTGAACAAGGATTGTTGCTAGGTGCGAATGATTATATTATCAAAGCAAATTTTACTCCTGCTGAAGTAGTCGACAAAATAAATAAGTTTCTTGTTTAAAATAAAAATTTTAAAATACAAATATGTACAAAGCTAGCGAACTAGAATTAAATAAATTACTTTCCATCGTTTTGGAGCGAGAAGCTTCTGATTTGCATTTGGTTTCTGGAGAGCCGCCAATTATTCGGGTAGATGGCGCTTTGTTAAAATTAGAAGAGCTGGAAGTTTTAAATACAGAAGCAATCAGTAATATCTTAGATGTCATGCTTACTAAGACAGAAAAGGATGCTTTTGATAAGACTGAAGATTTAGATTTTGCCTATTCTTATAAAGATAATACCCGTTTCCGCGTTAACGCTTACAAACAAAAAGGACAACTTGCTGCGGCTTTTCGTTTGATTCCGAATAAAATAAAAACTGTGCAAGAATTGGGTCTGCCAGTAAGTCTTTTAGATTTTGCGGAAAAGAAACAAGGTTTAGTCTTGGTAGTGGGACCTACTGGGCACGGTAAGTCAACGACCTTAGCAGCAATGATTGATCATATCAATCACACTCGAGCCGAGCATATTTTGACTATTGAAGACCCGGTCGAATTTATTTTTACGCCAGATAAGAGCATCGTAAATCAACGCGAGGTTTTTGTAGACACCCCTTCATTTGGCCAGGCCCTACGATCCAGCTTACGTGAAGATTGTAATGTCATTTTTGTCGGAGAAATGCGCGATTTAGAATCAATTCAAACAGTTATGACTATTGCAGAAACCGGGCACTTAGTCTTTGCAACATTGCACACTAATGATGCAGCCCAGACCATCGACCGTATTACGGATGTTTTCCCTCCGCATCAGCAACCACAAATCAGAGCCCAGTTAGCAAGCGTTTTAATTGGTATAATCTCTCTGCGCCTGCTGCCAAAGGTTGGAGGAGGCAGAGTTCCGGCTTTGGAAATGCTCCTTACTAACAACGCCGTCAGAAACGTTATTAGAGAAGGCAAAACTTATGAGATGGATAACGTCGTTCATACCAGTGGTGATGGCGGGATGATTGCTTTAGATAAGTCTTTAGCGTTATTAGTTTCAAGTGGCCAAGTGAGTAGCGAAGATGCAATAAGTTATGTTAAAGATATGGATTATTTCAAATCTTTAGTCTCAAAAGGATAGCCAATGCAATTTAAATACGAAGCAAAAGATGACCTGGGCAATCTCCGAGAAGGGGTGGTGGTTGCAGAGGACCAGGAGAAGGCCGAAAGCCTGATTCAAGAAAACAACCTAACGATTGTTTCGTTGTCGATAATCGAAGAAAACTTTTTAGAAAAGCTTTGGCCTTTTGGCAAGTCTGTGCCAAACAAAGAAATGGTGCTTTTCTCTCGTCAGCTTTCAACGCTGATTGGCGCGAAGGTTTCAATTCTTCAAGCTCTACGCATTTTATTAGAGCAGGTTAGTAATAACTATTTAAAAACTGTTATCAATGAAACGATTTCCAGCATTGAAGGTGGAAATAGCTTTTCTTTAGCACTTTCCAGGCATCCAGAAATTTTTAGCAACGTATATGTTAGCGTCGTGCATACTGGCGAACTTTCTGGTACGTTAGATGTTTCTTTGAACTACCTTTCCGATCAAATGGAAAAGGATTATGATCTAACCGCAAAGGTGAAGAGCGCGATGACCTACCCTTTGTTTATTATGGGTGCTTTGGTCGGCGTAGGTTCGTTGATGTTCTTATTCATCTTACCTAAGCTTACAGATATCCTTGAACAGCAAGGGGGTAGCTTGCCAATAATTACGGTTTGGTTAATTGCTTTTACAAAATTTTTCCAAGTTTATTGGTGGACATTCTTTATTGGCGGCTTCGCTCTTTACGTTGGGGCAAGGTATTACTTAAAAACTAAGCAAGGTAGATTTGTCTGGGACTTTTTGAAGGTACATACGCCGATCATTGGGCCCATTTTTGAAAAGATTTACTTAGCGCGTTTTTCTAGAAACCTTTCAACTCTTGTTTTGGGTGGAATTCCGATCATTAAAGCGTTGGAAGTAGTTTCTGAGTTGGTAAATAACGTTATTTATAGAGACATTATACTAGAAGCGGCAAATAAGCTTTCTACCGGTAAAACGATTGCCGAAGCTTTGCAGGGCCACAAAGAAATTCCGCCGATCGTAACTCAGATGATCGAAGTCGGGGAACAGTCTGCAACGCTTACAAACATCCTTCAAAAACTAGCAGTGTATTATGAAAAAGAAGTAGATACAAAAATTTCCACTCTAACTACTTTGATGGAGCCAATTATCATGTTGATTCTTGGCTTGGCTGTGGGTATCTTAGTTGCAGGAATTTTACTACCGATTTATAATCTAGCTAGTAATGCATCTTAGTAGATGCAAACTCTCAACCTGAAAGGGGGTGAAAAAATTGAAAAGAAATCAAAATCAAAACGGTTTTACATTGATAGAATTGTTGGTTGTTATTGCGATTATTGGTCTTTTGGCATCTGTAGTTTTACTAGCCTTAAACTCAGCTCGAGCAAAGTCTAGAGACGCTAAAAGATTAGCAGATATTCGCCAGTTAACAACAGCTTTGGAATTGTATTATAACGATTTTAATGGTTACCCTGTTAATGGTGCTGCTGGTCTTGCCAGCACAGTGTTAGCATCAGCTTTAGTACCAACTTACGTTGGCGCTTTGCCACTTGCACCGACACCAGCAGAACCTGTTTGTACTGGTTCAGGTACATCTCAGATAGCAAACAACTCCTATATTTATGGAGTAAGCACAGGAACAACTTATACATTGTCCTTCTGCTTAGGAGCAACTACGGGAGGATTTGGTCCAAGTACTCACACAGCAAGTCCAGCCGGTATCCAATAATTTATTTATTGTTAAACCTCGCCACATTGGTGGTGAGGTTTATACAGTTAGTAATTAGCACTCTGTATGCAAACTATATCTTCTACGACAACGCCTATCGGACCGTCGGTAGCACAACCTGCTAAAAGCTCTAAGCTGCAGTCATATTTCTTGGCCGCGGCGTTTGTTTTATTTGTCCTTTCAATCGTATTAGGTATTTTCTCAGGAGTTGCTTCAGGTAAAGACCAGGCGACTTTTAAGAACGTAGGAAATATTTCTAATGCCTTGCAATTTTATTATTCTGATCAAGACCGCTACCCGACCGAAACACAATTTAATGATCAGAAGATCCTAATTCCATTTTATATTTCTGCAATTCCAAAACCAGAAAATGCTCAAGGCGTATGCGCAGGAGTCACAGATTTTAAATACACTCAACAGAACGCCGGAAGCTATAAATTAGATTTTTGTTTGGTACAGGGAACCGCTGGATTATCAAAAGGAATGCATACTCTAACTGAAAAAACACTGCAATGATTATAGGTTTAGTGCTTTCATTTATATTTGGATCAATTATCGGCAGTTTTTTAAACGTTTTAATTCTTCGACTGCCAGTGGAAAAAACTTTGAATGGCAGATCGCATTGCATGCAGTGCAAACACCAATTAAATGCTCTAGACCTAGTTCCAATCTTAAGCTTTGTTTTTCTAAGAGGGAAGTGTCGGTATTGTAAAAAACCTTTTTCACATCGATATTTTTACATTGAAGTCATTACCGGCTTACTTTTTGCGCTTTGTTTTGCAAAACTATTTCCGATTAATAGTCTAGAATATTTAATACTTCTCAAATCGTTTTTTATTAGTGCCGTGTTAATGGTGGTGTTTATGATCGATTATGAGCACTTTCTTATTTTGGATAAAGTTGTAATTTTTGCTTCGGTAGTTTTAATCTTGTTTAATTTAGCGATTGACATAGCTCTTCACAGCTTATGGTTTAACTCTTTAACTTTAAACGGCCTGCTAGCAGCGTTGGGTTTGTTTTTATTTTTTGGAGGACTATATTATATTTCTAAAGGGCGTTGGATTGGCTTTGGGGATGTGAAGTTTAGTTTTGTTTTAGGCCTTGCTACCGTTTTCCCAATTATAGTAATAAATATTTTACTGGCTTTCATGATTGGCTCAGTTGTCGGATTGGTCTTGATGGCCTCGAAGACAAAAAAATTACAAAGTGAAATTCCATTTGGGACCTTTTTGGCAATTTCTTGTATGATTACGGTGCTATATGGGTCCGAGTTAATCAATTGGTACTTAAGGCTGATCGGAGTGAGAATTTATGTCTAAAATAAACTCCCAAGGATTTACATTAATTGAATTGCTGGTGGTGATCACAATCATGGTCACGCTTACTAGTCTTTTTCTTGTAAATTTTAGTTCTCAAGGTAAAGCGCGTAGCTTAAGTATTGCTAAAAACAACGCGGTTTCGGATTTAAGAAAAATGCAGAGCTATGCGTTGACATCTCGCGATATAGCTCCGGGTACGGTATCAGGATTTTATGGAATAAGCTTCTCAACGAACAGCCCAGCTTTTTATACCTTATTGGGTTACGATAATAAGAACAGCCCAGCTAACACAATCGCTACAGTTTATACACCAACAAATGCAGTTTTGAGCGGAATAAGAGTAATTCGTTCGGACGGAACGATAGTTAACCCGACTTACATAGAAATTTTATTTAAAACTACTTATGCTCGAACAGTAGCTAGCTACTCCGGAAATGGCGCGTTAGCAAACAAGGAAAGCGACGATACTATTCGTCTAACTTTTACTAACGTCGCCAATAATACCTTAACTACAACGATTGATATTAATGGGATTACAGGAAATATAAACCAGTAAGGGGATAAAACCTTGATTTTTATCTTCAGATAAGGTATAATATATACAAAGATTAGTTTTAGAAATAAAAATAAATGAAAATTCAGAAAAAAATACTATATTTGTTCGGAACATTTGTTTTGAGCGGTGTTTTTTTTAGTTTCAGCCATGCTGCTAGCGCTACAACGCTTACTTTTAATACTCCAGGAACCCAATCGGCTACTGCCTTTAATAATTCTCCAATCGGTGGAGACCCTGATTGTTGGTACGGTATTATTACAGATCAGCCAAACAGTGGCGGAAACACTCCTAATTCTAGCGATGTTTCGGTTGCCAATGACTGTCCCTCTAGCACTCCTTTATTCATCGCCCCTCAATCGTCCGATCCTATTCCTGTAACTGTAGGCCCTTCTGCTACTCCGGGAAAAGTTTGGTATGTTCATATTGAAGAAAAATATGATAACCATGATGGTTTCGGTGTTGTTGCAAGCTGGAAGTCTGATATTCAAGTTGTGATTCCAAATAATGCCACCGGATTTAATAACGGCGGCAATAATTGTACTATCAATAGTTTTTCTCCTAGCCCTAGCAGTATAGCCTCAGGTCAAAGCGCGACTTTGTCTTGGGCCACTACTAATTGTACGTCGGCAAGTTTAAGCGGCGGAACATTCAATGGTGGAACCACAGTAGTAACTAATGGAAGCGCTAGCACTCAAAACTTATCTAGCACTACATCCTATACCTTAACAGCGACAGGAGCTTCTGGCTCAGTCAATGCAACTACAACAGTTAGTGTAAATAGTGCCTCCGCTTGCGCGATCGTAAGCTTTTATCCGACGACAACTCCAGTGGCGCCGGGTAGTACAGGGTTCTTAAATTTCACAAGCAATGGAAATTGTACGTCAGCAACTTTAACAGGAGGTATCTTTAACAACACTTCAACTTTGAGGAATGCAACTAACTTAAGTGCTGGCACTGTTAATTCTAATACCAATTACACTCTAACCGAAACAGACGGTACTACTACGGTTAGCGCTGTTACCTCAATTGCAGTTACCGGCACGACCTGTGCGATAACAGTTAACCATTCAAACGGAAGCGGAGCTTACTCTTATACACTCTCAGGACCTTCTACATACAACGGCAACAATGACGGCTCAGTCAGTTTAGCTGCAGGAACTTGGACTATATCATCATCCGCGACTAGCGTTACTCCAGCTGGTTCTCAAACCTGTTCGAACGGTGGGTCTATAACATTTACTCTAAATTTTGGTGGATCATGTGCAATAAATACTTTTGCTCCATCTCCAAATCCTGTAAACACTGGCAACCCTACCACACTTTCTTGGACCACTTCAGGATGCAGCACAGCAAGTCTGTCAGGTGGCTCATTTAGCGGCCAAGCGGAACCAGTTAATGGCAGCCAAGTAACCCCAGGCTTATCTATAAATACGACTTATACCTTAACAGCTATTAATGGTAATACGGTTACTAGTTCTGTGGCGGTAATTGTTAACCAACCGCCTGCTGACCCAACTCCAATTGCGGAAAACACTTCTTTGAATCCAGCAGTTGCTTGCGGTCAAATCAAGTTATCCTGGACTGCTATTGCAAACGCAGCATCATATAATATATACAGGAGCACAACTGCTACTCCTGGTGCTGTGTGGCAAAATACTTCGGCTTTAACTTATACAGATACTACTTCGGCAGGAAACGCATACAATTATTGGGTTCAGACAGTTGGTACAAACGGTTTGGTATCTGGCCAATCAGGAACTGGTAGCGTTTCTGCAACTCCTTGTCAGGTAAATCTAAATAACAGCGGTAAACATATTATTCAAGTAAATGGGCAGAACGCAACTTATAGCTCTGCTTGTGTTAGTGCTGCTGCGGGCTCGAATCAAATTATCAAAAAAGGTGATGTTCTAAAAATGAGTATCGAAGTATGTAACACTGGAACTGCAAACGCGAACAATGTTGTGGTCTATGACAATATGACTTTGAACGGTGCGAATTTAACATTTCACAATCCTCCAAGTGTCACCTTCGTTGGCGGAACGTCTCCTTCATATACTCAAACCGGAAATAACATTACATTTAATTTAGGAACAATCGCTGCGGGTTCCAGAGGAGTAATAACTTTTGATGCTGACGTCACTCCTCCGGTTGGAAACAATCAAGGACTGTTAAGGCTTCGTAATTTAGCGAACGTTACTTACACTTCTACTGTTGTTCCTGCGGGAGCAACTGGTTGTGCCGGAACAAGCGCAACAATAGCTCAGCCGTGTCCGCTTGATACAGGCTATATCGTCTTCTATAATGGATTAAAGGCTCCGGTTATAAAAGAAATAAATCCATAATTTAATGAGAAATAAAAAAATCGCCCCTGGCAATAAACAATTGGGACAAACCCTAATTGAAACATTAGTGGCGATTTTTATTTTGATTACAGGTTTAATTTCTGCAATCACCCTAGCAATTTATTCTTTTAATTCCACTGATAATTCAAGTAAGCAAATTGTTGCAACTGCGCTTGCCGGCCAAGGTTTGGAAGCAATTAAGAACATTCGGGATAATAATTGGTTAGATCTTACCAATGATCCTTTAGTAAGCTGTCCAGATTTAGGCTCAACTCAAATGTGCTATTCAAATTGGCAGGGCCAAGGCAGCAATAAACTGGTAACAGGAGATTATACTGTTGATTTTCTCACTTTGGGGAATAGTCCGGTTTGGCGAACCCAAAGACAAAATTCTAACGCAAACTTTACTTTAAAGTATGATTCTACAGATGGGCAGTACGCGAACCAGGGAGCTGGAGTGCTTTCAGTTTATTCTAGAGACATAAACATAGTAGAGGAAACCGCAGCACCTTACACTGCATTAAACCCTAGATTAAGAGTAACTTCCACAGTCTGGTGGAGCGGTAAAAGTTGCGCTGTAACCACCGATCCAACTACCTTGCCTGCTACTTGTAAAGTAGTGTTGCAGACGTATTTAACAAATTGGAAAAACTATTAAAATGCAAAACCCTCAACATTTAAAAAGCGAACGAGGTTTTACCCTGATTGAAGCGCTGGTCGCGACAGCTCTTTTTGCAGTTACGGTTAGTTCAATCGTTGGGGTTTATTTATCTACTATAAAGATTAATCGTCGAACGGATGTAATTAGAAGCGCTTCCGAGAATGCCCGTTATTTAACGGAATATCTTGCAAAAGAAATAAAGAATGGCGCAATCGATTACGCTAGTGCCGTTTCTCCGTGCACTAGCTTGCCTACTACTTCCTCCTCTTCGCTAGCAATTGTGAATGTAGACGGTGACCGGCTATGTTTTTATCTGGGGGATAACAGTGGTTTGATTTCCAGTATCGGTCAAAATCTCTGGTTAGAGAAAAATAATTTAGCTCCGCTCAAAGTCAACAGTGCGAACGTAAGTATTTCAAATTTGATTTTTTATGTCAGTCCAACCTATGACCCTTATTTGGCTGGCAGTACTGTTCAGCCAAGAGTAACTTTTACTGCAAATGTTAAAAGTACTAGCGGCTCTCAAGATTCAGTGGTAATTCCAATCGAAAGTTCAATAACAATTCCTGTTTATGATATCGCCGCACAATAATATGTATAGTAATAAAATAAAAAAAATAAATAACCGTAACGATCAAAAGGGTGTAACCTTATTGCTTTCGATTTTAATTCTTTCAGCAATAACAGCAATTGTATTTAGCGTCGCCGCAATTGCCTTAAATGAAGTAAGAACCTCGGCGGATTTGGCAAAAACAGAACCGATTATAAAAGCTGACGAAGCGATGGCAGAAGATGGTTTGTTTAATACGGTCCGAGGCTACAGTACCTTGCCAGCCTGTAGCGCTAGCCAAACCCAAGGCACAGTCTTTAATGGTGTAACAGTCAGCTCGTGTGCCAGTTACTATTTCAATAGTCCGTATGCCTTTGTTATGACGCCTAGTGCCCGAAGAGACTTTTACTTATATAATCCTACCAATCAAGGTGCTAACCCCGGATACACTTCCGCAAGTATAACTATTGTTGCAGGTTCAACTGGTACCGTATACTTTTGTCCATTTGCTGTAGCAAATTGTGTTGTGACTCCAACTTCAAGTCAAACTTTGGATGTTAATGGTACCACAACCTGGAATAGCCCGGTTTTAGATCCTACAATAGAATATCAAATAATTGTTATTAACGGAGTTGGCAGTACTTCTTCGTATAGCTTTACTACCGCGCCTAACGGTTTACCTGCCGGAACAACTACAATCATCAACCAAGGAGCGAAGCAGGGAGTAACCCGTAAATTGCAAGTCACGGTACCGCAATAAAGCTAGAATAAAGACAAGTAGAAATAAAGATCAATTATAAAAGAGTGGTTAGATAAAATATTTGAATATGAATTGAGTTTCGTACAAAAAAACAGATAGCTATTTGCTATCTGTTTTTTTTGCCAGAAACGAATTGAATATTCGAATATTTTTACTGGCCAATTCTTTTGTTTATTTGTTTATTTTCTACTGGAGTTTTAGAACTGTACCGGGTTTCAAGTTGTACGGTGCTTTCAGGTCATTCAGGGTGGCAATCACTACCCAATTCACATTTTGAGATTGAGCAATATTAAATAATGTATCGCCTTTTTGAACAGTATAATTAGAAGCAACTGGGGCAGTAGCCGAGTTTTTAGGAGTTTGTTGGTCAAATGCACCGAGTACTTTTGGTTGAGTGGTTTGAACTGAGGAGCTAGGGGTAATAACGGAATTGCTATTCAAGCTCTGGTAAATGTTCTTAACTAAGAACAGGGAAAAAAGTAAAAAAAACACCCCACCGACTTTGAAAAAAGTCCCTTGTGAGGATGGTCCCTGTATTCCTAGTTTCAAATTTTGAGACAATTTAAATTTTGTTTTTCTTTGAAACATTTTTTGATTTATATTAACAACTACACTGTCATTTTAATCTATGTATAGACTGTTGTAAAGTTGTGGACAACTTATTGATATGCTGTTTGCATCAGATAAAACGAAGACAGAACACTCGGTGGGAGAGCGTTCTGTCAGGTGGTCTGGTTACGATGCTAGGGTTCCCAGCTGGGGCACTTCGGCGTGGTTTGAACTCCGCGACGCAGGATCACCAACAAGTACAGCAAGTGTTCCATAGTCCATTCAAACCTGGTCTGAAATTCCCTATGTTTTGGAAATTCCGCGAGTTCGGACCTGGTACTAAGCATCAGTTCCTCCGTGAGTTATGGTCGACTAATCCGATTAGCAATATTACCAATTTGATTATAAAATGTAAATACAGAAAAGGAAAGATCTTTATGGACTTGAAAGAAATAAAAAAGCGCATTGAAAGCCTCCGATTGCAGGTAGACGATCTTCGATATCGCTATCATGTTTTGAACGATCCAAAAGTTACTGATGAAGTTTATGAAAATCTCACTCAGGAATTGATCAAGCTGGAGAATCAGTTTCCGCAATTTATGTCCGCGGATTCTCCTACTCAAAGAGTTGGTGGAAAAGCGCTAGATAAATTTGTGAAGGTTCCGCATCCAACGCCAATGCTCTCTTTGAATAATGCTTTTTCTAAAGAAGACCTTGAAGCTTGGGAGAAAAGAATCTCAAAATTGCTTTCCGAGAAAGAGCAAAGGCAGTTAGATTATTTTTGTGAAGTAAAATTCGACGGCTTATCCATTTCTTTAGAGTATGAAAATGGATCATTCGTCCGAGGCTCTACCAGAGGTGATGGTTTAATTGGAGAAGACGTAACTCAAAATCTAAAAACAATCCAATCCATTCCTTTACGAATTAAAGATAAACGTAGGATTGAAGTTCGCGGAGAATGTGTGATGCCTAAGAAGGTTTGGGAAAAGATCAATAAACAGTTTGAAAAAGAGGGTAAGCCCACTTTTGCTAATCCACGCAATGCCGCAGCAGGTTCTCTAAGGCAGTTGGATCCTAAAATCGCTGCTGCCCGTAAATTAGATTTTTTCGCCTGGGATATTGCTAATGATCTTGATGAATTAAAGACTCACCAGTCCGAACATCAATATCTTACTACCCTTGGTTTTAAGGTCGATAGCCATCAAGACACCGCTCAAACTATTGATAAAGTTTTTTTATTTATAGAGCAGTTAGAAAAAGCTCGAGATGGTTTGTCTTTTGGAATGGATGGCGCGGTAGTTACTGTAAACAGTTTAATGCTGCATAGAAATCTTGGAATTATCGGCAAAGCCCCTAGATACTCGATTGCCTATAAATATCCTGCGGAGCAGGCTGTCACTAAGCTAAAAAATATTCAAGTTAACGTTGGACGAACCGGAGCACTGACGCCATTGGCAATTTTTGAACCTACATTGGTTGCTGGATCTACTATCTCAAAAGCAACTTTGCATAATATGGATCAAATTGAACGTTTGGACGTAAGAATTGGCGATAGTGTGGTTATCCAAAAGGCTGGTGATGTTATACCTGAGGTTGTTGAGGCTTTGGTAAAACTTCGGACTGGTATAGAGAAAAAATTTAAAATGCCTACGAGCTGCCCAGTCTGCCAAGGGAAAGTTGAAAAAAGGGAGATCGGAGAAAAAGGGGTTAGCCACTCCACTGCTTATTTTTGCTCCAATCCAAAATGTCCGGCGAAGAACCGCAGAGGGATGCAGCATTTTGTGAATGCTTTTGGAATAATGGCGGTTGGCCCAAAAATCCTAGATCGATTTAAAGAAGACGGCCTAATATCGGATGCCGCTGACTTATTTGTATTAGAGAAAGAGGATATAGAAGGTCTAGAACGGTTCGGAGAAAAGAGTGCCGACAATATCATCGCTTCTATTAAAGAACATTCTAAGGTTACTTTGGCGAAGTTTATTTATGGCTTAGGTATTTTGCATGTAGGTGAACAAACTTCGGAAGATATTGCTGAACATTTTGGTAGCTTGCAAAAATTGCTTGCGGCCAGTCACGAACAAATAAACGGTTTGGAAAATATTGGTCCAGTTATTGCCAAAAGTATTTATGATTATTTTCAAACTAAAGAAAATAAATTGTATGTTCAAAAACTTTTAGATAATGGTGTAAAAATCACAGCGGCGCCGAAAAAACTTTCAAATAAATTGGCAGGCAAAACTTTTGTTATAACTGGTTCATTAGATTCTATGTCCCGCGATGAAGCAAAGCGAAAAATAAAAGCGATGGGAGGCAAAGCAGGAGAATCTGTTTCGAAGCAAACCTCTTATGTAGTGGTTGGTGCAGAGCCTGGATCGAAGTTTGAGAAGGCAGAAAAATTAGGAGTTAAAATTTTAGATGAGAAACAATTTATAGAATTAATTAATGGGAAATAAATAATTATGTTTAGAGATAAAGTCTTTTATGAATCAAGCAAGATCGCATTCAGTAGATATGATCATGACGCTCACGAATTAGAAATAGGTTTGCATGATGGAACTTTAAAAGTTTATAAAAATGTTGCCAGTGCCGATGTTTTAAAGCTTGAGGAATGCAAAGCGAACCACACTTCTGTCGGAGATTTTTATAACCAGCATATTTCTGGAATTTGGGAAGAAAAGCAATCGGCTTAAAGTCCTTATTTTAAAAGGAGAAACGCCCTGTTTAAGCCCTTATTTGGGTAGGGCGTTTCCTCGTTCAGCGAATACTTGACATTGGTTTTTTATCCATATATAATACGAACACGTTTGATAACCGAGGAGAGTCGTATGGTTACAATAAATTTAACACTCACAAAAAGCGGTCGCTTCTAACCACTTGTTTTGAAATGTAGTTAGAAACGCCGCGTAAGCGGTTTTTTTGTTGCCAAGCGAGCAAAAGTTATCCCAAGTTAATCCCCAGTAAGGTCAGACCTTGGGGCGCATAAAGGTCAGACCTTTAGCTAAAAAATTTAAATCGAAATTGTGAACACATATTTACTGCCCAGGTCAGTTATACTTCGGGCCGGTAGAGGGCAGTAGTTATGTGATCGTAATTCGCGAAACAGAGAATACGTCAGGTTCCTTCCCAACTGAATAGTGGTATCCGTAAATTTTCAATGATTAGCCGAAAATTTATGGAGTTGTAAATTCAATCAATTATAAGAGAGTAACTGAACAAAGTCCAAAGAAGTATCAAAGTAATTCCGCTGATTCAATAGCAGCGAGAATTGCAATCACAAATTACTAGTTAATTACTAGAACTTGAAACAATTAAGGGTGTGTGGTGGATGCCTTGGCAATGTAAGCCGATGAAGGACGCGACAGCCTGCGAAAAGCCCCGGGGAGATGGCAAATAATCTTTGATCCGAGGATGTCCGAATGGGGAAACCTATGCATATGATGTATGCATGTCCGTATACTGAGGAGTATATGAGAACGGGAACCGTGTGAAGTGAAACATCTCAGTAACACGAGGAATATAAATCAAGAGCCGTCAAAAGCTCAGAGATTCCCTAAGTAGTGGCGAGCGAAAAGGGAAGTACAAAAGAGAATATAGAATGAAGAATATGAATTTAGTTTACTAAGTTCTGTTCTAAGTTCTATGTTCTACTTTTTAGCCCAAACCTATTATGTGTTTATTTTGTAGCAATACTAAGTACTAAAGCTTACTGGCGTTGCATTTTAGGTGTTATAAGTTAAAGTTGTGCGCTGCAGTAGAAGCGCGGGAAAACTGAAACATGTTGTTTAGCAGAACTTGCTTGGAAAAGCAGACCATAGAGGGTGATAGTCCCGTATCGCGAAAAATCTTGTTAAATTCCTAACTTTTTCTTGAGTATAACCAGACACGAGAAATCTGGTTAGAAGTCAGGTCGACTACGATCTAAGGCTAAATACTTACATTGACCGATAGTGAACAAGTACCGTGAGGGAAAGGTGAAAAGCATCCCGAAAGGGAGATGAAATAGTATCTGAAACCACGCACTTACAAAGAGTGGGAGCCCGAATGATACGTTTACGTATCTGGGTGACCGCGTGCCTATTGAAGAATGATCCAACGAGTTGCATATATGTTGCTTACTTAAGGGTTACAAAACCCGAAGGTGTAGTGAAAGCAAGGATTAATAGTCCGTATTAAGATATTGAATGGCCGAGTACTTACGAGTATTTGGCCGCATCAATTTCTTAAAGGTAGCATGTAGCAGACCCGAAACCCAGTGAGCTACTCATGGTCAGGATGAACGTCATGTAAAAGTGACGGGAGGTCCGAACCCACTAATGTCGCAAAATTAGGGGATGAACTGTGAGTAGGGGAGAAATTCCAATCGAACTGGGTGATAGCTGGTTCTCCTCGAAATAGCTTTAGGGCTAGCGTCAGGCGTTCCCTTTAGAGGTAGAGCACTGAATCGATCCTGGCTGCGCAAGCGGTCAGTTCGAACCAAACTCCGAATTCTAAAGGTCAAGAGCCTGGCAGTCAGTCCGTGAGGTCTAAGCTTCACGCGACAAATGGAGAAGAATCCACACCATCGTCTAAGGTCCCCAAATTCTATCTATAGTGATAAGGATGTGGAGATGCACATACAACCAGGAGGTTGGCTTAGAAGCAGCCATCCTTTAAAGAAAGCGTAATAGCTCACTGGTCAAGCGTTTCTGCGCCGACAATGTATTGGGGCTAAGATAGGTACCGAAGACATGGGTTAGTTCCTATTAATTTAGGGATTAGCGGTAGAGGAGCGTTGTGTGCGCGCTGAAGGGACAGTCGTGAGACATCCTGGAGTGCACAGAAGTGAGAATGTTGGAATAAGTAATAAATATACATGTGAGAATCATGTTCACCGAATATCCAAGGTTTCCTGGGCAACGATCGTCGTCCCAGGGTTAGCCGAGCCTAAGAGTGGGTCCCAAGGGATCCACCCGATGGAAAATACGGTTGATATTCCGTAGCCATCATATAATTATCTAAGGACCGACGCATCATGGTAGTGTTAGCGTGATCTGACTATTTGCGTTTGCTTTTCCGTAGGATGAGACTCCAGGCAAATCCGGAGTTTCTGTACCGATCAATTCTACCTCGCAAGAGATGAGTTGGTAGGTTATAAATCTGAAGAATCGCGAAAATTCCGCAAGGAAGATTAGCATGAACCAAGGTGTCAAGAAAAAGTTCGTAGTCATGTTATATGATGTTCGTACCGTAAACCGACACAGGTGGATGGGGAGAGAATCCCAAGGTGTACGGGACAATGTTCGTTCAGGAACTCGGCAAAAAAGCGGCCGTACCTTCGGTATATGGCCTGACCTTTTTGTATGCTGGGTAGTGATGGTTTAATTGATGAGAACACGATCAATGTCGTAAGACATTGTGTTCTTTGTATTAACAATGGATGAAGTATAAATAAGTCGCACTCGTGCGATTAGTTTTCTCTGTCCGTTGTGGGTTGGGGTAGTTGCGAAGCCGCTGGGGGTTCCTGTTTAGGGCCAGGCGCTCACAGGCTGTAAAACAGCTTTGTATCTACTCCTCCCAACCGTTTTGTGTGAGGTTGGAACACACACCATGTTTGGTCTTCGTCGGAGCCCGGAATCTTCGATGTTAAATCAAAACTGGTGTGTGTCTCCTCCTCGCACACCCATTTCATAACTTTAAAGTTGTGATCACTACCCAGCATACAATTAAGGCCCGCAGCGAAAGACCTCTCCCGACTGTTTACCAAAAACACAGGTCCGTGCTAAAGCGCAAGCTGATGTATACGGGCTGATGCCTGGCCAGTGTCAGAAGGTTAAGAGAGCTTGGGCAACCTCGCTCTTCAAGCCCTGATGAACGCCGGCAGTAACTATAACTGTCCTATGGTAGCGAAATTCCTTGTCGCGTAAGTTGCGACCCGCACGAATGGCATAACGAGTAGAGGACTGTCTTGACGAACAACCCGATGAATTTACAGTGACGGTAAAGATGCCGTCTACCCGCAACAAGACGGAAAGACCCTATGAAGCTTTACTATAGCGTGTTATTGAAATAAGAGATTAGCTGCTTAGAATAGGTGGGAGACTTTGAAGTACCGCTCCGGCGGTTACTGAGTCGCAATGTGAAATACCACCCTGTTGATTTTTTGTTTCTAACCAGCACTTAACCTATGCTGGGACAGTGACTCGTGGGTAGTTTAACTGGGGCGGTTGCCTCCTAAATGGTAACGGAGGCGTTTATTAAGGTATGCTAGACGCGGATGGAAATCGCGTTGATAGTGCAAACGCATAAGCATGCTTGACTGCAAGGCCAGCGAGCCGCGCAGGTACGAAAGTAGAAGTTAGTGATCCGATGCGTTAGAGTGGAATACGCAAAGCCCAACGGATAAAAGTTACTCTAGGGATAACAGGCTGATCCTGTCCAAGAGTCCACATCGACGACAGGGTTTGGCACCTCGATGTCGGCTCATCACGTCCTGGGGGTGGAGAAGCTCCCAAGGGTTAGGCTGTTCGCCTATTAAAGTGGTACGCGAGCTGGGTTCAAAACGTCGTGAGACAGTTTGGTCCTTATCTGTTGTGGGTGTACGAAATTTGAGTGGGCGCATTCCTAGTACGAGAGGACCGGAATGCATGGACCTCTGGTGTACCCGTTGTCTCGTCCGAGGCATAGCGGGGTAGCTAGGTCCAGTTCAGATAAGCGCTGAAGGCATATAAGCGCGAAGCTGTCCACAAAACTAGATTTCGTTGTCTCTTCGGAGACGATAGATTCGCAGAAGACTACTGCGTACAAAACACCAATAAATTTATCAAAGTGAGTAGCAATACAAGCTGAGATAAGATTAAAGGTTTTATAGGTTACAGGTGTAAGCACAGCAATGTGTTCAGCCGAGTAATACTAATCAATCGAAAGTTTGAAATTCTAGCTAAATTAACTAGTAATTTGTGATTAAATTAGATTAGGTCTGCCCTTCCCCCATATCAATTATGTGGAAGGACTGACCTGATCCATATCTCTTATAATACGAAACCGGTCTGCCACAGACCAACCAATAACAGAGCACTTTAAGTGCCCTCTGTATTCGCGGGGAAACCTCATCTCGAATACAGGTGGCATTTACGATGTGGTCCGACCTGATCCCTTTCCGAACTCAGCAGTCAAACGCATTTGTGCCGATGATAGCCTGGCTTATGTCAGTGCAAAAGTAGGTAGCTGCCGACTAAGTTAGCCGAAGCCGAAAGGCGTAGGCAAGCTCAAAAAAAGACCCGCCCATATTTGGAACGGGTCTTTTTTGTTAACCAGCTTCATTTCCGCATTATTATGATATAATAATGCTATATTAAATCAGATTTCTTTAAGAAATAAAAAAATGAACGACAGACAATCTCCAGACATTGAGCATTTAGGCAGAGAGCTTGAAGAAGCTAAAGCTAAACAAGTTTATGAAGTTAATCATGCAACTGAAGAATTGGCGGAGATTAAAATAAAAGGGAAAAAAACAGATAGACAGTTAGAAGAAGCAAAGGCTTTAGGGGCAGCGCAGCCATTAGTTGAAAAAATTCAAACCGCACAAGCGGACTTAATGGAAGAAGCATCGAAACATTACTCAAAACCGGGAGTTCAAGAAAAGTTGCATACGTCGGCTGAACAGATGATGAACGAGGAAAAAGCAGATAAACTTCGAGTAGAGTTAAATAAAGAATTAGCAATGTTATCGCGTAACCTGATGGAAGAAGTAGCAGGATTGAATTTTGCATTTGAAAAGCTTCGAGAAAACTTTGAAATGCTGGAAGATCAACTAAAACAACAATTACTCCAAGAAAGAATAAGCCAAGATGTGACCGCGGGAATTTTATGGGAACTTAATATTGATCCAGGAAATGCTTTTCAAGATAATGAAACTGGGTTAAAGGGGTTAGGCGTACGATTAAGAGAGTTTAAAAATGACTTAGGTTTTCTTTCTGGCGGAAAAAAGAAAAAAGTTGATCAAGCTTTAGCAGAACTGGCTAAATTAGAGGATGATCGCAAGGTCAGAGCCCAGCTGAAAACGCAGAGAGATTCTGTAAGAGCAGAAGTCTATGATGGCAAGTGGGAAGGATGGAAGGCTCTTAAAGAGCATATGCAAGAAGCTATTCAAGTTAGTGCCGATCAGCAAGAGCAAATTGATATAGCCTCAGGACAAAAGGCTGGATACGGTGGGAACGGACAAAAATATATTTTACTTAGACCATTAGAATTTGAAGCCGATAAAAATCAAAATCAAAGTAGTGTTTTTTATGCGCAATTAAAAGAAATATTAAGGAACATCTAAACTAAGACGAAAGGCCCGACTGCGTAAGCGGTCGGGCCTTATTCTTTAATAGGCAATGGCATTCCTCCTGGGAAGTTAGTAGCGAACTTTCTGATTTTCGTAGAACTGTAGCAGCTCTTGGTTTGCCGGAGTCGCAATCTGCTTGATGAACTGATTGTAGGTTCGCTCCGCTAGCAGACAGATCGGAACGGCGAAGCATAGCTCAGCCTGCCGCTTGTGCTTCCGAAAAATCCGGAAGGTTGGAAGATGATTGTGGTTTTTATCCACAAAAACCATGACCTGCGAATCAGCGAACACTTCCAGCAGTCTGGCCCCTTCTTGTTCGCAGATCGGCTGAGCGTTTTGGCTCCAAAGCTGACGCACCAACGCCATCCGTTTGATGTAGGGAAGCACCTCTGGTTGGATCCGTTCAAGTTTCGACATTTGCCTTACCGACAAAGGTGAGTGCTAAAGAACTATCAAAAACTACCTAGGCTAGAATAGCATAATATACCTTGATAAACCAGGGTTTTTAGCAGCCGCGCGGCATTGATTTATCAAGGCAATATTGGTAAAATAAAGCGTAATTTGGAAGAGTCGCATAGTGGTCTAGTGCACGCGCTTGGAAAGCGCGCAAGGGGTCAAACCCTTCAGGAGTTCGAATCTCCTCTCTTCCGCCAAAAGTATTCGTAGAGAATTTATGGCAACAGCCAACTCATCTATTTTAGAAATAAAGGACCGGCTGAATATAGTCGATGTCCTTTCTTCATATATACAACTTAAAAAAGCAGGCACTAATTATAAAGCGTCATGCCCTTTTCATAATGAAAAAAGTGCCTCGCTGATGGTCTCTACTTCCAAACAAATTTGGCATTGCTTTGGTTGCGGTGAAGGCGGTGACATTTTTGGCTTTGTGATGAAATATGAGAATATTGATTTTCCGGAGGCGCTTAAAATACTTGCTGATCGCGCCGGAGTAACACTACCGAAGTATTCTGGAGAAAATTCTCAACAAGATAAATATAAAGAGACGCTTTTCAAAATTAACGAGCTTGCTGCAAAATATTTTAATGAAGTTTTATTACGCAGTTCTGTAGCAGAAGCGGCGCGTAAATATTTATCAAATAGAGGGCTAAGCGCAACGACTATAAAAGATTGGTTAATCGGCTTCGCGCCAAATGAATATCATTTGTTGGAAAGTTTTTTGGCGAAGAAGAATTTTAAGCAACAAGAATTACTAGATGCCGGCGTTGCGGCGAAGGGTCAACGCGGTGACTACTATGACCGTTTTTTTAACAGAATTACTTTTCCAATTAAAAACTATTCCGGCGAGGTGGTCGGCTTTACCGCTCGAATCTTAGATAATGATGCCAAAGCTGCTAAATATATTAATAGTCCAGAAACGCAGGTTTACAATAAAAGCAAAGTGGTTTTCGGTTTATATCAAGCAAAGCAAGCGATCCGCAAAGAAGATTGCGCGGTGGTTGTAGAAGGGAATATGGATGTGATCAGCTGTCACCAAGCGGGGTTTAAAAACGTGGTTGGCTCTTCTGGCACCGCTTTTACGTATGATCAGCTGCAAACCCTATCCCGCCTAACTAAAAATTTAAAATTTGCTTTTGATACAGACGCTGCGGGGATTACTGCTACCAAACGGGCACTAGAGCTAGCTTTGCAGCTAGGCTTTAGCGTCTACATTGTAAAGATTGAAGGAGCAAAGGACCCAGATGAGCTAATTAGAAAAGATCCAAAATTATTTGCTAAGGCTGTTGTTGAAGCGCCGCTCTACTTAGATTATTTTTTTGAAAAAAGTTTTGAAAAATATGATCCAACTTCAGTTCAGCAAAAAAAAGCAATTGTTGCTACGTTAATTCCGTTGTTAAAGCAATTGAACGATCCACTTGAAGTTGCGCATTACACTCACATATTATCCCAACGATTGAGTGTTTCGGAAAAAACCGTATACGAGCTTTTAGCAAAAGATAAGCCAAACACAAAAACATTTTCTGATAAGGCTGACGAAGAACTCAAGAAAGAACCCCTGTTAAGACCAAGAAGCTATTTTATTGAACAAAAGCTTTTGGGCTATGCTTTGAACAATAATAACCATCGTTTTGCACTAATAGAAAAAAGCGATTTTGATTATTTGCGGGACCCGAAAATAAAAGGGATCTTTGGGCGTTTGTGGACAGATGCCAATAAGATTAATGGCAATGTCTTCATTGAGAACCTGGCCGAACCTGAAGATCAAGAGCTTGCCAAGATGGCATTATTTATGGTAGAATCAGAATACGCTCAGCTGGACAATCCTTCCGTCTTTGACCAGGAATTCCAGCAATTATTACGGGAATTCGTTTCCCAAAACATAAAAATCGAAATGGAATCAGTACGAGCCGAAATGGTTCTTGCTGAACAGAAAAAAGATAAGAAAAAGTTAATAGAATTGAACCAAAAGTTTTTGGAATTGTCTCAGAAGCTAAGCAAATTATAATCTATTTTTATTATGAAGAAAAAAGCTAAGAAGGTGATGAAGCCTTTAAAAAAGCCTATCAAGAAAATTAAGAAAATAAAAAAGGCTCCGGTTTCTAAAAAGAAAATCGCGCCAAAAAAAGCTGCTTCAACAAAAGTAAAAAAGAGTTTGATGAAAAAAGTCACTGAAGAGACTTCTTTTGAGCATGTCGCCGAAGTAAAAAAAGCCGTTGATTACTTGTTGTCTAAGGGGTCGGACCGCGGTTTTGTAACGGAAGCTGAAATTTTGCATGCTTTGCCGAACTTTGAATCTGATGTTAGCTCTTTGGAATCAGTTATGGATGAATTGGATAAGCGCGGAATTGAGATAGTTGACCCAGAAGTTGCTAGTATTTGGCAGCCTCAAGATGTACATACTGATGAAGCTCCAAAAACTACCAAGGGCCGCAAAAAGAAAGATGTGCCAGATAGCACTTACGATCTTGGTGATATTTATGATGACTCAATTCAAATGTATTTGCGTGAAATT
Organism: Candidatus Doudnabacteria bacterium; assembly: GCA_028286905.1. GTDB lineage: Bacteria > Patescibacteriota > Doudnabacteria > UBA920 > VMFF01 > JAQBQP01. The sequence goes on from JAQBQP010000002.1 coordinate 61,801, forward strand.
GGAAAAGTATCTTTGCTTTCTGGTGCAGAAGAAATTGAATTGGCAAAACGAATCGGAAAGGGCGACGTTGCAGCGCGCAAACGCTTAACTGAAGCAAACTTACGTTTAGTGGTTTCTATCGCAAAAAAATATATGGGTCGTAACTTGGGTTTGTTGGATTTAATCCAAGAAGGTAACTTGGGTTTGTTCCGCGCAGTTGATAAATTCGACTGGAGAAAAGGTTATAAATTTTCTACATACGCAACCTGGTGGATTCGTCAGGCGATCACTCGTGCTTTAGCTGACCAATCTAGAACGATTCGTATCCCGGTACACATGGTTGAAACTTTAAATAAATATGCTCAGGCTGAACGCCAGTTAGTTCAAGATTTAGGACGCGAACCATTGCCAGAAGAAATTGCCGCTGAAATGGGGATCGAAGTAGAAAAAGTCTATCATCTTAAGAAAATTTCCCAAGAAACAGTTTCGATTGATTCGCCGGTAGGTGATGATAGCGATGAAGTTGAGTCTTCTCTTGGAGATTTCATTGTTGATGAAGATACTACAATGCCGCAAGAGGTTGCTGGTCGTCAGCTATTGAGAGAATACGTTCAGGAAATTTTACACGATTTAGACCCCCGCGAACAGAAAATTTTGAAAATGCGTTTCGGCTTAGAAGACGGCGTTACGCATACTTTAGAAGAAGTAGGTGAAGAGTTTGGCGTAACTCGTGAACGTATCCGCCAAATTGAAGCTAAGGCCTTAGAAAGAATGAAAGAACATAGAAATATTTCTAAGTTAAGAGACTACTAAATAGCACAATAAAAAGCCAGTTGCTCCATTCGTTTCTGGCAAAAAAAGAATTAGCATATTGCTAATTCTTTTTTTGTTAAGAAACTCAATTCGCACCTGAACTTTTTATTGTGCTATTTATTAACTAGTTTACTTAGAGAATATTCTAGATCTACGCCTACTTTTTTGTGAGGGTTGAAGATATTTTTTGGATCAAAAATGTTTTTAATTTCTTCAAATAGTTTGTAAACTTTTTCGCCGTACATTTGTTTTAGGTAAGGGCTGCGAACTAAGCCGTCATTGTGTTCCGCGGTTATCGAACCTTTATAGCTAAGTACCAGAGCATAGACTTCTTCCGCAATTTTTGGGATCAAAGTATGCGACAGGGGTTTGGTCATGTCCATTAGCGGAATGATATGAAAGTTACCGTTGCCAACGTGTCCGGCAATTGTATAAGGCAAGTCGTATTGTTGTAAAATTTTATTTAGTTTTGGTAAGAATTCTGGTAAGTATTCTGGTTTAACAATGATATCATCGATAAAAGGAGCAGTACGCTTATCTTTAATATGATGTCTTAACAAGTTAAAACTTTCTCTTCGAATTACCCAATATTTATTGGCTTCTTCAGCAGTAGGAATCGCTCGAGATTTAACTTTAAATTGGTCGACATCAGTCTTAACCAGTTTCATTGTAGCGTCGATTTCCTCATTAGTGTCCCCGGTAAACTCTGCCATCAATACCAATTTAGGAAAGCCACCCGTCAGGGTCATCCAGAACTCAGGTAAGAATTGGAAACCAAGTTTGATAATATTTTTTGGTTTTAGAATTTTAATCAAATCTGGAAGAAACCGAATTGCTAGTTTCAAAGTGTAGTCATCATAGGATTCAAACGTTTCCGGTTTATGTTTCAAAACAACGTTCACAATTTGAGAAAGATTTGTTAGGTCTTTTAAGAAAATTATAAAAAGTTTGGAGTTTTTAACTGGAGCAACTAGTCGAAATTTTATTTTGGTAACAATGCCTAAGGTGCCCTGAGAGCCGACAATTAGCTTGGTCAAATCGAAAGTCTTTTTTTGCTTGTCCCAAACGTTCCAAATATAATAGCCAGCAGAATTCTTAGAAACATCGGGCTTGGCAGCAGTGATCATTTCTTCATTCTCTTCAATCATTTTATGAATCTTTCGGTATACGTCACCTTCAAAGGTTTTTGCTTTGAGCTTTTCTTTTAATTCATGTTCGTCTAATGATTTAAAAATATATTCATTTCCATCTTGAAGAACGACGTTAAGCTCTAAAACGTAATCTTCGATTTTTCCATGCGTTAATGTTTTTTCCCCGGCGCCGTTGTTCCCAACTTGTCCGCCTAAAGCACATAGTTCTCGGGAGGCAGGGAAGGGCGGTAATATTAAATTATGTTTTAAAGTTTCTTTTTCAAAATCTCTATAGTAAACTCCTGGCTCTGCAATCGCAAAACCATCGCCAATTTCTTGGATGTGGTTAAAATGTTTTAGGAAATCCAAAATGATTGAGTCGTTTAAAGAACCTCCGGCCATACATGATCCCGCTGCGCGCGGGGTTAGCGATATAGTTGGAATTAATTCTTTATTTTCTCGAGCAAAATTTACAAGTTTTTTTAGATCTTCACTGTTTTTTGGGGCAACGATTGTGTCGGGTTTTATTTCAAATAAGCTAGCATCATGGCTGAAATCTTCTAAGGTTTTTTGATCGTCAAGTAGTTCACCTTCGAGCTTTAGCTTGGATAGTTGTTCTTTTAGCATGCCCTTAGTTTATCATGAATAGCTAGGCCATGAAAAATCCCGGCTTTTAGCCGGGATTAATCGTTTCGTTATAGCTACAGTTATGCTGCAATACTAAGCGAACTAGTTTGAACGCGGGACGGTCTGTTTGCAAGTCTTTTAGATATAAACATATATGACCAAATCAGAGTAGGATAGACCAATGCTGCAGCCAAAGTCTCTAATTCACCTAGCGAGAGGGCGTAAGAAGGATCTTTACCAAAAATAACAAAGAAAGGAGCTGTGAAAACAAACGCCACTACATCAATAAGTTTTGTGATTAAGCTTATTGATCGGAAGTTTGCCAGATCTAGAAAGAAGTGAATTGCTAGGAATAATTCTAATCCTCCTAAAGTATATTCCAAATTTTCAGATAGCAATCCGCGCTCTTTTAACATCTGTACAAATCCGCGTGATTTATTTTTCGTTTTTTGAATAATATCGCCCAGTTCCATTTCTTTGCCTTTCGGTTAACCGTTCAGAATTAATTAAACCCGCGCCCCGTTGCCTCTCGCTGCTTTAACAATCCATAGCAATACTACAGCGCCAAGAACTGCTACTAGAATGCTATATACGTTGAAGCCGTTGACTCCGCCGTAACCCAATAGGTTCATAATAAAACCACCAATTACTGCGCCGACGATACCAATGACAATGTCACCTAGAATGCCGTAGCCAGACTTCATTATCATTGAAGCTAACCAACCAGCAATTGCCCCTAACACTATCCATAAAATGATTCCCATATGTTTTTCTTATTTATTTAATACTATTGATATAACTAGATTAACTAATAAAAAAAAGACCAACAATTCTCATTTTGTACACATTTGCACAATATGAGTAGGTCTTTACTAGTTAAAGTGACAGTACTTGTGAATGGTTACAGTTTTAGTGCGATTAATATAGCTCCTAGTATCATAATTAAGCAGGCGAAGCCTCTGCGAATGAGGTTTTTCTCGTGAAAGAGCTTTCCGCCAACCAATGTAGTGAATATAGAAGAGGTCCTTTTTATGGATAATGCCAGTCCTACATAAACCAATTGTACCGCTGTGGCTTGAAAAAACCGATAAGAAACAGTTAAAGCAGCGATTATTAATAGAGGGTATCCGGCGGTTTTAAAGCCATGCTTTATCCCATTAATTCCGTCGTGGTAAAAAGTCAGCATAATTAAATATACGAGCGCTTGAAAAAAGTTTACAAATGCAAGGTAGGCATAAACACTGACTGATTCTCTGGAAAGAATTACACGGTCTAACAATGAGCTAATCGATAATATAAACAAGCCCAAAAACAATATATGAATAAATTTCGAATCTATAAATTCTCTAATAGGTCCAATTATTTTACTGCCAGGCTTTAACTCTAAAATATACCCACCCGCTACTAGAATGACAATGCCAATCGCCTGAACTGTTGTAATGTGCTCATTTAATATAAAGAAAGCCAAGATAGTCGTAATAACGGGACCTAAAACTAATAGTGGGCTAGCAGCACTTATTTCCATATGCCGAGCGCTGCGGTTAATGAAAAAGCTTCCAATCGCTCCAACCGTAGCGGTGGCAAGCATCAAAAGTACTTTTTTAACATCTAAAGCCGAGTAGTTTATTAAGAAAAAGAATGGTAACGACAGACCAGCAATTATTACCGAAAGAACCGCAGAGAATTCCATTGCGTGTTCGTAGAACAGGGTTTTCTTTTCCATGATCGCTGATATTGCCGCAAACAAAGCACAAAGAAGTGCAAACCCTAACCAACTCATGTATTTATTATTTAGGAATAAGCTAATTTACAATATTAGTTTAACATACCATAATAGATCATATGAAACGCACTATTCGAGTAGCAACATTTAATGTCTTTTACGGCGACAATCCGCACAAGATTGGACAAGCAATAAGGGCTAATAAAAATTTAGCGGACGCAGATATTATTTTGCTACAAGAAGTTGAGGCGCATTCGGATGAGATCAAGGAGCGTGCCACCATTATTGCAGAAGAATTGGGTTTGAGTTGTATTTATGCTCCAGCTAGGGCGTCAGGAAAAGAAACGAAGTTAAACGGAACGCATGGTTTAGCTATTTTGAGCAGGTTTACAGTAAAAGAATCCCAGATAATTCCGCTTAAAAAATATAATTTGCATTTCAACTCCAGAGATCGAATTGCGTTAAGCGCAATTTTACAAATTGATGGCGAGCTAGTGCAAGTTTGCAATGTTCATTTGGATTTAAGAATAAATATAAAAGATCGACTTGATCAAATCACTGATTTAATAGAAAAACTTAGCAGCCATCAGATTAAGAAAATAATAATTGGTGGAGATTTTAATACAGTACCAATCTTTTGGGCGGCAAGAGTGTTGCCAATTTTTTACTCAGCTCAAAAAAATAAATTTGATAAATATATTTTATCCAAAGGTTATAAGGGCACGGTCGGTAAGGTTGGGCCAACGATGCACTTAAAATTACTCAGATTTAGCTTGGACGACATATATGTAAAAGACTTAGATTTTGTTAAACATGCAGTAGAAAGGGACTTAACTGTCTCGGACCATAAGCCGGTTTGGGCAGATATCCAGCTATGATATACTGAATTTATGGCATATATGAAAGTTATCACAGGTCCGATGTTTTCTGGAAAAACGGAAGAATTGATTCGGGTTTTGAACCGGGCAGAAATAGCCGGTAAGAAAATTTTGGTAATAAAACCTAAAATAGATATTAGAACTGAAAATGAAATTGCATCCCGCCGAAAAGCGGATATTAAAGCGAACGAGTTCAAAAAATACTCATCTTTTTACGCTTATCCTGTGGGCAGCGCTGCAGAAGTCTTAAGTTTAATAAACGTCCACCAGCCTTCAGTTTTAGGAATTGATGAGGCACAGTTTTTTGATGCCTGGATGATTGATTTTTTGGCAGAATTTTTGAAAAATAATTCTGAAAATGATTTAACAATTGTTGCTGCCGGGTTAGATATGGACGCCTGGGGCAGGCCGTTTGGGATTATGCCTCAGCTCATGACTATTGCTGATCATGTTCAGAAAGAAACCGCAATTTGCTTTGTTTGTAAAAAACCGGCAATCTTTACCCAAAAACTTAGTGAATCTTCTTCGCAAGTAGAAGTAGGCGACTTTGATATTTATGAAGCCCGGTGTCGAGTTTGTCATTTTGCGCCCATCCAAAAACAAAAAAGAATGTTTGAATAAAACAAGCTAAATGAAATGGGTCTGTGGTATAATAATTAGGTATGCAATCAAATAAGAATCGAATAAACCTGAAGCATTTAGCGGTGGTCGCAGTAATCACTTCGATGCTTTTTAATAATGCTTATGCTATTGCCGACACTGTTCCTACTGCAACTTCTGTTGCAGATCCCGCTATCCCGGTTCCAGATCCCAACGCCGGCCCTTCTAAAGCTGAATTGCAGAAGCAATTGGATGATATAGAAAATCAGATCGCTGGATACGAACAACAACTTCAAGGAACTCTGGCACAAAAAAATACTTTAGCAAATAAAGTCAAAAGTTTAAAAACGGAACAGCAAAAACTAACCTTGCAAATTCAAAGTACAAACTTGTTGGTGGGTGATTTAGCGAATCAAATTAAAACAACTGAAGATTCAATAATAGCGGCTCAGCTTAAAAGTGACCAATTAAAAGATGACATTGCCGGAACTATATTTACACTCTATCAAAATGATGAGAAGTCCCTAGCTTCTGCACTTGCTGGCGATAACGGACTGTCCGGATATTTTCAGGAAATAGATAGTACTCAGAAAATTTCCCAAGGATTATCAGTTAGTTTAGATCAGATGAAAAAGTTAAAAACTGATTTAGAAGCGAACAGTACGAAGCTTGAAGGACAGAAACAAGATGCTCAAGATTTACTTGGGATTAAAGCCCTGCAATCTCAAGATCTAGTTTCTAAAGTAACTGAGCAAAGCTCTTTATTATCTGACACCAAAGGCCAGGAAAGCCAATATAACGCCATAATAAATGATAGCAAGAAAAAAGCCGCACAAATTAGAAACCAGCTTTATGATTTAACGGGAGTTACGAAACAAGTCACTTTTGGAGAGGCGTTGGATATCGCAAGCACAGTTTCTAAAGAAACTGGTGTGCGCGCAGCACTTTTATTAGCGATTCTAACTCAAGAAACTAATCTTGGCAAAAATGTTGGAACCTGTAACAGAGCTGGCGATCCTCCCGAAAAGAGCTGGAAAGTTGTGATGAAACCAAATCGCGATCAAGAGCCGTTCGTAACAATTACTAATGACCTTGGGCTTGATACCGACACCACTCCGGTTTCTTGTCCGATGCATGATAGCAAAGGCAATCAAGTTGGTTGGGGCGGGGCAATGGGTCCAGCACAATTTATTCCCTCAACTTGGATGAGCCATAAAGATGATGTCGCGGCAGTAACAGGGCATCCAGCAAATCCTTGGGATATTAACGATGCCTTTGTGGCTTCAGCGTTGTTGTTAAAGGTAAATGGCGCCGCTAGCGGAGGAACTGATGCCGAATGGAAAGCAGCGATGCGTTATTTTTCCGGCGGAACAAATGTAAAATATCGTTTTTATGGTGACAATGTCCTGGCTTTGGCTAATAAGTACCAGGCAAATATAGATGCTTTAAATCAATAAAAAACTTTGGAAAAAGCTGTTAGCAATTATTAGGCATTTAGGTTAAAAATCTAGTGCCTAATTTAATTTTTAATGTCTTTTATTCCACTATTGTTATTTGGGCCAGTTTATATAATTAAAATGTCTTCATAGAAGACGTGGAATTAAAGAAAGGAAAAATATATGTTATATGACAACCAAAATGATCGAAGCAATAACAATGGCTCAAGCTCCGATTCAGACTCGAGCAAAAAGTCTCAATCTGGTGATAGCACCAGATAAGCAGAGCAAATGAGGGAGTCAAAAAGCGGTTACTTAAACCGCTTTTTTGCTATATAATGAATATTATGAATAAGTTATTGAAGTATATTCGCTATATTATAATCATTTTTAGCGTTGTGCTGGCGATAGTTATTAAAATTTTAGTGCAACGTAGCCTACCTCTGGAAAGCCTTTCAGATATTCGCTTGGGTGAAATTTATGCCTTAGTCACTTTAATTTACTTATACCTAACGTTATTAGTAAGTCCGTTATATTTTAATTTTCCTCAAACCCCTTTTCGCGCGCTTTATGTTAAGGCTAGAAGATCGTTAGGGGTGTCAGTTTTTTTATTTGCCGCATTACATTCCTATTATGAGTTTTTTAAATTGCTAGGAGGCCTTTCCGGACTGCAATTTTTAAGCGGTAAGTATTTATTTGCGACAATTCTTGGAATTATAGATATTACAGTTTTGGCGCTGCTGGCTTCGACTTCGTTTAATTATGCTGTAAAAAAGCTTGGTAAAAAATGGAAAATGCTGCACCGGATGGTTTATTTAGCTGGCATTTTTATTATAATTCACGCTTTAATATTAGGCACCCATTTTATTAATCTATCGAACGCGATTCCGACAATATTTTTTATCGCTTTAATTGTTTTAATGGTTTTGGAAGCATTTAGGTTTGGGAAGTATATTTCAGGACATTTTCCTAAGTTATCTGAACAAACCGCTAGTTATTTAACAGCAACGATATTTTTAGCAGCAATTATTTATTTGTATCTTTATGTGGGCAGCGGAATCGCAGGCCATCATATACACTAATTATGAAAAAAATTGGTTTAAAATTTTTGCTAGCATTTAGCACCATTGTGGTTGGTGTTTTTGCACTGATGCCGGTTGCTAATGCACATGTTTTAAAAAGCGATGGGGAGGTTGGCGCCGTGCTGCATATCGATCCCGACGACGATCCGATTGCAAATGAACCAGCAGCTTTTTATTTTGCAATTAAAGACACTTCGGGTAAATTTGACCCAAGCAAATGCGACTGCCACTTTATTGTTACAAAAGATCAGCAAACCGTTTTTGATAAGCCGATTAGTATCATAAAACAATCAGGCGAATGGGATGGCATAATTGGTTATACCTTCACCGATCGGGCGATCTACTCGGTTCTTTTAAAAGGTACTCCGAAAACAACGAATGCTTTTCAACCGTTTAACTTAGATTATGATATTCGAGTTTCGCGCACTGCTAACGCGACAGCTCCTGGAACTTCAAATAGCTCTTCCACACAAATTCATTTGGTGCATTTCGTTTTATTCGGCATTGCCTTTATTGCAATTTTTTATATTATTTGGGATGAGAAAAGAAAAGGACGCAAGACCTCAAAAAGGCCTGATCAAATTATTAAAAGCCTTATAATAGTATTAGCGCTAAGTTCTTTTGTCTTTCATTCCTCAGGTTTGCATTGCTCTGCCAGTCAAAATTCTAGCCAACTTCCTTGCTGTGCAGTAGCGCCAACAGGAATTATTGTTAAAAGCGTTACGGTTGAACCGGTCGAAATAGTTTGGCGTAGTGAGTTAGTACAATCAAATTTTGAATCAATTCAAGTTGATAATAAGGTTAGCAACAAGTCGCCGCCACTTCAGACGCAAGTATTCTAAAGCTAACTTATTATTATATTCAAATATGAAAAAAACTATTTTCGCAGCTCTTTTAATAGCTGTCTCTTCTCTTGGCGGAATTAAATTCGCGTCTGCCCATGCGGTGGTTTCTCCCAATCAAGCGAATATTGGCGAGTTTACTAATTTCAGTCTGGGAGTGCCAAGTGAAAGGGCTTCAGCTACAGTTTCGGTACGTTTGCTAATGCCCGCTGGTTTGAATTACGTAACTCCTTTTGTTAAGCCCGGGTGGAAGATTGAAGTAAAGAAAAATGGCGATCAAGTTCAGGAAATAGATTGGACGGGTGGGGCAATACCTACAGAAGAAAAAGATCAATTTATGTTCAGCGCTCAAATACCAACTACCGCCGGAACTTTGCAATGGAAAGTTTACCAAACCTACCAAGATGGTACGGTGATCTCATGGGACCAAGACCCAAGCGCTGCTCAGTCTAAGGATGCTTCTGGAAAAACGGATTTCTCTAAAGTCGGACCTTATTCTAAAACTGAAATCGTAAATGATTTAGCAAATGGTTCTATCGCTCCTGGCGCTGCCACGAGCTCCGATACTAGCGCAGCTAGCTTAAAAAAAGCGAATTTTGCTGCAACGATTAGTATCGTAGCATTAGTATTTGCGATTTGGGCCTTACGAAAGAAGAACGTTTAAGCTATTGACCGTTTGGCTTAAGGTCAATAAAATACATAAGCAGTTATTAAGGAACATCTCATGCCAGAAGAACAACCAACAGAAATACCAGTACAGCAAATATCTCCAGAAATCCCTCAGGAACATGGTTTTAAAAAATGGGAACCTTTGATGGTTCTAAGCCTCGCTTTATTTATAATCGTTTTGGATGCAACTCTTTTAAACGTTTCAATCTCGGTGCTGATAAAAGATTTGCATACTAATACCCGTGGCATTCAGTGGGTGATTACGGCATACGCCTTGGTGCTTGCTGCTTTCACTATTACCGGGGGCCGAATCGGCGATTTAGTTGGTCGGAAAAAAATGTTTATGGTCGGTGCAGCAATTTTTGCACTCGGCTCATTTATCGCGTCTATCAGTAATAACCTTGGTACAATGATTGCCGGTGAAGCGATAATTGAAGGTTTAGGCGCAGCATTAATGCTGCCTGCGACATCTTCACTTTTGGTTTCAACTTATCGGGGTAAAGATCGTGCGATTGCTTTTGGTGTTTGGGGAGGCTTCGCAGCAGCCGGATCTGCGGTTGGCCCTTTGTTGGGCGGCTGGCTAACTACAAATTATTCATGGCGTTGGGGATTCAGAATAAATGTGATTGTGGTAATTATTTTATTGCTCGGCTCTTTCTTAATTAAAGAATCGTATGATGATAAAGAAAAGAAGCAATTCGATTTCATGGGAGTTTTGTTATCAGCCGGTGGTTTGCTTGCTATTGTCTACGGAGTAATTGAATCGACAAGTTATGGCTGGTGGAAAGCAAAAGAACTACTTAGTATTGGGAGCACTCAGCTGGATTTTGGCGGTTTGTCTTTTACCCCAATTATAATTGCGGTTGGAATTATTTTCTTAATTCTTTTTGCAATTTGGGAAATCGCGCATGAAGGTGAAGGAAAAACTCCTCTAGTCTCGATGGGAATGTTTAAAAACAGACAATTTCTTTCAGGAGCGATGACCGCGGGCGTGCTTTCGCTAAGCCAAGCAGGAATAATATTCGTTTTGCCTGTTTTCTTGCAGTCAGTTATTGGATTAGATGCTTTCCATACCGGCATTGCCTTAATTCCGATCTCAGTTACAGTTTTGTTTGCTGCACCGCTTGCCGGTGTTTTAAGCAGAAAAATTCCTGCAAAGTATATAATTCAGGTAGGAATGCTGATTAACTTAGCTTCTTTGATAATCGTTCGCCAAACCTTGACCCCCGATTTACACGCTAGTCATCTTATTCCCGGCTTAGCTTTATTTGGTCTGGGAATGGGCTTGGTGATGGGTCCAATTAATAACCTAACCTTGTCTTCAATGCCAGTTTGGAAAGCAGGAGAAGCTTCTGGCGTTACAAATACAATGCGACAAGTAGGACAGTCTTTTGGCGCTGCCATCATTGGCGCGGTATTGATCACAGCAATCGTTAGTAACTTGCAAGGTGGTATCCAAAATAGCAACGTTATTCCTGCTCAGGCAAAAGCTAGTATTATTACAGCCGTAGCTAACCCTGGCACCGACATTGAATTTGGCGGAGCGTCTAAAGTTTCGGTAAAACTGTCTCCTGAAGTTGCCGCCGAGATAACAACAATAAGCAAAAAAGCCACCACTGATGCAAATCGTGAGGCTTTGCTTTATGCCAGCATCTTTTCTTTGTTAGGTTTCTTAGTTTCGTTTGGATTGCCAAACGTTAGAGATTTGGAGAAGAATCAGCATACTGCTGCGGCAGGACACTAATCGAATCTTTTGCTGAGTATTCGCCAATTTTGGTTCGTACTAAACTGAGCAAAATTGCTTTATTATCTAAATCTTTCCCAAGTTGATCGGCGATAGAGCGTATATAAGCGCCGCTCCCACAATCTACTTCAACAACCGCTATTTGTAGCGGTTGTTTTATTTTTGTAAAAATTTCTGACCAATTGGATTTAATTTGATCTTGTCTAAAATTACCAGAGACCGCTTCGATCATCTCAAAAATAGTTTCTTTAACCCGCGTGGAATCTTCGCTTTCAAATTTAATCAGCTGTGCTTTTGTAATTTTGAAAGCTCTTTTAGGAATTGCTATTTGATCTAATTTATTTTCTTGAGCCCATTTAAATAGAGGTTTGCCCTGAACTGGGACAGAAGAGTATCCTGGAAGTGTAAATTGTTTATCTCCAATATACGATTGTAAAATCTTTTGAACTTTTTCTGCTTGGATAGAAGGCCTTGGTTCGGTTTTAGTTAAACCTAAAGCGTCATAAGTATCACTTTCAAAACCGAAAAGTATTTTGGCAACATAACTTTTATTCAGACTTAAAATTAGTGCTTTGTTCTTTATTTGTTCGCCGCTAAGCAAAAGCAAAACCCCTTCTGCCGCAGGGTCTAATCGGCCGGCATAGGTCATAGGTTTTAAAATAGATCCTGGATCCGATTTTTTCAGTTGTTGTTGAAAAGCTCGAAGTGCTTGAAGCGGGGTCCAGCCCAAAGGCTTGTATATATTAAAGATTTCTTTGTTTGAGTCAGGCATTACTCAATTTTAGCATAACTTACTAATCCAAGTAGATATCAGCCCACCACAGAGCATTTTTGACGTTTTAAAGCAGTTTCTGGGGCGGTTTGACTTTGGTATACCCTCGAGTTAATTTGTTTTTACAAGCGAAGCATAAACCACTAAATTTTGTGAATAATGCTTTTCAAGTATATTGTATTTTCCGGCACAGGTAATTAAACGAAGTCCAGGATAATTTACATTTCCATAAACTTTATCGCTGGGAAAACTATCTTGTGAAAACACTTCTAGCGAGTCCACTTTGAATATTGCCTTACTGCCATCTTCGCGAGTAATTTCGATGTGGTCATTTGCTTTAATATCTTTTAACTTGTAGAACACCGCTGCAGATATTGCCGAATCTAAGTGCCCAACCATTACAGCAGGTCCTACTTCTCCAGGAGTTGGGGACCGATCATACCAACCCACATCGCTGTAAGTTTTTGGGACTTCCAGACTGTTGTCTTTGTTTAGGTCGACGTTTATTACTGGAGCATCTACTTTAATAGATGATATTTTAATTTGTTTCGGTTTGGAGGCAGGAAGAGAATAAACTGTTTGAGCCGTTATTGCAGCAGGAATATTTTCAAAAGGCGTTACGGGTTCTTGACGCCAAAGTTGGCGGAATGTAATTATTCCGCCAACGATCAGTGCTAATGCAGCCAAGGTTAATCCAATTTTTGCTTTCATTTTTAATTAAGGTTGTTTTGTCGAGCTTCTTTAGTTACAGATAGTAAGCCGATTGCCAACGCACCAGTGAGTAAGAAAAATAATCCAATTGAGCTAAGATCTGCGGTGCCGCCATTTCCAGCATTTACTCCTCCGACTGGAGTCGTTGTCACGCCCGCGATGCTACCAGCGGGTAAGCTAGTAGGGTCTGTGGTTGCAGCCGCTGAATTTAAAGTTGCATTGGTGGTGGAAGATCCGCCGTTGTTATTGCAAGTTGCGATGATGTTTGCAGATCCTGCGGTTAGTGAAGATGGTAGAGTGAAGTTTGAGGAATAAGCGCCGTTGCTAGCACTAGTCGCGGAACCAAGGTTTGTTGTTATGCCGTTTTGATTAACGGTGAAACTCACGCTGCTGCTTGCAGTGGGACAGACTCCAGAGATATTAACTGCGCCATTAAGAGTTGGGTTTGTTGGAGACAAGGCTAGATTTATTAAAGAGGGATCACCGATTACTGCAAGAGTGCTAACAGTTTGTCCGTTTCCACAGTTTGCAGTCAAGGTTGCTAAACCTGCAGGGGTATTTGCGGGCAACAAAATGTTAGAAGTAAAGGCAGCGTTCGCTCCATTTGCCACAGCTGTTGCTGGTAAGGAAGTGATTGTTCCGCTTCTGTTTAGTGTAAAAGTTACGGTATTACCGTTGTTACTAGCACCGCAAATGCCGCTGGCGGCAACTGTACCATTTAGAGCTGCTAGAGGGGTATTAAAAGTAATCATATCGGTGGATGGCGCCAAGACGTTTATCGCAGATGAAAACGTTGAGCCATTTGGACAGGTGGCTACTAATGTTGTAGGGCCAGTAGCGTATGAATTTGGAATGCTTAAATTAGTGCTAAAAGTATTATTGGAATTTGCGGTACTAGCATTTGTGCTCAACGGTGTTGAAACAGAATTGCTATTCAGCAAAGAAAAAGTAACGTTTCCTGCTGTTGAGCATGAGCCAGATAGGCCAAAAGTACCGTTTCCTTGAACGGGAGTGCCAGTTAAGGTTAAGTCTCCAACAGCTGCATGTGTTGCCGGAGCGATAAAAATTACCATCGCAATTGCCAATAATCCGGCCAGGACTTTGGAATGAATTTTTTTAGACATATGATCCTTTCACTTACATACTTAGTTATTTATGTAAGTTAAAGGTATCGGTTTTAATATTTTGGCGAAATGTATATCCTGAACAAAAATATTTAGTCGAATTGACTGATTTTTGTTAAAAGCATTATGCCATTGTCTTTATCTAGTTTTTCAAAGCTAAATTGCTGGTTTGTTTCGATTTTCTCAAAAAAATTCTTTAATAAATTCGCATGGGTGTTAATATTATCAATCACAATAACCCCGCCTGATTTTAAAAGCGGGTAGAGTAGATCTAAATATTCAACGTAATCCCTTTTAAATGCGTCCAAAAAAACGAAATCAATTTGCTTGGATTCATTGAAAGATAAGCTGTTCCATTCTTGTAAAACAACTTTTGCATCGTAATCTAATAAGGTCACAAAATTTTCTACCGCAGCGCTTTTGAAATTAATTTTTGCCATTTCAATCCGAGCGGTATTTATTTCTGTGGCAAAAATTTTTGCATCAAATTGTTCCGCCGCTAACGCCATCCATAAAGTTGAATAGCCAACTGAACTGCCCACTTCAAATATCGTTTTAGGCTTAAGTTCTAAAATGAGTTCAGATAAAAATTTTCCAGTTGAGCGAGGGATTGAAGCAAACTTAGTTTTTAAACCCCAGTCATGGCTAATGTTAGCCGTCTCCCAATCTTCGTTTTGTTGCCAAACCCTTTCGGTTTTTTCAATTTCTTCAATGGTTTTTAAAATCTTATCTTTCACCGATTTGTTGTCTCCACATCGCATAGTACAAGCCTTTTTGATCTAACAACTCTTGGTGTTTTCCAGATTCAACGATTTGGCCTTTTTCTAAAACAAAAATTCGATCGGCATGCATTATGGTTGAAAGTCGGTGTGCAATTAAAACGGTCATATGTTCTTTGGTGGTAGAAACATCGCGGATGGTTTTGCTGATTTCTTCTTCGGTGATTGAATCTAGGGCAGAGGTTGCTTCGTCGAATACCAAAATATTTGGGTGGCGCAATAACGCTCGGGCAATAGACAAGCGTTGTTTCTCGCCGCCAGAAACTTTAACCCCGCCTTCGCCTATAACTGTATCTAGGCCTTTATCAGCTCGGGCCAGTAAGCTGTCGGCTGCGGCTTTGTGCAAGACATCATGCACTTCGGCGTCGGTAGCCTTAGGGTTTGCAAACAATAAATTTTCACGAATTGTTCCGGCAAATAGCTGAGCATCTTGAGTAACTAATCCAATCTGAACCCGAAGTTTATTTAAATCAATGGCATTGCCAGGGTGATGGTTATATAAAACTGCGCCTGCTAAAGGTTGGTACAACCCAACCAAGAGCTTTACTAAAGTAGTTTTGCCAGATCCCGAGGGTCCGACAAAAGCGATTGTCTCGCCGATTTTTGTCTTAAAAGAAACATCGCTTAAGGCGTTAGTGTTTGCTGTTAAGTGTTTGAAAGTAACATCCTTGAACTCTAAATCTTTCACTTCCCCAATTTCTACAGGGTTTTCTGGAGTTAATTCTTTTGGAGTATCCAAGATTTTTTTGAAATTATCTAAGGATACTTCTGATTCTCGATAGGTGTTTATTAAGTTGCCAAGCTCTTGTAGGGGAGCAAAAATTGTAAATGAATAAATATATAAAGAGAAGAACTGTCCAAATGTGATTCTCTTAGCAAAAATTAAATATAACATTAAGAACAAAATGATCGTTCTTGTTAAATTTACGACTGTACCTTGAATAAAGCTAAGGCTGCGTAAATATTTTACTTTTTGTAATTCTAATTCCAAAATCTTTTTAGTAGTGCCATTTAATCGAGTAATTTCTTGGTCAGCTAGTCCTAAACTTTTAACCAGCTCAATGTTTCTTAAAGATTCGGTAGTCGAACCAGATAAGGCATTCGTTTCGGAAACGATTCGCTGCTGAATTTTTTTAATTTTTTTGCTAAGAAGATAGCTTAATCCACCAATAATAGGAATTGTTAATAGATATGCCAAAGCCACATAGCCGTTTATTCGAACTGCATAAATGCCGACGAAGGTAAAACCCACCAAACTAATAAATAACACACTTATGCCCGCAGTAATTATTGTTTGGACATCTAAGCGAACCTTTTGTAATTTGCCCAATGTTTCTCCACTACGCTGGTCTTCAAAAACTTGGTAGGGTAATTCCAGCGAATGGGCCAAACCATCGGTGTAAATTTCTGCGCCCAATCTTTGGGTAATCGTATTGGTGTAATAATCTTGAAAGTTTTTTGCAACTCTAGAAACAAAAGCTACTCCAATGGCCGCGCCAAGCAATATAATTACACCATGAAAAAACTGCGCTGGAGTGAATTGGTCAAACTTAGTGACATATTGGTCTAAGATTTTTCTAAAAATGTAAGGATCAAGCAAGGAAAATACTTGGTTTATGGTCGCTAAGAATAACGCCAGGATTAAAAGTTTCCAGTAATGCTTTAAGTAAGAGAATAGTATTCGCATGAAATTCTTTAATATTAACTAGGTAATCATACCAAAAATTGTAACTTCAGGATAGATAGTCTAAAATGGACTAATGGAAAAGACCAAACTCAAAGAATCTCCGGTTATCACGGTAAAGCGTTCTAAAACCGGTTTAGGAATTTATACTAAAAGCGAAATTAACAAAGGTGATTTTGTAATTGAATATATCGGCGAGAGAATATCTAATGCCGAAGCGGACAAGCGCTTAGGAATGTATTTATTTGAATTAAATAAACGCGTTACAATTGATGGCAGCAGTAGAAAGAATATTGCCAGGTATTTAAACCATTCTTGTTTGCCAAATTGTGAAGCATGGATAAAGAAGGGTAAGATTATGATTATTGCCCGAAGAAAAATAAAAGCAGGAGAAGAGCTGACATATGATTACGGCAAGGAATTTTTTAATGGTTTCATTAAACCAATTGGCTGTAAATGTGTAAAGTGTTCTGCTAAGTAGCATCCTCTAATATTTCAAATTGTTTTTAACGTAGCCTTGGTAAAATTCTTCGCCATAATCTAAGGCTTTCCGCCCGAAAGCTTTTAGTTTCATTTTTCGGGTTGGGTCGTAGAGTTTGCTCCATGGATTCTTTTTGCCAGTAATTGCATCTCGGAAAATCATCCCAGCAATAGTAGAGTAAGTCATGCCATTTCCCGAAAAAGCTGTTGCAACGAATTGGTTTGGCTTACTTTCTCCAATTAGCGCAATACCATCGCTCGGTTCCAGGATTGGTCCGGTCCATTTGCGTGTTATTTGGTAATCAACAGCGATTAAGTTTTTTAAATAGGCCTCTAGCGCTTTAAAGTTTTTTGTGGCACTCATTTTTGCTTCTTCACGATGGTCTTCTCCGCCGATAATCATTCGATCAAATCCCTTTTCTTTGTCGATTCTAAAATAGTGGTAAGGATTTTCAAGATCTACATATAGACCTTCAAGAATCAAATTTTGAGGGAGTTTTACTTCAAAGACATAACTTTGATACATTCCTTTTTTCGCAAAAGTTTTTAAAACCTTAATTGGTTTATAGGTAGCAATAATAACCTGATTGGCTTTGATTTCATAATTTTTAGTTTTGATGCGGACTGATTTGTGGCCAGAGATCGCAGTTACTTCGGTGCTAGTAAAAATTTGCACGCCGTTTGCAACTGCCTTTTCCGCTAGAGTCTCAACGTATTTAATTGGATTGAATTTTGCTTGGTTTTTGACTTCGAGGTAGCCAGCATTTTTAAACTTGAAACTATTCTTCTTTTTCAAAGTAACTTCTTGATCCACTTTTTTAGCCGCAGCTTGCTCTTCTTCCAAGGACTGAAATTGGCTATCTTCATTGGCATAGGTAAAGTAAGAAACTCTTTTAAAATCGCAATCGATTTTTTCAGCTTTTACTATTTGTTCAATTTGGTCAATTGCTTGCTGGCCTGATTCCCAAATCAGTTTGGTATTTTTTTCTCCAAACATTTTTATCAAATCGCTTAACCCGGTATCGATAACTTTTGTAATAAAAGCCGTAGTAAACAGGGTGGTGTCTGATGCTAAGTATTTCTTTGATTCTACTAAAGCAACTTTTTTACCGGCCTTGGCCAACATATAAGCCGATGTAATGCCTGTGATACCGCCCCCAACAATTGCGACATCTACATTAATATTCTCTTTTAATTGTGGGTACTGATTGTTTGCTTTTGCATCTTGCCAAGTGGTGATCTGTTGTATTCTCATAAATAAAACCTAACAGACTTAGCAACTAAAGCAATTGGTATTTTGTCCAAAAAGTACAATTGTTGGATCGTTTGGCGATTCAATAATTAACGCCTATTTTAGAATTAAGCTTACGATCCAATCAGTAATTGGATCGTTGCCTTTACCGTAGACAATCGTTCCGCCCAATGAACCGGTGATTGTTATTGCGATTACTCCTGCAATCGCCAAAATAATTACTACTGGGGTATCTATTATCCAATGCTGAATTTTTGTTAGCCAATTCCATATTCTTATTATGGTTGGACTCTTAAAATTTGTGAGAGTAGCTTTGTTTAGCCATTCAATAGCGTAACAGACTGCAATAATTGTAAAAATTATTATGCTATTTTGTGCCCAGTTTTCATGATTTGAAATTAAGGTTCGGTTGCCGCTATTTACAATCAGACCTTTTGCAATGTCTCCGAATTCAGCTGCGACGTAGGCCGCAAGAGTGCCAAGTATCACCAAAGTTGCTTTGATGTAGAACCAATAGGCCTGAGAGGTGATTTTTTTAAAACGAATTAATTCTAATATGCCGTATGTGCTTAAGAGGGCAATTGGAAAGTGAACGAAAATAGGATGAACGTTCATGGATCTTTTTTAATTATAAGAGAATTATAACAGTTTTTAATTTAATATTCACCTGCCAAAAGTATAAGCAATGGAAGGAGAATTTATGAAATTAAAATTGTTTTCTGGGTTAAGTCTCGCAATCTTTTTATTCTTTGGATTTAAAGTCAGTTTAGTTGGAGCGACTCCTTTTTCTTTTAATCAAAACGCAGTCGGACAAGCAACTTCCTTAAATTGGGCAGGGTATGTAGCCCAAGCAGGAAAATTTACTTCTGTGCAGGGCACTTGGATTGTGCCAAAAGTTGGTAAAAGCAAAAAAGTTAAAACAGACGCCGCTTGGGTAGGGATTGGAGGGGTGGACAGTAACGATTTAATTCAAGCTGGTACCATGGCAATTACTGGAATGGGAGCTACAAGATATAGCGTTTGGTACGAACTGCTGCCGAATTATTCAAAGGTGTTACCTTTGCCAGTTAAAGCCGGCGATTCAATTAGTGCCAGCATTCAACAAATAGCTTCGACAAAATGGAAAATTTATTTAGTAAATAATAGCAGCGGGCAATCCTATACAAAGGTTGTCAGCTATAAATCTTTAGTGTCATCGGCAGAATGGGTGGAGGAAATGCCTAGTGATGGCAGCTATGATTTGATGCCGTTAGATAATTTTAAGACAGTTACCTTTTCCAACGGCTTTGTTATAAAAGACGGCAAAAAGGCTTCTATTTTAGAATCTGGAGCAAAGAGTGTTCAGATGGTTGATAAAAATGGTAAAGCTTTGGCTGTGCCGACAATTTTAAACCCGCAGGGCAGCGGGTTTAATGTAGACAGAACCTCTAAGCTTTCCGGGACTTTGTTGCGAAAACAATAAATTTGTATCCCAGGAAGTCGATAACAATTCCGAGCAGCGTCGCAATTGCTTTGCCTAAGTTTAGCCAGGCGCCTCTATTAAGTCCAAATTGCGGCGCTAGCATTGATGTAAATAAAACTAATATTGCACTATTAAGCAGCAGCCCCACTACAGTGACGGCAATGAACTTTGGAATATCATGAAGTGCACCTTTATCTTCAGCTTTTTTGAAAACCCAATACTTATTCCAAAAATAACTGTTCGAAGCAGCTACTATTGTGCTAGGCACATTATACCCACCAACCGCTAATCCAGAAGTTACTCCGGTAAAAATACTCGCAAGGTTTAAAATTCCAAAATTGATCGCTGTGTTTAAAATTCCAATTGCAGCAAACTTGCTAAGCTGAAGCATAATCGGGATCCAGCGCGATAGAAATTTTCCTAACCAAACGCCAAATACCAAACAGATTGCAAAAACAAACGGAAGCGCGATAAGAATTACCTTGCTATGTGATCCGATGTTTAAAAAAGTAGGGATTAAAAATATTCCTGTTATAAACCCGGCAAGTGCAGCAAGGTCATAATCTCTAACTGTTAATATTCCAGTTGGCGCAGCCACTTGATTTTCGTTATATTTGCCACTCATGCTATTAAGCTTAATTCGCAAGAGATCAATTAAAGATTCGATGTAAGCCTTAAGCGGAACATGTCCGCCACCGTTTTCAGTCCAAGAAACGCCAATCTCTTTAATTTTGTAATTATGTGCCAAAGCAATAGTTAAGACTTCCATGTCAAAACCCCAGCGAAGAATTGATACCTTTGAAAAAATATCATCAGCAGCCTTTTTGCTGAATACTTTAAAACCCAGTTGAGTATCTTTGATCCCGGGAACAGCAAGAAGCTGAATAAGGATGTTACTTAATCTGCTTAAAACGATTCTGTAAAAGGGCTGGTGCTGTTTAACCAAATTAGGCTCAGTGTATCTTGAACCGATTACAACATCATAACCTTGATCTAAGAATGGTAAGAGTTTCTGGATTTCTTCAATTGGGGTAGCGTTATCGGCGTCCATAAACATCACAACATCTCCCGATGCTTTTTCAAGGATACCACGCTTAACAGCATTGCCCTTGCCTCCTTCTGGGAGGTTCATTGCAAAAGCTTTTTTGATTTTGGTAGATTCTAAATTCTTTACAATAGCGTAGGTTTTGTCATGACTATTGTTAACCACAACTATGATCTCATAATCGTAGGACTGCTTGCTTAGATATTTATCGATATCTAGCAATGTCGCTTCAATTCGATGCTCCTCGTTATAAGCGGGGATTATTATCGATAATTTCATTTGTTTTTGTTTCAAGTTATTTTACTGCTCTTGTGAATATTATAGCACTTTTTTGGCTAATGTCTTATACTTAATGCATAACTAATAATAAATATCATGAACTTAAAAGAAGCTTTGGAAAAAGCCCAACAAGATAAAGTTGCAATCGGACACTTCAATATTTCGGATCTGGCAGGATTGAAGGGCATTGCAAACGCTGCGCGCGAGTTAAAAGTACCCGTTATAATCGGGCTGTCTGAGGGAGAGAGGGCTTTTGTAGGATTAAATGAAGCTGCTGCGTTGGTAAAATCTATTCGAGAAGGATATTCCCAAGAGATTTTTATTAATGCAGACCACACTCATTCTTTGGAGTCAGCGATTGCCGCTGCTAAAGCTGGTTTTGATTCAATAGTTTATGATCGCTCGGATTTACCTTTTGAAGAAAATATAAAAGATACTGCAAACGCCGTTATCGAATTAAAAAAAATAAACCCTTCTATCATTATAGAAGGGGAAATTGGTAATATCGGCACTGGTTCGGAGATTCACGAGAAGGCTCCTGAAAATATTGGACTTAGTACTCCAGAAGAAGCAGCGCGTTTTGTTAAAGAAACTGGTGTGGATGTTTTGGCGCCAGCGGTTGGAAACATGCACGGTTTGCTTGCTAGTATGGTTTCTGGAGAGGTTAAAAAGCGCTTGCACTTGGATGTTATTGAATCAATTAAGTCTGCAACTGGCTTGTATTTAACCTTACACGGCGCTTCTGGTACTAACGATGAAGATATGCAAAAAGCAATTCAAGCAGGAATTACAATTATTCATATTAATACTGAAATTCGTATTGCATGGCGCAAAGGCTTGGATGCGGCGCTTTTGGCGCACCCTGATGAATTGGCCCCTTCAAAGATTTTCCCTGGAGTAGTTCAGTCGGTGCAGGATGTTGTGAAAGCAAGATTACAGTTATTCAATAGAATGTAAACTTTTTTGGAACTGAGTAAGAATAAATATTAGCTCCAATAAAATTGCGAGCACTTCAACCAAAAGCTTAATTATTTATTCGCTTCGCTGCGCGGGAGTGTTTAGATATAATCCAACCGCGACGCAATGTTCGCAAAAGAAATTTTTCTTTGCAGTACAGCTACATTTCCATCGCAATCCCTTGGTTGTTGAGTGTAGCTCCGTATCGATTTGGCGCTGTCCAAAGGGTTTTATTTCTACTATAAGGTTGAAAGTGTTAGACTTTTTAATTTTAATCGCATCATTTTTAGCAATTTCCTGACCATATCTAAAGTTTGACCGCGAGGCTAGTTTTTTAAGATCGTCTTCTGCTAATAATTCTCTGATTGATTTCATTTAATAGTAGTATACTACAATTTTCGTCTGGCATTTGAGAATCCGTTATTTTTGGTTGGGCCATGCTATAATGCTTTTAAGTTATGAAAATAAACCAATCGAATTTAATTTCAGAAAATACAGCTGACCCGCAGTTGATTTTAGAAGCACAAAAAGAAAATCAGCTTGCACTTGAATTACTTGTAAAACGCTATATTGCTGATTCATACAGACTATCTTTGCAATATTTAAAAACTCAGATCGATGCTGAAGACGCGGTTCAAGAGGTTTTTGTTAAAGTTTGGCGAAATATTAAAAAAGTTGATCCTGATAAAAATTTTAAAGCTTGGCTATTAGAAGTAACTAAAAATACCTGTTTAGATATTTTAAAGAAGAAAAAAGCTTTGCCATTTAGCGCATTTGAACTCGCTGATGGCAGTAATCCACTTGTAGATAATTTAATCTCGCCGCTAGCCTCACCATTAGAATTAGCAGAAACAGCCAGCTTGCAAGGGTTGATAAATAAGGCAAAAAGCAGCTTGCCAAATAAATACAAAAATATTTTAGCCCTATATTACGAACAAGGATTAAATTTGCGAGAGATTTCAGAAGCTTTAAAAGTGCCAATCGATACGATTAAAAGTCAGCACCGCAGAGCTTTAATAAGCTTAAAAAAGCTAATTCGTTAATAAATATTTAATTGCTTAGTGTTAGGATGCACCCAGGTGCATCCTTTTTTCGTATAGATATGTATGAGAGAAGAATTAGTAGAACAAGTTTTGTACCGGATTGAACACGAGCGCCAGTTAAAGGCTGCCCGTATTCGTCTATTTGTTTCAGTTTTGTCTTTTTTTGGTTTATTGATCCTAGCGGTGCCTACGTGGCAAATGACCCGAACAGACATAATCAATTCTGGATTCGGTCAACAATTCAACCTAATGTTCTATGATTTTAGAAACATTTTAAATTATTGGCAAGATTTTAGTGTTGGTTTAATGGAAGAATTGCCGGTTTTAAGCGTAGTTCAATTCTTAGCGGTTTTAGCAGGCCTGGTTTTTGCCTTGAAAGTAATCTTTAAGAATGGAAAGGTTTTCATAAAGTATGAAATTTAATTTTGAAGGTAAGCATTTTTGGAGAATTCTGATCGGATTAGGTACGATAATAATTTTGCTTTTGGTTTTTCAATTAGGTATGTATATCGGTTTTCGCAAAGCTAATTTTTCTTATCGCTGGGGTGAAAATTATCACAAGACTTTTGGTGGACCAAGTATTAGCATGATCGATAATTTTCAAGGTAGGGATTTGGTCAACGGACATGGAATTACAGGAATCGTCGCGAAGGTTGAAAACGGTGCAATTATAATGAAAGATCCGAATGGTGTGGAAAAAATCTTGAACATCACACCGCAAACCTTGTTAAAAAGAGGATCGGATACAATTACAATTACCGATGTCAAAATAGATGATCGTTTGGTAGTTGTCGGCTCGCCAAAAAATGATGGAACAATTGATGCTGAAATAATTAGAGACTTTTATGGAAAAAATTAAATTACTATTACGTAAAAAAAGTGTTTGGGCAGTAATCGCAATTATAGTGATTGGCGGAGGCTATTATTATAATAAAACTTCGGCGAAGCTGACTCCTGTTCGTTATGTTACCGCAGCGGTTCAGACCGGAACAATAACTTCTTCAGTAACTGGAACCGGGCAAGTCGCGGTTTCAGATCAAGTCGATGTTAAGCCCCAGGGGTCCGGCACAGTTACCTCGGTAAGAGTGCATCAAGGTGATCAGGTTAAAGCTGGTCAAGTAATTGCTACGGTTGATGCTCAAAGCGCAGTTAATCAGATTAACCAGGCAAAGGTTACTTTGATGCAAGCCCAGGCAAATTACGATAAAGTTATTGCTGGCGCTACGAATACGGATTTAGCAACTGCAAAGCTTTCATTACAGTCAGCGCAGCAAGCCGTGGACAATGCCAAAAACTCTTATGATACTAGCGTATCTCAGCAAAAAGTTAATGTAGCGAATGCCCAGTCGGCAATGTTCAACGCCGGTCTAACTGCTTTGCCCGGAGTAGGTAACACCAGCACTGCTACTTTTACGGTAAGCGGCACCTATACCAGTACGGATCCAATCGAATATAAAATAAACTTCTCTAGCACAGGCGGAGGTATTTATTATAATGTTTCTTCTGCTTCCGATGGCTCAAATGGATTTTTAAATCGTGGAGTGCCCGCACCATTAGGAACTCGGGGATTGTATTTTACCATTAGCACCACCGGTACTTTATCAGGCAGTGACTATTGGACAATCGATTTACCAAACACCCAATCATCTAGCTATTTGAACGCTTACAATTCGTATCAAGCTGCGTTGCAAACTCAGATTCAAGCAACTACTCAGGCAAATAATGCAATTCAATCGGCTCAAAATAACTTAGCTCAAGCGCAGATTAATTTTGATGCTAAAGTTGCGCCTGCAACTCAACCAGATCTATTAGCAGCTCAATCTCAAATTGAATCAGCAAAGGTTCAGTTGGCAAATGCCAATACCGCTTATCAAAATACTTTAGTTACGGCTCCTTTTGACGGTATTATTGCAAAACTTACAATTCAAAAAGGAGACCAAGCAAGCAACGCCACTGCCGCGGCAACGGTGATAACAAAACAGAAAATTGCACAAGTTACTTTGAATGAAGTTGATGTTGCTAAAGTGAAGATTGGACAAAAAGCTACTTTAACTTTCCCCGCAGTTGACGGCTTAACAATTACCGGCGATGTTGGTGAAGTTGATTCGCTTGGAACCGTAACTCAAAACGTTGTAAATTTTAGCATGAAAATTTTATTTGACACTCAAGATGACCGAGTAAAACCAGGAATGAGCGTTTCCGCTGCAATTATCACTGATGTTAAACAAGACGTCTTGACCGTCCCTTCTGCTGCTGTAAAAGGCAGTGGAGACACAGCTTACGTGGAAACGTTAGTTAACGGCGGTCCCGAACAACATTCAGTAACAGTAGGTATTTCCAGCGACACGGACACCGAAATTTCCGGAGATATTAAAGAAGGCGATCAAGTAATTACCCAAACGATTAGTGCATCAAGCAGTACTGCAAAACCTGCCGCTTCCTCAGGTAATATTTTACAAAGTTTAGGCGGGAGTGGGGCAACGGGCGCACGAAGAACCACCGGCGCAGCAACCGGAGGCTTTGGCAAATGATCGAATGCAACAACTTAACTAAAACTTATATCAATGGTGACGACACTACTGTGGTTTTGAAGGGAATTTCTTTTAAGATCGAAACAGGTGAATTCGTTGCAATAATGGGTCCGTCCGGAAGTGGTAAGTCCACCTTGATGCATATTTTAGGAGCGTTAGACACTCCCACTACTGGTAGCTATTTTTTGGACGGTAAAGATGTTTCGAAGCTTAGCGATTACGAGCTTGCCGAAATTAGAAAAGAGAAAATTGGTTTTGTTTTTCAAGCTTTTAATTTGTTGCCGCGTGCCACTGTATTAAGAAATGTTGCCTTGCCGCTAGTTTATGCCGAAGTACCAAAGGAAAAAAGGGAAGTGATCGCTAAAGAAGCCTTGGTCCGAGCTGGTATGGATGAGTCTAGATTCAATCATTTATCGAACCAGCTTTCTGGAGGACAGATGCAACGTGTCGCGATAGCACGAGCTTTAGTAAATAATCCAAGTTTAATTTTGGCGGATGAACCGACTGGAAATTTGGACACCAAAACCGGAGAAATAGTCTTAGCAACATTTCAATCACTAAGCGAACAAGGCTCAACCATTGTTTTAATTACACATGAACCGGAAGTTGCCAAATATGCCCAACGAATTATTCATATCCGAGATGGTTTAATTTTAAAAGATGAACGGATTCGTTAAGGTAAAACATTATGAAAATAAACGATCTATTTCAAGAAACATTTGCAGCAGTAACAGCAAACAAAGTTCGCTCCGGATTAACAATGCTTGGAATTGTAATTGGGATCGGTTCAGTTATTGCTATGGTTTCAATTGGGCAAGGCGCACAAAATTCTGTTCAGTCTAGCATTCAATCAATTGGCTCAAACTTAATTTTGGTAACGCCGGGCGTGCAGAAGGGGCCGGGAGCAAATATAAGCGCCGGGCGTGGCTCAGCAACGAACTTAACCCAGCTTGATGCTGACGCGATAAAATCCACCGTTACAGGTATTAAAGCAATTGCACCAGAGCAATCTCGAAGATATCAGGTCACTGCTAAAGGTACAAATACTAATACTCAGGTAACGGGTACCACTCCAGATTATTTGGAAGTTCGAAATGTTCAGGTCGACCAAGGGGCGTTTTTTGCAACATCTCAATTACAAAGCTTAGCTAAAGTGGCAGTAATCGGGCCAACTACTCGCGATGACTTGTTTGGTGTAGACGCTAACCCGGTTGGACAAACAATTAGAATTAATAATTTGGAATTCAAAGTAATCGGTATGACTGTTGCAAAAGGGGGTAGTGGCTTTTCAAATGCTGATGATGCCATTTATATTCCTTTGCAAACAGCACAAAGGTTTCTAGCAGGCAGTGATAGCGTCTCGACCATAAGCGTTGAAGCGCAGGACGCCAATTCGATGGCAGATATTCAGCAGCAAATTACTGACTTATTGCTGCAAAGACATAAAATTTCTGATCCGGCCGCTGCCGACTTTAGCGTTTTAAATCAGGCAGACATTGTTGCTACCGCCTCCAGCGTTACCGGAATTTTCACAATGCTGCTGGCGTCAATCGCAGGGATATCTTTGTTAGTTGGCGGAATCGGAATTATGAACATGATGCTAACAACAGTAACGGAACGCACTCGTGAAATTGGCTTGCGCAAAGCAATTGGTGCGCAAAAAAAAGATATTTCCTTGCAGTTTTTAGCTGAGGCAGTAGTTCTAACTTTCTTGGGAGGCGTACTTGGAGTGTTGTTAGGTTGGTTAATTTCTTTAGCAGTTTCGCACTTTGCATCAATAGCAACTAAGGTCTCTTTGGGTTCCGTGCTTTTAGCGTTCGGAGTTTCCGCGGGGATCGGAATAGTATTTGGCTATTATCCAGCAAGTCGAGCGGCGGGATTAAATCCAATTGAGGCTTTGCGTTACGAATAATAATTAAAATAATAAGTATGACTAATAAAAATATTGGTTTAAGTGTAGTAACAGTTTTAGTAATTGCAGCAATTGGTTTTTTTGGCGGGATGAAATATGGATCTGCACATGCCTTGTCTGCAAAATCTCTGGCTAGCTTAAGCACTGCTCAAAAACAGTTGCTAACTCAAAATCTTCGCGGTGGTGGGATGGCTGGTAATGCTGGAGCTGGTGGAGCAATGGGCTTTGCGGGGCGCAGAACCGGAACAGGTGGGGCCGCTGGCTCAGGGTTTACAGCAGGAAATATAATTAGCAAAGATGATAAAAGTATAACCGTTTCCACAACTGGCGGTGGTTCAAAAATAATTTTTGTTTCTGGTACTACTAAGGTTGGTAAAAGCGTAACCGGTGCAGTTTCCGATTTGGCAGTAGGCGACCAGGTAACCATTACCGGTGCCGCAAATTCAGACGGCAGTATTAACGCAGCATCAGTAGATATTCGCCCTGCTAACACTGTTCCATCAACAGGTAAATAATTGACCGGCAGTAGGTTTTCTGTTACTCTGCCTAATTAGAATAGGCAGGGGGATCAATAATAAAAACCTTTTCGCGGGGAGCGAAAATGAATAATCAGGAACTCGGAGCGTCTGTGGAATGGTTGTACGGCTTAGGGTTATCAGTCAAAGAGATTCGTAAAATTTTGGCAGAATTACCTGGGCTAAAAAAGGTCTCGATAACGGCGGTGCGAGAGCATCTAGCTGACGAGTTCGGTAGCCAGAAACACTTTCCAAATCGCCCTAGAACGGCGGAACTGAGCTATGCGCGAGTGTTCGGGGAATATGCGGCTACGATTGGTGCTGCCGATCATGTTTCGCCGTTGGTACCCTGGCAATTTCGTAGGCTGATGCTTCTGAGGTATTTGGTTCCGGATGGTGACGAAGTTTTAACCGGCGCCGGAATGTTGAAGACGTTGGTGTACGATCCGCCGTATCCGCCGGGCTATCTCAGTCTGTTGAGTGCAGTGTTCCAAGCCAATTATGGGTTGGAATTTTCCTCAGACCGGATCACAGGGCCATACGTACATGCAGTTATCGAAGGCGGTATCGCGACACCGAAAAACTATCAGGAATTTCTGATCAGTGCGCTGCAACATGCCGCGGAACAGATTCGGCTTAATCCTCCGAGGTGGCCGCCACTGAAGCAGGTAGACAATGCGATTTCTCGTACGCCGATGATGCCTGCGGAGCGGAAAGCGCTTCGATATTATTACGGGATCCAGGGAAAATCGGCAAAAAGCGAAGACGAGATCGCGGAGCTGATTCAAAGACCTGCGAGCCAGGTACGAGAATATGTTAAGAAAGCAGTCGCTCATCTCAGTGAGACTGGGGGAGCGCTTGGATTGTTGCTGTACCAACACCTGTCTGTGCTTTAGCCGACTCGGTTGAAGAGGTTTTTCTAAAACAAAAGACCGTGAAAAGAAATTTTCGCGGTCTTTGTTTTGTTAAGAGTGTTTACTTATCGAGCAGAGTTAAATCTTTAACAAAGAGGTGTTTGTTAATTTCGTGAATTGAATAAGTTATAAAAAAAGCGGCAAATACATCAATTGAATAATGGAGGTGGCCTAGTAAGACTGCTGCGCCAAGCAGTACCGAAGAAATCAAGAAGGTAATGCGTAGTTTTTTATTTTCCCAATATATTAAAGCCATTAAAAATGGCAGGCCAGTGTGTCCGGAAAAAAATAAATCCCCGCCAAAGCTAAACTCTTCCATAATCTTTGAGCTGGAAAGATAGTCAGGATGTAAGCCCAAATGCGTTAAACTAAAGAAAAATGATCTAATTAGTATAAAAACAGCTACGCTTTTCGTAACAAATGGAATTCTTTTCGGCTCAATAAATATCAGTCCGACGCTAAATAGAATTAAGATTAATGCGCCCCAGACGAAAATAATCGTAACATTAACAACGGGCAGGTTGTCTAAAATTAAATCACTGCTTGGACTACTTTGTTTAGTAGTCGCATAACTTGCTGCAAAATAATATAACAATAAACTAAGTAATAAAAAAAAGATTCCAAAAATGCTTGATTGGCGGTAGTTTTTATCTGCCCAAAGCTCTTTATATTTTTGAGCGAGGTTAGTCATTGTCTTGAATAGAGAAAATGTTGAAGGAGGAATGTGTTGCCGCTCTGGTCGTGGTAGGTTTAAGTTCTTGAAATGTAGCGGTGCTTAGAGCTCCGGCAAAAAGAATCATTAATATTGCAGCGCAAACTGTCCACATTGTAGTAGTAGCAAGAAAAACCTTTCTAACATTGGTTCGAAAGATTGGTGTGGCTTCATGTCTGACGTCGACGTAGTTAGTATGAAAAGGTTTTTTGAAAAAAATTGTCCAAAAATAATTGATCGGATATTTTATTCCCATTGTTAGCAAGCCTTCTTTTTTTAACCTGCGTCCGGAAGAATACATTGGAAGCTTAAAGGTAAATTTTACTCCGCCTATCGGACGTAATCTTCTGGCGATGTCGGTATCTTCTCCATAAAAATTTATCGAAAGATTGTAGCCGTTAATTTTTTCCAACGCTGAACGATGGACGATATAATTTCCACCTTGCAACAAAGAGCCAACCCTTAATACAAATCTATTGTTTATATAACTGATATAGCCGAGGTAGTAATAAAATCGCACTAAAACATTGTTTAATAGAGAAAGGTCATAATAAATAAAGGGTCCGCTTAGGGCAACTAATTTTTTGTTTGCTGCAAACTCTGACAAAACTGTGTCAATCCATCCAGGAGTTAATATTGAATCAGCATCCACATTAGCAATTAACTCGCCTGAAGAGGCATCGAAGCCGGCTTGACGGGCAAAGAGCAGTCCCTTGCGAGATTCGCGAATAACTCTTACGCCCTGATAAGACTCAGCCACAGAGTGGGTGGTATCAGTGCTGGCATTGTTTACAACAATAATCTCAGTAAGGTGGCTAGTGGTTTGTGTTTCTCTTAAAATGCTTTCCAGACATCTGGGTAAGTAAGCTTCTTCATTGTACGCTGGAACTACAAAGGATATTTTCATATTATCTGATCACTGACCATTCTTTGCTGTAGGATTTTTTAAAAGCCTTAACATAAATTAGGTTAATCACCCACAAATATAAAAGTTTTGGCCAACCAATTTTATGCGCTCTTCGGGAAGTGTGTAGGACGTGGAGGCTTGGTTCGCTTCGAACGGTTCCAATTTTGGCGAGCTTTGCAAACATGTCATTGTCTTCGCCAATAACCATGCCAATATCGTAGCCGTTAACTTTTTTAAACGCTTCTGTTCGAATCATTTGAAATTCGCCCGCTGCTGCGCCAGTTTTCAAGAGGTTGTTGGAAATTTGAATTGTCCGGTTAATGAATGCAAAGAAAAAATTATCTGCCCAGGTGGCGTTTTCTTTATGCACTCTTAAAAAAACCGTAAGACCAATTAGATCTGAGTTTTGCTCAAATAATTTTAGCGCTTTGGGAATAAAGGAATTTATTTCCGGTATCGTAATATCTGCATCTAAGAAAAGTAATAAATCTCCTGAGGCCGCTTCTGCACCAGAATTTTTACCTTCACCGATTTTCTGTCTGGTTTTTCCATCATGAACAATTACTTTATGAGCATGCTTTTTAGCAATCTCAATCGTTTGGTCAGTGCTGAGCCCATCGGCAACGATTAACTCATAATCGACATCGGCCAATTCTTTTAAAGAACCCAGGGTATTCTCTAAAATTTTTTCTTCATTCAAAGTTGGGATGATAATTGAGAGCATTAAATTTCTTTTTTTGATAAGTATTTAATTAGTAAGCGCATTCCGATAAAGACAAAAGCTAAGATAAAAATGACAAACACTATTTTGTAGGGACCGACAAATTTTGTATAAACGTCTCCAAAAAAATATCCTATCGAGAGTAAGAAAGCGGTCCAGATAAAGCCGCCATACAAGTTAAGAATAGCATATTTCTTAAAAGGAACCCGAATCATGCCGGCTACAATCAGAGTTGCCACTGCGAAACCGAAACCCATTGTAATTTTTGATATAAAAAGAATCTTATTTTGATAACGGTGGAAGCGATCTTCAATCTTAGCCAGTATTTCAGGCGTTATATGAAAAAATCTACCAAATTTATCCACTAAGGGGCGCCCGCCATAGCGGCCTAAAGCGTACATCCCCAAATCTGCAGTAAAATCACCACTAACTAGAGTAAAATACAACGGAATAAGTTGAAATTGCCCTAAACGGTACAGAAAACCGCTACTCATCATCAAAAGAGGGCCTTCGACCAGGCAGCCTAGAAACAGCAAAACATATTTGGAATGGTCAATAAAAGTGATCCAAACGGACAACGTAAGCATGCTTATATTATAGCAAGTATAAACATCCAGACAATGCTGCTTCATCTGTTCTTCATGCTACAATAGTATTATAAAGACATATGAAAATTTTGTTGATTGAAGATAATCAAAAGTTGGCCGAATCAATTAAGCGCGGTTTAGAGCCGGATGGTTATTCGGTAGACATTGTTGGGGACGGTCTGGTGGGCCAACAACGTTTAGAGGCGCATAAGGATTTGTATGATCTGGTTATTTTAGACTTGATGCTTCCAGGGAAAACCGGTACGCAGGTCTGTGTCGCTTGGCGCGATCAAAATATTGTCGTTCCGATCTTAATGCTTACGGCCAGGGACACTGTAGAGGACAAGGTGCTTGGTTTGGACAGCGGAGCAGATGACTACTTGGTAAAACCCTTTGACTTTGCGGAGCTGATTGCTAGGATCAGGGCGTTGCTACGCAGGCCAACAGTGCTTGTTGATGAGAATATTGTAGTAGGACCGTTATCATTAAGAACAAGTCAAAAACAAATTTTTCTTAATGATAAAGCTTTAGAACTGACGCTACGCGAATATGCAGTTTTAGAATATTGCATGCGACATCCTAAGCAAGTTTTAGGCAGAGATCAAATCTTATCGAGTGCTTGGGATTATTCCTTTGATTCATTTAGTAATGTTGTTGACGTGCATATTAAGAATTTAAGAAAAAAATTAGGAACTTATGGGAAAACCCTTCAGACCGTTCGAGGGCTCGGCTACCGCTTGGCACTCTGACCCATTTTTTAGAGCAAGAATAAAACTTACCGCTTGGTACGTTGGTTTTATTGTTTTAATATTGGCTTCGTTCAGCGGGGCTTTATTCACGAGTTTTAATGCCAATGTTCGTCGAAAGCCAGTACATATAGATCAAGAACTTTCTCGGGAAGAGATCCGCAATCAATTCGCGGACGATGCTGCTAGTAGCTTATTATTATCGCTACTTATAATTGATGGAATAATTTTTGTTGTTTCCGCCGCAGCAAGTTATACCTTTGCCGGATACACCCTACGTCCATTGCAAAAAACGATGGCAGCGCAAAAGAGGTTTGTCGCAAATGCGTCACACGAATTGCGCACGCCTTTAGCCGTAATGCAGACTGATATTGAAGTGCTAACCCGTCAAGACCAAACTCTTTCTGAACAAGCGAAGCGAACTTTAGCCAGCGCAATGCAAGAATTAAAAGTTATGAAAGACTTAAGCAATCAGATGCTTAGTTTGTCGAAAGCCGAAAATTCTATAATTTCTTCAAATAAAACGGAGTTTGACCTAGCTGTTCTTTTAGAAGAGGTGTATTCCCGGATGAAACCGTTAGCCGAAAAGAAAAAAATTGAGATGCAAATAGAAAGCACCCGAGTTTCGATAATTCATGCTGATCAAAATCATATTGATCATGTTATTTCAAACTTAATCGACAATGCCATTAAGTATACTAAAATCGGTGGCAAAATAATGATTAGCTTAACGAAAGATAAAAATAATGCAGTCTTACAATTTAAGGATACGGGCATTGGAATTTCCGAGAAAGACTTGCCGCATATTTTTGAAAGTTTTTATAAATCTGACCAATCTCACTCAAGCGAAGGAGCTGGCCTTGGTTTATCTATCGTAAAAACTTTGGTGACAAATAATGGTGGAGAAATAGTTTTAGAAAGCAAAGTTGGCGAAGGAACAAATTTAACAGTTAAATTCTTATTGCTTTAAATGGAGTTTGATCTTATCCACTAGCTGGCTTGGAGAAATATCTGATTTGATAACGAAATCAACTGCCCCGAGGCGCATCGATTCAGATTTGTTCGCATCTTCGCTAAGATTTGAAAGAACGATAATCGGAATTTCTTTTAATTCTTTGTTTTGTTTGATATTTTTTAAAACCCCAAAACCATCCATTCCTGGCATCAATAAATCTAGCAAGATCATATCTGGATGGGTTCTTTGAATTTTTTCTATTGCCTCTAAGCCGTTACTAGCGCTCTCTACTTCGTATCCGGCAAATTCTAACCCCTGATGATAGACTCCTACCAGTAACTCTTCGTCATCTACTATTAACACTTTAAATTTTTTGTTTCGCATTATATCCGTTTAAGACTTCTTTGTTTAGTACATTATAACAAATAATCGTGTATAATGCGATTTTTTGTTATAATTACTTGTGGATCACTGATTAATTAGATAAAAAATGCTAAAAAAAATGAGAGCTTGGAGTAATACGGAGTTAAAGAATATTTCCAGCGTTGCGAAGGGTGGTTTTTCTCCGCAGCGTTTAATTCGAATAATGCACGAATTTATAAATGGGTATAAGTTTATTCATCAATACAAAAAAGCGGCTACTATTTTTGGATCGGCTCGCAAGGGCTTTGACCCTAGGTTATATGCCCAAGCAGAACGGCTAGGTTTCTTGTTAGCGAAGGAAGATTTTGCGGTAATTACAGGCGGCGGACCGGGAATAATGCAGGCTGCTAATAAAGGAGCGATGTCCGCCGGTGGAAAATCCCTGGGCTTGAACATTCAGTTGCCAAAAGAACAGCGCACAAACCCTTATGTTACCAAATCAATTGGATTCCATTACTTTTTTACTAGAAAAGTAATGATGGCCTCCGCTTCTCAAGTATATGTATTTTTCCCGGGCGGCTTTGGTACAATGGATGAGTTTTTCGAAATGCTTACCTTGATTCAAACTAAAAAAGTTTCTCCAATTGTTATCATTTTGATGAATAAAGAATTTTGGAGTCCTTTGGTTGGTTGGATTGAACAGACAGTCTATAAAAAAAACCGTGCGATTGGCGCAGATGATTTAAAATTATTCCATTTGGTCGATGATCCAGATCAAGCGATCGAACTAGTTCGAAAAGCAAGTAAGAAGAAAATTATTAGATCTGGTTCCAGACATGGAGACACTTTGGAACATAGTAAGAGAAATTCTTAATTCATGAATATTACTTTTTTTGGCGCAGCGCAGAATGTTACTGGTTCAAAGCACTTAATTGAAAGCAACGGTTTTAGGGTTTTGCTGGATTGCGGCTTGTATCAAGGGAAGCGAGACGTTTCAAATCAACTGAATCGAAAATTGCCCTTTGATCCAGCAAGTATTGATGCTGTTATTTTATCGCACGCACATACGGATCATTGCGGGATGCTGCCGATTTTAGTGCGTGATGGTTTTAAAGGAAAAATATATTGCACTACCGCAACAATGGATATCGCAAAGTTTATTTTACTAGACAGTGCCGCGGTTCAAGCTCAAGACTTTCTATATCGCACAGAGCATGCCCCTGAAAATCAAGAAGTGTTCCCTCCTTTTTATACCAAAGAAGATGTTGAAAGAGCTTTAAGCTTTTTTGAACCTGTTCCTTATTTTCGTTTAACTGAAAAGTGGCAGCAGCTTAACGAAAATATTCGTTTTAAGTTTTATGATGCTGGGCATATTCTGGGCTCGGCAATAACTTATTTGGAAATTAAAGAAGCTGGGGTGGTCAAAGGAATTGGTTTTACGGGAGACATTGGTAAAAGCGGTGCACCAATTTTACATGACCCGGAGTTGATCGAAGAAAATGTTGATTATTTTATTAGTGAAGCAACATACGGCGGCCGAGAGCATAAGCCCTTGTCAGTTGCTACCGAGCAGTTAAAAGCGTTGGTTGTGGAAGCTGAAAAGAACAGCAGTAAAATTATTGTTCCAGCTTTTGCTTTGGGCAGAGTTCAAGAGCTAGTATATTTATTACACGACCTCACTGATAAAGGTGATATTCCACGGATTCCAATGTATGTCGACAGTCCATTGGCATTGAATATTAGCGAAGTGTTTTTAAAACACTCTGAAGATTTTAACCAAGAATCGTGGAAAGAATTTGGCAGCAGGCACGAACAAATTTTACGTTTTAGAAATTTGAATTATATTCATTCGATAGAAGAATCAAAAGCCTTAAATACCAAAATCGGCTCTTTAATGATTATTGCTTCCTCAGGAATGATGGAAGGCGGTAGAATCCTGCACCATCTAAAAAATAATATTTCTGATTCAAGAAATACAATTTTAATAACAGGGTATCAAGCAGAGCATACGTTAGGTAGGAAAATTCAAGATGGCATCACTCCAGTAAGAATCTTTGATCGTTATTATGATGTCAAAGCAAAAGTATTAACGATCGACGAGTTCAGCGCACATGCCGACCAGCCATTTTTACTGGAGTACATTAGAAAATTAAAAGGTTTAAAAAAGTTATTTTTAGTACATAGTGAACTTGATCAGTCTGAAGCTTTCAAAACAATAATGCACCAAGCTGAGCCTGGGGTCAGTGTCGAAATTCCTGTTTTGAGTGAAAAATTTGATTTGCTAAGTTCGTAAGCTTATTCGAAGTCCCACCATTTATCTATAGTCGGATCAGATTCCAACATAAACGCTGCACCAATCTTCGGTGTGATAATTTTATAATTGAATTTTTCAGCCGCGGCAATTAATCTTTTAGGCGGTTCATTCCAAGCATGAATAGACAATATGAATTTTGCCCAGTGCACTGGGATTAAAACTTTTGTTTGAAGATCGGCAGCGGCTTGTGCGGTTTGCTCTGGAAACATATGAATATATGGCCAGTTTTTGCCGTATTGTCCGCATTCAAGTAAAGCTAAATCAAATGGTCCGTACTTGCTGCCAACATTTTTAAATTGCTGGTCATATCCGGAATCGCCGCCAATAAAAATTTTAAACCGATCTAATTGTAAAACATAAGCGGACCACAGTGTTTTATTTCTGGTTAGAAATCTTCCTGAAAAATGCCTGGCTGGCACAGCGGTAAGATTAAAGCGAGGCTCTATTATAGTGCTTTCTTGCCAGCTTAATTCGGTTATTATTTTTTTATTAAAACCCCAATAACGCAAATGTGAGCCTACTCCGGACGGGGTGATTATTTTACTAATTTTATTTTTTAAAAGGCCAATTGTTTTGTAGCTTAAATGATCGTAATGGTCATGGGTTAAAATCAATAGATCAATATTTGGAATTTCATCAGGCTGGTAAACATAGCTGGTAGCAAATGGTTTGCCAATAAATGAAACGGGCGAAGCCGGCCCAAATAAAACTGGGTCTACCATGATTGTAAACCCTTGATACTTAATTAAATAAGAAGAATGACCAAACCAGACGATTGTTGGTTTTTCGGCAGGCAGGTCGATTAGGTTGGTTTTTTCAGCTGGAAGTACTCGCGAAGGTTTAATTAGCTTGGATTTGTTTGCAAACTCGATAAGCATTCTAAGATAGGAAGTGTCTTCGAGCATCATTTCTGTTGGTTCAATATTCTTGAACGGCTTGCCAGCTGGATTTTTACCGAATGTTTTAAATAGCATATTTTGAGCATACCAATTTTATTGAAAATAAAAAAGGTGCTAGAATTACCAAACTGATCGACACTTCCTACAATGGAGGCTGCAATGCAGCATTTACTACGGCCTCTGCGGAAGAGGTGGTTACAATGAACATCGCGATTGGCCTGGCGTGCTTAGCGATGTCTATGACCTTGTTCGTGTTGGTCTGTAAGGCGCGCAAACTGCTGTTGTTCGCCTGGATCTATTTGGCTTTTGGTGTGTTTATATTTGGGGCAGGGATACATTTTGTCCTGATCTCCGCCAATTCCAAATGGAATCTGCAATGGCTTTCGATAACGGTAGACCTAATGACGATGCTGGCAGCAGTGGCTATCGCCTTAGTTTTCCCGGCTGTTTTGCCAAAGGTGATCAAAATCCTTGGCGAAGCGCATCTTTCCTTGGAAAGGAAAGTTGCTTTGGAGGCTGCAAGAAAGGCGGCTCGGCAAAAAACTGATTTCATGGCGATGATGTCCCACGAACTCAGAACGCCTTTGAACAGCATCGTCGGCTTTTGTTCTTTGATCGAAGATCAGCACTATGGGCCGGTCACCGAAGAGCAACGGATCGCGTTAGTGCGGATAAAGGATAGCTCCAGCCACTTAGTGAAGCTGGTCAGACAGATTCTTGACTACAATGGTCAGGAGCGAGCTGACTGGGAAGAGGTGGAGCTTGTGACTTTTTGCAAAACAGTCCTGGCAATGTTTGATCCGTTGCTTGGCAAGTACACTGTGTGTCTCGAGGTGGAGCTGCCCGAGGTGCCTTACCAGGTTTGGACTGATACGAAAAAACTTCGGCAGGTTATCACCAATCTGCTGCAGAATGCTTTCAAGTTCACCGAGCATGGCTCCGTTGGGTTTAGGGTCAGTTGTGTGGACGGGTTGGTATCGATTGAGGTCAGCGATACCGGAATCGGAATCAGTAAGGAAAATCTTGCCAAAATTTTTGATCCGTTTTGGCAAGTCGATAGGAGGAACATGCGCGCTGAAGCTGGCGCAGGGCTGGGACTAAGCATTACCCAACGCTTTGTGGAAATTCTTCAAGGCGATATCAAGGCACAAAGTGTGCTCGGAAAGGGTACGAAGTTCACAGTTCTTCTACCTCAAGCGCCGGATAAGGCTTGAGGTAGGCAGTACAACAAAGGGCGCTCTTTCACGAGAGCGCCCTTCTTGTTACAATATTAGCAATATGAACTCAGAAAAAATAAAAAATTATTATCGCCTTGCAAAGCCGGGAATTATTTACGGCAATGCTTTAACCGCAGCAGCAGGATTTATACTTGCTTCAAAGTATCCGGTAAATCCAAAACTTTTTCTTTTAACTTTAATTGGGATATCTTTTGTTATTGGTGGTGGCTGCGTTTTTAATAATTACTTGGATCGTTCGATTGATTCAAAAATGGAACGTACTAAGCGTCGAGTTTTGGTGAGCGGCGTTATCTCTGGACGGAGTTCATTAATTTATGGAACGATTTTAGAACTGATAGGAATGTTAATCTTAGCGCTACACACCAATCTTTTAACTTTTGGTTTGGCAATAGTTGGTTTTATTTTTTATGTTTTCATTTACACTTTCGCCAAGCGGTATACAGTTTACAGTACAATTATTGGTAGTGTCTCCGGATCGATTCCACCGCTGGTCGGCTATTGTGCGGTATCGAACCGAATTGATTTAGGTGCTGTAATATTATTTTTGACGATCTGTTTTTGGCAAATGCCACATTTTTACGCAATTTCAATTTATAGAGTAGAGGATTATCGAAGCGCAGGGTTGCCAGTCTTGTCAGTCCAAAAAGGTACGAACACAGCAAAAAAACACATTCCATTTTATATATTAGCTTACCTAGTTAGTGCCAGTTTACTAGTTTTTTACCATTATACCGGGTTGGTTTATTTAGTTTTAGTTATGATATCTGGACTCGTTTGGTTAGCGTATTCTTTAAAAGGCTTCAGATCTGGAGTCAGCGAAGAATCTTGGGCAAAAAAAGTATTCGGTCTTTCTTTGGTAGTGATAATGCTTTTTTGCTTGGCAATTCCAATAGATAAATTTTTTAGATAGATTATTGATCTAGATTTTTTAAAACTTTTTTTAAATCAATTCCTTTACCCAAGACTGGTTTCCAAAGATCACCTTTTTTTGCTAAACGCGCAAAAATGTTTTTAACGTTAAAGTTTTTAGGATCAAGGCCCTTTTTAACCTCTTTCCATTCCAAAGGAGTGGACACTGGCGCACCCGGTCGCGGCCTAACGCTATAGGCCGCTGCTAAGGTTTGGCCTTTGCGGTTTTGCAAAAAATCTAAATATATTTGTTTCTTTCGTTTGCTCGGGCTGCGTACTAAGCTGGTAGTTTTAGGTAATTTTTTTTGCACAATTGTGGCAACAATTTCAGCAAATTGTTTTGTTTGATCGTAATTGTATTTTGCTGCCAAAGGAATAAAGATGTGCAATCCTGTTGCTCCGGAAGTTTTGCAGTAAGAGGCTGCCCCGGCTTTCTCCAAAACTTTGTGGATGGTTTGCGCCGCTTCAATAACTTTATCGAAAGAAATATCGCCCGGATCTAGGTCGATTACGGCATAGTCCGGATTCTCAAGGTTTTTTAGTCTTGAACTCCAAGGATTAATTTCAATACAACCGAGATTGGCCATATATAAAAGAGTTTTTTGATCTTGGCAAACTAAATAATTAATATTTTTCTGGTTTGATTCAGAAAAGACTTCTACAGTTTCAATCCAGTTGGGCAGTGAATGTCCAACATCTTTTTGGAAAAAACTCTGGCCATCAATGCC
Organism: Candidatus Doudnabacteria bacterium; assembly: GCA_028286905.1. Taxonomy (GTDB): domain Bacteria; phylum Patescibacteriota; class Doudnabacteria; order UBA920; family VMFF01; genus JAQBQP01. The sequence continues at coordinate 101,863 of JAQBQP010000002.1, forward strand.
ATTCGGATGTCGGTTCATTGATTCTGGGCGATCTTTGAGATAGGGCAGAATATACGGAGATATTTTTCGATAATAATTTATCAGGTCTCCTTTGGTATATTTTTCTTTTGGCCAAAAGATTTTATCCAAATGTGTGAATTCAGAAGGTCTTTCGTTTTTCGGCGAAACTTTTTTTATGGGCTCAATTTGTTCTTTGATAACACTTTCTTGATTCTTATCTTTGCGAAGTCCTAAAAAAATTGGCTGGCGCATCGTGCCTTGATCAGTCCATTCTTGAAAAACTACTTCGCATACCAATTCAGGCTTGACCCAGGTAGCGGGAGCATTGGTCTTTGGCGGAACTTTAAAGGGGGATTTAGAAATTTTTAAAAGATCCATTTTTGCTTTTAGCGCTTTGATTGCTTTATCATCAAACCCACCGCCAGTATGCCCGATATAGCGCAAATTGTTTTTTTGATGCAAACCTAAAATTAATGCTCCAAAACCTTTGCGTCCACCACGCGGCGCAGTATACCCGCAAATAATTGCTTCTTGGCGCATATGTGTTTTTATCTTCAGCCATTCAGCGCTTCTTTTGCCGCTGCGGTATGGGCTGTCCGCTTTTTTCGCGATAATTCCTTCTAACTGAGCTTTTTTCGCCAGAACAAAAAGTTTTTTACCTTCGCCAATCGTATGCTCGGAAAATTTTAATACTTTACTTTTAGGAACCAAGTTTTTTAAAAGCGCTTTTCGTTTTATTAAGGGCAGCTCCCGCAAATCCTTTCCATCTAAATATAAAAGATCAAAAACGTAATATACTAAGGTGCTTTTTTTGATTTGATAATCTTGTAATAATTGAAAACTGGGTTTGCCAGAACTGTCTAAAGCAACAACCTCTCCATCTAATATCGCGTTAACTTTTAATTTTTCTAACTCTTTAACGACCGGAGAGAACTGCGCATTAAAAGTATTATCATTGCGAGAATATAATCGTACTTTTTTATCTTGTATCTCGGCAATTGCCCGATAACCATCCCATTTGTTTTCGTAAATCCAATCATTGTCATCAAAAGGCTGGTCGGTTAGTTTTGCGAGCATCGGTTGAACGCTTTGAGGCATCGGTACCTTAACAGAAGCTGCTACTTTAGGTGTTTTTGTAGCGGAGCTGTTGTTAACGGCAAATTGATCATCCGCTTTTACTAATAGCCAAGCGTTTTCTTTTGCTGATTTTTGGGCTTTAATTTTTATTAAAGCAAATTCTCCTTTGAGTTTTTCTCCAAATATTACAAAGGTTATATGCCCTTTGTGTAAGCCAGCTTTAATTAGCTTCTCACTTTGTTTGCGTTCAGCGGTTTGGACCGAACTGTAAAAGCCTTTGTCCCAAATTGAAACGTGTCCTGCGCCATAATTGCCTTTAGGGATGTCTCCTTCAAAACCGCCATAGCTAATTGGATGGTCTTCAACCATCATTGCTAAGCGTTTGTCGCCCGGATTCATAGAAGGGCCTTTCGGCACGGCCCAGCTTAGTAAAACACCTTCTAACTCTAATCGAAAGTCGTAATGTAAATGTGAAGCGTGATGCTCTTGAACTACAAAGCTTAAAGGCTTGCTTTTCCCGGCAGGCAATTTTTTGCCTTTTGGTTCAGGAGTGGTATTAAACTTTCTTTTTTTATTATATTTTTCTAACATAAATTAAGCATGTTGCTTTTCTTTTTCTAAGCTCGCTTGAAGCGCGGCCATTAAATCTGCAACATTGGTATTTTTAGGAGCAGCGCCTTTTTTATGAATTGGTTTGCCTTTGGCTTTTTCTTCGATAATTTCTTTTAATTCCTCGGTATAAGTGTCGTGGTAGTCCTGAGGTTTAAAAGTTTCAGTCAAATGATTAATCAATGCTAAGGCAACATCTAATTCTTTGGCGGAGCGAGCCGTTACTTTTAAAGCAGGTTTATTTTTGCTTTTACTTTTCGTAGTTGCAGTGGACGCTCCTGGAATGTTTAAATCGCCTGGGTCGCGAATTTCATCTTCAAAACGCAGTTGGTTTAAAACCAAAACATTTTTCATCGGTTTAATTACAGCCAAGTGCTCCTTATTTCTGATAACAAATTTTGCCACGCCAACTTTTTTGGATTTTGCAATCGCATCCCGTAAAAGCGCATACGGTCTTTCGGCTCCTTTTTCTGGTTCAAGATAGTAAGGCTTTTGATAAAAAATTGTATCTATTTCAGTTTCTTCGGTGAAATCGACGATATCTATTGTTTTAGTTTTTCTGGCATTAGCTTTTTTAAAATCCTCATCATCTAGAACAATGTAATCACCCTTTTCGTACTGATAACCTTTAACAATATCTTCGTAAGGAATTTCGCGGCCATCAGAACGGCAAACTCGAGCGTAGCGCACTGGCTGCAAATCTTTTTTATGCAGCAAGTTAAATTTTAACTCGTGCTCATTTGTGGCGCTATAAAGTTTAACTGGGATGTTAACCAATCCAAAACTAAGTGCGCCGGACCATAATGCTCTCATAAAATGAAGTTTAATAAGTCATGCTTGAATGGTAGCAAATCCAAGCAATTTTTTAAATCGTACTTTTAACTAAAGTTTGCTATAATCTGGTTAATCGAATTAAATCCTTGCTTCCCTCGGAGCACAAAAAGGAACAATTCAACCCAAATCGAGGAGCCGTCTCTTATCCAACATTATAAAGGTCGATTGGATAATATTAACGAAAGCATATTTTATGAGCGAACGCGAATCAAAAGATTATAGCGAGCTACCTTGGAAAGCTTGGGGTTCATGGTTTAGCTGGGGTTCTCCAGTGGACTTAGGTCTAGGCTGGGCACTCTTTATAATTCCGCTTGGCGTATTCCTGTTGCTGATCCACCGCGCAGGTTTGTTGCATTAGTTAAAAAACTCCCGACTTTGGTCGGGAGTTTTTTTCTACAAAATAATAACTATACTTTGACGGCTAGTTCTATTGGGTGTAAAATCTTTTGGGTAGTTTAATCAAATCCAGAAAAATATGCGAATTGAAGAAGAGTTAAAACTAGACTATAAAGACGTCTTATTAAGACCAAAACGCAGCACTTTAACTTCCAGAAAAGAAGTTGATCTGGAGCGAGAGTTTTCTTTCTACCATTCTCCAAAAAAATGGCGCGGGGTGCCAATCATGACCGCAAACATGGCTACTTGCGGCACGTTTGAAATGGCGAAGGTCTTAACGCCGTACAAAATGATTACGACCTTACATAAATATTATTCACTAGAAGATTATAAAAAGTTTTTAGAAGAATTTGATAACCCCGATTACATAGTTTATACATTGGGTATTCGAGACGAAGATATTGCGCAGCTTAAAGCAATGATTGCGGCGGGTCTAATTGCGAAGTTCTCATTTGTTTGTATTGATGTGCCAAATGGTTATCTTGAAAAGTTTTTAGAAACTATTAAATTAGTGCGGCAGCTTTGTCCTGAGCATATTATCATCGCAGGTAATGTTGTTACTAATGAAATGGCAGAAGAGATTATATTATCCGGTGCCGATATCGTTAAAGTTGGAATTGGCCCAGGTTCGGTGTGTACCACCAGAAGAATGACAGGTGTTGGCTATCCGCAGCTCTCTGCGGTAATCGAATGCGCCGATGCCGCGCATGGATTGGCGAATAACAAAGGCGGGTACGGTTTAGTAATCGCCGATGGCGGGCAGCAGTATCCTTCTTGTATTGCTAAAGCATTTTGCGGTGGAGCGGACTTCAACATGGCTGGATCGCTGTTTTCTGGATACGAAGAAAGCGGCGGAAATATTGTAGAAAAAAATGGTAAAAAATTCAAAGAATATTTCGGCTCTTCTTCAAATAAAGCATTGATAGAGTTTTACGGAAATAAATCAGCGCACCGGGCTTCGGAAGGACGGTACACCTTAATCCCTTTTAAGGGGAGTATTCATGATTTTATTCAAGATTTGTTTGGGGCGCTACGCAGCACCGGAACTTATATTGGCGCAAAACGTTTAAAAGAATTTCCAAAGCGCGCAACCTTTATAAGAGTGACACAGCAGCTCAACACTTATTTAGAACAATACGATCAAGGACAATAATTATTTTTTCTGTAGTGCTTTATAGATCTGTTCTTCTGAGATGGGGCCGGTTCGAAGGATCTCAATTGTAAAATTATTGCTAAAACGAACAAACGTCGACGGTTTGTTCTTTTTTAATTGGCCCGCATCTATTATTAAGTCTGGTTTATTTTTTTTATTCTTAAATTGCTTTATTACATCATCGGCGCTGTATGGATCGTATCCTTTAGAAATGACAGCGGAAGGGTTTGCGCTAGTCGCGGTAATAGGTTTTTTGTAAGTTTGTACTAATTGAAGTGCAAAACTATTCTTTGGTAGTCGCAAACCTAAAAATCCTTCTGGGCTTATTGTGGACAAAGGAGTGTTGGTAGTCTTAAGGGGTAAGGCTAAAGATAAAGGCCCAGGCAAAAAAGCATCGGCTAAGGTTTGTGCGGATTTGTTCCAACTAACATACTTTTTAGCCCAGTTAAGAGAGGGTATTAAAATATGCATTGGTTTTTTTCGAAGAGGACGCTCTTTAATTAAATAAAGTTTTTTTATGGCATTAGAGTTTAAAGCATCGCATCCTAAACCATAAGATGTATCAGTAGGGTAAACAACGCTGCCGCCGCTCTGCAAAACTTTTATAGCCTCTGCAATTAAATTTTCTGTATTAGATTTAGTAAGTGTTAAGACCTTCATAAAAGAAAGCATAGCAAAAAATCGCAATTTCTGCGATTTTTTTGCAATCAAAGTTTATTTGCGAAGCTAGTCTTGGTCAGCTTTCTTTTCGGCTTTTTCGCCAAGTTCAACGATGTTTCCTTCGTGAAATAAAACATTTTGCAAAACTGTTTTCCATTCAGGTTTTTGTCGAATTAAAAATTCTAAGTCCATACTAAAATGCTTCATTTCTTCAGTTTGAGCATTCTTCATGATTTCTTTGGCATCACTATTTTTTTCGACAGACATTCTTTGTTCGTACCAATCAATAGCTTCGGTTTCCTCGGTTAGGCCTTTTATCATCCTAGCAAAAGTTCTTACCGATTCGGAAAGCTCTTCGGGTGGTTCGTGATATTGATCAAAACCCATAAAGTTTAAACTTAATGCTTGTCCCTCGATAATAATGGTAGTAGGGTCTTTAGGCAATTGGCTAAATAACTAAAGACCAGTTACAATAAAATATATTAATTTAGGAACAACAAAATGAAAACGATGACTTGTAACCAGCTGGGCGGAAAGTGCGATGTTTCCATTACTGCAGCCACAGCGGATGAAATGATGGCTAAAGGAATGGCGCATTTAGGAGAAGCGCATCCTGAAATGGCAGCAGATATCAAAAAGATGCCAGAAGATGATCCAATAATGAAAGCATGGTACGCGAAATTCCTAGCTGACTTTGCAGCAGCACCTGAAGTCGCTTAATAGGTCAATTGAACAATATCGAGTCTTTCTGAGATATGCCAAAATGCTTAGGCAATATTAAGAAAGGTAAAATTATGTTCAATATATTAGATGGTGTGGGTCATGAGTTAAAAGAAGATGCAAAAGATGCAGCGCATGATACAAGCCATGCGGCAAAGGAAGCGGGTGAGTGGACTAAAGAAAAGGCCAATAATGCTGCTGAAGATGTAAGAAAATCGGTTTAGCAAAATTCAGCACTGAGTTAAGCCGCCGTAAGGCGGCTTTTCTTTTGTGCAGGTTAAGAAATTAGGCTGGCATTATGTTACAATATCTATATAAAAGGTAAAAAATGATAAGAAATAAAAACAAAGTAATTTTTTTCACGGCGGTTGTTGTTGTTGATCTATTGTTTTTACTTTGGCTTGCTAGTATTTTAAATTTTTTACCGCATTTGAATTTTGCTCTATTAAACCCCAAAGGAACTATTGCTCAGCAGGAAAAGAATGTGATCATAACAGCCTTCTTACTGATGTTAATAGTGGTAGTACCTGTTTTAGGGGCGGCTTTGTATGTTGCCAGGAAATATCGAGCGGACAACACAGAAAATACCGATTACCAGCCAGAATGGGAAGGTGACTTAAAATTACAGATAGTTTGGTGGGTGTTTCCAACAATTATTATTATTTGCTTGAGTGTGTTAACGTGGAAGAGTAGCCATGCTGTCGATCCTTTCAAGGCGATTAATTCCCCTAATAAGCCGATCACAATCGAAGTGGTGGCATTAAATTGGAAGTGGCTATTTATTTATCCTGAGCAAAATATTGCTACGGTAAATTATGTTGAATTTCCTCAGAATGTTCCGATAAACTTTATCCTTACTTCCGATGCCCCGATGAATTCATTTTGGATTCCTCAGTTGGGCGGACAAATGTATGCCATGGCAGGGATGCAAACGCAATTACATTTAATGGCAAATGAACAAGGTGAATACGATGGTTCCGCAGCAGAAATAAATGGGCCAGGATTTGCAGGGATGCGCTTTAAAGCCAAAGCGACAACTGTTGCTGATTTCCAACAATGGATTGGATCGGTTCATCAATCAGAAACTAAATTAGACTCAGAAACCTACGCAAAGCTTGCTCAGCCAAGCACAGAAAATGCTCAGGCATATTATGCCGCAGTGGTTCCAAATTTGTTCGATACGATAATGAAGAATTATATGGCGCCAAATATGAATAATATGCAAATGGATACTAAATAAATGAGCTTACTTTTCGGAAGATTAACTTTAGCAGATTTGCCGCACGAATGGTTTACAGTCGGCGGAACCGCGACGATTCTTTTAGGATTGTTAGGCATTGCCGCGCTATTAACTTATTACAAGCGTTGGAAGTGGCTTTGGCAAGAATGGTTCACCTCTACTGATCCCAAAAAAATTGGAATTATGTATATTCTTTTTGCAGCGGTGATGTTATTCCGTGGCGCTTTGGATGCCGCGATGATTTGGGCCCAACAAGCGATGTCAGTAGGTTCGAACCATGGCTATTTAACTCCTGCACATTTTCAGCAAATTTTTACTGCGCATGGTGACATTATGGTTTTCTTCGTCACAATGGGTTTTTTGTCCGGATTACTTAACTTATTAATTCCGCTCCAAATTGGCGCGCGGGATTTAGCCTATCCGTTCTTAAATACTTTGGCTTTCTGGCTTTATGTCGCAGGCGCAATCTTTATAAATTTATTTTTCGTTTTTGGCGGAAACTTTGCCGCTACCGGCTGGCTGTCTTTGCCGCCATTGTCTGGGTTAGCGTATAGCCCAGGGGTGGGAGTGGATTACTGGATATGGAGTTTGCAAATATCCGGCGTAGGAAGCTTAATTGCAGGTATTAATTTTATTGTAACAATCCTGAAAATGCGCGCACCGGGCATGACCTTAATGAAGATGCCACTATTTGTTTGGACTTCTTTATGCAGCATGATTATGGTAGTTTCGATTTTTCCAATTCTTGCAGCAACTCTTGGAATGCTTTGGTTGGATCGCTATTTCGGCCTGCATTTTTTCACTTCAGATTTTGGCGGCAACCCGATGATGTATATTAATCTTATTTGGATGTGGGGTCATCCAGAAGTGTATGTTTTGATTTTGCCATCGTTCGGAATTTATTCAGAAGTTGTGGCTACCTTTTCACAAAAGAAACTTTTCGGCTACAAATCCTTGGTTGGCGGAGCACTTGGCATTACGGCTTTATCATTCTTAGTTTGGGCGCATCATTTTTTCACGATGGGAGCGGGCGCCAATGTAAATGCATTTTTTGGGATTATGACCGGATTTATTGCATTGCCAACCGGGGTGCAGATTTTTAATTGGATCTCCACTATGTATAAAGGCAGAATTATTTACTCGCAGCCAATGCATTGGTTCTTTGGCTTCTTAGCTACCTTTACCTTTGGCGGTATGGCCGGGCTACTAATGTCTTCACCAGCAGCGGACTACGCTTTGCATAATACTTTATTTTTAGTAGCGCATTTTCACACGATGATTATTGGCGGAGCGTTATTTGGAATTTTTGCCGGAATAGTTTATTGGTTTCCAAAATTTACCGGATTTAAGCTTGATGAGCGTTGGGGCAGGCGTGCGTTTTGGTTCTGGCTAGTTGGATTTTTCCTGTCTTTCGCTCCTCTATATATGTTAGGTTTTTTGGGTGCGACCCGAAGACTAGACCATTACGATGCTTCAATGGGTTGGCAAGGTTTGTTTATCGTTTCTGCGGTTGGCATTACCGTAATTGGAGTTGGTGCTTTGTGCCAAGTAATTCAAATTATAGTTAGCGTTAAAAACAGAAAGCAGAACTTGGATTTAACAGGCGATCCTTGGAACGGCAGAACTTTAGAATGGGCCACATCTTCGCCGCCACCTGTTTATAACTTCGCAGTAATTCCTACTGTTCAAACACGCGATGCATTTTGGGAACAGAAGCAATCTAAAACAATTACCAAACCAGTATACGAAGATATTGTTTTGCCTCGAAATACCGCGATGGGAATGTACGTTTCAGCGTTTGTGTTTTTGGCCGGCTTCGGGCTAGTTTGGCATATTACTTGGTTAATATTCTTTGGATTAATCGGAACCGTTGTTTGTATTGTTATGCGTGCGCTTGATCAAAATACCGAATATATAATCCCTGCAGTGGAAGTAGAACGAATGGAGCAAGTATGGAAAAAGAATTAGAAAACTTAGCGTTGAAAAATTTTGAAATCGAAAAAGCAGAGAAAGACCATTTCGGCTTCTGGGTTTATTTAATGACCGATTTATTGTCTTTTGCCGCGGTCTTTGCTGCTTTTGCAGTTTTGAGAAATAACACTTTTGGCGGACCGTCTGGGAGAGAGTTGTTTAGTTTGCCATTCGTATTAATTGAAACTTTTATCTTGTTAACCAGCAGTTTTACTTGCGGATTGGCAATGTTAGCAGCACAGGACGGCGATAAGAAAAAAGTTATTACTTGGTTTTCCACAACATTTATATTAGGCGCCTCATTTTTAGTAATGGAATTTACAGAATTTCATAAGCTAATTGTTGAAGGTAATGGCCCGCAGCGCAGCGGATTCTTAACCAGCTTCTTCGCACTTGTCGGTTTGCATGGGCTGCATATTTTTATTGGATTACTTTGGATGTTTATTGCAATGGTTATGACCCAAAAGAGAGGTTTAACTATTAAAAGCAAGAGCAATCTAACCCGCTTAAGTTTATTTTGGCATTTTTTGGATATCGTTTGGATTTTTATTTTTACTATTGTCTATCTAATGGGGGTTATGTAATATGCAAACTCATAAAGCCTATATAACCGGATTTTTCATTTCAATCGTACTAACGTTGGCAGCATTTGTGCCGGTAATTATTAATGCCCAATCAAATTTTAAAACTTTCTCGCACAACGCTTTAATTGCTTATGTTTTGGTCCTGGCATTTATTCAGCTTTGTGCGCAGTTAACTTTATTCTTGCACCTTGGACGCGAACAAAAACCCCACTGGAATTTATCGGTCTTCATGGCAACAATTGGTCTAGTTTTTATAGTAGTCGTTGGTTCGCTTTGGATTATGGCGCATTTGAATTACAACATGACCCCAGATCAGATAAATACTTATATTAAAAACTCAGACGCTTTCTAAGAATATTGCCTGTTTTTTTTGCAAGGTTTATAATACTATAGATATAATTAGTTAAAAATAATTATGAGTAATGCTGAATCACGCTTTTTTTTAGATCCCTCTCAGGAACAAGAATGGGACATGAATAATCTAGGCCTAAGAAATCGTCTCCAATGGGAAGTAGCCCATGAGATTCCCTTCTCAAATGACAAAATTAGGGACCTGTGGTTAATGCAAAATACAAATAAAATTAGAAGCTTGATAGATGCTGACTTAGATTTTCAATCAGCAATCCAAGGACGAAATTGGGAAGCCGCTAAGAAAGTTATTATAGATAAATTGGGGCCAAAAAACTTACCTGAACAATCAGGAGAGATAGCGGCTTAAATCAGAATAAAATTCATTATAAAGTATAACTATTGCGATACTTTTTTATCGTGCATATATTCTTCATGATTTCTTCATAATGCCGAGTTAGAATGACAAGACTAGTAAGAGAACGAATTTGAAAGAGTTCAGGGCGAAAACAAACAAATATTTACAGATATGTTCGTTGCCAATTCTGATGGTTGTCTTATTGGTTATTGAAACTTATTTCTTTAACGCTTGGCTAAATATAACGCCGCATTTGTATTTTATAAGACGAACCGCCGCCTCTATTGGTTTAGGGACGGTTATTTTTGGACCGGCGCTTTTCTTTAGAAGGCAGGGTATAAAACATTTGTATTTGGGTTTTGTCTCAACGCTCTTGGCGGTGCTTCTCATATCTCAATTTATTTATTATAAATACTCCGGCGGGTTTTTAGAATTCTCTTCAATTTTTTACGCTAATCAGGTGAGTGAGTTAGGTGAAACTATTAAGAGCATCCTTACTCCTAAATTAATACTATTTATTACACCAATAGTAGCTATAGTAATTAGTTATTTTTTTTCGAGACAGCGAGTCAAGCAAAGCTATTTTTTTACAAAAAAAGAATCGATTTATGCGAGCATTCTGGCCCTGCTTTTAATTTGTTTGAGTTATGGAACGCTTTTATCTCTTGAAAAAAAAGATTGGGGCGATACTTCTCGTTTATACAGTAAGGTTTATGACCTAGGAACGTTGGTAGGAAAAATTGGAATAGTTAATTTTTATATTGAAGACGCAATTAAATTTATCAGCCAATCGCATCAAGCATCTGCAGCGCAACAAGATTATATAAAAAATTGGTATGCAACTAAAGCAGAGCCAGTCAGTTTAAAAGACACTGGAATTGCTAAAGGTAGAAATTTAATTGTGATCCAAGTTGAATCGTTAGAAAATTGGCCGATTGGGGCAACAGTGAATGGTCAGGAAATTACTCCAAACTTAAACAAATTATCCAGCGAAGGTACTTATTTTGACAATTATTATTCTCAGATCGCAGAAGGGAATACGGCCGATGCAGAATTTTCAACAATGGATTCGCTTTATCCTTTGCCGGACTCCGTTGTTTTTATTAACCATGCTAACAATCAGATGAATGCTTTGCCTGGGCTCTTGAAAAATAATGGTTATGATACAGCGGTATTGCATGGCGATGTCGAAACATTTTGGAATCGCTCAAATGTTTATCCGGGAATGGGGTATTCAAAAATATTTAGCCAAGCCGATTATACTGTCACTAGACCAGTGGGATTTGACGGATTGGGCGATGCAGATTTTTTTGAACAAAACGTTTCTAAACTTCAAAGTTTACAGCAGCCTTTCATGTCGACATTAATAACTTTATCATCACATACTCCATTTAAAATCCCGGTAGACCTTCAAACTTTAGATGTAAAAGAAAATGATATTGCGCATACAAATCCTAAAACCAGTGATACAGGTGATATAAAATTGAATGCGACCCAAGCAGATTATGTCCAAAGTGTAAATTACGCGGATGCGGCGATAGGCAATTTTATCGAAAAACTAAAAACGTCAGGTTTATATGACAATTCTTTATTCGTTATTTACGGTGACCACAATGCTTTTATTGGTACTGCTGATTCTGCTGCTAACCATGTGCCGATGATTTTAATTGCACCGGGCTTAAACATAACAGGTCTAAATTCGGAACCAGCAAGTCATTTAGATTTGTATCCGACCTTGGCGAACTTATTAGGAGTTCCAGCTCCACAGATTGTTATCGGACAAGATTTGTTTAATGCTGTTGAGCCGGTGGCAACCCAGAGAAACATTATTACCGGAACAATTAAATTCATTGACTCTATAGATAAGAAGTACATTTCATCTTCCGATGGCGAATTTCAAAATGGCGTTTGCCAAACAGTTCCAGAAGAATCGATTTTGCCCGTGGGGGACTGTCAACTATTATATAATCAAGAGCAAGAAAAAATAAAGGTCTCAGACATTATAGTTAAATATAATCAGATTAAATTATTATCAAATCAATAAAAGTTTAAACACGGCACTCATTTTTAACAAAAATTTGAGTTTTTAGTGTTAAAAAACACCAATTAAAATCGGTGTTTTTTTGTTCAGTGCAGAGTTAGAATTACTGCCGTCAGAAAATAGAAATTTTTCTCCCTATTTTTTAGCAGCTAGGAAATTATTTAATTTCTCTAATTGCTGAGTAAAGCCAGCTTGCATACCTTCGGCTGCCATTCTGGCGCCAGGTCCGGTTTTATATATAGCTGCTTTCACGTGTACTTTAGTTTTTCCATTATCTTCAGTAAACGTTATTTCTGTGGTTTGATCTATTGTTGTTTGTTCTTTCTGTCCTTCAGTCCAAGCTTGGGCATTGTAAAAAAGTTTTGAATTCGGTTCAACAACAGTAAATTCTGCCAGCATTGGCCAGAGAATGCCTTTATATGGACCCATTGCTTCTCCTGCTTCCATCACAATATAAAATTTACCGCCAACTCGTAGTTCAACTTCACATTCAGGGATGCTGACGTTATCTGGTCCCCACCATTGTTTTAACATTTCTGGGTTAGTCCAAGCTTGCCAGATCGTTTCAACTGAGGCGTCGTATGTTTTTTCAAGTACTACTTCTTTAATCGGATCCATTATCTTTTCCCTTTCTTATTTTTATTGATTGATTTTAAATATTTATCCAATGAATCGAGTCGGTTCTCCCAAAGTTGTTTATATGTCTCTAAATAGTGGCTAGCTGTAGCTAGGGTATCTGGAGATATACTAACAATCTGTTCTTTGCCGCGCCTGTTTTTACTAATAAGTTTAGCGCGGTGGAGAACATCCAAGTGTTTTGCAACAGCAGCAAAAGTCAGCTGATAGTGTATTGCTATCTCGCTTACACTTAAGCTTTTTTTACTAACCTGTTTTAGGATGTCCCTTCTGGTTGGGTCGCTTAACGATCCAAAGATAGAGTCGAGTTCATTTGTTTGTTCAACCATATAGTTGAATGATATATTAAGATGGCAGAGATGTCAAGAGGGTTAAGGTATTTTGACCCTCTAATCAAAATAAGGGTATACTTGATGTATGAAAAAAATCGTATTATTTTTGCATCAATCCTTAGATGGGTATTGCGCTACTGAAAAGGGTGAGTTAAATTGGATTCCTTATAATCAGGGGTTTGAGCAGTATGCTGAACGTCTTGTGCAAACAGTTGGATCTCCAATGTACGGACGTGTGACATACGAGCTGATGAAAAGCTATTGGCCGCAAGTATTGAAGGATCCTGCTGCATCTAAGCATGACAAGGAACACGCGACTTGGCTGGAGAATGTAGAGAAGATCGTCTTTAGTACCACACCTCTCGAAAAGGATTGGAACAATACAACTGTGATAAGTAGCAACGTCAAAGAAGAGACTCAAAAGCTAAAAGAAGGATCAGGAAAAGATTTAGTAATTTTCGGAAGTCCTACTCTTGCACGGTCGTTAATGGATATGGGGTTTATCGACGAATTCCGTTTTACTGTTAGTCCTGTGATCCTAGGAAAAGGTCTAACTTTTATCAGAAACATTGAAAGCAGAACTGATCTTGAACTTTTAAGCTCTGAGACCATAGAAGGCGGTGTAGTCGCATTTCATTATAAAATCTTAAGGTAAGGTTCTCGATTTCAAGCCAACAAATAGATTAGATTCAAAAAGTACCCAAACAAGTTGGGTACTTTTTATTTTGACTCCGCATCTTTGATGGCGTTAAACCTACTTACTGTGCAAAAAACTGGATTAAAGCAGACGCTAAAAAATCTGCTTTCACATTGTGATTCTGGCCTTCAAGCACCCGAAGATTTCCTTTGGGTAGTACTGCAACGAGATCCTCAGCGGCTTGTTTCATTTGGTTTGAGTCGCCCGTCACAGCCAATGTGGGCACAGCTAAAGTTTTAAGTGTCGTAGGCACACTGCCATCTCCAACAATAATAGCATCGTATACGAGAGTGGGCGCAAGAGTTTTCAAACCTCTCCACATCGGTGTGAGACTCATTCCGATGACTATCGGGGTCGGCAAACCGATCCTCTTAAAGAATAATTTTAAGGCTTTGTTCGGTTGATTTGCGGAAATAAATTTTTTAAGGCCGTCAATATATTCAGTTGCATCGCTTAATTTCTGCTCGGAAATAAATGGCGCTTCGTAAAGAGCTATCTTTGTGATTCCCGGCAGTTTCGTTGCTGCCAAAAGTGCCAAATTTCCTCCGGATGAGTTGCCGAAAATATTGGCGGAACCGCCAACTTCACGAATTATGCCTTCAAGGTCTTCGATTTCTCTATCGACTGAATAAGAATTTGTGTCAGTGCTCTCGCCTCGACCACGTCGATCGTAACTAATCACAGTAAATTTTTCCGCGAGCAATGGCGCAAGCGTACCCATTAAATGATCGGATTTAGTCTGCAAAGCTCCACCTACCAGGATAATGATTGGGCCATTGCCGATGCGGTTATAGGCGATTGTAGCGCCGTCTTTCGAGGTTATTTTAAGCATGGTTATTTCTTTTATGGTTATTGTCCACATATTAACATACTTTCATTATGAAAGTAAATGTGTTAATCTAATTGTATGAAAAGAACCGATAAAAAATCAAATTGCGCTATTAACTTTTCACTAGAAGCTGTGGGTGATCCATGGTCGCTTCTAATCATCCGGGACATTGTCTATTTTGGGAAAAATACATATGGAGAGTTTTTGGCATCAGATGAACGTATCGGCACGAACGTGCTAGCTCAAAGACTAATTGCTCTTGAAGAAAAAAAGATTATCACCAAAGTAACCAGCAAGTTCGATAGGCGAAAGGAAATTTATCAGCTTACGAATAAAGGCTTAGATTTGGTTCCAATTTTACTTGATTTGGCGGAGTGGGGTACAAAACATGACCCTAAAACCGAAGCATCTTTAGAATGGATAAAAGCAGTTCGTGCTAACAGAGCAACCATAATTAGTCGTATCAGAAATGTCTTAAAAAACGGCGGCTCAGTTTTAAAAAATTATAATAGTATCGTTTTGAAAGCGAAAAACACTAACTTTCGCTAATACGCTTTATTGTGCAAGTATGTGAAAGTGACTAGCTGTTTGTTTTTAATTTCGCACTATGTTAGTATACTAACATTATGAAACTCTATTCCCGTAGAGACTCTACACCAGATCTGTTGCACAAATTAGTTCACGCAATGGACCGTTCGGCGGATGTAATACTCCAAAAACAATTCGGTATTACCTACAAGCGCGCCTATTTCTTACTCGTCCTTCAGAGGGTCGGAACAGTGACTCAGCATCAGTTAGCGGTTGTACTGGGGTATAGCGCTGCTTCGGTGAGTACGATGCTAACCGCGCTTTCAAAATTAGGATACGTTGATATTCAGCCAAGCCCACACCATGGGCGGAAAAAGCTGGTGTCTCTCACTCCGTACGGCAAGGAACTGGTTACGAAAGGCCGAAATATGCTTAATGCACACTTCGCTAGTCTTATGCTCGGTGAGCACATGAATATCCAAGAATATTATGCCCAGACAGAGCGGTTATACTCAGCCGTAGTTGCAAAAAATAAGGAGCAAAAATGACTCAGAGCTTTGAACAAAATAGCTTCGTGTCATTCGATGGAACGAGTCTATCATACGAAAAGATTGGAGCTGGCCCAGCTGTAATAGTTGTTCCCGGCGCACTTGAAGAAACTGAAAACTTTCGAGGTTTTGCAGAAGAGTTGTCACACTTATTTACCGTTCATACTCTTGATCGCCGCGGCCACGGGAAAAGTGACCCACAGGGTGAAGGCTACTCAATTAATAAGGAATGCCAAGATATCCGTACCTTGCAAGATCTCACAAAGGCAAAGTACCTTTTTGCCCATAGTTTTGGCGGATTTGCAGTTCTCGAGACAGCACGGAACAACCCAGAACTTATGGGAGTTGCTGTTTATGAACCCGGCATTTCAATTGATGGTTCAATCAATGTCAGATGGGTCGATCGGTGTCTCACTGAGATTGCTGCCGGTAAACTACACGATGCGTTTACCACATTTGCCCAAGGGGTTAACCCTCGGTCGGCCCTGATGCCACGATGGATCTTTAAGCGAGTTTTACGTCTTGCGTTGAAGCCAGCCGAACTAGCCCAAAAGTATCGTTTGCTCGCAACAGCTATTCCTGAGCATCTCGAAGAAGCCCGTTTGAACAACACTTATCAGAATTATCAGGAAATTAACGCACCAGTACTACTGATGCGGGGGACTGGCGGTGTAATGTCTAAGCCAGCACTGGCGAAGCTAGCTTCTGCGATAACCAACGTTAAGGTTACGGAGTTCAAAGGTCTTGATCACTTTGGGCCGGAACAAAAACCCAAAATTGTGGCCAATGTTGTGGCGAATTTCTTCGCGCAGGCTGGGCGAAAGTTTTTGTAATCTCGAAAGGTTTTGTTGAAATAAAAAACACCAACAGTCGTTGATGTTTTTTATATTGGCTTGGGAGACGGATAATGTTAGAACTAAAGCTACCTAGTTTTTAATGGATTTTTTTGCCCGCTTGTAGCATAGCAAGTAGCTTATCTTGCCGACGCTTGCGAGTCTGCTCTGTTTTCGCAGTTACTAAACGCCAAGCAATAGCGTACGTATTGGTTTTATTTAGAGTATTAAAAAACTGCAAAGCTTTTGGGTATTTACGTAGTTCTTTTAAGAAATAGTCAGGGACTACCATTTGGCTCGGTTTGTCGTATGCAGCATCCCAACGGCCATCCGATTTCGCACGAGTAACTTCCTCTAAACCCGCTGGTGTCATCAAGCCCTCTTTGATCAGTTTTGATATTAGTTCTATGTTACGTTTTGACCACAAACTCTTGCTTCGTCTTGGGGTAAATTTTTGGATGTATGAAAGTTTGTCGTATGTTTTCTTTTGGCCGTCAATCCAACCAAAGCACAAAGCTTGCTCTAAGGCTTCCTGATAGGAAACAGAAACAATCCCTGAGTCCTTTTTATATACTTGCATCCACAGGCCGTTTGTTTTAGAGTGATTTTTTATGAGCCATTTCCGCCACGTCTCAGTATCTTTAAAAGCTTTTATTGTATATTCTGTATCCATAAAATAATAATAACAAAAAACACCTGCTCAAACCAGATGTCCTTTGTTGGCTAAATATGTTGAACGAAGTTAGAACTTATGAAATAGAGAAAATGACTTAAATAAAGTATTTTTATTTGTTTGAATAAAATTCAATTATCCATTCAATACCATATTTATCTCTAAACATACCAAAATACGATCCCCAAGGACCATCATTCATTGGTACTTCAATTTCTCCGCCCGTAGAAAGACCATTAAATAATCTGTCCGCCTCTTCTTTACTTTCCGTGCGTATTGAAATTTTACTTCTGTTTTCATTCTCATTAACTTCTTGCCCCATAATTTCTGGAACATCATTTGCCATTAGCATATCATTTTTACCAATGGATAAAGCAATAAGCATTATTTTATTTTGATCTTTTTCTGCTATAGGATATTCAGGATTTGCAAGATCTTTAAAACGTATTACTTTTGTAAAGTCTCCGCCGAATACTGACTTATAAAAAGTAAATGCCTCTTCAGCATTACCATTAAAGTTAATCCAAGGATTTATTGTCATAATATTTAAATTATATTAATTTGATAGAGACATACAAAGTACCGGTGCTTTTAAAACATTATACATTCTAAGTGTGAAAACACCAACTTTAACGCTGATGTTATTGCTCCGGAGGTGTGCATGCCCGCTTCGCTATGCATTTCCTTTAAGAACATTGCCTTCAGGAACATAAATTACAGAAGTCAGATTCGGACCTTACGGCTCATCATACACCTAATAAAATTTAAAAGCACCATTGAATGGTGCTTTTAAATTTGGCTCGGGAGGTGGGATTCGGACCCACGACCAATCGATTACACGTATCCCTAAATTTCTCTAAGGGGTGGACTATATCATCATCCCACTTTTACTGGGATGCGAGGCGCTTCGGCCGATCTTCATCGGACTACTCCTTGCGGATAGTCTCTGAACCTTCCCCAATTATAAGTCGGGGCTTGGCTGCTGATTGCCCCGAAGGGTTTCCAGCAATTCACCTCGTTTTTCCATCCTCAATTACTTGAAGAGGCTGCAATTAGACCGGCATGTATTTCTTTGTAACAGTTTGAGCAAATTAGAACGCATTTTTCTAACTCTTTTCGTGTTCTTTCCCACGATCGAGTCAGTCCACTAAGCGCAATTCCAAATTCTTTGGTTTTACGATCCAAGTGGTGAAATTCTAAAGCTGCTAGACATCTATCGTAGCACAGAGCTTGCACTTGCCGCCTTTTAAAGCGACGGCCATGGCTTTGATTTTCTTACGTCTCTTATCTACTGCCAGTTTGATATACTCTTTTCGGTCTGAATATTTTCTTTGTTCTTTCATACTTTGATAGTATCAAAGAATTAGATGGTATTACAGTCGATTGCTCTACCACTGAGCTACTCCCGAATATTCTGTTTTGAACCATAGAATCGGCCTATTTGGCCGAAACTACTCGAATATTATTGCATTTCTTTTTGCTTAAGTCAACAAACCAAGTATAATAATTGATATGATCAAAGAAGAAATAGGCGATTTAAAAGGTTATCAGCTCTTGGACAGCGGCGATGGTGCCCGCTTGGAGAAATTTGGCGAATACGTTTTGCAAAAACCGGACCCTGCGGTACTTTGGACAAAGTCACTTCCGGAATCTGAATGGAAAAAAGCTGACGCAATATATATAAGAGGCAGCGAGGACCGCGGCAACTGGAAAGTTCAAAATAAACAGATGCCCGAAAAATGGACTTTGGATTATCAAATTCCTAATTCATCTAACCCAGAAGACAAAATTACTTTTTATGCAAAGTTAAACCCGTTTAAGCATACTGGTATTTTTCCTGAGCAAGCAGCAAACTGGGATTTTATTACCGAAAAACTACAAGCAGCAAAAAAGCAAAATAAAGAACTCAAAGTTTTAAACTTATTTGGTTACACCGGTATAGCCAGTGTTTTAGCGGCGAAACTTGGTGCGAAGGTTTCGCACGTCGACGCCTCCCGCCCTTCCTTGAATGACGCCAAAGAAAATATGCTGATGAGTGGTTTACCAGAAGATGCAATTCGTTGGATTTTAGACGACGCTGTAAAGTTTACAAAAAGAGAAGCTGCTCGTGGAAATAAGTATGATGCGATTATTTTGGATCCGCCAGCATTCGGTAGAGGAGCTAAAGGTGAAGTTTGGAAATTTAGCGATGATTTACCAAAGCTATTGGAAGTATTACGGAAGGTTTGTTCTGACGACTTCCAGTTTTTGATTATAAATGCTTATGCGGTCTCCGTTTCTGCAGTTTTACTAAAAAATTTGATGGAAGATTTTTCAAAAAATATGCACCCAAAGTTTATCGATTACGGTGAGCTGATATTGAAACAAAAAAATGGGCGGTTGTTGTCCACAGGAATTTTTGCCAGATTGCACTAATTTTTCGAAATTTAATAAATTTTTAATCTTTCGAAAGTATAATGAGTGTAGAGGTAACAACGCCTCTCGCACATAATTCACGGAGGATTTATGTCGTTCAGTGATTTTTATTGGCAGCGGGTCGATCGTAACCTAGGAATTATCACTGTTGAAGAGCAAGAGCGCCTACGCAACTGCACCGTTGCTATTGCTGGCTGCGGTGGAATGGGCGGTTTAATCGCCATGCTTTGCGCTCGCATTGGCGTGGGTCGTATCAAGATAACGGACAATCAGCAGTTCGATGCTTCGAACCTGAATCGCCAGTTTGCAGCGAAACTTTCTTCAATCGGAGTTAATAAGGCCGCCAGCACCTATAAAGAGCTGAAAGAAATTGTTGGCGAGGATATACAAATTGATTTTTACACGAGCGGAATAGATAGTGACAGCGTTGAGGATTTTGTAAAAGATGCAGATTTCATTTTTGATGAAATTGAATTTTTTCAAATTCGTCCGAGAATACTATTGCACCAAGCTGCTAGGAAATTTGATAAGAAGATCTTAAACTGCAATGTTGTGGGGTTTGGTAGTAGGATGTTTTTGTTTACACCCGATAGCATGACTATGGAAAGTTTTCTTGAAATGGATTTGGAAACAACTCTTTCCGAATCTGTTGTAAGAAGGCTACTTCAAAGGCTGGTACCTCGACTGTCGAAAGACTTTAGCGAAGAGGTTATAGAAGAGTGGATCTTCAAGCAAAACAAAGCGCCAATCTTTGGTGGAACGCCTGCAATTAGTAGCGGGATGGTGGTAAGCCAGTTTGTTTTGAATTTTCTTGGAACAAATAATCGCCCATGGATTCATTTGGTGCCACCAATGCCTGCGTACGGTTATTTAGATGTAGGAACTTTTGAGTCAGGTATTTTCATTGGACCATGGTGGTGACATGATTATCAAGCGGCCTAATGCTCTGGAATTTGAACAAGCATTGAGTTATATCCAAGAAGTTTACCAAAGAAAATTTCAAACCAAGCCAAAAGATATTTGGCCCGACTGTCTAATTGGACTAGATAGTAATGGCCAGATAATCGGGCTGTTAGCGATGCAGTTTTCAGAAGGGTCAAAATTTGAAATTGAAAATATGTTTCAGTTCGATCTTTCAATTTTGAGAAGTGCTCGTATTGATATCGTTTCTTTTGGGCGGTGGTCAGCCAAAACACCAGGCTTAGGCACTGCTTTGATGTTTGGTGCAGTAAAATATTCCTTAGAACGCGATCGGACTATAATGCTAAGTTGTAGTAAGCCAAATATTTTAAAGTTTTTGCGATCAAACTATGGCTTGGCATTTGATATTCTTGGGGTACCAAGGGTATCAGCTAATATTGATCTTGAAGATCAGGCTTATTTTTCTGAAAAACCTTATCCAGTTTTGTGTGCAGCGCATTTAGAACAATGGTATTATAAGTTAAAACAATTAATCCCTTCATCGCTTACGATCAAGTTTTAATCAAGGCGGCTTCCGGGAGCCGCCAATTTTTTATGAAAGTCTCTCACGATTTAATATATATAATTCTACTCTCTTTGTTTTTAGGCTTTTTCGTATTAATTCAAAGTCCCAAAAGTAAGCAAAATTTGAGTTTCTTTTTCGGATGCCTAGGTATTGCTTGTTGGACTTTGGGGTTAATTCTTTTTGATCTTAGTCAAACTTTCTATTGGCCTGATAAACTTTCTTTGTTTGGGGGAATGCTAATGGTGGGCAGCTTTTATGTTTTTTCTCAAGTGTTTCCAACAGACAGCCGGTTTAAATTAAAGATTCGGGCACCTTTTAAAGCAAACACTTTGGTTCGGCTCGTTCCTTTAACTCTATTATTATTCGTTTTGCCATTTAACTTGATAGTAAAAAGAGTAGATAGAGTAGGAGGGAGTTTTTCCCCGGTCAATGGACCGCTTTTTCCACTCTATGCTTTAATATGTGGTTTTTATATGATCGCAGCCGGTTATAATTTTTTTCTACAATACAAAAACAACATTGGTTACAAAAGACAACGCATTTTATACATCGCCTTTGGCCTAATCGCTTTTATTTTAGTTGCGCTAGTTTGCGATGTAATTTTACCAGCTTTCTCAGTTACAATGTGGAAATTTGTCGGACCAATTTCATCCAGTCTTTTTCTTGTTGCCAGTGGGTTTTCTTTAATTTCGTACAATTTGATGGATATTCGTTTAGTTTTGAAATCGACCTTAGTGAATATATTTAGTTTCGCAATTGTTACAGCGGCAGTAAGTGCAGGGCTAGAAGCTTTTAATGCACACATTATGTCTGACTCCGAAGCTTTTGGGGTTTTATTTCTCGCTGCTATTATTGGCTTTCTCGCGATTCGTTTTTGTTTTAACCTGCTATTTAAAAAACTTTTTATGAAAGATTATTATTTATTTCAAGATAGTTTCAATGAATTAAATATGTTTCTTCACGAAGAAGTAAGTACAGATAAAATTATTTTAGTCGCAAACAAGTATTTGCAATTAGGCCTTGGTTTAAACTGGATTTATTATTTAAATTATCAAGACCATAAAATAGTTTCGTTATTGAATCATCATCCAATTAACGATAGCAGTCTTTCGATGGAGCAGGTTCTCAATGAACAATTTATTAGTTATATCTCTAGCTCGCATGCAGTGAAATTTTTCTTTGGAGTTGAATTTGAAGCTTTTCCTAATATTGCAAATGCTCCGATTGCAATATTGCCACTATGGAATAAAGAAATATTGCAAGGTTGTTTTGTGTTAGGCCCTCAAAAGAGTTTAAGCGGATTAAGTTTAGACCAAACTCAAAAAATTCAATATGTTTGGGCGCACATTCAAACTGCTTTTGACCGGGCGTTGTTGTATAACGAATTAGAACAAAAGGTTCGCGCTCAAGTCCAAGATATAGTTTATAAGAACAAAAAATTAAAGGAACTAATTCGAAACAAACTGGACTTCATTCAAGTTACTTCGCATCAACTAAGAACGCCTATAACTTCACTAAGCGGGGCTTTGCAATTAGTAATGGATAAAAAAACGGGAGCTGAAGAACGCGAAGAATTGGTTAATTTGGCATATATAAAATCTAAGGAGCTGGCAGAGTCAATCACCGGAATTTTAAAAATTGCACGTTTGGAAAGCGCTGAAGATTCTAACGATACAAGTGAACAGGTAAGTTTAAATTTAGTTTTTGATGCGCTAATACCGATCATTGAAGCAGCGGCTAGGGCAAAAAACATTACAATTGATTATAGCTCCGGGTTGGATTTAAAAGTACGCGGAAATAAATTATATTTAGAACAAGCTTTTTATAATATTTTAGAAAACGCTATCCAGCACACTAGCCAAGGGGTAATTCAAATTTCTTTTGCAGAAGATCTGGATCGGATCACCATTTCTATAAAGGATAATGGCAGTGGTATACCGGATAGTGTCAGGGATAAAATTTTTCGCAAAAAAGTGCTAGAACAAAGTTCTGGCGGTAATGGGTTAGGGCTCTATATCGTTAAAACAATTATTGAAGCACATCCCGAAGGGCAGTTTGGTTTGAATCAACTGCAGCAGGGACCACATTCTTTGTAAAATTAGCACGATATAAAACCATTTAGTGTTATAATATCTGCATGAGCAGAAGCGCAACGCATTTTTATAATCATTATATTACAAAACTTTTTAATACCGATCTGCATCTTTTTGAGTTCAGTGTTTGGCTGCAAGCCTTTGCTCAAGCGTTGATCTCTGTTTTTGTTCCTATTATTCTTTGGAAGCTCGGCTTGAGTTTAAAGCAAATAGTTATTTTCTATTTGCTTTTTGATTTTCTGGACGTCCCATTAAATTTAGTTGCAAAGAATCTGATCTCCAGATATGGCGCAAGGACAATTGTTATCCTTGCGATATTTGCTGAGCTTTTGTACTTTGTGTTTCTTTACAATCTGCACAATAGTTGGATAATGATCTTTTTCTTAGCGCTATTCTTGGCAATATACGACGCCTTTTACTGGGTCGGACATCTATATATTTTTTCTACCGCATCGCATAAAACCAGTTTATTAAATAGCGACGTCAGTACTTTGAAAAATTTCAGAATATTGGGGGGATTGGTCGCGCCATTGGTGGGAGCCTACATTTTAACTTTCAAAGATCCGAATACCTTAATTTTCTTTAGCTCGTTGGTTATGTTTGGCTCGTTGATTCCGTTATTTAAAATGCGCCATCTTAAATTTATTCCTGAGAAAGCTAGCGGAACATTTAAAGAATTTTTCCAATCGTCTTTTGAAAAGAAAAACTATTTCTTTATCAGTTTGGCGGCTTTGCGCCAGGAGCTGGAAGACGTAATCTGGCCATTCTTTTTATTCTTTGTGTTTAATAGTTTTAGCACCGTAGCTTTTGTGCCAGTGGTTGTTGACTTAATGGAACTAGTTTTAATTACTAAGATTGGTAAGCTCAGCAGAAAAAGAAACTTTTCTAAGTTAATTAATTTTGGCGCAATAGGGGTTTTATTGTTGTGGGTATTAAGATTGTTCAATTACCATAATGAAACCTTTGCGTTAATTAGCGTAGCAGTAGTTGCGTTGCTGGCAATCTTCATTGATATTCCTTTAGAAATAAATATTTTCCAACGGGCACACCAAATTGACGAACTTTCGGCAGTAACATACATGAATCTTTTTCGAATGTTAGCCAGAGGGATACTTTATTTAGTTTTATTTTTCTTTGTGATTTTCTGGGGCACTTATTTTATCGCCAGCTTTTATTTGATAATAGCGTTATTGTTAATTTTGGCGGTTTCTGCTAGAATTCTGTAGTCAAAACGACGGGACCACGTAGCTCAGTTGGATTAGAGCGGGAGCCTTCTAAGCTCCAGGTCGCAGGTTCGATCCCTGCCGTGGTCACCATAATCCAAATATAAAAAAAGCAGCCTTTGAAGGCTGCTTTTTATTTTTTTATTAGTTAGAAGCAAAAGCTAGATTGCGACTTTGCTCTGCTAGGCTGGCAAGTATTGTTGTATCGGAAAACGCGGAATATAAATGGTTTTCGCCTAATACCACAATTGCTAGTTGCGAACCGTTGTTATATTTAAGAACCGAAGCAAAATTGTATAAAGATTCATTTAGGTAGCCGGTTTTTGCACCAACAATTTTTACATCGTTGCTGGTTAAAAGACCATCAGTATTTTTTATCGTTTGAGTGTATTTTGAGCTATTTGTAGAGCGCAATGCATAAGTTTTTAACTGAGCGATATTTTTCAAATAAGTATTAGAAAAAGCCGCTGAAACAATTTTTGCATAATCGGACGCTGTTATTTTATTTGCTGGATCCATTCCGGTTGGTTCGGTAAAGTGGCTGTTTGTTGCGCCTAAGGATTTTACTTTGGCATTCATTTTTGCAACAAACTGACTGGAGCTAAGCCCTGTGCTTCTGGCCAAAGCATTTGCAGCGTTATTTGCCGAAGGCATTAATGCTGCATGGAATAAGCCATCTACTGTAAATTTAGTTCCGACTATCGTTTTTATACATTCACCGCCAACGCTGCAACCGCCGGCAATTTGGTCAGCTTTGGTCATTGCGACCACTTTGGTTAACTTTGGCTTGGTGTCCAATACAACTAATGCAGTAACAAGTTTTGTTAAAGAAGCTGGAGTCCAAAGCATGTCCGCATTAGAATCTATTAAGGTTTTACCCGTTTCTAAATCTGTAACAATATACGCTTTAGCATTTATATTGGACATGCTTGCTAGTTCATTGCCATTTTGGGGCATTTGCAAGGCCATTGCCGGTGCCGATGCGGGCAACAAAGGTAGAATTACTACAAATGTAATAAAGAGCGATATTATTTTTTTGGAAAATGTTTTAAACATACCTTAATGATAACGCCAAATGCAAAATTAATAAAGTTCGCACGATATGGAGCTAAAGTCATTATTGTTATATAATGCCCTTACTATTAAATATAAGCTTTTAAATGATTGAGCGCTTACAAAAGTTTTTTTCAAACGCCGGAATTGCTTCTAGAAGAGGTTCTGAAATTTTGATTGAAAAAGGTTTAGTTAGAATAAATGGAAATATCGCCAAGTTAGGCGATAAAGTAGATCCTTCAAAGGATCAGGTTACTTATGATGGAAAATTAGTTCGACCAACAACCGAGCTTTATTACATTGCGGTAAACAAACCAAAGGGTTATATTTCTTCCCGCTATGATCCAAAAGAGCGTCGCAGCGTGTATAGATTGTTGCCGAGAGAGTTGCAAAGCAAAGTTTGGAGCGTTGGCCGCTTGGATTTTTTTACCGAAGGGTTATTGCTTTTTACTAACGACGGCGAGTTGACTCAGCAGCTGGCACATCCCAAATATGAACATGAAAAAGAATACGAAGTAATTGTTAGCAAAGAAATCGAAGAAAAAGATTTGGACAAGTTGCGCAAAGGAATAGTTATTGGCGAGAATGATTTAACGCAACCGGCAAAAATCAAAGTCCGTGGCGACAAGATTTATATGACTATTCATGAAGGCAAGAAACGTCAGATTCGCAGGATGTTTGATAAAATCGATTATAAAATCAAGAATCTAAAAAGAATTCGAATCAATAAATTAGAAATGGGTGATTTACCCTCCGGCAAACATAAGTTTGTTGAAAAATCTGAAATTATCTAAGATCTGCTAGTGCCAGATCGCAATGATATAGCTCATTATTAGTAAAACAAATAATTGTTGGAAACTGTTTAAAAGCCAAAGTCCCTTTGGCTTTTTTCCAAACATAATTTCATTAAAATTGAAGGTCATTATTATACCCACCCAAATTAGCAGCGCCGCGCTAATTGCTTTTAAAGGCGTATCGATATTGGCGTAGCTAAAGAGTACTGCGATAACCACACCCATAATCAATGTTGCAAGAAGATTTCCAATCATGCCGAATTTAGCATGCGGATGATTTTGCATCTCTTCTGTGGTGGTACCCATCAAATGCATCCAATGTGTTCGGAATAATACCGGCGAATACCAAATCATTCCAAAGATCGAGGCCGCAATTACCGCAACCAATACTGCAAGAAAATTTATTCCCATATATTTATATTAATTGTTACCTTACTTATTCTTATTATGGTACTGTTTGTGAATTTCACGCAACTGTTGATTTGTGACATGGGTGTAAATCTGAGTGGTCGTAATTGAGGCATGTCCGAGCATGCTTTGGACGCTTCGAATATCTGCGCCATTTTGCAAAAGGTCAGTAGCAAAGCTATGGCGCAAAGTATGCGGACTGATTTTTTTCATGATCCCTGCAAACAACGCGTATTTTTTTATTATTCTTTGTACGGTGCGCGGCGTTAGTCCCGCGGCATCTTTACCAAACGAAGCCATATCTTTGGTGACGCTTTGACCAACTTGCTTATGGGCAATAAACAAAAATTTAGAATTATCTTTGCGCGCCTTCAAATATTTTTCCACTGCCTCGGTGGAGTCCGGTGATAAAAAGACCAAACGAAGTTTATCGCCTTTGCCTCGAACCGTGAACTCGCCGCGTTTTAAATTTATCTGGTCTTTTTTTAAAGAACATAATTCCGAAACACGCAGGCCAGTAGCAAAAAGAGTTTTCAGAATTGCGGCGTCGCGCAATTGCAAAATCGGTTCTTTTTCCATTTTGATCGCATCAAACAATCGTGCCAGTTCGTCATTATCTAAAAATTCAACCATTCTACTTGGAGTTTTTGCCAAATCAATTTTTTCCGCTGACAAAGTGCTAATATCTCGCTTCTGTAAATACTTCAAGAACGAGCGCAGGGCAATAATATGGTAGTTCTGGGTTATCTGCTTTAAACCCCGCCCTTCGCGATCCACCATTCTATTAATAGAGAGGCGATATTGACGGACCAGTTCAAAATCAATCTTTTCTGGGGTTTCAACACCTTTGCTTTCTGCAAAGTCTGCAAATCGATTTAAATAGTGATCGTAGTTACGTAAAGTAAGCTTGCTACGATTCTTTTCGATTTCGCAGTGTTCTAAGAACTCAATTATGTATTTGTGTAGGTTTGTTTTTGTTTCTGGCATCAGGTTCTTTTAAAGGCGGATTCTATGTCTCCTCGTCGTACAATATTATTATAGCATGGTATAATAAGGGTGTTATTAGACAAACTACATGCAGCTTAAATTTCCGCAAGGTTTCTTGTGGGGAAGCGCAACCGCCGCCCATCAAATCGAAGGTAATAATACAAATTCTGATTGG
The DNA here is from genome assembly GCA_028286905.1 of Candidatus Doudnabacteria bacterium. Classification (GTDB taxonomy): domain Bacteria; phylum Patescibacteriota; class Doudnabacteria; order UBA920; family VMFF01; genus JAQBQP01. The sequence continues at coordinate 129,564 of JAQBQP010000002.1, forward strand.
TGGCAATGGGAAAACTCCCCGCAGAGATTAAGCGAGCTACAGAAACAAAATAAAAATCTACCAAAAAATTTGGAAGACTATAAGTCCGGCATTGCCTGCGATTCGTATAATAGATACGAAGAAGATTTTGATGTTGCTAAAAGTTTAAATCAGAACGCACATCGCTTATCTATAGAATGGGCCAGGATCGAGCCATTTCAAGGGGAATTCGACCAGGAGCAAATTGAGCACTATCGTAAAGTTCTAAAAGCTTTGCGCGCCAGAGGAATAAAAACTTTTGTAACTTTGCATCACTTTACTAATCCAGTTTGGTTTATGGAAATTGGCGGCTGGACCAAGCATCAGAACTTAGCGCTTTTTCTGCGCTATGCTCAAAAAGTTTTAACTGAATTAAAAGACGATATTGATTTTGTTTGCGTTATAAACGAGCCAAATGTTTACGCAGTTCTTTCATATTGGTTTGGAATGTGGCCGCCGCAAAAGAAAAATTACTTTCTTTCTCGAAAAATCCAACAGAATATGCTTGAGGCGCATATCAAAGTTTATCAGCTTTGCAAAATTCTCAAATTTCCTTTCGAAGTAGGCAGCGCTTATCACATTCGTTTAATTCAAATAGAAGGCTTGTTTGGCTGGCTAGAGCCTTGGATCCAATCAATCCTAACAAAGTACATTTATAAAACTGCAAAGTATTCAGATTTTATCGGAATCAATTATTACACTAGAACTTTATTAGTTCAGAGGTTGTTTCCATTTTTCTTTGGGGTAACAAAAGAGAAGATTAACGTCACAGATTTTAATTGGGAAATTTACCCCAAAGGTTTATACTTAATATTGAAAGACCTAAAACAATATAAGAAACCAATTTACATCACAGAAAATGGCATTGCGGATGCGGCTGATCATAAAAGAGCGGAATATATCAAAACCCATCTGACCGCAGTTCATCAAGCGATTGACGAAGGGGTGGATGTTCGGGGCTACCTGCACTGGTCATTATTAGATAATTTCGAGTGGGCTGCTGGCTACACTATGAAATTCGGATTAGTAGAAATAGACCGCCAAAATAATTTAAAGCGCATCGTTCGAGAGAGTGCTAATTATTACGCGGAGATTTGCAAAAATAACTATTTAGAAACAGAAACAAAATAATGGATTATATTTTATTAGCAACATTGGCTTGGGTCATATTTGGAGTAGTTTCAATTCAAGAAAAGTTCTTGCTGCAGAAGCCGCTGAAAGACCCCAACGTCCTAGCTTTTTATACCGGCATATTTTCAATTTTTGTTATTTTAATTTTCTTGCCGTTCGCCAGGTTCAGTTCTTGGACCCATTTAATATTTGATCTTACCGCCGGAATTATTTTTTTCATTGCCCAGTATTGCTTGTACCATGCCTTAAAAGAGGGGGAGGTCTCCGAAGTAGTGCCAATAACCGGCGCACTGATTCCGATCTTCTCTATAATAATCGTGCATTTCGGTCTAGGGACATATTTTTATAGCAACGAATGGATTGCTTTAGCTTTGCTAATCGCGGGCACAATCTTAATTTCTTACAAGAAAATCAAAAGATCCAAGAATTTAATAATATACGCAATTTTGGCATCCTTGATGTTCGCAGTTTATTATTCAATGGCGAAGCTCGCTTATACTCCTTTTAAAACAAACTTCTCTTTTGTCCGAATTGGAAGTTTTCTCGCAGCTTTAATTATTTTCTTAATTCCAGAAGTTAGAGCTTCTATAAAATCCAATGCTGCGCATATTAAAAACAAGAGTTCCGGCTTATTTATTACCAAAGAGGTTTTAGCAGGAGTGGCATTCGTCGTTTTAAATTACGCAATTAGCATCGGTAATCCAGCGATCGCCAATAGCCTAGAAGGTTTTGAGTACGTTTTTATTTTCCTAGTTATATTTTTTGGCGGACGACATTTGTCTAAAACTCTTTCAGAGCACTACGATCGAGAAGCATTGATCCGTAAGTTTATTGCAATTATTTTGATTTTTGCCGGTTTAATTTTTCTAAACACTTAATTTATGCGACATAAAATTTTAGTTTTTATTGAAAAGTTTTTGTATATTATTTTTTCGATAGTTTTTGTAGTAGTTGGTGTGGCAATAATGCTTTCTGTAAATCAAGTAGATCAAAGTCCGCGCGTTTACGGCGCAACTTTTAGATACCCGTACGCACAGGATTTGCTTGGCTTGGATTGGAAAAAAGTTTACGTTTCGATGATTGAAGACATCCAAATAAAAAATATTAGAATCCCTGTTTATTGGGATGAAATTGAAAAAGTCCAAGGAACTTACGATTTTAGTAATGTTGATTATCAAGTACAAACCGCCGAGCAGTATAATGCTAAGGTAATTTTAGTGGTTGGCCGCCGAGTACCAGGCTGGCCAGAATGCCATATTCCTGGTTGGGCTCAAAGTTTAGATAATAAGGATCCGCTCCAAGCGCATGTAATGGATGAAATTAAAGCAGTGGTTGAACGTTACAAAGACAGCCCGGCTTTAATTGATTGGCAGGTTGAGAATGAACCATTCTTAACCAGATTTGGCCAATGCGGTACTTATCCAGTCGCACAATATTTAGATCAGGAAATCGCGTTGGTTAAACAGCTTGATTCGAATCATCCGGTAATTGTCACTGACAGTGGCGAGTTGGCGCTGTGGCTGCCAGCAGCAAGTCGAGCAGATATTTTTGGCAATACGCTATATAAAAAAGTTTACGCTGATCGTTTTAAGGGATATATCGATTATCACTTGCCGCCAATCTTTTTTAGAGCCAAACGCGGGATGGTGCATTTCTTTTATCCTAATAAAAAGATTATAAATATTGAATTGCAAGCAGAACCTTGGACCACCAAAGGAATTACTAATACTTCCTTTGAAGAGCAAGCAATTACTTTTCCGACCCATGCCTTGCGAGATAACGTTCAGTTTGCGCATGATGCTGGTTACTCGACCGTATATGTTTGGGGCGTAGAATATTGGTATTGGGCGGCCCAACATGGTCACCCGGAATTTTTAGATGAAGCTAAACAGTATTTACATTAACATGAAAACAATCGCAATTGACGTTGGCGGTACCAAAATTAAATACGCTTTGTATGACGGCAGTTTAAAAAACTTTGAATCAATGCCGACTCCAAAAAATAGAAAAGATTTTTTGTTAGCAATTTTAAAAATTGCAGCCTTGTATCCAGATGTCAATCAGATTGGAATTGGCTTGCCAGGAATCATTGAAAAAAGCGGCAAGATTTTAAATTTGCCAAACTTAAATTTTCTAAACAATTTTAATATAATCGAATATTTTAGCAAGCCAGGTTTTGATGTTCGAATTGATAACGATGTTAAATGTTACTTGCGCGCTGAAATTAAAAAAGGTCTAGGTAAAAAACATAAAGACTTTGTTTTGCTATCAATTGGTACCGGCATTGGCGGGGGTATTGTTGTTTCTGGAAAAATATATTCCGGGCAGGGTTCTGCTGGGGAACTGGGGCATATGATTATTGATAGCGGCAAAGATCTTTCTTTCTACGCTGCTGGTAAAACTTTGAAAAAGTTTGATAAAAAAGAAATGCAGCGAGTTTCAAAATATCTCGGGTATGCTTTGATAAATATTATAAATATTTTTGACCCAGAAGCGGTTTTGTTAAGCGGTGGGCTTGTAACAAACCATCTTAAAGAGTTTTTACCAGCTGCGCTTAAATATGCTCGTGCGAACTTAATTTCTTCAAAAGCAAAGACGACTCCGGTCTTAAAATCGGAGCTTGGAGAGCAGGCTGGGGTGCTTGGAGCAGGGTTGCTTTTTGGACCTGGTTCTGGTAAAATAAAAGCGTAATCAATATTAATTTCCACGATATTTGGGCCGATTTCAAGTGAAAGAAGCTGAGATATTCGTGCAGACAGATCGCCTTTAAGGAAAGCTTAAAAGCGATACATTGTGAAAGGTAAAGATGTTACAGAAGAAAGACAAGGATGCAATCATCAAGAAGTTTCAAACTCACAAAGATGATACTGGTTCACCAGAAGTTCAGGTAGCGATTCTTTCAAAAGAAATCGAAGAAGTTTCTGAACACTTGAAAATCCATAAGAAAGACAACCACTCCCGCAGAGGATTGTTGCAGATGGTTGGAAATCGTCGCAGATTGCTTCGCTACTTAAAGAGCGAAGACGAAAAGCGCTACGACAAGCTTGTCGATAAATTGAAGCTTAAAAAATAGATTAACGATTTAGTTAGCACGAAAGGTCAGCCCTAACTGGTGTTCCTCCGCCAGGAGGTGCGCCGGGAAGGACTGACCTTGTTAAAAACCTTGTTAGCAAGGAGTTAGCAAGTTAAAATAATAATCGGGACGCGTTGTTGGCAGCCACGTCCGATCGATGCCCTTCGGTCGGACATGATTGCAAATAACGTTCCCAAGCAGAAAGGTACGTTATGGGTTTCTTTAGTAAAAGCGACGATGCTGCAGCGCCTAGCGTTGCTCCGTCAAATGTCGGTTTAGGTGTTAAAAAAGTTTCCGCACAAATCGGAAGCCAAGAAATAATTTTTGAAACCGGCAAGCTTGCCAAGCAAGCAAATGCTGCTGTAGTTGCCCGACAAGGCGACACAGTTGTTTTAGCGACTGCAGTTTTGGGAAGAAAACGGGAAGGCATGGATTATTTCCCACTGCTAGTTGATTATGAAGAAAGATTATACGCAGCAGGAAAGATTAAAGGCTCTCGCTGGGTAAAGCGCGAAGGCCGTGCCACTGATGATGCGATTTTAACTGGCAGAGTTATCGACCGTTCGATTCGCCCTTTGTTTCCAGATGGAATGCGCAACGACGTTCAGGTTGTTGTTACAGTTTTGTCGATTGATGGCGAAAACCAACCGGATATGCTTTCTGCAAATGCGGCATCCGCAGCTTTAAACATGTCTGATATTCCTTTTGACGGTCCAATTTCAGTTGTCCGAGTTGGAAAAATTGACGGCGCTTTTGTCTTGAACCCAACTCACGAAGCAATGAAAACTGCGCAAATGGATTTGATCGTTTCTGGAACTGCTGAACATGTCTTGATGGTTGAAGCTGGCGCGCAATTAGTTTCCGAAGCAGACATCGTTGGCGGTATCAAGTTTGCTCAAAAATATTTGGGCGAACTTTGTGATTTACAAAACAAATTAAGAGAAGCAGCCGGTCTAGAGAAAGCAGTCGTTGATCGAATTGAAATCAATCCAGAAATTCTAGAAAAGGTAAAAGCTTACGCAACTGAAGAAAAAATGACTGCTGCGTTGTACGTGCCAGTTAAAGATCAGCGCGATAATAATGTTAAAGACTTGCAAGAAGAAACAGTTAAAGCAATTACAGCACAATACATTTCTGAGCACAAAGATATCGTTCCGGGTGTTGAAGATGCCGCTGTACTTTTAGAAGAAGCACAAATCAAAAAAGAAGTGATGGCAGCTTTGGATAAAATCATGAAGAAATTCATGCAGAAAAACATTTTGGATAATGAACGAAGAGTAGACGGACGTAAATTGGACGAAACTAGAAACGTCACTTGTGAAGTTGGTATTTTGCCAAGAACGCACGGTTCGGCTTTATTCACTCGCGGTGATACCCAGGTACTTACAACTTTAACCTTGGGTTCAAAGGGCGATGAACAATTGTTAGACGGCATGGAAGATCCTGGCGATGGAACGTCAAAAAGATATATCCATCATTATAATTTCCCTGGCTATTCTGTCGGCGAAGTGGCGCCTTTGCGCGGACCTGGCCGTAGAGAAATTGGGCATGGTGCTTTGGCAGAACGGGCAGTGGAACCAATGATTCCTGCCCAAGAAGGGTTCCCTTACACAATGCGTTTAGTATCAGAAGCAATCGCTTCTGATGGTTCTACTTCAATGGCTTCGACCTGCGGCTCTACTTTAGCGTTGATGGACGGTGGCGTGCCAATCAAAGAAATGATTGGCGGCGTTGCGATGGGCCTGGTCTTAAATGAAGAAACCGGTAAGTTCAAAGTACTTACCGACATTGCCGGTATTGAAGATTTTAATGGACATATGGACTTTAAAGTTACTGGAAACGAAAACGGAATTACTGCAATGCAGATGGACGTAAAAGTTAAAGGGATTACTGTAGAAATTTTGGAACAGGCAATTGCCCAAGCGAAACCAGGGCGCTTACATATTTTAAGCAAAATGAAAGAAGCAATTTCGGCGCCCCGTGCTGATCTTTCTAAGTATGCTCCAAGAATTGTTTCCTTTAAGATTGATCCAGATAAGATTCGTGAAGTTATTGGCAGTGGCGGAAAAATTATCAACGGCATTATTGCTGAAACCGGAGTTAAAATCGATATTGAAGATGATGGTTTGGTAATGGTTACTTCTACCGATGCCGCTGCTTCTGAAAAAGCGGTAAATTGGATTAAGAGCATTGTTAAAGAAATTGAAGTCGGCGAAGTTTATGAAGGCAAAGTCGTTCGAATTATGACTTTCGGTGCTTTCGTGGAATTAACACCAGGCAAAGATGGTATGGTGCATGTTTCTGAATTAGCTAATTATCGCGTAAACAAAGTTGAAGATGTCGTCAAAATTGGCGATACCTTGAAAGTACAAGTTAAAGAAATTGATGATCAAGGTCGAGTGAACCTAACTCACAGACCATTTGCAGCTCCTGCTCAGCCAGGACAAAGCGATGGCGGAGATCGTGGGGGCTCGGGCAGCAGACCAAGCGGCGGCGATCGCGGTCCACGTCGAGATCACGGTGATCACGGCGGTAGAGGATTCGGAAGATAAATTAAAAACTCCGCCTAATGGCGGAGTTTTATAAACTACTATGAAATACTTTGAGATTTTAAAAAAAGATCAAAAGAGCAAAGCACGGCTAGGCGTCATTCATACCGCGCATGGCGACGTTCACACGCCGTACTTTAATCCGATTGGAACAAAAGGCACTGTAAAAAGTGTTACATCCGAGGAGTTAAAGTTTTGGGGCGCTGAAATGATTTTGGCGAACACCTACCATCTGTGGCAGCGACCGGGCGATGCTTTAATTTACAAAGCCGGAGGCTTGCACGCTTTTATGAATTGGAAACAAGCAATCTTTACTGATAGCGGCGGCTACCAGGTTTTTTCTTTGGCAAAAATGCGCCAAGTTATGGAAGTTGGAGTTTTATTCCGTTTTGATATGGATGGTCGTGCAGAGATTTTGTCTCCGGAAAAATCAATTCAAATTCAATCAAATTTAGGTAGCGACGTCGCTCTGATTTTAGACGACTTTCCTGGATATCCATTCGAGTACGAAAGAACCAAGCAAGCAATTGAACAAACCACTCGTTGGGCAGAACGCGCTGTTTCAGAATATTTAAAAATAATGACCGCCGGCGATCCAATTAATCCTGGGCAAAAACTTTGGGGCATTGTTCAAGGCGCTTCTTTTCCAGACCTTCGGGAGCAAAGTGCTAAAGAAATTCGGGCTTTGGACTTTCCTGGTTATGCAATCGGAGGGGTAGCCGTAGGTGAGCCAACCGAAGACATGCTCAAAGCGGTGGACATGGCGATCCCGCATTTAGAAGAAGATAAGCCGAAGCATTTGTTAGGCGTTGGCACTCCTTATGATATCGTGCAAGCGGTGGCCCGCGGTTGTGATTCTTTTGATTGTGTTATTCCAACCCGCGAAGCGCGCCATGGCCGTTTGTATATTTCTGCCCGAGACTCCAGCGGCAAAGATTCATACAAAACTATTGATATTCGAAAAGCGGAATTTGCTGAAGATTTTACGCCGGTAGATAATGAATGTGATTGTTATGGTTGCTTGAACCATACGCGCGGTTATATTCGACATTTGTTTGCAGCGCAAGAAGCTTTGTCTATAAGACTCGCAACGATGCACAATATAAAATACTACCTGAACTTAATGAAAAAAGTGCGTACTGCAATTGAAAATGATTATTTTGACGATTTTCTCGCAGGTTTTAAAGATCTTACAGAACGCGATTCCGAAGGAAATGCTTCAAGTCCTTCAGAGAACGCTTTGTAGGCCACCAACAATGCTGAATTTTGTCGTGAAAGCCCAGACGACGATTTTATCAAAATAGCCCAAAACCTCACTTTTTGTTATACTTTTAGCATGACTGAAAAAGAAAAAACTCAAAGTGACCCTAAAGATTTAATGGAAAAGCTTGTTTCTCTATGTAAGAGACGCGGTTTTGTATTTCCTGGTAGTGAGATTTATGGTGGACTAGCAAACTCTTGGGACTACGGTCCATTAGGTGTGGAGCTTAAGAATAATATAAAAAAACTTTGGTGGAAAAAGTTTGTTCAAGAACGTGGAGACATGGTGGGCCTGGACGCCGCTTTGGTTATGAATCCAAAAGTTTGGGAAGCGAGCGGGCACGTCGCCACTTTTAACGATCCATTAGTAGAAGACAAAAAGACTCATGAAAGATTTCGCTTAGATCATTTGTTGGAAGCTGCGGGAGAAAATGTATCGGGCTTAGGCTTTGAAGCCATGGCAGCCAAAGCTAAAGAAATAAATTTAAAAAGCCCAAAAGGAAATGAGTTAACAGATGCCAAGCAGTTCAACATGATGTTGGAGACTTATTTGGGTCCGGTAAAAGATGAAGAAAATAAAGTTTATTTTCGTCCGGAAACCGCACAAGCGATTTTTGTGGATTTTCAGAACAGCTTAGAAACATCCCGCCAAAGAATTCCTTTTGGTATTGCGCAAATCGGTAAAGCTTTTAGGAATGAAATTACTCCTGGTAATTTTATTTTCCGTACCCGGGAATTTGAACAAATGGAAATTGAATATTTTGTGAAGCCAACCGAATGGGAAAAATATTTTGAAGAATGGTTAGAAAATATGAAATCCTGGATGCGCGATATTGGAATTTCTGAAGACAAATTACATTTCGTTGAAATTGCAGAAGCAGACCGCGCTCATTATTCAAAGCGCACCATTGATGTAGAATTTGATTATCCTTTTGGACAAAAAGAGCTTTATGGCTTAGCCTATCGCGGCGATTTCGATTTAAAGAGTCATCAGGATAAGTCTAGACAAGATTTGGAATATAGAGATCCAGAAACAAATGAAAAATATTTACCGCATGTGATCGAGCCGAGTTTTGGTGTAGATCGTACAATTCTCGCGGTTTTAATTTCTGCTTATACTGAAATTGAAGGGGGCAGATCAACCACTACGGAAGCAATCAAGGAGGCGGAAGTGGTTCTTCGGCTTGATAAAAAAATCGCACCGATCAAAATTGCAATTTTACCTTTGTCCAAAAAAGAAGAACTATCGGTACCAGCTAAGCAATTAGCCGATAAACTGCGCAAGCGCTGGATGATTATGTATGATGAAAGCCAATCGATCGGTAAGCGTTATCGTCGTCAGGACGAGATCGGTACTCCTTATTGTATTACAATCGATTTTGATTCGTTAGAAGATAAAAAAGTTACAGTTCGAGATCGTGATACGATGCTACAGGAAAGAATTGCAATTGACGATCTTGAAAACTATTTTAAAGAAAAATTGGATTACTAATAGATGGATTACATTCACAAGAAATATAAAAACGGTTTGAATGCTTTCTTAGTAAATTTGCCTGATGCTGAATCAGTGCTTTTTACTATTATGGTAAAGGTTGGCAGCCGTTACGAAACAATTGAGATTTCCGGTATCTCACATTTTTTAGAGCACCTATTCTTTAAAGGAAGCACCGCTTACCCGAACCCAACTGACATTTCCCAAATTGTGGATGCGATTGGCGGGGACTTTAATGCTTCTACTTCAAAGGAATTGACCGAGTTTTATATCAAAGCAGAAAAACACCACTTTAGTTTAATCTTTGATGTGCTCAGTGATATGATTATCAATCCTTTGTTTAATGAAGTAGAAATTGAAAAAGAGAAAGGAGTGGTGCTGGAAGAAATAAATTTGTATCAAGATAACCCTGGGGCTCAAGTCGAAAGTAATTTAGAGAAAACGATGTGGCCGAAATCACCACTTGGCTGGGAAATTTTAGGTACCAAAGAAACGATTCAAAAAATGACTCGTCAACAGATTTTTGATTACAAACAAACATACTACCAGCCTTCAAATATTATTTTAGGAATCAGCGGTAATTTTGATGTTGCCGCAGCACAAGAAAAAATAAATAAAACTTGGGCAGTTTTACCCAACAAAAAGACTCCTACTTTTAAAAAGGTAACCGAAAAGCAAAGCGGTTCGTACATCGATATTGAGTTTAAACAAACTCAGCAAGCGCATTTGACCCTAGGATTTAAGAGCTACGAACATGATAATAAGAAGAACGTTGCTACTTTTTTGCTAGCAAATATTTTGGGCAGCGGCATGAGCTCCAGACTCTTTGTAATTATTCGGGAACAAAAAGGCTTAGCTTATTATATCAGCGCTTCAAATAGTCCGTACTTTGATGTCGGGAATTTTACAATTCATGCCGGGTTGAAGATTAGTAACACCAAAGACGCTTTAATCGAAATTTTGAGTGAACTACGAAAAATCAAATCCGATCGTGTTTCAGAAATTGAATTAAGGAGAGCAAAAGATTATGTTAAAGGAAAAATGGCATTGGCTCAAGAAGAACGTCATCGCAAATTGGACTGGGTTGTCGACCATTTTGCATTTTCGGGCAAAATTAAAACTTTAGAAGAATTTTATAAACGTTTAGAAGCAGTGACGGCTGAAGATATTCGAAATGTTGCCAATGAAATTTTTGATAATGATAAAATGACTATGGCTTTGATCGGCCCATTCAAAAACCTTAAGGAGTTTAAAAAAGAATTACACTTAAAGAAGAATTTTTAAATATATGAAAATAGGTTGTCATGTCTCGATTGCTGGAGGAATAGAAAATGCTGCTGGTCGGGCAGCAGAGTTTGGTTGCGAAACTTTCCAAATTTTCACCCGCTCTCCGCAAGGCGGCAAAGCGCCGGATATAAAAGAATCAACAATCCAAAATTTAAAAGAAGAAATGCAAAAGCATGATATTTCAGAATTTGTGGTGCATGCTCCGTACTTTATAAATTTTGGCAGTATTAAGAAAAATATATTTTATGGCTCAGTTGCTGTGGTCCGCGATGAACTGGAAAGATCGTCTCAACTTGGGGCGCGCTTTTTGATGACTCATTTGGGAACTTTTAAAGAGATTGGCGAAGAAAAAGGAATGGAGCAGGTCATTGATGGGCTGCAAAAAGTCCTAAAAGACTATGATGGCTCGACTGAATTTTTATTAGAAATCGCGGCCGGAGCAGGCGAGGTCATTGGCGACACTTTTGATGAACTTGGCAGGTTGTCAGCGGAGCTAAAGAAAATGAAAGGGTTTGGTGGAATCTGTTTGGATACTCAACATGCTTTTTCGTCGGGATACGATTTGAGAACAGCGCCAACTATAAAAAAAGTTTTTAAAGACTTTGATACAAAAATTGGTATGGAATATTTAAGAATGTCGCATATCAACGATTCGAAAGTTGAGCTAGGCGGAAAAAAGGATCGACATGATCATATCGGGGAAGGACATATCGGCAAGACTGGTTTTAAAGAATTTCTAAGCTTTTGGCAGGCGCATGAGAAGAAAACAAAGGACGAAAAACCTTTGATTTTGGAAACAGAACATGATAAAGTGATGGAAGATATCAAGCAATTAAAGGCGATTCGCAAGAGTTTGAAAGCCTAGAAATGGAATAAAATGTTCTCCAATTCAAAAGACATCGGCATTAGTACAGGCACGCTTTTAAAAATAATCGGGCTAGGGCTGCTTTTATTTTTCCTTTGGCAAGTTCGCGACATCTTAATCTTACTTTTAATTGCGATTACCTTGGCTTCGGCTTTGGAGCCACTGGTCGGCTTTTTAAATAGCAGAAAAATCCCTCGTGCGGTAAGCGTGCTCTCGGTTTATATTTTGGCAATCGCTTTCGTAATTTTAATTGGCTACTTAGTTGTGCCGACGGTGATTAGTCAATTTGCTCAGCTTAGTAATTCTCAAGATCTTGGCGCTACCTTTCAGCAGAAGCTGGGCTCGAATGCTATGCTAAATTCTTTGCATCTTTCAGATCTTATTACCCGAAACATTCAATCAATGACCGGACAGTTTTCTAGCCTTTCAAATAATTTTTTCCAAAAAACTTTAGGGTTCTTTAGCGGCTTCATCGAAGTGATCGCGGTAATGGTCATCTCTTTTTATTTACTTGCTGAAAAGACCGGAATGAAAAAGTTTGTTTACACTTTAGTACCAAAGCAGTATGAAGCCGAGGCTTTGCATTTGATTAGCAAAATTCAAAGAAAAATTGGTTTGTGGCTAATTGGTCAGTTAATTATTTCTGCAATTATTTTTGCTGTAACTTTTGTAGCGCTGTCCTTGCTTGGAGTGAAATTTGCATTAGTCTTAGCAATCTTAGCTGGCTTCTTTGAATTAATTCCATATATTGGTCCAATCATTTCTGCCATTCCGGCAATTTTCTTTGCATTTTTGCAATCGCCAACCTTAGCATTAGTTGTGGTGGTAATGTATATTTTCTTGCAAAAACTAGAAGGTTACATTTTGGTGCCAAAGATTATGGAAAAAACTATTGGAGTTTCGCCTTTGGTAATCTTGGTTGCAATATTAACTGGTTATCAGTTGGCAGGAATTCTTGGAATTTTGTTGGCCGTGCCGATGGTGGCGGCGATAAATGTCGTGGTTGAAGAATGGGACACTTTAAAAACTTTGAAAAGTGAACAACCTAGCTAGTTAAAATTTAAACACTGAACATGAAGTACTACATTACTACAGCAATCGATTATATTAATGGCAAACCGCATATCGGGCACTCTTATGAAAAAGTGGCGGCCGACGTTTTGGCGCGCTGGCATCGTTTAAAAGGAGAACAAGTTTTTTTCTTGACTGGCACAGATGAGCACGGCGCAAAAATTGCGGAGTTCGCAGCAAAACAAGACCAGCAGCCACAGGCATTTGCGGATGAAAATTTTCAGAATTTTAAACTTGCTTGGGATAATTTGGGCTTATCTTACGATCGGTTTATTCGTACTACTGACAAAGACCATCTTAAAGCGGTAGAAACAATTTTAAAAAAAATTAAAGAATCCGGTCACTTGTATGAAGGCGAGTATACCGGAATGTATTGCGTTGGGCACGAAGCTTTTTTAACAGAAAAAGATTTAGTAGATGGGCTTTGCCCAGAACACGGCACTAAGCCCGAGATTATTACAGAAAAAAATTGGTTCTTTAAAGTATCTAGCTTTACCGCACAAATTAAAGAAGCGATTGTTTCCGGCACTTTTAAAATTTGGCCCGAAGAACGGAAGAACGAAATTCTTAGTTTGCTGGATCAAGGTTTTAACGATATCGCAATTAGTCGTCCTAATGTACAGTGGGGCATTCCTTTGCCATGGGATAAAAAACAAACGGTTTATGTTTGGGTAGATGCTTTGATCAATTATATTTCCGGAGTCGGATATGTTGGAGACAAGGAGCTTTTTAAAAAATTCTGGCCTGCGGACTGGCATGTCGTTGGCAAAGACATTATCAAATTCCATTGTATTATTTGGCCAGCAATGTTGCTGGCGGCCGGCTTAGATATTCCTAAAGGGGTAGTGGGGCACGGTTATTTAACAGCTGGAAATAAAAAAATCAGTAAATCAATCGGTAATGTTATTGATCCAAATGAATGGGTTTCAAAATACGGCAGCGATGCAGTTCGTTATTTTTTGATGCGTGAAATTTCTTTTGGCCAGGATGGCGATGTTTCTGAAGAAAAACTGCAAAGCCGTTACGAAGGCGATCTTGCGAATGGCTTGGGAAACTTGGTTTCGCGCTTAACGAACATGATCGAGAAATATTGTCATGGCGAAGTTCCGCATACCGTTTCGCCGGAAATGAATTTATCAGAAATAGATCTGCTGCTAGAAAATTTTAAATTCCATGAAGCTTTGCAGAAAATTTGGGAAGCAATTGCTTGGTCCAACCAATATATAGATGAAACAAAACCCTGGCAGGTTGCCAAAGATAATCAGGAAGAAGTAGAAGCAATTTTATCAAAGCTTGCTGCAGAAGTGCAGGTGATCGGTTATTTTCTGGCTCCGTTTATGCCGGACACTGCGGAGAAAATTCGTCTGGCTTTTGAAAGCGACACTATTACTAAAATTGAACCTTTGTTTCCTCGAATTGAAGAAGAAGTGCTTCCTTCAATCTTGCTTTAAATAAAAATAATTCAAATATATGCTGTACGATACGCACGCCCATCTGAATATGAAAGCTTTTAAAAATGATTGGGAGCATGTTGCGGCAGAAGCCTTAGCGCAGCATGTTATTTATAATAATGTCGGAACAGAAAAGACCACTTCGCAGCGAGCGGTTGATTTGGCAGATGGCAAGAACGTTTTTGCGGTTGTTGGGTTGCATCCGAGCCACACTGTTTTTGAAGATCTGGATGAAGATATTTCGCGCGAAGAAAAATTTGATTATCATTTTTATTCTCAATTAGCACGCGATCCAAAAGTTGTCGGAATTGGCGAGTGCGGTTTGGATTATTTTCGAATTCCAGAAAAGATGGCTTTAGCCGAAGTTAAAGCAACTCAGCACGCTGCTTTTGAACAGCAAATTGAGCTTGCTAAAGAATTAGATAAAACCTTAGTAATTCATACCCGAGCGACAAAGGATACTATTGATGCTTACGAAGATACCTTAAAACTGTTAGAAAAGTATCGACTGAATCGTTTTTTAGTACATAGCTTTACTGGTAATTGGGATTTAGCCGAGAGATTTTTAAAGCTTGGCGGCTACTTGGGGTTGAATGGTATAATAACCTTTGATAAGACTGGTGCTTTAAAGGAAGTAATTGAAAAAATGCCTACAGATAAAATGGTGCTGGAAACCGATTCGCCATTCTTAGCACCGCCTCCGCATCGTGGCAAACGAAACATTCCCCAATACGTCCAGTATGTTGCCGAGTATATTGGCTCTATAAATAACATTGCTGTTGAAGAGGTTGCTGCAACGACTACAGCAAATGCGAAGCGACTATTCAAAATTTTTGATTAAGATTATGTACAACCCTCAAAAGACTGAAAAAAAATGGCATAAGATTTGGAAAGCTAAAAAAGTTTACGAATCAAAAGATTTTTCTACTAAACCAAAAAAATATGTTTTGGTGGAATTTCCTTATCCTTCAGGTGCCGGTTTGCACACTGGGCACTTGCGTTCTTATGTCGCTTCCGACGTCGTTTCAAGATATAGCAGAGCAAAGGGTTTTGAGGTAATGTACCCATTTGGTTGGGATGCTTTTGGTTTGCCTGCTGAAAATTATGCATTAAAGATGGGAGTCCAGCCGCAAGTCTCCACTGCAAAAAATATTCGAAATTTTAAAAAGCAAGTTAACGCTTTGGGAATTAGTTTTGATTGGTCTCGCGAAGTTAATACTACTGACCCAAAATATTATAAGTGGACCCAATGGTTGTTCTTGCAATTTTATAAAGCTGGTTTAGCTTATGAAGCAGAATCGATGATTAATTGGTGTCCAAAAGATAAAACTGGGCTTGCTAACGAAGAAGTTATTGATGGTAAGTGTGATCGTTGCGGCACCCCAGTTGAAAAGAAAATGCTTCGACAATGGTATCTTAAGATTACCGAATATGCTCAGCAGTTAATTGATGGGCTTAAGGATCTAGATTGGCCAGAGCCTGTTAAAGTTCAGCAAGCAAACTGGATTGGCCGCAGCGAAGGCGCGGAAATAGAGTTTAAAATTACTAGTGAAGTAGGCGAGGGCAAAGCGACTGTCTTTACGACTCGTCCGGACACTCTTTACGGCGCGACCTATTTAGTTTTGGCGCCAGAGCATGTGCTTTTGGAAAAACTTAAGCCAGCGATACAAAATTGGACTGAGGTTCAAAAATATATTAAGAAGGCTTCAAATAAAACAGACTTACAAAGATCGGCTTTGGAAAAAGAAAAATCGGGCGCGGAGTTAAAAGGTGTTTATGCAATAAACCCTGCAACCAAGAAAAAGGTTTCGGTTTGGATTGCGGACTACGTATTGAATACTTATGGTACCGGTGCGATTATGGCAGTGCCAGCCCATGACCAGAGAGATAAACAGTTTGCAGAAAAATACGAGTTGCCGATCAAACAAGTCATCCGTGATGAAATTATGATCAACTCTGGCGAACTTAATGATCTTTCTACCTTGCAGGCAAAAAAGAAAATCATTGCAAAATACGGCAAATTAAAAATTCAATACAAGCTTCGAGATTGGGTTTTCTCCAGACAAAGATATTGGGGCGAACCAATTCCGCTTATTCATTGCGATAAATGTGGAATTGTACCGGTGCCTGAGGATCAGTTGCCAGTAATTTTACCAAAGGTAAAAAAATATGAACCGACCGGAACTGGCGAATCGCCATTGGCAGCAATCGACTCGTGGGTAAATGTAAAATGTCCAAAATGCTCTGGCGCTGCCAAGCGGGAAACGAACACAATGCCACAATGGGCAGGCAGTTCTTGGTATTTCTTAAGATATACTGATCCAAAAAATACTAAACGCTTTGCCGATCCAGAAAATTTAAAATATTGGATGCCAATCGACGTCTATTTTGGCGGAATGGAACATACTACTTTACATTTGTTGTATTCTCGCTTTTGGAATTTATTTTTGTACGATCAAGGCTTGGTGCCAGTTAAAGAGCCATATACCTCCAGACAGCCACACGGGATTATACTGGGGCCGGATGGTGAAAAAATGAGTAAGAGCAGGGGGAACGTTGCTAGCCCGGACCAGTTAGTAAAGCAATACGGTGCGGATACCACCCGCATGTTCCAAATGTTTTTGGGCCCTCACGAACAAACCGTTTCTTGGAATGAAGAAGGTATTGTTGGGGTGCATAGATTTTTGCAGAAAACTTGGGCTTGGGTTTCGGAAAATGCGGCGTTGGTAAAAAAAGGAAAGACCCAGGATTCTTCAAAGGCGGAAACTCTTATTAATAAATTGATTAAAAAAGTAACAGAAGACATCGAAGGTGTTAAATTTAACACTGCTATCTCTTCTTTTATGGAATTCATAAATGAAGTTGCAGCTGAAAAAATTTCTAAACAAAGCCTGCAAAAATTTGTAATTATACTTGCTCCTTTCGCTCCGCATCTTAGCGAAGAACTTTGGTCATTGCTGGGTGGCAAAGCAAGCGTGACTTTGGAAGCATGGCCGGAATATGATCAATCAAAAACAGTTTCAGCAACGGTTCAGTTTGTTGTTCAAGTAAATGGAAAATTCCGCGGAAATATTGAAGCTCCAAAATCCGCTTCTCAAAAAGATCTCGAAGCTTCAGCAAAAGCTTTGGAAGCGGTAACCAAAGCAATCGGAATGGCCAGCGGAGAAATCAAAAAAATAATTTTTGTGCCAGGACGATTAATTAATTTTGTGGCTTAAAATATACACATCAAAAAGAATTAAAATAATTCATGAACTATTCAACATTACAACAACAGGATCCAGAGCTTTACGATATTGTTAAAGCCGAGGAACAGCGTCAAAAACAAGGGCTAGAATTGATTGCATCTGAAAACTACGTTTCCAAAGCAGTGTTAGAAACCATGGGCAGCATCCTTACTAACAAGTACTCAGAGGGGTACCCTGGTAAACGCTACTACGGCGGTAATGAAATTATTGACCAAGCAGAAAATTTAGCGATTGCGCGTGCTAAAGAGTTGTTCGGCGCAGAACATGTAAATGTTCAGCCATTGTCCGGTGGGCCTGCAAATATTGCAGTGTACTTTGCTTTGCTAGAACCTGGCGATAAAGTTTTGGGCATGTCGCTGGATCAGGGCGGGCATTTAACTCACGGACATCCTTTGAATTTTTCTGGAAAACTTTTCAACATCATTCCTTATACTGTAAACAAAGAAACTGAGCAGGTGGATATGGACGAAGTTGAAGCGATTGCTTTGCGGGAAAAACCTAAAATGATTATCGCAGGTTTCTCTGCATATTCCAGAAGTTTAGATTGGAAGCGTTTCAAAGAAATTGCTGATAAAATTGGCGCTTATACATTTGCTGACATCGCGCACATTTCTGGTTTGATCGCGGGCAAACAATTGGAAAGCCCTGTACCTTATTTTGACGTGGTTAGCACCACGACTCACAAAACTTTGAGAGGTCCACGCGGCGCAATTATTATGTCTAAAGAGCAACACGCGGCAGCGATTAACCGCGCAGTTTTCCCGGGAATCCAAGGAGGCCCGCATGATCATATTAATGCTGCTAAGGCGGTTGCTTTTAAAGAAGCTTTACAGCCAGAGTTCCAGACATATGCCGCACAAATAATAAAAAATTCCAAGAAGCTTTCAGATTTGATGCAGGCGCGCGGTTATCGAGTTGTTTCTGGCGGTACTGACAATCACTTGATTTTGATTGATGCATTTGGCAGCAAAGGCGTTACGGGAAAAGAGGCTGAACATGTTTTAGAATCAGTTGGTATTTCAATAAATAAAAATATGGTTCCTTACGATGTTCGAAAGCCAATGGATCCTTCCGGAATCCGCTTAGGCACCGCAGCGTTAACAACTAGGGGAATGCAAGAAACCGAAATGGAAACAGTTGCAGATTTAATTGACCGAGCGATTACTAATAAATCTGACGAAACAACTATTAATGAGCTTAAAAAAGAAGTTATCGATTTTAGCCTTAAATTTCCTGTTCCTGGGATCGAATAATAGACTTTATGCACCAATATTTTTCAAACTTAGATTTTAAAGTTTTCCTAGCGCTTAATAATCTCACTGGCCATCCTTGGGCAGATTGGTTTTTTGTTCTTTGCGCAGTGTATTTTGCATTTATAATGCCAGCAATTTTGATAATTTGGTGGTTTGTGGCAGAGGACCGGATCTCTGCACGCAAAGCGATTTTACTGGCTGGATTAGCAGCCTTAGTTGCTCGCTACGGAATAAAAACGCTTATTGCAACTTTTTGGAGTCGGAACCGTCCTTTTATTGCCCATACTGTGCACGATATAATTTCTAAAAAAGATAACCAAGCTTCCTTTCCTTCCGGACATGCAATCGCGATGTTTGCAATTGCTTCCGCAGTATACGCTTACAACAAAAAAATGGGCATCTTAATGTATACCATGGCAACTTTAACTGGTATTTGTAGGATAGTGGTTGGGGTGCATTATCCAAGCGATATTATTGCCGGTGCAGTGTTGGGCGCTCTAACCGGATATCTATTAGCAAAGGTTCTGGATAAAAGAATTGATCCTTTAACTCAATCGATTTCAAACCTTTCTAATCAGGCGCTACCTTTTACAAAATCAAAGTAATCTGGTAATATTACCTAAGTTCCAGCCGGTGTGGCGGAACTGGCATACGCGCACGACTCAAAATCGTGTGAGGTTACCCTCATGTGGGTTCAACTCCCACCACCGGCACCAGAAATGTTTTCGACAGAAAATATAAAGATAAAATAAAATATGTTCGACCAATTCTCAAATTTAAATAATCAGACTGCTGGCTCAAGCGAAGATCCAAATCCTCGTGAAGCTGATGAGCAGTCTTTTTCTATTCAAGTAAATAATTATGTAGATGACTTTGTGCCATCGGTGCCGATTATAGAAACAGAATTACCAGCTGGATATGAAACCGTTGAGCATCCAATTTTACCGCCGATTGAAAAGAGCGAACCGCTTTCACACGCTGATTCAATTGTTCAAGAAGTTGCGATTGAAGATATTGTCGCTAATCCGTACCAGCCAAGAAAAACCTTTGTTCAAGAACACTTACAAGAATTAGCAGACTCAATTCGAGAGCATGGCTTAATTCAACCAATGGTAGTAAACCAAACCGCGAACGGCTATGAGCTAGTAGTGGGTGAGCGCAGGTTCCGTGCCAGCCAATTAGCTGGTTTGAAGAAAGTGCCTGTAATTATAAAGTCTGGAATGCATGATCAGACTAAGCTAGAAATTGCACTTATCGAGAATGTTCAACGCCAGGATTTAAACCCGATTGAAGAAGCATTGGCTTACGATAAGCTTATGAAAATGTTCGGCCTTACTCAAGAAAAGGTAGCGCAAAAAGTAGGTAAGTCCAGGCCAGCAGTTGCAAACACGGTGCGTCTCCTAAACTTGCCAGCAGAAATTCAACGCGGAATTATCGATTCTAAAATTTCCGAAGGTCATGCCCGTGCGGTTTTGGGTTTAGCTGGGATCGAACGCCAATTGGCTTTATATAAAATGATTTTGGATCAGAGTTTGAATGTTCGCCAAGTGGAAGCGAAGGTTCGCGAGCTAATGGCTCGTCCCAGAATGGAAGCCGCAGGACCTGACCCCCGAACACTTGCTATTGAGAATGAACTTCGCAGCAAGCTCGGCACCAAAGTAAAAATAGAAAAGAAGGGTCGAGGTGGAAAAATAATGATTGAGTTCTTTTCTGAAGAAGAACTGGACGAGTTAATGGACAAAATTTCTCACAAATCAGGTGGCACCGAATATTTTGTAGTCTAATCTTGACGCTCAATTGCTAAAATGTTATAGTACCAAAGTTGAAAAAGCTCCTGGAGCTTTTTTGATTTGCAAATACATTTTTACCGATTGTCATGCAGTTATAGATGCCGCCGCTTCACTTTTCATCTTCACTCATCACTGTTGGGCCCTGAAGGAGGGGTATGAACACTGTTGCACAACCCGCAGAAGAGAATTCTGCCACGCTGAAGTCCGCCGATAGCAAGGAAAATCAAATGCTCCGCGCTCAAATCAAGAGCCGGGAGTTCCAGCGTTTGAAACGTCACCTGCACATGAGCGTTCTCAAGACACCCGCAGAAACGGAAAGGCTCCGGAAGGAGATCGAAGCGATCGTGCCGCGCAGCAATCCGCTGCCCGCTGCCGTGGAGTTGTGGGAGGAGTTGGATTCTTGGCTGACAGAGAAAACTTCGGCTAGCAATCTGAGCCCTTCGGAACCCTTCATGGCGCGAACGATTTTTGACACCGCCTTCCTCGGCGCTCGGGTTCGCGAGCCGCGGAAACAACACTAGCCGCGCTCAGCGCAACAGAGCAACAAAAAAACGCCCTCGGTCACAATGATCGGGGGCGTTTTCACTTTTTAAGCTGTAGCTCTTGCTACTTTACGGCCGGATTTCTTTGACTGAGTCTTAATGCAGCTTGTGCATGCCTTTACTCGTTTGCCTTCATGGATAGCCCATTGTAAGTTTGGCAACAATCTTTTGATCGATGCTCGCATAGAGTGGCTTCGTTTGATTGTCTTGGAATATCCTTTACCGCAGATCGCGCACATTCTTGGCATAAGTTTTTCTTAATTGACTAATTGATTTTATCAGAACCTGGTATAATAATCAAGTATGGATATAACAACCACAATTATAAGTTTAGTAATCCTTTTGTTTTCTGCTATTTTGCATGAAATAGCACATGGAGCTGTAGCCGAATATTTTGGCGATTATACCGCTAGGGACCTGGGTAGAATTAGTTTAAACCCCTTAGTACACATTGATCCCTTTATGACCGTGCTGCTACCATTGTTTTTGGCGCTTTCACATTCTCCTTTTATATTTGGAGGAGCAAAGCCGGTACCTGTTAATTACAACAATTTGAGAAACTACCGTTGGGGAATATTCTGGGTTTCAATCGCGGGGATTCTAACCAACCTGGCTTTGGCAATTATATTTTTATTACCATTTAGATTTTTTGCAATGCCTGTGAATCTTGGCTCACTGTTTGTATTAATAGCTGAAATAAATATAATATTAGCTGTATTTAATTTGATTCCTTTCCCACCGCTGGATGGTGCAAAAGTCTTTTCTTCTTTGCTTGGCGAAGATGCAATAGAAGCAGTGGCGAGATTTGAAAGAAGAGGGGTTTGGGCTACGTTACCTTTCTTATTTATTTTCTTGTTTCTAATCGGCAATGGCGGCTTAGATTTGATCCTGTCTCCCGTCATGAACTTCTTTTTTAGAATCTTTGGTGTAATTTAATTAATAAAATTTTATGGAACCATTTAGACGCTCAAACATATTTGAACAAATGAGTGATGAGCTTTTGGCAGACAAAATCATTCAAATAAAAGAAGCCTTAGAAAAGGCTCAAGCTGAGCTTGCTGCCCAAACGGAAGGGGCAGAAGAGTATGTCGCCACAAAAATCCGAATTGAAGATATTCAAGCAACTTTAATGAACCACGAAGCAGAAGCCGAACAGCGGGCTATCGACAAAACCAACGAGACCGCCTAAAGCTTTGACAAAAAGTTCATATTTTCGTATAATATCCGATATATAACAACTAGTTATATTTAAATATTAAATAACTAAATACGAAGTAACCTTAAATCACCTAGTCTTCTATAGAGTAGGTGCGGTGAACTGGTGCCTGCGACGCAGGACTCAACGTATTTGGTCGATCCCTAAATAACATTAGGATCAAGAAAGAACAGTTTAGTGCCTACAATCAACCAGCTGGTGCGCAACAAGCGTCACCCGTTGAAGAGCAAATCAAAAACTCCTGCTCTTGAACGAAGAATCAACATCATAAAGGGCATCACCGTATGGCGTCCAAGTCCTTTTATGCGCGGAGTTTGTTTGAAAGTTTATACAACCACACCGAAGAAGCCAAACTCAGCTTTACGTAAAATTGCTAAAGTTCGTTTGACCAATGGTATGGAAGTTTTGGCGTACATTCCTGGAATCGGACACAATTTGCAAGAGCACTCTGTGGTTATGATTCGCGGTGGAAGAGTAAAAGATCTTCCAGGTGTGCGTTATCACATTGTTCGAGGTAAGTTAGACACTCTTGGCGTTGACGGTCGTAAACGCAGCAGAAGTAAATACGGAGTGAAAAAGAGCTAAGCTCTAATTCAGAAAGAATAAACATATGCCAAGAAAAGCAAGAAAACTTAAACGTCCTGTAGTTGCGCCAGATCCAAAATTCGGCAATGCTAAGTACGGTAAATTTATAAACTACTTAATGCAACGTGGTAAGAAAACTGTTGCGCAAAAAATCTTCTACATGGCGCTTGAAGAAGTGGATAAGAAGATGAACACTGGCGAAAGCCCGTTAGAAGGCAAGCAGGTTTTTGAAATCGCTTTGAAAAATATCACCCCGTTAGTTGAAGTTAAAGGCCGCCGTATTGGTGGTGCTAACTATCAGGTTCCAACAGAAGTTGTTGAGCCTAGAAAAACAGCTTTGGGAATGAAATGGTTAATTGCTGCTGCACAGTCCCGCAAAGGCGTGCCTATGCATCAGAAATTAGCAGCTGAAATTATCGACGGCTACAACAAAATTGGCGCTGCGATGAAAAAGAGAGACGATACTCACAGAATGGCCGAAGCAAACAAGGCATTTGCACACTTTGCAAAATTTCAACGAAGATAATCTAAAATAAATATGCCCCGACAACATTCAATAGAAACAGTTAGAAATATTGGTATTATCGCGCACATTGATGCCGGTAAAACCACCATCACAGAAGGTATTCTGTATCAGACCGGTGTTACTCATAACATTGGTGCGGTGCACGAAGGCGAAACAGTTACCGACTGGATGGAGCAAGAACGCGAACGCGGTATTACAATTACAGCGGCTGCGGTAACTTGTTATTGGAAAGATCACAAGATTAACATTATCGACACCCCGGGCCACGTTGACTTCACAGTAGAAGTAGAACGCTCTCTTCGTGTGCTTGATGGTGCTTGTGTTATTTTCGATGGAAAAATGGGCGTAGAGCCACAATCTGAAACAGTATGGAGACAAGCTGATAAATACGGCGTGCCTCGTATCTGCTTTATTAACAAAATCAACCAAACCGGTGGTGACTTCTATAAATCTTTGGACTCAATCCACAAAAG
This sequence comes from Candidatus Doudnabacteria bacterium, assembly GCA_028286905.1. Lineage (GTDB taxonomy): Bacteria > Patescibacteriota > Doudnabacteria > UBA920 > VMFF01 > JAQBQP01. The sequence goes on from JAQBQP010000002.1 coordinate 153,394, forward strand.
ACTTTCACCAAACGCATATCCAGTTATGTTGCCAATAGGTTTTGAAAAAGAAATCAACGGGGTTGTCGACTTAATTAAAATGAAGTCTTACACTTACGGTGATTTTCATGACAAAGCTCTTACAGAAGGTGAAATCCCAGCGGACATGATGGATAAAGTTAAACAGTATCGTCATCAGTTAATAGAAAAGATTGTTGAATCTGACGATCAGCTAATGGAAAAATATCTTGCAGGCGAAGAATTATCTGCAGATCAAATCCAAGCTGGTTTACGCAAAGCAATTCTTGCCGGAAATATGTACGCTGTATTAGGCGGCGACGGCAGAGGCGTTATCGTACACACATTGTTGGACGCGGTTATTAACTTATTGCCATCTCCTTTGGACAAGAAACATGTCGTTGGTGTTAATCCAAAAGTTAAAGAAGCTGATGTTGAAGCTGCAGAAAAAATTGTTAGAAAGCCAGATGACAGCGAACCTTTTTCCGCTCTTGCTTTCAAAATCGCAACTGATCCTTTTGTGGGTAAGTTGGCATTCTTCCGTGTTTACTCCGGTAAATTGGAAGCTGGTTCATACGTTTTAAACACTCGCTCTGGAAACAAAGAACGTGTTGGACGTATCGTATTGATGAAAGCAAATGACCGTGAAGATGTTAAAGAAGTTTATGCAGGAGATATCGCAGCATTGGTAGGTCCTAAAGATACTTTTACTGGAGATACTCTTTGCGACGTTGATCATCCAATTAGATTAGAATCAATTAAATTTGCTGAGCCTGTTATTTCAATGGCTATCGAGCCAAAGACCAAAGCTGACCAAGAAAAAATGGGTATTGCTTTGAACAAGCTTGGCGAAGAAGATCCAACTTTCCACATTAAAGGCGATGAAGAAACTGGCCAGACAATTATTTCTGGTATGGGTGAGTTGCACTTGGAAATCATTGTGGATCGCATGAAGCGTGAATTTAAAGTCGAAGCAAACGTTGGAAAGCCTCAAGTTGCTTACAAAGAAAAATTCAAAACTATTGTTGAATCTGAAGGTAAATTTATTAAACAGTCTGGTGGTAAGGGTCAATACGGTCATTGCTGGATTAGACTTGAGCCTAAAGATCCGGGACATGGCTTTACATTCGAATCTGAAGTTGTTGGTGGTACTATTCCTAGGGAATTTATCGCGCCAATTGAAAAAGGTGTTAAAGAAGCTGCAGAAAACGGAGTTATTGCCGGTTACCCTGTAATCGACTTCCATTGTGCAGTGTTCGATGGTTCATACCACGATGTCGACTCCTCTGAAGTAGCTTTCAAAATCGCTGCTTCAAAAGCGTTCCAAGACGGCGTGCAAAAAGCTACACCAATTCTTTTGGAACCAATCATGAAAGTAGAAGTTACAGTTCCGGATACATTCATGGGAGATGTTATCGGAGATATCAATGCCAAGCGCGGTCAGGTTAAAGAAATGAATGACCGCGGCAATTTGAAGATTATTGATTCTTTTGTACCGCTTTCTGAAATGTTTGGTTATGCAACAGCGTTGCGTTCGATGACCCAAGGTCAAGGAAACTACGCGATGGAATTCGATCACTATGACGAAGTTCCAAGAAACGTTGCCGCTGGTATTATCGAGGCTCGTGCATCGATTAATGCTCGTAAAGGCTTCGCTGGCTAATTGTGCATATGTGAACCACTGCCCCGATTGTAAAATCGGGGCAGTTTTGTTTATCCAATGAATTTGTTAGAATATAGGCATAATCAACATTCTGTTAAAACAAAGAAATTTATGTCCCCAAGACCAAGTGACTATGAGTTCATGTCTCCTGAGATGAAAGCGCAGATCGATGCTAATAACGCCCCGGAGAATACTGCCAACACGACACCCGATTCAGGTGCTTCAACACCAGAAACTCCAACGGTTAACTCTGTAGATCAGCAACCACAGCCGAGCAATCAAGAATCACGCCTTGATCATAAAAAAGCAGTCGAAAGAATGTTCAAGTTTGTTGTGCCAGAAACCGAAAGTAAATTTGAAAAACTTGCAGGAGCTTCAAAAGAATTGGCAATCGAACTGTTTGAAAAAATAAGATCGAAAATTTCTATTCCTGATCGTGCAAAAATTTGGTATAGTTCGAAATTGGCAGAGTACCAAAACTCTCGTTTAGAAAGAGTCCTTTCTAAAAAGAATGAACTGGATGATCAGTCCACAACAATAAAGAATGATTCTCAACGTTTCGCAGAAAAGATGCAAAACGCTCGCGAACTACTAGGCAATCTTTCCTCTTCTGCAATGGAAGCAGAAAAAAAAGAACAAACTATTTTTGATAAAGATTTAGCAAGTTTGGCCGCAGAAGCCGCAAAGGTAGAAAGAAACGCCGATGCAATTAGAAGGAAAAAAGAAGTTTATGAAAATAGCAGAGACGCTTTAGTTCAGAAAGGGGTGGACCGAATTGCTGAACAAATTCGACCAATTGAAAGTAGAGTACAAAGCTTTGAAAGTAAGATAGAGCTTGTAGATGCTAAGCTAGAACAATTTCGAACAGGATTGGAAGCTACTAAGGCTAAACTGGATTTGGCCGAAAGTTCTTTAGATAACGCCGAATTTAAAGCGGAAAGAATAGCTTTTAAAGAGGCGCTTAAAAAATATAAAGCAGAAATAAAAAAAGATGAAAAAGAATTAAATCGATTAGAAGATCAACGGAACTTATTAATGGATAAGCTTCGGGTAGAAACTGCTAAGCGAGATAAGATGCAAGCTAAAAGCGACCGACTTGCTGAGCTAGGTAAGCTAAAAACAGAACCAATTACCACGGAAACAGCACAAGTAACAGTGTCTGAACAACAAGCAGCATCAGAACCAGTTGTTGATGAAATTAGTGAGCCAAAACGACTTATCACAAAATCTGATCGAGGAATGCTTGATGAACCAATAAGGCTTTGGCATAGCGGTGTCAAAGTACCTGAAAGCAAAGCATCAAAACAAAGCGAAACTCCAGAAAAACAAGAAAAAGTAGAAGCTCAAGTTTATTCTATTGATATGCTTGTTGATCATTGGAATAAGTCCAAAGATTTGGGTTTACGATTAGACCTCAAGCAATTACATAAAATTGGTAAAGAAAAATTCCCCTTTGTTGATTTATCGGATCCAGCGGAAGGGGAGTTTGAGAATATTGTTGTAGAATATTGGAGAAGTATCGTCACAAGGAAGTTTAAGTATAAAGATGTTAGAACATACGCAAACGAAAAACAGCTTGTGAACGGTGTTCGAAACTTTTTTAAAGAAATTAATGAATAAGATATGAAAAATCAAAGCTCAGAAATAACAGAAAGCGGGCTAGCGCTATTGGCAGCAGAAGCGGCGGCTGCCAATAAAACGCATGTCGAAGCAATTGGTCAGATTCTCCAAGAAGCTTCGGACGAACTAGATTTATTGTCTGCTGAGGTTCGTGCTGCCGAAGAGAACGTTGAAAAAATCGAAAAAGAAACGATTAATCAAATTGATAGCGCATTATTAGACTTTATTAGTGATTCAGACTTAGAAATTTAATAGAAAAAGTATGGCAGATAACTTGCAAAAATTGATAAAACTAGCCAAAGCCGATAACGGAAAGTTTTTTGTTATTGATGAGCAAGGCAATCCCGTTTTGGTTATTATGGGTATAGAAGAATATGAAGCCGTCCTTCTTAAAAAAGTAGCGAATCAATTAGAAGATATCGAAGATATAAATAGAAAAATTATTGAAGCGCAGAAAGAAGAAGATAAAGTTCAAAAAAAGCAAGCGTTACAAGAAGAGTTAGTTAGTGAGGTGATCGATTCAACTTTTTCTTTTGAGCCAGATCAAGTGATTGTTAATGATGCCACAAACTTTGGAGCATATAAAGCTGAGCTAGAAGATATCTAATATAGAAAAGATGAAAAAAAGGCGCACTTTTGGGTGCGCCTTTTTGTTTTCGCTCGGTTGCCGAGCGTAGTGAGTCGTACCTCCTTAGGTACTTACCGATGTATCTCTACATCAGTAAACGTTGTGTTGACTGGGTTGGAGGTCCAGAAATTCGGACCAATCCATTCCTTATGCCGCGCTGCGATTTGCAAGACGCGGAAGCGATTTGCGGAAGCAGGTACCGCGGGGAAGTCGATCTCGATCTCCGCACGTTCTTGTTGGCGAATTTCGTAAGTCGACAAGTCCGTTGTCGCAAGCTTCTCTCCCTGCATCGTTACAGCCACGGTCTGAGTAGCGGTGGCTGATTCCGAACTTTCGATTTGCAACTGAGTGCTATTGCCCGAGTTCGTCACATAGATCTTACAAACTGTGGCGACCAACTGGGCAGTGCATCCCCGCAGCTCAAACAGGAAGTTGCCTTCCTGATAGCGCTGCTCGATCTGCGGCTCGGGTGCCGTTGCCACCAAAACGTTCGCGACCGGCGTCGGCACATAAACGATCTTGGTGATCGTCGACGATGTCGTCGTCTGGGGCGAACGGCTCGGCGCAACCGGGGTTGTGGTTGGAACGATCACCGAATTCGAAGCATATGATTGCTTCAAGTGGAGATCTTCTTCAACCATACCTGCCGGTAGGCGATCCGTCTCGACCAGGTAGACTTTGCTGACATCGTAACCGATGCCGTCTTTCGGATCGAACTTCGGATGGACCCCGATGAACATCTTTTCGTTGATCATCACCGGTCTCCAAGCATAGGAGACCAAGCGCTGACCGGCGCTAAGCTTTTCCATAGTGGTCTTCTCGACGACCAAGCTGTCCTTGAGATCCTTCTTCGTCGAGTCGCCGGCAATCAGCTTGCAGCTGACGCAGCGGTAAACAATCGTGGTCTCCGGCAGAACATAGTAGTTCTTACCGGTCGCTGCGATTTCCTTGACCCGTGCGGTTGAGTATGCATGTTCGCGAAGCATCGCATAGTGCGCCACACTCTGCCACGGGCCCGGAACATACTGTAGGACCGGCAAAGTTAACAGCAGCAGGGCTGCAATCTGCCCAACTGTGATCACCGCGCGGAATTTCCCTAAGAATGGTTTGACCATCCCGAGAATTCCGGTTAGCAAGAGCACAGCTACCAGCAACACCGGCGTGGTATAGATGTCCGCCGTGTGATGCAGTTGATATAGCATCACCACCGTGATCAGCGCTACTGCCCACAGTCCGAGGAACGAGGTAATTGCCGTTCCGATGAAACGCTCTATCTGCGAAGCCAGAACGATCAAGAACAGCAACGCTAGTACTGCAACGATCGCCAGGATCATCGCCAGTTCTGGGTTTCCCCAGCGGGCGAAAAGTAGCGACGTTCCCCAGGTTCCAGCTGCAACGAGCAGTAGCGTTCTTGCGCGTTCCAGCGAAGTCCTTCCGGAGATGTAGAACAGAATGGCGAAGATCACGAGGATCAACATCAGACTGGTCCATATCCCGAATGGATACATCACGTCGATTGCCAAGAAGGTTGCAACTAGTGCGACCACGGCCACTCGACGGATCATGTCGGCAACGTACATTACGTTGTCGAAGATACCCGCTGCAATCGCAGCGACCGTTGCGCGGAAGTTGGCGGAAAAAATCATTCCACCAGTACCGAGCAGCGATGCGAGCATTGCGACGATCTCTAGAAGTAGCATCTATCTCCGTCTCCGGTTTCGGGCATTAGCGCGAAAGCGCTCAGCCGCTGTTTGAATGCCTGACGTCGCAAGTGCGGCGTCAACTTTCTCGCCGACTTCGCTTAGGTCTCGCACTAGCTCAACGATTTTCCCAGAAGGGAGATCGTCCTTGCTAGTGTACAAAGATCCCAGCAATTTCACTTGCGCTTCGGGAGTGGGCCGTACCAGCGCAGCCTTGATGATATCCTGCGCTGCTGTGATGCCGTCTGGATTTGTGATCTTCTTGTCTGAATCTTTCGGATCGGTCTTGCAAAACATGTCCACCACCGTCTCGTAAAAAGCTTTCTTACGAGCAGTGCCGAAGAACTCATGGTTGTTCAACAGCTCTGACAGTCGCGTCCGTTCACCGATCGTCAACTTCGCCTCGATGTGAATGGCGAATTCGTCGCGGGGGCTGCTGCCAAAGAAATGCTCTTGAGCTGCCTTGCCGACATGTTCACCGGCTTTTTTCGCCAGGAACTTCGCAGCGGTGATGACTGCTTTCTTAGTCATCTCTCCAAAAGCGTAGCCAGCGAGCAACTCTTCCCCTTCATGAAGGAGGTGCTTAACTCTGGCGCCCTTGTCCGCACTTTTCGGCTCTACTGGCTTAGTCACTTCGACTTTGACAGTAGGTTCGACCTTCGAATCCGCCTTCTTTTTTCTGCGAGGCGTGTTCGATGGTGTCGCGGGTGTCGCTGTTGGAGCGTGGTCTGCTCCGTGGTTATCGGACATATAAACTCCGGTGTTGGCTGCTTTCGCAGCGTGGGTACTCTATCAAATGATATCCATTACGATATTACTTCAGTATTTACACAATTTAGTTGTAAATGTGCCCAGATCGGCTCTCTTTCGAGTAGGCCAACCTGATTTACTACTATACTATATTTTCTCTATTATGTCAAATAGGGGTTTGTCGGCTGGAAGACCCTTCTCCCCACCTGTGGATAACTGTACAAGCTTTGACATTTATGCCCAAGTTTGTTAACATTGCTAGGCGTTCACAAGACGCCTAATTTTGTTTAATAAAGTAATTAATTTGTGCCCTGGATCCGCAAGGAAAAAAGAGCAATGCTCGGGCCGAGTTCTCGCAAGAGGACAAGAAGGAAACTCAAATGGCAGAAAAGTTTTCACGTGATAAAGTGCACGTAAACGTTGGTACCATTGGTCACGTTGACCACGGTAAAACAACATTGACTGCAGCTATCACCACAGTTCTTGCTAAAAGCGGCAACGCTAAAGCTCGTGCGTACGATTCTATCGACAACGCTCCAGAAGAAAAAGCTAGAGGTATCACAATTAACACTTCTCACGCTGAATACGAAACAGCTAAGAGACATTACGCTCACGTTGACTGTCCAGGACACGCCGACTACGTAAAGAACATGATCACCGGTGCTGCCCAGATGGACGGCGCGATCTTGGTTGTGTCTGCTACTGACGGTCCAATGCCTCAAACAAGAGAACATATCTTGCTTGCTAAGCAGGTAGGTGTACCATACATCGTTGTTTACATGAACAAGTGTGATATGGTTCAAGATGCTGAATTGTTAGACTTGGTTGAAGAAGAAATTCGTGATTTGTTAACAAAGTACGACTTCCCAGGCAAAGACACTCCAGTTATCCGTGGTTCAGCTTTGAAAGCTTTGGAAGGTGACACATCCGACATGGGTGAGCCATCTATCGCTAAGTTGATGGAAGCTTTGGATACATATATTCCTGATCCAGTTCGCGAAACAGCTAAACCTTTCTTGATGCCAATCGAAGATATCTTCTCAATCGAAGGCCGTGGTACAGTAGTTACCGGCAGAATTGAAAGAGGAGAATTGAATGTTGGTGACGAAATCGAAATTATTGGTATTCGTCCAACAACAAAAACCACAGTTACCGGTATCGAAATGTTCAACAAACAGTTGGACAAGGGTATGGCTGGCGACAACGCTGGTATTTTGTTGAGAGGTACTAAGAAAGATGAAGTAGAACGAGGTCAAGTTTTGTCTAAACCAGGCACAGTAACTCCACATACAGAGTACGAAGCCGAAGTATACATTTTGACTAAAGATGAAGGCGGTCGTCATACACCATTCTTCAAAGGCTACAAGCCACAGTTCTACATCAGAACAACTGACGTTACAGGTGAAGTTATCTTGCCAGAAGGCCAAGAAATGGTTATGCCTGGAGACACAGTTAAGATCAATGTTAGATTAATCAACCCAGTTGCTTTGGAAGAAAAGCAGCGCTTCGCTATTCGTGAAGGCGGCCACACTGTTGGTGCTGGTGTTGTAACAAAGATCGTTAAGTAATATTTTAAAAAGGTCATCCCGAGCAATCGGGGTGACCTTTTGTTAAAAACATATTCATGGGCGAATTTACAAAAGAATATCCAATAATGAAGAGTGAAACGGACCACGAAAAAGAACTGGCTGAAATTCAAACAGCCGCTGATTTAGCAGGTGGGGTAACTCCTCAAATTCTTGAGAAAATTATCGTGTATATGCGTTCCAGATTAGACGGGGATATTTTTCCTTTAGGCAGTTTAGAAAAAGGTTTAGTTACCTTAGAAGACTGTAAAAAAGCCCCTTTACCTGGGTATCCTGGCATGTTTCTCTATACATATGGCAATGAAGTGGTTGGAGTTTACATGGAAGATCCAAAGATCGCCCAGTAACTTTTGACAAAATCCTCAAATTCATATAAAATATCGAAGTATTTAATAAGTAGTAATAAATAGTAATTTCACAAATGGACGCCTCCAAGACTCCCAAAGATAACGCTAAGGATCAAGCTAAGCCAAAGATCAGAATTAAGATCAAAGCTTACGACCATAAGTTAATAGACCAATCTGCAAAGCAGATCGTAGACACCGCTAAACGAAGCGGCGCCACTATTACCGGACCGATCCCTTTGCCTACTGAAAAGACTAAGTACACTGTACTTCGCTCTACTTTCGTGCACAAAGATAGCCGTGAACAATTTGAGATGCGAGTCCATAAAAGATTAATTGATATTACAGATCCAACTCCAAAGACTATCGATTCACTTACAAATTTGAATCTTCCAGCCGGCGTAGATGTTGAGATAAAAATGAATTAGTACGAGGTACTTAGTACCGAGTACAAGTGCTAAGTAAAAAACCAAGTAAGTTCTCCCAAGCAAGTTCGGGTTTAAGCCGATAACACTTGAATGAATAAATTTGGATAGAAGATTAAAACTTTTCTGCAGTCTAAACCACTGCACACACAACGCAAACACTGAAGAACCAAGAAGGTTCATTTCCACGTACTGAGTACTATGTACTACGTACCGCGAAAGTGATTCGTCTTGGTTTTTTTTAAACTCATAACAATTAACAGAATTGGAAGTCAGCTATGTCTACTCAGTAGACCTATGGCTATACCAAAAAACTTATGAAGTTCACTATAGCGAAGAAGCTAAACATGTCCTCCCACTTCTTGGAAACCGGAACAGTTGTTCCAGTTACCATTTTGCAAGTTGGACCTGCGGTAGTCACTCAGGTGAAGACCAAAGAAAAAGATAAGTATGAAGCTGTCCAAGTTGGTTACGGCGCTAAAAAATCCGTAAGCAAAGCTTTGGCAGGTCATTACAAAGGCCTAGGCAAGTTTGCCATGGTTAAAGAATTTAAAATGAAAGATATGTCCGGCGTTACTGTCGGTCAGAAGCTAGATCTTACTGATTTTCAAATCGGTGAAATGATTGATGTTACCGGTATCATGAAAGGCCGCGGTTTTGCCGGGGCAATCAAGAGACACGGTTTCCACGGTATGCCAGCATCCCACGGACACGACAAGCCTCGCGCGGTGGGTTCGATTGGACAAAGATTCCCTCAGCACGTTCGTAAAGGTTTAAGAATGGCAGGACGAATGGGTGGGGTTGGCGTAACTGTAAAGAATTTACAAATTGTTGATATTGATCTAACCAGAAATTTAATTTCCGTTAAAGGTGCAGTTCCAGGACACCGCAATGGTCTTGTACAGGTAGTTTCTACCGGTAAAGTTAAAGACTTGGAATTGAAGAGAATAGATAAGAAGGAGAAGAAGAAATAATGAAAGCTCCACTATACAATCAAAACCTTGAATCTGCTGGTGAAGTTGATTTGAACCCGAAGATTTATGATGTTAAACCGGAAGCAGAACTTATTCAGCATGCCGTTCGCATCCAAATGAATAACAACCGCCAATCAATCGCGAACACCTTAACAAAAGGTGAAGTACGCGGAGGTGGTCGTAAGCCTTGGAAGCAAAAAGGTACTGGTAATGCTCGTGCCGGTTCAACAAGATCTCCGATTTGGAGACACGGTGGTATTGTTTTCGGTCCTCGTGCTCAACGCAATTACGAATTGAAGATGAACAAGAAGGAATGGAGAAAAGCTTTGTACATGGTTCTTACAGACAAAGTATCTAGCAAAAACTTCGTGATCTTCTCAGAATTAGCAGTTGCTGCGCCTAAGACTAAAGAGATGGTCAACTTCTTTAAGAACTTATCCGATAAGGTTGCAAAGTCTTCAAAGAAATTTTTGTTTGTGTTGCCAAAGAAAGATGAGAATATCTTCAAGGCAACAAGAAACTTGAAGAACATCAATGTGATTCATGCGAACAGCTTGAACATCATCGACATTCTACAAGCTGACACTATTGTTACTCCAAGAACATCATTAGATATTATTGAAAAAACTTACTTAAAGTAAACGTATGGCAACTAAAGATATACAAGATAATAAAGAAGAGAAAGCAAAGACAGTTCCTTCAAAGGAAAACACTGGCGACGCTTATCGTATTTTGGTAAAGCCTTTGGTTACTGAAAAAGGTTACCGCCAAATGACTTTGGGCCAATACGCTTTCAAAGTAAACACTTCCGCAAACAAGATTTCAGTTGCTAAAGCAGTTGAAAAAGTTTACGACGTTAAAGTTGTCCGAGTTAATATCATGAATATTAAAGGCAAGACCAAGAATTTCGGCAAAGCTAAAGGCAGAACTTCTGATTGGCGCAAAGCAATCGTTACTTTGAAAAAAGGCCAAACGATCGCAGGAGCACAAGCTTAAATATATGGCAATTAAAGTATACAAACCAACCTCAAACGGTCGTCGTATCTCTTCAGTTACTGACTACTCAATATTAGACAAGAATGTAAAAACTCCGAAGTCTTTGATCATGTCCAAGGGAAAAAGCGGCGGTCGTAACTTCTCCGGTAAAATCACAGTTAGACATCGCGGCGGCGGCTACAAGAAACTTGTTAAGATCGTTGATTACTCTCGTGCCGATAAAATGGGTATTCCTGCAAAAGTTTTGACAGTTGAATACGCTTCTGGAAGATCTGCTTTCCTTTCAATGGTTTCATACAAAGACGGCGAAAAGAGATTTATCATTGCACCACATGGTTTAAAAGTTGGTCAGACAATCATCATGGATGAAAAGACTGAACCACAGCCAGGTAACAGAATGATGATCAAGCATATCCCAGTTGGAACATTTATTCACGATATCGAATTAGAAGCCGGCAAAAAAGGCACAGTAGCACGCAGCGCTGGCAGCTATGCAATTTTACAAACGATTGAAGGCGGTTACGCACTATTGAAAATGCCAAGCGGTGAAATCCGTAAAGTTTCTGAAAAGAGCTTTGCAACAATCGGCCAAGTTTCAAACGTCGATTGGGAAAACGTTCGTATCGGTAAAGCCGGACGATCCCGCAAGATGGGTTGGAGACCAACTACTCGTGGTAAAGCAATGAACCCGGTAGACCACCCACACGGTGGAGGAGAAGGTCATAACCCAATCGGTATGAAATATCCTAAGACCCCATGGGGCAAGCATGCCTTGGGTGTAAAAACTAGAGACAAGAAGAAATCTACAAGCAAGTTTATCGTTAAGAGAAGAGTTAAATAAACCACTATGGCACGATCACTAAAAAAAGGCCCATACATTGATGAAAGAATCTTGAAGCGCTTAGTTGGCGCAAAGCAAGGTTCGAAGTTCAAGACTTGGTCCAGAGAATCTACAATTTTCCCGGAAATGGTTGGCTTCACCTTTGAAGTTCATAACGGTAAAACTCATATCCCGGTTTTCATTACTGAAAACATGGTTGGCCACAAGCTTGGTGAATTTTCTCCAACTCGTAAATTCTACCGACATGGTGGTAAGATGGCTAAAGACCAAGAAGCAGCAGCAGCCGCAGCTGAAAAAGCTCGATTGAACGCCGCTAAGGAACCAGCTAAGAAATAGCATATTGCTAAAACTATATGGAAAAAACTATTACTAAAAAATCGAATAAGAAAGTCGCTTCAGAAGCACCCCGAATAAAAACGGTTACCGCTTCTGCCCGCTACCTTCGCTTGAGCCCCCGCAAAGTTCGCTTGGTTACAAACCTAGTGAAGAATATGTGGGCGATCGACGCAGTAGTCCAGCTGGAATTCGTAAACAAGAAACCAGCAATCTACGTCAGCGATGTGATCAAGTCGGCAATTGCTAACGGCGCAAATAACTTCAACCTTAGAAAAGAAAGCTTGTTTATTAAAACGATAACTTGCGATTCTGGTCCAAAGTTGAAACGTTACATGCCTCGCGCGCAAGGTAAAGCTTCAGAAATTCGCAGACCACTTTCACATATCAATGTTGTACTTGAAGAAAGATCCGGAGCTACCAAGACTAAATTCAACTTTACTGCTAATAAACGAGCAAGAGGCCCAGTAGATCAAGAAAAGACTACCAAGCAAGAAGTTGCAGAAGAAAAGGGCAGCAAAGCATCAATCAAGAGTCAGATCGATAAGAATTCTCAGGAAGCTAAACGAAGCACCCCTACACAAAAGCGAAGATTATTTAACAGAAAAAGCGGAGTATAAACTATGGGTCATAAAATTTCTCCAACAAGCTTACGCTTGAACATAACAGAAACTTGGAAATCCCGTTGGTTCTCTAAGAACAATTTTGCCCGTACATTACAGGAAGACGTTCAGATCCGCGAATATCTGATGAATAACTTGAAGAAAGCTGGAATTGTAAGAATTGATATCGAAAGATTGAACGACGGCGGAGTTACTGTAATTATCAAATCGACAAAGCCGGGAATGATTATTGGTAAAGGCGGTAATGGCATTGAAGATCTTAAGAAGAAGATCAAGCAAAAAGTTGCTTTGAAGAAAGATTTGAAAATCAATATCGAAGAAGTTCGCGATATTAACCTTCAAGCCTTGGTAATCGCACAGAACATTGCTGAATCTTTGGAAAAGCGTGTTTCTTACAGAAGATTGATCAAACAATCAATCGAACAAATTATGAATGCAGGCGCAAAGGGTGTAAAGATTGCTATCGGCGGACGTTTGGGCGGGGCAGAAATTGCCCGCACAGAATGGTTGTCCAACGGCAAACTTCCTTTGCACACTCTTCGTGCTAACATCGATTTTGCAAAAGCTACAGCTTTCACTACATACGGCACCTTAGGTGTAAAAGTATGGATTAACAAAGGTGAAGTATTCGAAAAAGAAGCTGCTGCCGGCGCACCAAGACCATTCACTCCTAGACCGCGCCAGTAATCCTAGACAATAACTACTAACTATATGATGATTCCAAAAAAACTTAAACACCGTAAACATCACCGTGGCCGTACCAAAGGCAAGTCGATGTCCGGCAACGAAATTGCTTTCGGCAGCTATGCCCTTAAAGCGTATGAAAACGCTTGGGTATCAGCTCGTCAGATCGAATCCGCTCGCCGTGCGATGACAAGATACATCCAACGTGGTGGTAAGGTCTGGATTAGAATTTTCTCCGACAAGCCAGTAACAGTACACGGTAACGAATCCCCGATGGGAGGAGGAAAAGGTGCGGTTGACCACTTCGTCGCAGTAGTTAAAAAAGGCAGAATTCTATTTGAGATGGATGGTGTTACAGAAGAACAGGCAAAAGAAGCGATGCGTTTGGCATCATACAAATTGCCAATCAAGACTAAATTTCTTACTAAGAACGATTAATTTCTGAGAAACATATGAAGATTAAAGAACTAAGATTAAAAAAAGACGCTGAACTGCACAAAGATCTTGCCGCGTTGCAGGAAAAGAGCAGAGAATTGCGTTTCAAGATGTTCTCTCAGGAAGTGAAGAACGTTAAAGAAGTTTCTGGAATCAGAAAAACTATTGCCAGAATTAAAACTTTATTAGGTGAGCGTAAAGATCAATCAAACTAACTAGACATTTATGGAAAAAGTAAAAAGAGTAAAAACTGGAGTAGTGGTGTCTGACAAAATGGATAAAACCGTTGTTGTTCAGATTGATCAAATGAAGCGCCACCCGAAGTACAAGAAGAGCTATAAGGTTTCTAAGAAATTTAAAGCTCATGACGAGAACAATGAATTCCATATTGGCGACAAGGTTGAGATTGAAGAAACCCGCCCAATATCTAAAGATAAGCATTTTAAAGTCCTAAAGAAGATATAACTTTATGTTACAAGTAAGATCATGGATAAAAATAGCGGATAACACCGGTGCAAAGACAGTTGCGATGTTTTCATCGAACGGCAAAAATCATAAGCGCTTTGCTCGTATTGGCGATGTTGTTGTTTGCTCAGTTAGAGAATCAGCGCCTAAAGGCCAGGTAAAAAAAGGCGATAAGGTTTATGTAGTTATTGTTCGAACCCGTAAAGAAGTCCGCAGAAAAGACGGTTCATACATTCGCTTTGACGATAACGCTGGTGTGCTTGTATCTAAAGATTCAGTTGAGCCAAAAGGTACTCGTATCTTCGGCCCAATTCCAAGAGAGCTTCGTGAAAAAGGATTTTCAAAGATCATTAGCTTAGCTCCGGAGGTAATATAATGAGACTATCTACAACTACCAATTTAAAAAAAGGCGATAATGTTGCGGTTCGTGCCGGTAAAGACAAGGGTAAGAACGGCAAAATTATCTCTGTAGACCGAAAGAGCGGCAGAATAATTGTGGAAGGAATCAACATCCTGCACAAATTTGAAAAGAAGAAGCCGAATACTCCAGGGCAAAAGATTTCATTCCCAGCAGCAATGACCGCAAGTAAAGTTATTCTGATCTGTCCAAGCTGCGGTAAGCCATCTAGAATCTCGCATCAAGTATTAGAAAACGGTAAGAAGCAAAGAATTTGTAAAAAGTGCGGTAAAGCAATTTAAACCTTCAAAGAATATGAACAGACTTAAGGAAAAATATAATAAAGAAATCCGCAAGGATTTAAAAGACAAGCTTCAGTTGAAGAACATTTTAGCCGTTCCTCAAATTAAGAAGGTTGTAATTAATGCTGGGGTCGGAAAAACTTTGAAGGATCTAAAATTTCTTGAATCGATTATCGAAGACATTCGCAAAATTACAGGACAACAGCCAGTTAAAACAATGTCCCGTAAATCGATCGCAGGTTTCAAAATTAGAGAAAATCAGGTTGTTGGCTTGATGGTTACCTTGCGCGGCGAAAGAATGTACGACTTTATCGACAAGACTATCACTATTGCATTGCCTCGCGTTCGAGATTTCCGCGGTCTAAGCTTAAACGCTTTTGATGGCAGAGGTAATTACCACATCGGCTTAAGAGAACAGACAGTTTTTCCTGAAATTTCAGAAGAAGGTTTAGAACATTCATTCGGTTTCCAAATTTCTATCGTTACAAACGCTGGAACTGACGAAAAAGGTCGAGAACTTTTGAAGAGCTTGGGCTTCCCATTTAACCAAGACTAAGGAACATATATGGCAAAGAAATCTTTAATTGCAAAAGCAACTAGATCGAGAACTAACCCGAAGTATAAGAGCCGCGTCGTACGCCGATGCTGGAAGTGCGGCAGAAACCGTGGTTACATGCGAGACTTCGATATGTGCAGAATTTGTTTCCGAGAGCTTGCGTCCAAAGGTGAAATCCCAGGTATTACTAAGTCTTCCTGGTAAAGTGCAGAATCTAATAAGATAACTAATATTATGTTTACAGATCCAATTTCAGACATGTTAACTAGAATAAGAAATGCAGTTGCTACTCGCAAGAGTACTGTTGCGATGCCTTACTCCAAGTTGAAACACAATTTAGCAAACATCCTTTTAAAAGAGGGATTTGTTTCTGCAGTATCAGAACGCCAGAACGCTATCAAAGAGTTAGAAATTACTTTGAAGTATGATGGCACTGAGCCAGTAGTTACAGACTTGCAAAGAGTCAGCAAACCAGGTCAGCGAATCTACGCGCCGATGGATAAAATTCCAAGAGCAAATGGCGGCTTGGGTATCACAATCTTGTCTACATCAAAGGGGCTGATGACCGATCGAGATGCTCGCAAACAGAAATTCGGCGGAGAAGTTATCTGCCAAGTGTGGTAAGTAGAAGATTAACCTAAATTAAACGTATGTCACGTATCGGTAAAAAACCTATAACAATTCCAAACGGAGTAAAGCCGGAAGTCATCGACAAAGGCTTGAACGTCACCGGACCTAAAGGAACAGTATTCGTACTGGTTCACCCAAAGGTTCAGTTGAATATCTCTGCGTCCGAAATTGTAGTCGATGTTAAAAACCATGAGAACAAATTAGAACGTTCTCTTTGGGGCCTAACCAGATCATTAGTGCAAAACGCTGTAACCGGCGTAACTCAAGGTTTTGAAAAAAAACTTGAAATCAATGGTGTAGGTTACAGAGGAGCAATTGCAGGAACGACCATCACCATGGCATTGGGATTCTCCCATCCTGTTATCGTCGAAGTGCCTAAAGGTCTTACAGCAACAATCGAAAAAAACCTCATCACAATCACAGGTGTCGACAAGCAAGCAGTCGGCGAATTTGCAGCAAAGATTCGAGCGCTTAAGAAGCCAGAGCCTTATAAAGGTAAAGGCATTAAGTACAGCGACGAAGTTGTTCGTAGAAAAGCTGGTAAGGTTGTTAAAGCGGTTGGTGGTAAATAATCTTTTAGATAAATTATATGATCAACAGACAAATTTTAAAGAGAACTAAAAGAATAAGAAGACATACAAGAGTGCGCTCGATCGTATCTGGTTCAGATACCCGTCCACGTTTGGCTGTTTTTCGTGCCAACCAACATATTTATGCCCAGTTAATCGATGATGTGACTCAGAAAACTATTGCTTCAGTATCCAGCATGGAATTAAAGAGCAAGGGTAACAAGAGTGCTATTGCTGCTGAAGTTGGCAGTGCGATTGCAAAGAAAGCTTTGGATAACAAAATTTCTGAAGTAGTATTTGATCGCGGTGGAAACAAGTATCATGGAAGAATTAAAGCTCTAGCCGATGCTGCTCGAAGCGGAGGGTTAAAGTTCTAGATTCTTATCTAAGTACTAACTACAAACATATGATGAAGAAAGATAATAAAAGAGAACGCGGTGGCAAGGAAATGGTA
This sequence comes from Candidatus Doudnabacteria bacterium, assembly GCA_028286905.1. Taxonomy (GTDB): domain Bacteria; phylum Patescibacteriota; class Doudnabacteria; order UBA920; family VMFF01; genus JAQBQP01. The sequence continues at coordinate 170,366 of JAQBQP010000002.1, forward strand.
AAGCGTGAGTTCGACCAAAAAGTGGTTGAAATCAAGCGTGTTACCCGTGTAGTAGCCGGTGGTAAACGCATGCGTTTCCGCGCTTTGGTTGTGATCGGTGATCGCAAGGGTAAAGTCGGAATGGGTTTGCGTAAAGGTGTCGACGTTGCAGAAGCTGTGAACAAAGCAGTGAATGCCGCAAAGAAGAATATGATTATCGTTCCTCTTATAAACGACACAATCCCACATCAGGTTAAGTTGAAGTACGCTTCTAGCCGAATTCTTTTGATCCCAGCTCGTCCAGGTACAGGTATTATTGCCGGCGGTGCATTGCGCAGCGTTTTGGATTTAGCAGGCGTAAAGAATATCTTGTCTAAAATGCTTGGTTCATCTAACAAGGTTAACAACGTTAAAGCTGTGTTTGAAGCCTTTAAAAAAATGAAGACTCCAGAACAGATGAAGCGAAGAGCAAAAGCAGCAGCGGCAGCAGCTAAATAATTTAAATATATGATCAAGCTACACGAATTAAAAGTTTATAAGGGTTCCAGAAAAACCAGAAAAGTTGTTGGTCGTGGATTAGGTTCCGGACACGGCACATATTCTGGCCGCGGTGCTAAAGGTCAAAACGCTCGTAAGAGCGGTGGTGTTCGTCCTGGTTTTGAAGGCGGACGTCAGCCAATGATCCGTCAGGCTCCAAAGTTGCGCGGTTTCAAGAGTCCTCATAAGAAATCAATTACAGTTTTGACATCTTCTTTGAACAAGTTCGCTAATGACGAAAAAGTTACTAACGAATCTTTGTTTGAAAAAGGAATTATCAAGGTTCTGGCTCCAGTAAAAATCGTCCTGAAAGGCGAATTGAAAAAGAAACTTGAAGTGATGGTAGCGGTGTCTGCCGGTGCTAAGGCAGCGATTGAAAAAGCTGGCGGAAAAATTACCAAGAGAAGTTAGTATAATCTGTGCTAAAATACAAATATGAATAAAATTTCTCAAATTTGGAAGACGCCTGAACTTAGAAATAAGATTTTGATAATGCTTGGTCTTTTAATTTTGACCAGAGTTTTGGCGCATGTACCGATTCCTGGAGTGAACGCTGCAAACCTTAAAAATTTCTTTAACCAAAACCAGCTATTTAACCTCTTGGATGTTTTCTCGGGCGGAGGTTTATCCCGTTTGTCTATCGCAATGTTGGGCGTTGGTCCTTATATCACAGCTTCGATCGTAATCCAATTGTTAACAGTAATTGTCCCTTCTTTTGCAGAATTGCAGAAAGAAGGCGGTGAACAGGGTAGAGAAAAGTTAAATCAATATACCCGTTATTTAACAGTTCCTTTAGCTGTTTTACAAGGTTATGCGACAATTCGCTTATTCCAAACTGCTCAAGGCGGTTCTTCAATTGGCTTCTTAACTCCATTCCAATGGATTACTACGCTAGCTGCGGTTGTAGTTGGTACAATCTTGTTGATGTGGTTGGGTGAACTTATTACTGAATACGGAATTGGAAACGGCATTTCGTTGATCATTTTTGCTGGTATTATTGCTAGACTGCCGCAGGCGTTGCAGCAAACCTTGGCATTGTATGACCCTTCAAAACTTCCTGAAATTATCGGATTTGTGGCATTAGGCTTATTAGTTATTGCGGCGGTTGTATATGTTACAGAAGCACAAAGAAATATTGCTGTTTCTTACGCGAAACGAGTGCATGGCAACAAGACTTATGGCGGCGTAAATACGCACTTACCTTTGCGTGTTAACCAAGCTGGCGTAATCCCAATCATCTTCGCAATCTCAGTGATGCTATTGCCTGGATTGGTTGCAAACTTCTTTGTCAGTGCAAAGACTCCAGCGATCGCTAATGCTGCTACTCATGTTGTAAACTTGTTCCGTAATCAGACCTTCTACGCTTCAGTATATTTTGTCTTGGTAATCTTATTTACATATCTATATACAGCAATCGTTTTCAATCCTGATGAAATTGCGGAAAATATTCAAAAGAATGGCGGCTTTATTCCTGGAATGCGTCCGGGCCGTCAAACTGCAGATTATCTTTTTCGAGTTTTGAACAGAATCACTGTTTTTGGCGCAATCTTCTTAGGCTTGATTGCCGTACTTCCTTATATTGTTCAAAGCTTTACTAATACTCAGTCTTTGACCTTGGGTGGTACTAGTTTGTTGATTGTGGTATCGGTTGTAATTGAAACTATCAAATCAATTGAAGCGCAAATGGTTATGCGCGATTACGACACTTTCTAGCTCTAATTCAAAAAACAGGCAGGGGTCCTGCCGGGGTATCAATTTCTTATTCGTTTGCTCACAGGCTGCAAATTCGCAAACGAATAAGAAATTATACACTCGTCACCCCGACGCCTGTTTTTTTTGGTATACTATTTAAAACCTCTGTATTTTAGAGGTAAAATTAGTAAGATAAAAATCATATGGAAATTTGGTATACGATTTCAGGGGCGATTGACATTGATACTGCTCATCAACTTATAGTATGGGTAAATCAACAATTATATAACGGCTCTCCAAGTAAGTTGAAAATTTTTCTTTCTTCTACCGGCGGAGACATGGATTCAGCGGTTAGAATTTATTTTTATCTAAAAGCTTTGCCCATTGAAGTTGAGATGATTGGTTTCGGACAAGTAGATTCTGCCGCAAACACAATCTTCGTTTCCACAAAGAATAGAAAGGCTTTAAAAAATACTAGATTCTTGTTACATGAAGGAACTTTTACAGTGGGTAATAGCACTGCTTCTTTGGCAGCACACGAGGAGAACTTAAGGCTTTTAAATACTTTACATAAGCAGAATGTTGATATTTTGAGTTTAGAAACCGGTAAACCCAGAGAAGAAATTAGCAATATTTTAAGTGAAGCTAAAATACTCACAACGGAAGAAGCTGTGGAATTAGGTTTAGTGTCTGAAATAATTGAAAAACTTCCTTTAATACAGAAGTAAATTTCCGGACCATTATATCCCGACAGGGCCCGCCCTAGCTCGTACGAAAAGCATGATATAATATACACATGAATACACCTCGAACCCTTATTTTTATTGGCCCTCAGGCATCTGGAAAAGGAACCCAAGCAAAACTTTTAGCTCAGAAAATCAACGGTCTGTACATCGGAACCGGTTCGATGTTCCGGAAGATTGCTAAAGAAGATACGGAGTTTGGACGCTATATCAAAGAGGTCTTGGATAGCGGCGCTTTAGTTAGCGACAAAGACGTTGAAGAAATGCTTAGGGAAAATTTAGACAGCACATCCGACGAGCAGCGGGTTATCTTTGATGGTGTTCCTCGCAGACTTTCTCAGGCAGAATTTTTAGTAAATTATATGAAGTCGCTGGGCAAAGACGACATCGCAACTTTTTACATTAAACTCTCACGGGAAGAGGCAATTAGCAGAATGAGCGCTCGCAGAGTTTGTGTTGCTTGCGACGCCGCGCATAAAATTGCAGACCCAGAGAATATAAAAGATTGCATCAAATGCGGCGGAAAATTAGTGCAACGCGCCGATGATATGCCGGAAGCCATTCAGAAAAGATTAGATATTTATTACCATGACACCTTGCCGGTTCTGGATTATCTTAAAGAGCATAGTAATTTTTATGAGATTGATGGTACTAAATCAATCGAAGATGTGCAAAACGAAATTAATCAAACGTTAGGAATTACAGGATAATGTTTGATCTTATTTTATTGGGTGATCCTGCTGCAGGCAAGGCCACTCAAGCAAAGCTGCTCTGTAAGAAATACGGATTTTATGATTTGGATATGGGTAAAGAATTGCGCAAGCTTGATAAATCTACTAAAAATCCGAAGTTAAAGCACGCATTTTCAAAAACTTTAAACAAAGGCAAGCTTACCCCAACAAAAATTGTTCGAGAGATTCTTAAAAACAAAATTTATTCAGTGCCGGCAAAACGCGGAATATTGTTTGATGGAACTCCAAAAATGATTGGTGAAGCAAAGCTGGTCTCTAAATGGTTAAAAGATGCCAAGCGTGCAGAAAAAAATATTTTAGTGCTTTACTTAAAAATTCCACAACAAGAAGTTCTACAGAGAATGTCCAGTAGAAAAGAATATTTCAAAGGAAAGTTTACTAAAAGGGTGGATGACAATGCTACGGCATTAAAAAACAGAGTGGCGTATTACAAAAAGAACATATCAGAAGTTTTAGAATTTTTTGGAAATAAGTATGTATCCAAAACAATAAGCGGAATTGGTACAGAAAAAGAAGTATTTAATAGAATTGAAAAGCAAATTTATGAGTTCAATGCAAAAAACCAAACAAGAAATAGATAAAATCCGCGAAGGCGGAAAGATTTTGCATGGAATTTTACGAGCAACGGCAAAACTTGTAAAGCCGGGGATTTCAACGGCGGTGCTTAATGATTTTGCAGAAAAAGAAATTGTTAAAGCGGGCGGACGTCCTTCATTTAAAAACTATGGCACTAAGGACAATCCCTTTCCTGCTGGGCTATGTACTTCTCTAAATGATGTAGTTGTACATGGAATTCCTTCCAAAAAAGAAATTCTCCAAGAGGGTGATATCGTTGGTTTGGATATTGGCATGGAGTACAAGGGGTTTTATACTGATACAGCAATTACAGTTCCAGTTGGTAATGTTTCTGCCGAAACTCAGAAGTTACTAGAAGTCACAGAAAAAGCGTTACAGGCGGGAATAGATCAGGCTCGAGTAGGTAATCGAATTGGAGATATTGGCGCAGCGATCGAAGTTTATGCTAATAAAGCTGGCTTAGGCGTGGTTCGGGATCTAGTTGGGCATGGGGTTGGTTATGATGTCCATGAAGACCCACAGGTACCTAATTATGGCCGTGCACATACTGGCCCGGAACTTAAAGAAGGAATGGTTTTAGCAATTGAGCCAATGTTTAACTTGGGTACGCATAAGCTAGTTTTTGACGATTACGACGGCTGGACAATTTCAACGGCTGATGGAAAATATTCCGCACATTTTGAACATACTATCGCGGTAACTAAAAATCGCCCAGAAATATTAACTTAAATTTATGGCTACACAAACAAAAAAATACGGAGATAAAATGAATTGGGATTTGTCGGCTATGTATTCTGGCTCGGAAGATCCAAAATTAACCAAAGATCTAAAAGCGCTACAAGTTGCGGCTGCAAACATCGAATTGAAACACAAAGGCAAGCTGGCTAAGTATAATGCTAAGCAACTGCGTAGTTTTTTTATTGATAACGATAAATTTACAGATAAACTTTATCGATTAGATGCTTTTTCAGAATTGGCGGTCTCTAGAAATTCTGCCGACCAGCAAGCTCTGGTTTTATCGCAAAAATTAAAATTGGCGATTGCGGATCTGTCCAGCCATTTTATTTTTATTGACATTGAGCTTGCAAAACATCCAAAGTTAAAAGAATTAGAAAAGTCTAAGGAACTCGCGCCTTTTAACATATATATAGAGAACATTCTTAAATTCAAAAAACATCTTTTAAAGCATGATCAGGAAGATATTATTAATAAGCTTTCGGTTACGGCTCGAGACGGCTGGGATAAATTAGGCGAACAAAATTTTTCAAAAGCAACCCAATTGTTTAGAGGTAAGCTTCTTACTAAGGAACAGCTTTTTAATCTAGTTCGTTCGGAAGACCGCCAAACCAGGAAAGATGCTGCCAATGCTTATTCAGAACTGTTAAATAAAAATATTGATTTAAACGTGCATATTTACAACATGCTACTTTTGAATAAGTTCCAAGAAGACAAGCTTCGAAAATATAATTATCCTGAAGAATCCAGGCACCTTGCGAACGGTGTTACCGAAAGTTCCGTGGATTTAATGGTCGAGCTGGCTAAACAAAATGTCGGAGACGTTCAACGTTTTTATAGAATAAAACGAAAACTATTAAAATTAAAAGATTTATATTATTATGATCGCTTGGCCGAAGTAAGCTTAAAAAACGCCAAGGTTCAAAAATATAACTATTCAGAAGCGGTCGAAATGGTGCAGCAATCCTTTTTAGGATTTGATCCAGAATTTGCAAGTATTTTTTTGGATTTAGTTAACTCGAATCGAATTGATGCTGAAGTTCGAAAAGGCAAACGCGGCGGCGGTTTTTGTATGTATATGCCTAAGGATATTAAGCCGTATATTTTAGTTAATTTCTTTGGTTCGCCTCGAGATATTCAAACTTTAGCGCATGAAGCTGGACATGCTATTCATGACACCTTAGCTACTAAAAAATTACCCCTCAGTGTCGCGCACCCACCTTTAAGTTTGGCTGAGGTTTCTAGTATTTTTGGCGAGATGATTATGTTTGAAAGTTTGCTTAAAAAAGCAAAAACTAGAGAACAAAAAATTGTTTTATTAGTTGAAAGGCTTGATGACATTCTTGCGACGATTTTTAGGCAAATTGCTTATTATATTTTTGAAAAAAAAGCGCATAATCAATTAAGAGAAAAAGGCGCCTTAACTGAAGTTCAACTTAAAGAGTATTGGCAAGAAGCCCAAAAAGCGACTTACGGGGATTCTGTAAAAGTTGATGATGATTTTGGTAATTGGTGGTCTTATATCTCGCACTTTTACAGCTCTCCTTTCTATGTTTATGCTTATTCAATGGCAAATCTCCTAGTATTTGCGATATATAAAAAGTACAAAGACGGGGATCCGAATTTTGTGGAAAAATATAAGAGCTTTTTAGCGTTAGGCGGAACCAAAACTACCTCAGAAGCCGTGCAGCAGTTTGGCTTTGATTTGGAAGATCCGAATTTTTGGAAACAGGGATTCGCGGTGGTTACCGATTTAATTGATCAGCTCGAAGCGCTATGTTAAAATAAGTTTGATAAGGAGATCTTTTTATGGAAAATGAAACAGAAATAATTGAAAATGCTCCCAAATCTACAGCTCGAAAGCTCGGCCTCGGCCTGGTTGTTAGTATTGTTTTAATTAGCATTCTGGCCGGCGCAGCTGCAGGCTTAGCAGGCGGTGTTTACGTTGCAAAAAACTTAAAAAGCACATCTGCTTCTGTAAATACTGTGGCAGAAGATTCTGCGGTTATTGACGTTGTGCGCAAGCAAAGCCCCGCAGTCGTTTCCATTATTATTTCAAAAAATCTTACTCAATATCAACAAGAGCAAGATCCTTTTAGCAGTCCATTTCTCTTCGATCCATTTTATCAAAATAAGAATCAACCTCAGAGCAATTCTCAAAATAACAGCGCCAATCAGCAATATCAGCAAACCGGCGCGGGTAGTGGTTTCTTTATTTCTGCAGATGGCATGATTCTAACCAATAAACATGTGGTTGAAGATACGGAAGCAAAATATACAGTCTTAACTCAAGATGGTAAATCATATGACGCTAAAGTTTTAGCGGTTGATCCAGTAAATGACCTAGCTTTGGTTAAAGTTGATATCAAAAATGCGCCAACCCTTTCTTTTGCAGATTCATCTAAAATTGAAATTGGTCAAAGAGTTATTGCAATTGGAAATTCTTTAGGCCAATATAGTAATACTGTTACTACTGGAATTGTTTCTGGAATCGGCAGAAATATTACCGCAGGAGGCGCCGGGCTTTCTGAACAATTAGAAGGTGTAATTCAAACCGATGCAGCAATTAATCCGGGGAATTCTGGCGGACCTTTGTTGAATATCTCTGGGCAAGTTATCGGTGTAAATACTGCAATTGACCAACAGGGCCAATTGGTTGGTTTTGCGATTCCGGCAAACGATGCTAAAAAAACCATTGATAGTTATAAACAGTTCGGCAAAATAATTAAACCGCTGTTAGGCGTTAGATATATTCCGATTACACAAGCGCTAAAGGATCAAAATAATTTGGCAAGCGATCATGGTGTTTGGGTTGTTTCAGGGGTAGATTCGAATGGCGTAAATAGTCCGGCCGTATTGCCGGGAAGTGCCGCGGACCAAGCCGGCATAAAAGAACATGACATTATAGTCAGTGTTGACGCTAAACCAATTGACGCAAACAATTCTTTAGCTGGAATGATTAAAAATCATAATCCGCAAGACAAAATTAACCTTTCTATTATCAGAGATAATAAAAGTATTAACATTACCGTGACTTTAGGCGAAAGTAAATAAATGGGCAGAATACTCGGGATCGATTATGGGCATGTCCGGATTGGAATGGCAATTAGTGATGAGGAGCAACAATTTGCATTCGAATATGAAATTTGGAACCCGAAAGATTTTTTCAATAAGATCAAATCTTTAATTGAAACCAAAGAAATAAAAAAAATTGTGCTCGGCTTGCCCTTAAACATGAGCGGCAAAAATTCTGAAAAAACTTTAGAAGTTTTAGAATTTAAAGAAAAACTCGCGAGTTTAATAGATATTCCGATTGAAACCATTGACGAGCGCTTAAGCTCGAAGATGGCAGGGAATATTGCCGGTACTAACAAAAATATTGATTCGTTGGCGGCACAATTGTTCTTGCAAAATTATTTAAACAAAAAAAATGCACAAAAATCTTAAAAAAATAGTTCACCCAAATCGTTATTTTATTTGGACTATTTTTTTAATTAGTATCGTCGCAGCAGGTTTGATTTCTTTTATTATCATTTCGGGAATAAATCTAGATAATCAGAACGTTTTTTCTGAATTAAAGACTAAAAAGATCTATATTGACAATCAAGCAGGCTATAGCGTTCGGTATCCGAATAACTGGCAGATTGAACGTGATCAAAATGGAAACACGGTTTTTGAAAACCCGCAATCTACTCAAGAAAATCTTACCGTTACCTCAGCAGGTTTAGATCTGGAAAACGTTATTAGACATTCAATTAAAATAACCACTGAAAAAGACATTGCTAAAGATAATCTTAAAATTGCAATAATCAAAGCGGCTAGTGCTAAAGATGGCTCGGATTTGGATATTGCAATTATAAAAAATCAAGACAAACTATTTTACATTTCCGGTTATTCGCCAACGATAGAAGTTTTCGCTCGAAATTTTAAAGTTCAATAACTTAATGTCTCAATTTCGCCAAAATCCAATTTCTAAACATTGGGTGCTAATCGCTCCAAATCGAGCGAAGCGCCCAGAACAGTTTAGCGGTGCGCCTGTTATTCACGACACCACTCCGGAAATTGTGACTAATTGTGCTTTTTGCGTTGGCAATGAATCTAAAAACGCGGAGATTGCCAAGTTTCCAAACAACAAAGATTGGCAGGTTCGAATTATCCCAAATAAATTTGAAGCACTTTCGCACGTGCCACTTTCTTCCCAAAAAGAGTTCTATGTTAGCCGTTCCGGGTCAGGGGATCACGAAGTTATTATTACCAGACATCATAATGAGCCGATCGCTCTACAATCGATTAGTACGGTTGAATTAACAATACATGTTTTGCGTCAGCGATACCTGGACCTTGCCCAACACCAGCATTTAGCGTACATTCAAATTTTTCATAATCATGGCAAAGATGCCGGTGCTTCAATGATTCATCCGCACTACCAGATTATTTCTACTCCGATGGTGCCGACCGGAGTGCATGATGAAATTATGGGCTGCTATCATTATTTTAACGCCCACCAAGAATGTATTTATTGTGCGATCATGAAAGAAGAAAAAAAACAGCAAGAGCGAGTTATTTTTGAAACCGAAGATTTCATGGTTATTGCGCCTTACGCATCAAGAAGTCCTTTTGAAACTTGGATCTTGCCAAAAAAGCATAATGCTAATTTTGAAGAAATTTCCGATAAAGAAATCACGCAATTAGCGTATGTTTTGAAAGTGACGATGGGCCAATTATTTGTAAAGCTTTCAGACCCGCCTTTAAATTTTTACTTGCACACTTTGCCGCTAGCACATGCCAAGCATTCTGGCCACGATCGACGGTCTTTTCATTGGCACCTGACCATTTTTCCAAGACTTGCTTATTGGTCCGGTTTTGAATACGCTACAGGTATACCGATTAATCCAATGACTCCGGAAGATGCGACAAAATTTTTAAAATAAATCTTATGAAACTGATTGTTGGCAACTGGAAGTTAAATCCAAAAACCTTAAAAGAAGCACAGAAATTGGCTTTAGCTCTAAATAAAGCTAAAACAAAGAACAAAGTAGTACTCTGTCCGCCCTATCTTTACTTACCTTTAATTAAAAGCAAATTTGAATTAGGCTCGCAGGATTTATTCTGGCAAGAGCAAGGCGCTTATACCGGACAAGTTTCTGGATCGATGCTAAAACAATTCAAAGTTAAATATGCAATTATTGGCCATTCTGAAAAACGTGAAGTAGGAGATACTGACCAAGAGATTAACTTAAAACTAAAAGCAGCGATTGCAAATAAAATCATTCCAATTTTGTGCGTTGGCTTTGGTATTGAGTCCGGCGAAGATGACGAAGAGGTGATGATCCGCATTCAAAATCAATTGGAGTTGGATTTGAAAGATGTTGATCCTTCCAAAGTGATTGTGGCTTATGAACCGGTTTGGGCAATTGGCTCTGGGAAGGCTGCAAGCGCAGAACATGCTGAAAAAACCGCAATGTTTATTCGAATGAAATTTCATATTAAAAAGGTTTTATACGGCGGTAGCACCAATCCAACTAATGCTAAAGAATTTTTGAGCAAACAAATTGACGGCTTATTGGTCGGCGGTTCCAGTATTAAAGCAGACGATTTTTATAAAATGATAACTCTATGATATATATCGGATCAGACCACGGCGGTTTTAAGCTAAAAGAAAGATTGGTCAAATTTCTCAAAAAAAATAAGATTGAATTTTCAGACCTTGGAGCTGAAGGTTTTGTCGCAACTGATGACTATCCGATTTACGTAAAAAAAGTCTGTACGAATGTCCTAAAGAATCTTGGAACTAATAAAGGAATATTGATTTGCAAATCCGGACACGGCGTTTCGATCGCTGCCAACAAGTATAAAGGTATTCGGGCGGCCTTGTGTTGGAATACAAAAGTTGCCAACCATTCTCGTCGAGACGATGATGCTAATGTTTTGTGTCTGCCTTCCGAATTTGTTTTGGGATCTGAAGCTGAACAAATAACTTTAGAATGGTTAAACACTCCTTTTTCTTTTGAAAAAAGACATATTCGACGTTTAAAGCAAATTGAAAAATAATGGCTGTAATTATACCTGCAATTTTAGAAGATACTGTCGAGGCATTCCGCAAACGGATGGCGACTGTTTTAAAGTTGCCCGATCTTAGGAAAGTTCAGGTGGATATTTCTGATGGTGAATTTACCGATCGGAAAACAGTGCAATTAGTGGATATTGATGTTCTAAACCCGATGATTGAATGGGAAGTGCATTTGATGGTATTAGAACCGCAAGAGTATTTTTTTGAAGCGAAGTTAGCGGGCTTTAATACGATCGTAATCCATTACGAAGCGATTGAAGATAAGAATAAACTTAAAATACTGGCACAAGAAATCCGGGAGTTAAAAATAAAGCCAGCTTTGGCAATCAAAGCTGAAACTTCAGTCGAACAAATCCAGCAAGATATTCAATTCTTTGATCAAATCTTGCTTTTAACTGTCAATCCAGGTTTTCAAGGCCAGCAAATGGAGAGTGATATTTTAGAGAAGCTCAGAAAGTTGAAAAATGCCAGTAAAAATGTTATAATTGAAGTAGATGGTGGGGTAAAATTGAACAATGTTAAAGAACTTTCAGAAGCCGGCGCGGAAATGTTCGTGATCGGTTCCGCTTTGTTTGACCCTGGCAAAAAATCAACAACTCCAGCCCAGAATTTTGAAGAATTCAGCAGAATTCTGGCATGAAATTAAAACTAAAATGGATAAACTTAACGGTTCACAACTTCAGCTAAAAGCCAACGATATCAGACAAGATATTATTGAAATGCTATTGGAAGCAAAATCAGGACATTCTGCCGGACCGCTTGGTATGGCAGATGTTTTTGCGTCCTTGTATTTTAATGTCTTGAAGCATGATCCAACCGATTCAAAATGGGAAGGGCGCGATCGGCTAGTGCTTTCTTGCGGGCATATTTGTCCGGTACTTTATGCAACACTTGCTGAATCAGGATACTTTCCAAAAGAAGAGCTTAAAACTTTACGAAAATTAGATACCCGGTTGCTTGGTCATCCGCACAACCTAGCGTTGCCAGGAATCGAAAATTCTTCCGGCCCTTTAGGACAGGGCTTGTCACAAGCAATTGGCATGGCTTTAGCTTTGCGAATGGATCATAAGTCCAATCGAGTTTATTGTATTTGCAGTGATGGTGAACAGAATGAAGGTCAGATTTGGGAAGCACTGATGTTTGCTGGTAAAAACCGTTTAAATAATTTAACCGTAATTCTAGACCGCAATAATATTCAGATTGATGGTTTTACCGAAGATATTATGCCTTTAGAACCTTTAAAGCAAAAATATGAAGCATTCAATTTTCACGTCATTGAAATAGATGGGCACAATACCGATGCAATTATCAACGCTTGTATGGAAGCGAAAGCTATTTACGAAAAACCAACTTTAATAATTGCCCATACTATTCCTGGAAAAGGAGTCGGTTTTATGGAATATGATTTTAGGTGGCATGGTACACCGCCAGGAATTTCTGACGTTCCAGGTTCGCCGCCGAAAAAAGAACAAGCAGCACGGGCATTGAAAGATTTAAGAACTTTACGCGGCCAGATCGTAGGAGAACATCAATAATGATGCTAAGTGATAAGATTGGTCAATCAGATATTGAACAGCAGCCAACCAGAAATGGTTTCGGCGAAGGCTTGGTGGAGCTTGGCGATAAAAATCCGAACGTAGTCGCTTTAACTGGCGATCTTTCTGAATCAACTCGGGTTCAAGCTTTCCAAAAAAAATATCCTGAAAGATTTATTGAAGTTGGAGTTGCGGAGCAAAACATGATGGGAATCGCAGCAGGTTTGGCCTTGTCTGGAAAAATTCCGTTTATTGGTTCTTATGCAACATTTTCTCCCGGCAGAAACTGGGATCAATTGCGAGTTAGCGTTGCTTATTCCCAAGCGAACGTAAAAATTATTGGCGCACATACTGGCGTTTCGGTTGGGCCTGATGGCGCAACTCATCAAGCTTTGGAAGATATCGCAATTGTTCGAGTTATTCCAAATATGACTGTCGTCGTCCCTTGTGATTATTTAGAAACAAAAAAAGCAACAATAGCAGGCGGTAATTTTGTCGGACCATTTTATTTACGAACGACCAGAGAAAAGACCGCGGTGTTTACCAGACCCGAAACCCCTTTTGAAATTGGTAAAGCAAATATATTAAAAGATGGCACAGATGTTGCGGTGATTGGTTGCGGACCGGTTTTATACAACGCTTTGTTGGCAGCTCAGGAATTAGAAAAGCAAGGTATCAGTGTAATGGTCATTAATAATCATACAATTAAGCCGATCGATTCTGAAACGATTATAGCTGCTGCTAAAAAATGTCGCGCGGTGGTGACACTTGAAGAGCATCAGATTAGCGCGGGGGCTGGTAGCGCAGTTTGTGAGGTGTTGGCAAAGAGTTACCCGGTGCCAGTAGAAATGGTTGGAATGCCGGATACGTTTGGTCAAAGTGGCGAGCCGGAGCAATTACTGCAACGATATGGAATGGATAAAGAAGCTGTAATAAAAGCAATTCAAAAAGTAATTCAAAGAAAGGATAAAAATGCCTAATCAGAAACCCGGAGCACAAACCAGTCCGAAAGCTAGCCAGAAAATCAGAAAGACCAAATATGACATCATCGGAATTGGGGATTGTACGATTGATAACTTTATCGAGGTAAAAGAAGCTACTGTAACGTGTGATTTGAAGCATGAGCATTGTCAGCTTGGCTTTAGGTTTGGCGACAAAATCCCTTACGAGAGCTTAACGATTCTTTCTGCAGGTAATGCCAATAACGCATCGGTCGGAATGTCGCGCTTAGGCATGCGCACAGCATTTTATGGCACGGTAGGAAATGACGAATACGGCCAAGTAATTCTTAAGGCTTTAAAAAAAGATAAAGTAGACACAAAGCTTGTTAGTGTCCAAAAAGGTCAAACCAATTCCCATTACGTTTTGGTTTATAATCATGACCGTACAATTTTAATAAAGCATCAAGCTTATAAATATAAATTGCCGAAAGAAGCTGCCGATACTAAATGGATTTATTTTTCTTCGGTCGGAGAAAAAGGCTTAGAATTGCATCCGCAAGTGGTTAAAATGTTAGAAAAAAATCCGAATATTAAAATGAGCTTTAATCCTGGAACTTTTCAATTGCGATTGGGCATGAAAAAATTAGCGCCATTGATGCAGCACGCTGAAGTCTTATGCTTGAATAAAGAAGAAGCACAAGGTTTAGTAGGCGGCGATTTAGATGACATTCGAGGTTTAGCAGAAAAGCTACATCAAGCCGGACCAAAAATCGTGGTAATTACCGACGCTTTGAACGGGTCTTACTGCTTAGATGGCGGAGTGCTTTATAAAATGGGTGTTTATCCGCATAAGCCGATCGAATCAACCGGTGCGGGCGATGCTTATGCCACAGGCTTTGCAGCTGCAAAAATGCTTGGTTTGCCGACCGTGGAAGCATTACGCTGGGGCTCTAGAAATGGCGCCAATGTTGCTACTGAAGTAGGGCCGCAAGCAGGTTTGGTTTCAAAAAAACAGATGCTTACTGATCTTGCCAAGCATCCAGAAGTAAAAGCTACAATTATAAAATAATTTAAATAAATATTATGACAAAAGTAAAAGTCGGTATCAATGGTTTTGGAAGAATCGGTCGCCAGGCATTCAAAATTGCTTTGGAAAAACCGGAACTTGAAGTGGTCGCAATTAATGATTTAACAAGTCCACAAGTATTGGCGCATTTGTTAAAGTATGACAGCAACTACGGAATTTATAATAAAGAGATAACTTTTGACGATAAACACATTATTGTTGATGGTCAAAAAGTAGAAGTGATTGCGGAAAAGGACCCTACAATGTTGCCATGGGGTAAAATGTCTGTCGATGTAGTTATTGAATCGACTGGCCGCTTCACCGATTATGAAAAAGCATCTGGGCATTTAAAGGCTGGTGCTAAGAAGGTTGTGATTTCTGCGCCGACCAAAGGAGAAGGACAAGCAAAAACTATTGTGCTTTCAGTAAATGACGGTGATTACAACGGTCAGCCAATTGTTTCCAATGCTTCTTGTACTACCAACTGTATAACTCCAGTGGTACAAGTTTTGGAAGATAAATTTGGTATCAAGAAAATAATGATGACCACCGTGCATTCGTACACTGCTGAACAAAATCTAGTTGATGGACCGCCGCCAGGAGGGCACTCTACCGATTTGCGCCGTGCTCGCGCTGCGGCACAAAATATTGTGCCAACTTCGACCGGCGCAACAATTGCGGCAACTGAAGCAATTCCAGCGCTTAAGGGTTTATTCCATGGGTTGTCTATTCGCGTTCCTACCCCAGTTGGGTCTTTATCTGACTTTGTAGTTTTATTAGATAAAAAAACTACTAAAGAAGAGATTAACCAAGCTTTTAGAGACGCTGCAGCGACCAAACGTTTCGGTGGAATTCTTAGTGTTACTGATGTTCCTTTTGTTTCTTCGGACATCGTTGGTAACCCAAGCTCGGCAATTGTAGATTTAGAACTGACCGAAGTAATTGACGGCGACTTTGCAAAAGTTGTCGTTTGGTATGATAACGAATTTGGTTACTCAAACCGCTTAGTTGAAGAAGTAATTTTAGTTGGCACACACTAAATGCGATTTATTAGTGCAAATAAAAATTTAGCAGGCAAAACGGTTTTGCTGCGAGCAGACCTAGATGCTCCGACTCAGGATGGAAAAGTTCTGGATGATTTTCGAATTCGTGCAGCATTGCCAACTATAAATTATTTGCAGGACCAAGGCGCTAAAATTATTATTCTTTCTAAAAACGGTCATAAGATCGACGAGTCTTTGAAGCCGGTTGCTGAAACTTTGGCAAATCTAATGCAAAAAAAAATGGTAGTAGCGCAGGATAAAATGCCAAATTATGATTTGCATCATATAGTTTTTGTGCCTGACGATATTCGCCAAGAGAAGACCATCCAGCTGGTAAAAAGTTCTTCAGCGAAGGATATTGTTATTTTGGAAAATGTCCGCTTCTATCCAGAAGAAAAAAATGCTGACCCGGATTTTGCCAAACACCTTGCATCGCTTGCAGATATTTATGTAAATGATGCTTTTGCCATGATGCACCGCAACGAGGCATCGGTCTCGGTAGTTGCGAACTACTTGCCTGCGTACGCCGGTTTAAATGTTGAAAAAGAGCTAAATGGCTTGAATACAATTTTGAATTTAAAAACCAGTCCGTTCGTGGTCTTAATGGGCGGCGCAAAAATTACAGATAAAGTCGGTGCTATTAAGAACCTTGGCAAAAAAGCAGATAATATTTTGATGGGCGGAGGACCTGCAAATTTATTTTTTTTGGCCAAAGGCTACGAAATTGGCAAATCGATCTGCGAACAAGATCAAAAAACTTTGGCCGAAGACCTGCTTCGAAATTTTAAAGATAAAATTATTTTACCAGTCGATGTGGTTGTGGCAAACCCAACCGATTTTAGTGGATTGCGGGTTTGCGCACCGGACCAAATTAAACCTAATGAAGCAGTTTTTGACATTGGTCCCAAAACAATTTTGAAGTTTGCAAAGTATATTAAAACAGCTAAAAAGCTCGCTTGGAACGGACCGATGGGCTATTTTGAAAGAAATGAATTTTCGCACGGCACTAAAGCAATGGCGCTAATTTATTCCTCCCGCTGCAAAGGACAAGCATACGGCATGGTGGGGGGCGGCGATACCTTAGAAGCGATTGATCAAGCAAAAGTAGCCGAACATATCGATTTTATTTCTACTGCTGGCAGCGCAACTTTGGAATACTTAGCTGGCAATCAGCTGCCAGGCCTGCAAGCGCTGGAAGCCAACTCAAAGAGTTAATAAAACAAAATGGAACTACCTTATAAAAAATATGTCCTGCTGATTTTAGACGGTTTCGGGATCGCTTCGCGTTCGCGTGGCAACGCTATTTCGCAGGCGGGACCTGAAAATCTAAATCAAATATTAGCAAACTTCCCAGCAATAACGCTGCAAGCCTCCGGCCCGCTGGTTGGTTTGCCATGGGGTGAAATGGGCAATTCCGAAGTCGGGCATTTAAATATTGGCGCAGGTAGAATTGTTAGCCAGGACTTGCCGAGAATTACTGCCAGTATTCAAAGCGGCGAATTTTTTCATAACCCAGTTTTTTTAAAAGCTTGTGAGCATGTTAAGCAGAATAGCTCCAAATTGCATATTCTCGGAATGGTTAGTCCGGGCGGAGTACATAGCTATGATGAGCATCTTTATGCTTTGATGGGTTTAGCTGCCGAACAAGGGGTTGAAAATGTTTTTATTCATATGATTACCGATGGTCGGGATACTGCAGAAAAAGTAGCTTTGATTAGTTTGGATAAATTGCATGGGAGAATAAGCCAAATCGGAGTTGGTAAAATTGCAACGATTGCAGGAAGATTCTATGCAATGGACCGCGGTGGCCATTGGAACCAAACTGAAATGATGTACCAGGCAATGGTTAATGGTACAGGCGAAGCTAGTACTTCGCCGCTGGACGCAATTGCTACGAATTATGCCAAAGGCATTTATGATGAAATGATTCCGCCCACTGTAATTATGAACGATGGGCAACCAGTTGCAAAAGTTGAACAAAATGATGCCATTATCTTCTTTAACTTTAGGCAGGATCGCGCGTTGCAATTAACTGTGGCTTTTGTCGAACCAGATAAAATGGATATTACCACGCCACATCCCAAAATTGAAAACTTGTTTTTTGTAACGATGACTTCTTATGCTCCAGAGTTGCATGTGTCGATTGCTTTTGAACAATTAGAAATTAAAAACGATTTAGCAGGAATAATTTCTAAAACCGGATTAAAGCAATACCATTCTGCAGAAAGCGAAAAGTTCGCCCACGTTACGTCATTCTTTAACGGTGGAAAAATGGAACCGTTGCCAAATGAAGAACGAATGTTTATTTCCAGTCCGGATAATA
This sequence comes from Candidatus Doudnabacteria bacterium, assembly GCA_028286905.1. Classification (GTDB taxonomy): domain Bacteria; phylum Patescibacteriota; class Doudnabacteria; order UBA920; family VMFF01; genus JAQBQP01. The sequence goes on from JAQBQP010000002.1 coordinate 188,358, forward strand.
CTAATAACTATATGGATCGTCCGGAAATGTCAGTCGAAAAACTTACTAGCACTTTGATTGATAAAATTACAAAAACAGACACCACCTTTTTTGTAGCAAATTTTGCAAATGCAGATATGGTCGGACACACTGGAAATTTAGCAGCGACAGTCGATGCGATTAAAGCAATTGATGAGCAACTTAAAAAATTAAAAGATGCCGTTCTTGAAATGAACGGGATTTTAATTATTACTGCTGATCATGGAAATGCAGAAATGATGCTAAATCCGGTAACGGGACAGATTGATAAAGATCATACTACTTCGCCGGTGCCGTTGATTCTGATCGGTAATGATTTCAAGCGCAAGCATCCGTTTAAAATAAATTATGATAGCCTTGCCTCAATAATGCCAGAGGGAGCGCTGTCCGATATCGCACCTACTATTTTAGAACTAATGGGTTTGCCAAAGCCCGAGCAGATGAGCGGAATCAGCCTGCTCTCGGTGCTTAAAGCCGAGGTTCAACCTCCACCGCAACCCTAAGTATCAACCCTTGATAACACCCCTTAGAGCTCCTTTACGTGGAGCTCTTTTTGTATTAGAATGTTGAATCAGCGCAAATCCGTTGCGCAATGCTCATGTCCTGAGGAGGAATATGATGGAAACTAATACGAAGGAAACGGGAAGTGTTCGTTTGGTTCTCAACCCGTTCGCAGACCCCGTGGAGTATTCCGTGGTGGGCTCGCAGGGCGAAACGATCGTAACGAACTGTGTTTCGAAGGCGATGTTATATGTTCAGTTGGGCACAGCTCAATTGAATGGACTCATTCCAATCGAACAGGCCGATGCGCTGCGCGCCGAAGTCGAGGTGCTGGGCCTCGCCCCGAATCACGAGGCGGTCATGAGAGCTGCTCTGGCGACTGTGGATAAGGGCCGGGAGGGTCAACTGCTTCGAGAAGCGCTTGACCAGCTCCGCGACGTCCTCCTTCCCGAGCGTGTTGCCCCGTGCATTCGTGAGTGCATCCCGTTCCCGATGCCGCACGTTCACGTGCACTACTGTGACGAGTTCGACGCGAAGACGGCAAGCGGTCAGTGCTTCTCCGTGAAGGCGTTGGTCGAGGAGCTCGACAAGCTGCTGTTGTTCCGGCTGATCAGCGCGCAGGAACACGCCGACCTGACCGCGCAATCGCAGAACTTCGGTCTCCCGGCAGAGAATATCCCGGATCAGGAAGAGCCTGCGCAGCCGAGCTTCGGCGGGGCTTTTCCGTTCGCAGACGATGGTCTGCTGGAGATGCTGCTCGGCGGCGTCGGACAGCACGGCCTGATCGTCATGGTTCTTCCCTCCCGACTCGGTGATGCCGACTCCTCGGAGCAATTCGGTGGAACCCACTCCGACCTGCCGCCTTCCTAGCCGGTCGGCGCAGGGCGTAGTTCACTAGTTTCCTCACTTGCAACACCCAAAGGGTGGTCCGACTTCATTGTCGCGGCCACCCTTTTTGTTTGTGTTACAATGAATATATGAGTCGAACTTGGAACATCCAGAAACAAACAGAAAAAGACCTTATTACTCAATTATTCGCTAACAGAGGCCTAAAAACCGAGCAAGAAATTGCTAATTTTGTGCGTCCGGATTACAGCCAATTGCACGACCCTTTTATATTTAAAGATATGCGCAAAGCGGTGGATCGAATCTGGCAGGCGATTGAAAATAAGGAAAAGATTTTAATTTATTCCGACTACGATGCTGATGCGGTTACCGCAAATGCTGTGCTTTACCGAATGTTTGAATTTTTTAATATAAAACCGGAAGTATATATTCCAGACCGATTTAGCGAAGGTTATGGACTGAATGTTGCAGCATTTAAAAAATTCAAAGAACAAGGTGTTCAATTGGTTTTAACCGTCGATTGTGGAACGAACTCTGTTGAAGAAGCGGAATTCTGTGCAGCGAACGGTATCGATTTAATAATTACAGACCATCACGAAATAACTGGAGAAACGCCTAAAGCTTTTGCATTGATTAATCCTAAAAACCCGATTGACCAATACCCTTACACTCAATTGGTTGGAGTTGCCGTGGCTTTTAAAGTTGCCAGCGCGGTAATCGCTCAAAAAGAAAAACATCAGTTGCCAGACGGTTATGAAAAATGGCTTTTGGATTTGGTTGCCATTGGAACTGTTGCTGATTGTCACTCACTAATTGGTGAAAATAGAATCTTAGTTAAGTATGGCTTAAAGGTTTTAACTAAAACTAAATGGCCGGGCTTAAAAATTTTACTAGAGTTGGCTGGCTTAAACGATAAGCCATTAGATACCTATACTCTTGGTTTTGTTTTAGCTCCGCGCATTAATGCCGCAGGTAGAATTGAACATGCCAGCAGTGCTTTTAATTTATTAGTTAGCAATGATCCGGCTGAAGCTTTGAAACTTGCTCAAGAATTGGATGCTTTGAACGTTCGCCGCCAAAAAATTACTGAAATGGTGATGTCCGAAGCACGCGAACAGGTTAGTTTAATTTCCGAAAGAAAAGTTTTAATGGTTTCCGGAACGGATTGGCCAAAGGGCGTCGTTGGCTTAGTGGCGGGAAAGCTGGCCGAAGAATTTAGTAAGCCAGTTTTAGTAATGGAGCGTGGCGCATTGGAATCTACTGGCTCTGCCCGCAGTATTCCAAGCTTTAATGTGGTTGAAGCTTTAAAGTATTCTAAAGACGTTTTGATAAAATACGGCGGGCATGCCGCCGCCGCCGGATTCACTTTAAAGACTGAGCATCTCGATATTTTCTATAAAAACCTTTTAGATTTTGCCGATGCCAATATCAATGAAGAAGATTTGAATAAAGTTATAAATATTGAAGCGGAAATAAAAACGGAAGATATAAGTTTGCAAACCATCGAAAAATTAGATGCTTTCGAGCCTTTTGGCGTAGATAATACCAAGCCAAAATTAATGTTAAGCAATCTAGAAATTGTTGATACTAACGGAGTGGGCAAAGACGGTAAACACTTGCAGATCAGTGTAAAAGCAATTTTGACCGACGGTTCCACCAAAGTTATCAAGTGTATTGCCTTCAATTTTGGAAAAATGGTTGACCAGCTAAAACCTGGAGAAAAAGTAGATTTAGTTTTTGAACTAATTGCCGATACTTGGCAAGGGCGAAAAAACATTAAACTTCGAGTACTCGATTTTAGAAAGGCAGTCTAATGGAAAATTTTGAGCCGGAACGGTTAGTTATTTTTACGGATGGAGGAGCCCGCGGTAATCCAGGCGCGGCTGGAATTGGAGTAGTACTTTATTTAGAGGATGAACAGGGTAATCGTAAGCATCTTCAAAATTTAAAAGAATATATTGGCGAACACACCAACAATTTTGCTGAGTATACCGCATTAATTAGAGGGTTAGAACGCTGCAGTGAAATTGGACACAAAAATATCCAGTGTTATCTGGATAGTGAGCTGGTAGTAAAGCAATTGAATGGGTTATATAAAATTCGCGAAGAAAGCTTAAAACCTTTAGCAGCTAAAGTCTTGTTGCTTAAGAAAAATTTCAATAGCTGTAACTTTACTCACATCCATCGCGAGAAAAATGCAGCAGCCGACAAGCTTGTAAACGAAGCAATCGACGCCGCGAGAAAAACTAATTAACGGATTTGCATTCTGCTTAACTCGCCATTGCTCAGTAGGAATAAGTATTTTGCAACATTGTCCACAAAATATTTTGAAGTGTCCGAAATATTTGCAAAAGTGTAATTATTTTGATGGTCGCGATTATCTATCTCGATGCTTTGTAAGCGATTATCGCTTTGCATAAAAACCCAACCAAGGTCTACCACTGCGATTGGATTTTGAATACTAGCCGAAGATCTAGTTACTAAATAGTTTGAATTATTTAGTAAGTCATATATATCTATTTCGTTATTGGTCGAATAGACCAATTTTTCATTTTTGTTATCAAATTTAACGGAGTTAACATAATCAGAAATCCTTCGAAGACCCTGATCTAGGCTATATAATGAGCCGTCCCCAACAATAAATAGCTGGTTTCGGTCGCTTAGGTATAAAGACGCGGTTTGAAAGGTCGGTAGATTTGTTAACAGTACGACTGGATTATAATTAGGCGCTTGAGCTACAGCCAGAGTTTGTCCAGAAATATAATAAATATTTTGAGCAGTCGGGTAGAACGTTAAAATATTTTTTAAAATTACGTTTTTTTGCTGGAGCCGCCAGTCGATTTTATAAACAGTCCCAGATTGAATTTGAAATAATTCATTGTTGTTGGAAAATAAAATTTGTTCACTGGTAGTTAAGCTTGTAATATCGATTAAAGTTTTTGCCCGAACATCAATAACCCCATAGAATGGAGTTGAAGCGCTTCGTAGTAAAAAGTAGTTTTCATCCGGAGAACTTATAATATCTAGTTTGTCGAGGCTCGTAGGTAAGTTGATTTGGTCGGTTTTTTCAGGGGAACCGACATCGGCGATAAAAGCTTTGTCCTTGGTTAGGTACAGCAGTTTTTCTGTGCCAGCGAAAAAATTTATTATATTGCTAGCAAGGTTGGTTTTTTTAGGCGTAGAAAAAAATAAAGTTATTCCGCTAACGATGGTGTTGGCGTATGTTACATACTGACCGCGAATATTTAATCTTTTAGACCAGTCGAAGTATTGATCTTTTTTTAATTGAACATTGTAATCACCAGGAGTTATAAACCGAATGTTTGTACTGCTGGTGGCAGTGTCCACCCCATTCAGGTAAATATGTGCGCCCTTTGGCTGAGTTGCTACCGAAAGTGTTCCGGTGGTTATAAAGCGGTGATTTTTAAAATCATACTTTTCGCCTCGAACAAAAAGATAGATAAAAGGACTCAAGACAATAAAAGCCACAATTCCTGTGACAATCAGGCCGTATCTGGTTCTGGATTTCATACCCTAATTTTAGCCTAATCCAATCTTTTTGAACAGAACCGATGTGCTATAATAAGCCAGTAATATTTAACTTTATTTATGGCTATATATAACATTTTAGGCGGCAAGGAACTTTCAGGCACGATTAGCGTCGGCGGTTCTAAAAATGCAACCTTGCCTATAATTTGCGGAACTTTGTTGACCAGCGAGCAATGTGTCTTAAAGAATGTTCCTCAAATATCCGATGTTGATGTAATGATTCAGATCCTTCAAGATTTAGGTTCTAAAATAGTTTACGAAAAGCACACTTTAACTATCGATAACTCCGGAGTAAATTCTTATCAACCAAAAGCAGAGCTGGTAAAAAAACTTCGCGGTTCGATTTTGATGATGGGTCCATTGTTGGCAAGATTTAAAAAAGTAGTGATGCCTGTCCCAGGCGGAGATTTGATTGGCAAGCGGCCGATCGATGCACATTTGATGGGTATGCGTGAATTGGGCGCTACCGTTATAGAAGGTGAAAATTTAGAGTTGAGCACCGATAAGCTGGTTGGTCAAAGGATTATTTTGCCAGAAATGAGTGTTACTGCCACTGAAAATATTATTATGGCAGCGGTTTTAGCGGAAGGTTTAAGCACAGTGCATTTGGCAGCAACCGAGCCACACGTTCAGGATTTATGTCGAATGCTAAATGCGATGGGCGCTAAAATTTCTGGAGTCGGTACCCATGATTTAAAAATTGAAGGTGTTAAAGAATTACACGGTGTTGAGCATACTATTATTTTTGATAATGAAGTTGCTTCAAGCTATATCAACCTCGCCGCCGCAACTAAAAGTGAAGTTACAATTGATAATATTCAACCAGATTATTTGAATGGCGCGCTAATTCAATGGAAAATGATGAATGTTAATTTTGAAATTACAAATAATTCCGTAAGAGTAAAAAAACCTATCGGCGCTTATAAAGCGGCAACAATTAAAACCAGTATTTATCCTGGTTTGCTTACCGATTACGTGCCGCCTTTTGCGGTGTTGGCAACCCAGGCCGAAGGCACTAGTTTAATTCATGAATGGATGTATGAGGGCCGATTAGGTTATATCCACGAATTATCTAAAATGGGTGCAAAAGTAAAATTATTAGACCCACATCGCGCGGAAATTATTGGTTCAACTCAGCTGCATGGTACGAATGTTAGTTCATTAGATGTTCGTAGCGGAATGGTTTGTGTAATTGCAGCTTTGGTCGCAGAAGGTAAAAGCGTTTTACACGATGTTGAGCATATTGAGCGCGGGTACGAGGGGATTGTGGAGAAGTTGAAATCTTTAGGCGCTGACATTACCCGATACGAACATTAAATATTCTAATATATTTTATAGATTAACCTTAACCATATGAGTTTTTTTCAGAAGAAAATCGGAATTGATTTAGGTACTGCAAATACTTTGGTTTACGTTCCTAAAAAAGGAATCATTTTAAACGAGCCAACCGTTGTGGCGATTTCTATTGATGATAATAAAGTTTTGGCAGTGGGCGCAGAAGCTAAAGAAATGCTTGGCCGTACTCCCGAAACGATTTTGGCATCACGACCGATGCGTGATGGCGTGATTGCCGATTATCGTGTTACAGAAGCGATGCTTCGTTATTTTATAAATAAAGCTTTGGGTAATGTGCATTTTTTCCGTCCGGAAGTAATGATCTCTGTGCCGGGTGGAATTAATTCCACCGAACGCCGTGCAGTTATAGATGCTGCTACTGCCGCCGGTGCAAAAGCCGCTTATGTTATTAAAGAAACCGTGGCGGCGGCGATTGGCGCCGGAATTCCGATTGCTTCAGCAACTGGGAATTTAATTATTGATATTGGCGGCGGCACAACTGACGTTGCAGTTTTGTCTTTGGGCGGCATTGTAACCTCGACATCAGTGAGAGTTGCGGGAAATAAAATCGATGCTGCGATCGCAGATTACGTTCGCCGCAAACATGGTTTAGCAATTGGCGATCGCACTGCGGAAGAAATAAAAATAAATATCGGTTCGGCAATGCTGGTTGATGAAGAAGAATCGATTGAGATAAAAGGCCGTGATATGATCCAGGGTTTGCCGCGCAGTATTAGCATTTCTACTAACGAAGTTGTGGAAGCAATTCAAGATGAACTCCGTGAAATTGTTCGCGCGGTGCGCGTGGTTCTGCAGGAGACGCCACCTGAGCTGGCTTCAGATATTATGGACAAAGGAATGGTTCTAACCGGCGGCTCTTCTTTATTGCGGAACTTAGACCGAATGATCGCTCAAGCAGTGGGCGTGCCGGCTTATGTGGCAGAAGACGCAATTCTTTGCGTCGCGAAGGGGACAGGAATCGCTTTGGAAAACCTGGATAGCTATAAGAAGAGTATACTGAGCGCGAGGTAAATTACAGTTAATTATCAAAACCGCTGATGTTTTAGGATATCAGCGGTTTTTTATTGACAAAAATGCTAAGATATTCTATAATGCGAGGTAAAACATTTATCGTTTTACTTAGCACATACCATGAAGCCAAGGAGGCTTTTAAAACAGATACATAATGCCTTTTTTCATCTTTCCACCACGGAGTTGATAATGACTGCACACGATTTGTTGCAGTGGTGGAACCTGATCTTTGCACTGCCATTTGGTTTTGCTTTGCTGCTTACTTTGCTGCAGGCAACCGGGCAATTGCACCTTGGTCATGGTTTACACTTTTCTCACCCTCACCTCGGGCATCACGTTGATGTCGCGCATACCGTTGGGCACGGCGCTCATGGTCAGACAAGTCACGATCATAGCGCTCATCATGAACACAGTAGCGGCGGACAAAAAGGCGCTGGTTCACGTGTTATGGGTTCCTTTTCAAGCCTGATCGGCTTAGGCGAGGCCCCTTTCATGACCGTGCTTTCCAGCTTCTTCTTGATCTGGGGAACTGTTGGTCTTATCACCAACAGTGTTCTCGGGGCAGTTCTATCGCCGGTAATCTTTATTGGGCCAGCAATCGTTGTTGCCTCAATGGGAGCATCCGTGACAACGGGACTGATCGCACGGGGCATAGCGAAGCTTCTGCCTTCGGCGGAAAGCTTTGGTTACCAAGAGTCGAGTTTCGAAGGCTCCACGGGTAAAGCAGTTACCAAAATCACCTCTTCTTATGGAGTCGTAGCTGTCTCTGACAGTTTCGGCAACCGGGTTGAGGTAAAGTGCCGCACCCAAGGCGAGGAAGTCCTCCCTTATGGTGCGGAGGTAATCCTTCTGAACTACGATGAGGTGATTCGTCAATTTGTTGTCTGTCGACCAGACCAAATCGGTTTGGAACTTTCGACAAAAAACCCTCCGAGACAACTCGGGGAATGACCGCGGAGAAAAATGGACCGAAATACCGAAGAGCGCAGTGGTAGCGGTGGGGGCATGGCCTTCATCATCATCCTCCTCGCGCTCGTGCTGATAGTGGGACCACTTGTAGTACCCGAACGCGCAGTGCACGTCAGCGGAGCAGCTCAGCTTGTCAGCGCACTCTTCGGAGTCGCGCTGTTGCTGGTCGGCTCCGTCATGATCGCGTTCACCAGCTTCTACGTCAAAGCGTCGAGCAACACCGCCTTCGTTCGTACGGGTATGGGCGGTCCCAAGGTCGTTCTCGACGGTGGAGCATTGGTGGTGCCACAAATCCACTTCGTCCGGAGGGTTTCACTCGAGACGGTCAAGCTCGTGGTCGAGCGATCCGGGAAGGACGCCTTGATTACCGGCGACAACTTGCGCGCGGATATCCGCGCAGAGTTCTACATCCGGGTCAATCGCACCGAAGATAGCGTCAAGAATGCGGCCACAACGCTGGGCGACAAGTCTGGCAATGACCAGGCGATCATGGAATTGGTCGGCGAGAAGCTGATCAGCGCCATGCGCACGGTCGCGGCGCGGTCGGACCTCGAACATCTGCACAGCCAGCTCGATCAGTATCGGGAAGAGGTCAAGAAGATCGTCGAACACGACCTTGAGCCGAACGGATTGTTCCTGGAGACGGTGGCAGTTTCGCACCTCAACCAGACTAATCCGGAGCACCTGTCGCCAGACACGAATGTGTTCGACGCGCAGGGGCTCAAGAAGATCTCCGCGATCACCGCGCAGCAGCGGATCGAACGCAGCAAGATTCAGACAGCTGCCGATCAGACCGTCAAGGAGCAGGAAGTCGCTCGGGATCAGGCGCTCTTTGCGCTCGATGTGAAGCAGCAGACCGCTTCCGCCGAGCGTGACGCCCAGATCAAACGGGCTCAGGCGGAGCAGGAACGTGAGGCGGCGGAGTTCGTTGCCGGTCAGCGGCAGCTTTCCGAAATCGCGGAGGTTACCGCTACTCGGACAGTCGACATCGCCAACGTCGAGAAGGAGCAGGCGACCAAAGTCGCCGAGCAGAAGCGTGACAGTGCTGCGCAGCAGGCGAGCATCGAACGGGAACGCAACGTCGAGGTTAGCAAGCGTGAGCAGGCAATCGCTGTGGCCGAAGCGGAGACGCGTCGCGCTACTGCGGAGCAGGCACGAATTTCCGCAGAGACCGAGCGCGAGCGTGCAAATCAGGCCCTTTTGACGGTCGGTGAGACTCAGAAGGCGGAACGCCAGAAGAACATCACCGTCATCAACAAGCAGGCCGAAGCGGAAACGACGAGGATCGCTCGGAACATGGAGGCGGATGTTGCCGCGTACGGTGTCACCAAGTCGGCCGAAGCCGAGCAGGATTCAGCGACTCGTAGAGCCGCTGCGATCCGAACGATGGCTGAAGCCAACAAGGAAGCTCGCATGCTCGAAGCGGAGGGCGAGCAGGCGTTCCAGATCGTGCCAGTAAACGTTGCTGGCAAGCAGGTTGAGGTCGAGCAGGCCCAGGTCGTCGTCACCCGCACTCGCTTGGAGGCAGAAACTGCCAACCAGCGGATGGCATTCGATCTGCAGGTCGAGATCGCGCGAATCAACGCGGATCGCGATGTTCGTATCGAGCAAGCGAAGGCGTTCGGTGTCGGCCTGGCAGCGTCGAAGATGACGCTGTACGGAGACCCGACGACGTTCGCGAGAATGCTCGGATCGTTCGGCAATGGTCAGGTCATCGGACAATATGTCCGCGGCGTGATGGACCAGACCCCCGGCGTGGTTACCGAAGCAGCACTGGAGGGGCTCAGCAACTTCAGTGCTGCCGCGGCCAGGGCGCTCGAAAGCCTTACCGGCAAGAAGATGACTCCGGATGAAGTCGAAGCGCTGATTCGTCAGCATCTCGTCAACTCACCCGCGACGCCTACGGTTGCTGAGGTATAAGCAGTAAGGAGGTGTAGTATCTGTAGTAACGGGAACCCTAATGGATTTAGTTCTATATCCATTAGGGTTCTTTTTTTGTGTTATAATTTAAGAATGTGGAGCGCTAAAGGGTACGAAAATCAGAAGGTTTTTTTGGATAATGCTTTGCAGAATAAAAAGTATTCGCACGCTTATCTTTTTTGCGGTCCGGATAATGAGGCTAAGAAAGAATTAGCCAAAGAATTTGCCCAGCAAATCCTTGGCTTAAAAACAGCGGAAGATAAAAAAAGGATAAATCCTGACCTTACTTTTATTGGCGAAGAAAAACTTAAGATCGAAGATATTCGCACTTTAATATCGGAACTTTCTTTAAAACCCTTTCATTATGAATACAAAGTTGTAATCATCGAATCTTTTGAAAATATTACTGATGAAGCTTCAAATAGCATTTTAAAAACATTAGAAGAACCAAATCCAAGTACAATTTTGATACTATTAGCAAAAAGCAAGCTTAGCGTGCTTCCAACGATCGCTTCTCGTTGCCAGTCAATTTATTTTAGCCAATTAAATGTTATAGATTCCGCAAATAATTTTCTTGATCAGCTAGCAAAACAGCCAGAAGCGCAAAAGCTGATGGCGATAAAAGAATATGCTGAAAAGGAAACCGCAGACCTACAAAATGTTTTCGAAGCTTGGTTAAATTCAGAGCAGCAAAAAATGCTTTCTGGTGAACCAAAGAAGTACACCAATTTACAAAATTTAATTGAAGCCCTCAACGGCTTGCAGCAAAATTTAAACAAAAAACTAATATTAGAAAAATTGTTCTTAGGGTTAGTATAAAAAATATGAAAAACAAAATTATTTTATTGCCATTGATCGCGTTATTAGCTGCCAGCTGTAACCTATTTGGCGCGAACACCACCCAAGGTGTTATTAAAACAGTGGACGGCGGGGGAACTTGGCAAGCAAAAAATCACATTGCCAATACCACCAGCGATGGCTTAAACACTTTGCCCATTTCAGAAATGGCATTTGATTCAGCAAACCACGAACATATTTATTTAACTTCAAGTACAAATGGTTTTTGGCGCAGCTTCGATAGCGGAGATAATTGGACTCAGGTTCTTTCAAAAATCTCAGCTGCGGATTTCTTTCTAAACCCTCAAGACCCAAACAATATTATTGTCACCGGAATCTACGGCGATCATGGTAAAATGATCCGTACCAAGGATGGCGGCGCAACTTGGGAAGAAATTTATAATGAAGCAAGTACTAGCAATGCTGTGAACACGATCACGGCTAATCCAAGCAATGCCGCGGAAATTTATGCGGCTTTAAACTCCGGAATAATTATCAAAAGCGTGGATGGCGGAACAAATTGGTTTGTACTTTACGATATGAAAACTCAAATCTTGAAAATGCGCTTTAGCAAATTAAACAATGCTTTATACGCTATTACCGCCGACAAAGGCTTGTATAAGAGCGTCGATAACGGCCAGCATTGGGATTCTATTACTACGCAGCTTACAGGAGTGTCTGGAAATTATTTAATTTCTTCTTCTGATTATGTTAGTAAATTCTTTAAGTTAGGTTTGGATGATGATACCGCCGGGGTCATTTACCTGACCACTTCAAACGGTTTGTATAAAACCACCAACGATGGCAAGAATTGGGCAATCCTAAATCTGCCGATTCAAACAAATGCCGATGTCACAAGAGCCATTGCTTCGACGCACGGCGGCATGATAGCATATACAAGCATTGGTAGCACGATATACAAAACCTTGAATGGTGGGCAGAGCTGGCAAACCCAAGGCATCCCTAGCGCAAATTTAGTAAATAAAATAATTATTGACCCGACTTTGCCGCAAATATCGTACGCCGGCTTAATCTCAAAATAATATAATTCCTAATATACAGAACATATGAACACAGAAAAATTTGATAAAGGAATAGAGCATTTTAAACAAGAAATCGCAGGTTTGCGCACCGGCAGGGCTTCTTCCGGTTTGGTAGAAAATATCATGGTAGATTCTTACGGTTCCAAAATGCCAATGACCCATTTAGCTTCAATTAGCATTCCTGATGCTCGTTCAATTGCAATTCAGCCATGGGATAAGTCCAACTTAGGTCCCATTGAAAAAGCAATTCAAATGTCTAATGTCGGATTAAATCCAGTTAATGACGGAATTTTAATCCGTTTAAATATCCCTCAAATGACAGAGGAACGCCGCAAAGAAATGGTTAAGCAGCTTGGTCAAATGGCTGAACAGGCAAAAATTGCGGTTAGAAATATTCGTGAAGAAATAATAAAAGATCTAAAGCGCCAGCAAGAAGAAGATAATATGACTGAAGATGATTTTGAAGGTCAGAAAAAAGATTTACAGGAAGTGGTTGATAAATACAACGATCAAATTAAAGAGATTGCTGCGGCTAAAGAAAAAGAGGTAATGACCATCTAATGCTTACTATTATCGTATTTATTTTAATTTTAGCAGCGCTCGTACTTTTCCATGAGTTCGGGCACTTTATTATTGCCAAAAAATCTGGCATGCAAGTGGATGAATTTGGTTTTGGTTTCCCGCCAAGAATTTGGGGCAAAAAAATTGGCGAAACAACTTACACCCTGAATGCGATTCCCTTAGGCGGATTTGTTAAGATTGCCGGGGAAAACAATGACGGCGATGAAAATCCAAGAAGCTTTATTAACAAATCTTTTACCGCCCGCCTTTTTACTTTGATTGCTGGGGTAATTATGAACTTTGTTCTGGCATGGATTTTGTTTAGCATTGGTTTTACAATCGGGCTTCCTACTGTAATCGAACAAGGCCAAACAGTTCCAGCACACGGAACAATTCGCGGCGGCTCTATTTCTATATTGCAAATTGATCCAAATTCACCGGCTGCAAAAGCGGGTATTACCGAAGGAGATGTGATTATTAGTTTAGACGGCCACCCGGTTAACGATGTTAATCAGGTTATTGATTATATTAAAAGTAAGGCAGGTTCGTCTGTAGATTTTCAAATGAAGCGTGGCAATACCAACGAAGATTTTAAAGTTACGCCGCGACAGAATCCACCGCCAGGAGAAGGCGCAGTTGGTATTGCGCTAGGCAACGTCGGTCGGTTATCATTTCCGTTCTACATTGCGCCAATTATGGCGTTGAAAGCAACGTGGCAGGTGATTGTCGGTACCGCTTCTGGGTTCTATCATTTGATATTCCAGGGACAGGGCGTTTCCAGCTTAGGCGGTCCGGTGAAGATTGCAAAACTAACCGGTCAGGTAACTCAATTAGGTTTAGTTTATATTCTTCAATTTGCCGCGTTCCTCTCTGTTAACTTAGGTATTCTTAATATCATGCCATTCCCAGCCTTAGACGGTGGACGCGTGCTATTCTTGATTATCGAAAAAGTTAGAGGCAAGCGCAACAACTCTAAAATCGAAAGCTGGTTTAATACGATTGGTTTCGCTTTGTTGATGGTGCTGGTACTGATTATTACGGTAAAAGACATCCGAGGTCTGTTCTAACGAGGTTCACCCTTGATAGCAGCCCTAAACCGCAACCCTAGAATGCAAAGTGGATAAATAAAAAAACGCTGACCTTGATGGCCAGCGTTTTTTTATTTAGTACGCCTTTGCGAATATGATTCTCTTCTTAGAATCTTTACCGCACTTAATGCATTTTCCGGACTCTTCTTTTTGATCCAATGGAATACAACGGGTAGTTACTTGAAGATCATCGCTTATTTGCTGTTCACATACTGCGTCGCCACACCAATGGCTGTAAACAAAACCTGGAATTGCAGCGGTTTCAAAATGTTTTTTAAACTCTTCGTAATCATCAATTTGGTAAGTGTGTTCATTCCGCAAAGCTAAGGCTTTAGCGAATAAATCTTTTTGCATTTGGACTAATAAGCCTTTGACGTTTTCGACTACTTCGCTTATTGCGATGGAGTTTTTTTCTTTTGTATCACGTCTGACCACAACAACAGAATTGTTTGCTATATCCTTAGGGCCGATTTCGATTCTGATCGGAATACCTTTCTTTTCCCATTCATTGAACTTCGAGCCAGGCGTTTCATAATCGCGATCATCCAAATGCGTATTTTCATCAATAGACTTTAATTCAACGCACAAAGCCTGTGCTGCTTTCAAAACTGTATCCGCTTCTTCAGGAGTTTTATAAACCGGAACAATTACAATTTTCACAGGCGCGATAGCAGGAGGAACGATTAGTCCTTGATCATCGCTATGAGTCATTATTAACGCGCCAACCATGCGGGTTGAGACACCCCAGCTAGTTTGCCAAACAAACTTTTCTTTGCCGTCTTTGTCTGCAAACTTAACATCAAAAGCCTGAGCAAAGTTTTGCCCTAAGTTATGCGAAGTTCCGGTTTGCAAGGCTTTGCCGTCTTGCATCATCGATTCGATAGAATAGGTGTGCAAAGCTCCAGCAAACTTTTCTGATTCAGTTTTTCGTCCGGCAATGACAGGGATCGCTAAGTAGTTTTCTACAAAATCTTGATATTCCTTAAGCATCTTTAGTGCTTCGGTTTCAGCTTCTTCTTCAGTTGCGTGCGCAGTGTGGCCTTCTTGCCATAAAAATTCTGTAGTCCTTAGAAACGGGCGAGTGCGCAATTCCCAGCGGACAACGTTAGCCCACTGGTTAATTAACAAAGGTAAGTCTCTCCAAGAATGAATCCATTTAGAAAAAGAATCATATATTATTGTTTCAGAGGTTGGGCGAACGATCAGTTCTTCTGATAATCTGGAATCTGGATCGACAACAATTTCACCATCTTTTTCCATTAAACGATGGTGCGTAACAATTGCTGTTTCTTTGGCAAAACCTGCCACATGCTTTGCTTCTTTGGTAAGCAAAGACTTCGGAATGAATAGCGGGAAGTAAGCATTCTTATGCCCCGTGTCTTTAATTTTTTTGTCTAAAACTTTTTGAAAATTTTCCCAAATTGAATAGCCATAAGGTTTGATAACCATGCTTCCTTTAGTTACAGAATTTTCCGCAAGGTCAGCAGCATCGATGATATCAAGGTACCATTCCGAATAATTTTCGGCTCTTGAAGTGATTTTTTTCATATGCAAATTATATGTTAAATATGGGGGTTTTGCAAAAGCCAATTTTGAGGTAAGATAAGGTTAAATATGGCACTACTAGATTCCTTTTTTCAAAAGTTCAGCAAAGATATCGGGATTGACCTTGGTACAGCAAATACTCTTGTCTACGTTAAAGGCAAGGGTATTGTTATCAATGAGCCTTCGGTTGTCGCTTTGAACACAAAAACCAAGCAAATTTTGGCAATCGGCAACGATGCTAAAAGAATGGTTGGCAGAACTCCGCCGCACATTGTCGCGTCGCGTCCTTTAGTAGACGGTGTTGTTTCTGATTTCGAAATCACTGAACAGATGCTACGATATTTCATAAACAAAGTGCATCAAAAAACCTTTTCCTTTCTAAGACGTCCGCGCGTGGTAATTGGAATTCCATCTGGTGTAACCGAAGTGGAGAAGAGAGCTGTGCAAGACGCCGCGCTAAATGCTGGTGCCAGAATGGCGTTTTTAATCGAAGAGCCAATGGCTGCCGCAATCGGTTCGCGTTTGCCGGTACAAGACGCCGCGGGTTCGATGATTGTAGATATTGGCGGAGGCACTGCGGAAATTGCAGTGATCTCACTTGGAGGTGTAGTTATTTCCCGTAGCATCAGAATGGCCGGCGATAAAATGAACGAAAGCATCATCCAGTATGCTCGCGATAACTTCAATTTATTATTAGGTGAGAGAACCGCAGAAGAGGTAAAAATCAGAATTGGTTCCGCTTACGCGCTCGAACAACCTTTAGAAACCGCGATGCGTGGTCGCGATTTAGTCACCGGTTTGCCTAAAGAGGTAATCGTGAACGATACTCAAATTCGCGCCGCATTAGAACCTGCTGTTCGAACAATTGTTAACAATATAAAGAGCGCAGTTGAAGAAACCCCGCCCGAACTTGTGGCGGACTTGATGCAACGAGGAATTACATTGGCTGGAGGAGGTGCTTTGCTAAGAGGTTTGGACCGATTGGTTCATGAAAAAACTGAAATTCCGGTTCATATTGCCGATGATCCTTTAACGGCCGTATGCCGCGGCACCGGAGTAGTAGTTGAAGATTTGGAAACTTTGAAGGACGTTTTAGTAAACACATCATTTGAAAAAACACCGCGCTAAATCAATTCAGTTTAAGCCAGCGCCCCCCCCTCAGTAATCTAATAAATTCATATGCGCTTTTTCTCTCGAACATTTACAGTTTTTTCTTTTCTGCTGGCGCTTACTCTTTTGCTGATTTTTTTGCATGTCCGCGGACTTGCAAAACCAGTTGAAAGCACCGCTGCACAAGTACCGCGGCCCTTTGTTTATGTCTTTTCTGGAATAGGAAATTCAATAAAATCTTTTTTCGGATATTTCTCTTCGGTTTCAAAAGTAAATAACCAAAACGCAGAGCTAGCGGCCCAGGTTCGAACATTGCAGCAAGATAATATAATTTTGCAGCAGTATAAGCTTGAGAATGAAAAATTAAAAAAAGAACTTGGCTATAAAGATCTAAGCAAATATCAGTTAATTCCCGGAACTGTTATTGGCATGGACCCAACTGGCTACAGCCAAGCGGTGGTTTTAAATATTGGTTCTAATGATGGCGTTCGGGTCGGGGCAGCGGTTTTATCTGAAGGGGTTTTAGTGGGGAAAATAATCACGGTTGAATCCTTCACCTCTAAAGTCTTGCTTGTGACTGATCCGCAGAGCAACATCGATGCCCAAATTAGTTTAACTGGTGACAACGCGATTGTTCGTGGTTCGTATGGTTCCGGAATGGTTATAGATTTGGTTTCTCAAAGCGTTCAGCTAAATAAAGGAGATGAAGTGGTCACTGCTGGCTTGAATGCCGATTTGCCTAAGGGGATTTTGATTGGTTCAGTAGGCGAGCTGCAGTCTCAGAAAAACGGCTTATTCCAAAAGGCCACGGTTGTGCCAAGCACTGATTTGAAAAATTTAAACTTTGTTTCGGTAATAAAATGACAAAATTCCTTCTATATTTCTTTTCAATTATTCTTCTGCTGGCGCTGAACATCGTTTTTCCTACGATTCGTAGCAGTACCCCGAACTTTTTATTTTTATTTGTGGTTGTTAACGCTTTTCGTAAAAATAATCAGGATTTTTTATGGCTGGCCTTTTTTTCAGGCTTAATGCTGGATATTTATAGTAATGTTTTTTTTGGCACTTACACCCTATCTTTTATGATAATTGCTGTGATAATAAGCTACACCACTAAGATTTTTTTCAGTGCCGACCCATCGATAGTTTATTTTGGTTCAGTTGCAGCGGTTTCAAACTTGCTTTTAATTGGACTAGTTTTTATTATGAATACAGTAGGGGTGCATATCCAGAGCAATCTTGGCCGAATCCCTGCTTTATACCTGGGGCAAAAGATCTGGATCGACTTGTTCCTAAATTTAATATTTGTCGGCCCGATTTATTACTTGTCGTCTGTGATTGAAAGAATAATAGAGGATAACGCTAAAAGGAGCGCAAGAACTTTCTAATGAAGGATCCATTTTCAGTTTACAATTCTAACTTTAATAAAAAAAGTGGCGACCATAAACTCGATTGGGAAGAGGGCGCTCTTTTTCAAGCTGAAGAACCGGACGATTATTATGAGGGGCACGCCACCGAATCAAAGAGCTTGATTTATGTCATCGCACTTTTTTTAATTTTTGGAGTTCTTTCAATACGATTAGGCTATCTGCAAGTGGTTCAAGGTAAACAGTATTTAACCTTAGCAGAAAATAACCGCCTTCGGGTCCAGGATATTTTGGCGCCCAGAGGAATAATTTTTGATTCTCAAAATCAACCTTTGGTAGACAACGTTCCAAGTTTTGAATTAGTCGCCACTCCGGCTGACGTCTCGGTAAATAATCTTCAACAGACGTTGCAAAGTTTGTCTGAGCTGGTTCCTTTTGATGTTAATGATATTTCAAATAAGATTATTCAAGAAGGGCCACACTCTTTTCGTTCTGTGAGCATCGCCGCAAATATGCCTAAGGATACGGCTTTATTGTTTGAATCTAAAGCTGAACAATTTCCAGGGTTTTCGATCGAAAATAATCCAATTAGACAATATAAAGAACCGGAAGTGTTCTCACATTTATTGGGCTATACCGGAAAGATTACAGATAAAGAATTAGCAGCTAATCCAAGCTATGCTCTAAATGATTACATCGGTAAAAGTGGATTAGAATTAACATATGAGAATTATTTGAAAGGGGTCGAAGGTCAAAAGCAAGTTGAGGTTGATGCGCACGGCAATTTAAAAAATATTCATGGCCAAATTGACCCACAACCAGGGCAGTCTTTGGTTTTAAATATTGATGGCGATTTACAGAGAGAGTTGTATAAAGAGATTGTTGCAAAAAACGGAAATAAAAAAGCGGCAGCAGTTGCGATCAACCCTCAAACTGGGCAGGTGCTCGCTTTAATTTCCTTGCCAGGCTTTGACAATAATTTGTTTTCGGGAGGAATCTCACAAAAGGATTATCAGGCATTAGTTAATGATCCGCAGAAGCCTTTATTTGACCGTGCGATCGCCGGTACTTATCCACCCGGATCGACAATCAAACCGACCATTGCCGCAGCTGCATTACAAGAGGGCGTGGTTAATGATCAAACTAAAATTTTTGATAACGGTGATTTGGTATTAGGCGGCTACCATTTTCACGGTTGGAAAGCTGGCGGTTTGGGCTCAATGGATGTTCGTTCTGCGATCGCGATGTCCTCAGATATTTATTTTTACACCGTCGGTGGCGGGCAAGCAGCTTTAAATATTGCCGGACTTGGTCCGGAACGATTAGATAAGTATGATTATCTTTTTGGCATGGGCCAAAAACTAGGAATCGATTTACCGGGTGAACAGCCGGGTCTAGTTCCAGGTCCAGAATGGAAAAAACAATATTTCAAAGATCCTACCTTGCAAATTTGGTATCCTGGCGACACCTATCATATTTCTATTGGACAAGGAGATCTGTTAGCCACTCCCTTACAGGTGGCAATGTGGACTGCAACCGTTGCAAACGGCGGAACTTTGTATCAGCCTTATATTTTGGATAAAGTCTTGGATAATAATGGTAATGTCGTTTTTCAAAATCAACCAAAAGCGATTCGGGCAGGCTTTATTGATCCGAAGAATATTGAAATTGTTAGAGAAGGAATGCGCCAGACCGTAACATCTGGAACCGCGCGAAGCTTAGATTCTTTGCCTATTACTTCAGCCGGAAAAACAGGAACAGCGCAATTTGATGCGGCCGATCCGAAGGCGACCCATGCTTGGTTTACAGCCTTTGCACCTTATGAAAACCCGAAGATTGTAATTGTAGTTTTGATCGAAGCCGGCGGCGAAGGCTCTTCTGCAGCAACCCCAGTAGTTAAAGAAACATTAAAGTGGTGGGCGGAGAATCGAAATAAATGATTATAGATGGTAGAAAAATATCAGCAGAAATCCTCCAACAGCTAAAAAAAGAACTTGCTGCGCTTTCGTTTAGGCCTAAATTGGTTGATGTGCTAGTGGGCGACGATCCAGTAACAGAGTCTTATGTTCGAATTAAATCAAAACGCGCCGCTGAAATTGGTGTTGATTTTGAAATTAAACATTTCCCAAATACAATTACGCAACAAGAATTAGAAGTTGAGATTGAAAAAATAAATCAAATAGAAAATATTAGAGGATTAATTGTGCAGTTGCCATTGCCGGAGCATTTAGATAAGCAAAAAATTCTGGATCAAATTAATCCAAAAATTGATGTTGATATGATTTGTTCACAAAATGCCAATGCTTTTTACAATGGCACTGCCAAGATGTTACCGCCAACCGCAGCAGCGGTGATTGGTTTGCTTGAAAGCGTCGAGCCAAACTTAGAGGGTAAAAACATTTTAGTTATTGGAGCAGGAGATTTGGTTGGCAAACCCAGCGCTTTTCTTTTAAAACAGAAAGGCGCAATTGTAACGGTTGCAGATAAAGAAACAGCTGATCTAATAACTCCTGCTCAACAGGCTGAAATAATTGTTTCGGGAACCGGAGTTGCGAAGCTAATTGGTTCAAATATGGTTAATTCAAATTCAATTGTCATTGACGCTGGTACCGCTGAGTCAGCGGGAGGGATTGCGGGAGATGCAGACTTTGAAGCAGTAAAAGACTTGGTAAAAGCGATTTCACCAGTTCCAGGGGGAGTTGGGCCCTTAACTGTGGCAATGTTGCTCAAAAACGTGGTTATCGCTTCGAAAAGCGTCAATTAAATAAAATATGACTCTTTAGATGCATTAGAGTAAATTCCTTGACAGAATACCATTTTTATGGTATTATTTTCGTAATCTGAGTTTAGAGCACTTTGCTCCTCAGTTGAACATTTTATATCAATCTTTAGGAGGATTGTTTAATAGATGTAATATAGATCGTTGTGCACCGCAGTTCCTGCAGTTCAACGTTGGATCACATTCCGGAGACTACCGTATGCGCTCAATCTTCACCCGTTGTGCCTTCGTAGCATTCGCTGCGATCTCGCTCGCCGCATGCGGCGCCGACAGTGCAACCGCACCGCTCGTCGCCACGCCACCGGCAGCCGTTCCGAAGCAGAACTTCGTGATGGCGGAGATCTCGGATGGTACCAATGGCATGGGATACCAGGTCGGCGTTCAGTCGACCAGTGCCGCGAACCAGTCCTTCAACCCCCAGCAG
Organism: Candidatus Doudnabacteria bacterium; assembly: GCA_028286905.1. Taxonomy (GTDB): domain Bacteria; phylum Patescibacteriota; class Doudnabacteria; order UBA920; family VMFF01; genus JAQBQP01. Next base: position 209,282 of record JAQBQP010000002.1, read on the forward strand.
AACGTATACGGCAACACCGTCTACACCGTCCAGAAGGCCGGCGAGACCGTGATGCTCAGCGAGCTGGTGTCCGGGCTGATGGTGATCGGTCGTAGCGTGGTCGTCGGCGGCAAGCTGCACGTCGATACCTCGGCGGCAAGTCCGGTGCGTGTTCGATCCTATCTGAATGTCGTTCATGAAGCGCGTGAGCAGTTGTACATCGACCAGAATGGTGTCGCGCAGTTGTACAACGTCGGTGACACCACGAAGATCTACAAGAGCGCTACCGCAGCGCAGCAGACCTTCATGCTCAGCGCCATCAATCCAACGATTTCCAGCTTGGATCATGGGTTCGGCCTCGAGCTGGAGTGCGTCAAAGCCGGCACGGTGTTCGTGACGGTGGAGATCGAGCCGACGATGCATGTGAACTTCAACAATGGCGGGAGCTATTCGTACAACTTCATCCCGACCCGGTTGATTGAGATCGTCTGCTACGCCGGCGAAAGCCTGCCCAGCTCGATCCGAGACGCGCTCGACAACCAGAAGCTCCGTTCGGTTCGACCGAACAGCTCCGACGCGAACCGTCTGTAGTACATCTGTTCCAAGGTAAGCCCTCTCTGGGTTTATCTCCGAAAGCCGCCACTCAGTACTCTAACTGATGGCGGCTTTTCATTCATGCAATTTATTGACAAACCCAGTCAAATATCCTACCATTAGACCAGCGTAATGGCCCAGTTAAGCGAAAGGCAGTTCGCGTTTATTTTTTAAATATTACGAAAATGAGTCAAAGAAAGTTCTTACTTACACCGGAAGGCTTGCAAAAACTTAATGATGAATTAAAAGTTCTTGTAAACGAAAAGCGAAAAGAAGTTATTGAAAGAATTCAAGAAGCGGTTGCGCATGGCGATCTTTCTGAAAATGCTGATTATGCTCAAGCTAAAGAAGAACAATCTTTTATAGAAGGCCGTATTCAAGAAATTGAAGACATGGTCAAAAATGCAGAAATTATTGATACTCATGCCAAGCACAATTCTGTAACAATCGGATCTACTGTAGAAATTTCAGTTAAAGATGATAAAGGCACAAAGAGTAATCGTAAATATGCAATCGTTGGCTCAAACGAAGCAAATCCTTCTGAAGGAAAGATTTCAAATGAGTCTTTAGTGGGTAAAGCATTATTAGGACGTAAGGTTGGAGATGTTATAAAAATTCCAACTCCAGTAGGTGAAATGACTTACGAAATAACTCAAATAGTTTAGGTAAACAAAAATAAAAATCCCCGCAGCAAGCGGGGATTTTTTAATTTACATGTTTTTACCAACAAATTGCAGTTGGAGTGTATACAGAAAGAGTGTTGGCTGGATCAGCGCCAGCTATACCGCAAAGAGTTGATCCGCCATTTCGTTTTGGATCTTTAAAGGCCGGGTAGTTATTTATGTCCGCCGGAGTCATGTCCGTAATATTATAATCCATAAACTTGAAGTCAATGCCATTTGAAACATAGACATAGCAATTCTCGGTAGTCGCTATTTGCATTGCTGGATCAACAGGAACCGAGGTTAAGTATGTCGGGGTCACACCTTGGAGTACATCACCCAATGTTGGAATTTGATTTCCATAACCAGCGCATTGGGTTCTATAGATGCTGTTTGGATTAGGGTAAGAGCTGTTTACATGGAAATAGAAATCTAGGCCATTTTTAGTCGCTGATAAATTCGCTATCCTAGTAGCAACGCGTGCTCTCTTTCGGACCGTGCCAAGCGCTATAAGAAGAATTGAGGCCAATAGAGCAATGATCGCAATAACAATTAATAGCTCAATTAAGGTGAATGCTGTTTGTTTGATTTTTTTCTTTGACATTTGTTTAATTATATCACGAAATAATAAGCTTTGCCCGGATTGCTTAAAATTGTTATAATCTAATCACGATTTTAAACTAATTTTGAAACAAATGGCTGAAAGAATTGAAGATATTATCGAATTTCGGAAGAAAAAACTGGAAGCTTTAAAAGCGCAGGGAATTGACCCATACCCTTCATCCACAGCCCGTGACCATACCAACGCAGAAGCTTTAGGCGATTACGCAGAATTATTTGAAAATAAGACCAAAATAACAGTGGCCGGAAGAATCCGGTCTTTGCGTGTTCAAGGCAAGGTTGCTTTTGCACACATTGAAGATGCCAGTGGAAAATTACAGATATTTTTTAAAGCAGACAACTTAGCTGACAAGTTTAAATTGTTAGAGTATTTTGACCTTGGTGATTTTATTGAGGCTACAGGAGTGATGTTCCAAACAAAAACCGAAGAAAGAACTTTGGAAGTTCAGGAATTTAGAATGCTTTCCAAATCTTTACGTCCTTTGCCGAGTGAGCATTATGGTTTAGCTGATATGGAAATTCGCCTGCGCCAGCGTTATTTGGATTTACTAATGAACCCAGAAGTTCGAGAAATGTTTATTAAGAAATCTAAATTTTGGGCATCGATGCAAAAGTTTTTGGTAGATCGCGACTTTCTTCAAATCGAAGCTCCGGTTTTGGAAGCAGTTCCTGGCGGCGCTGAAGCGGAACCATTTATTACCCATCATAATGCTTTAGGCCGTGATTTTTATTTGCGCATTGCACTAGAACTGCCTTTAAAAAAATTGATCGTTGGCGGCTATGAAAAAGTCTTTGAAATAGGGAGAATATTTCGAAATGAGGGAATTTCTACCACGCACTTACAAGATTATACCCAGATGGAATTTTACTGGGCCTATGCAGACTTTGAAATGCTTAAAAAAATGCTCCAAGAAATGTATCAGTACATAATCCAAGAAACTTTCGATACTTTAATTTTAACTTCAAGTGGAGTAGAAGTTGACTGGAGCGGGGATTGGCAAGAAGTTGATTATTTTGCAATTTTTAAAGAACATACTGGAATTGATTTAGATTCTGTTACAGACGATCAATTAAAAGCTTATGCCGATTCGCAGCACATTAAATATGAAAGCTTTGCAGGACGTGGCCGTTTGATTGATTTAATCTTTAAAAAAGTTCGAGCAAAAATCCCTAGCACTAAGCCTGTTTTCTTAGTGAATCAGCCTATTGAGTTGGAGCCGTTAGCAAAGCGCGATCCAAAAAACCCAAAGGTTGTGCAGCGTCTGCAAATTTTGGCTTATGGCACCGAATTAGGCAAAGGCTTTGGTGAACTGAATGATCCGATTGATCAACGCAGCCGTTTTGAAGATCAGATGAAATTGCGTCAGCAGGGTGATAACGAAGCGCAAATGCTTGATGAAGATTATTTGGAAGCAATGGAGTATGGTATGCCACCATTGGCAGGTTTTGGTGTTTCTGAAAGATTGTTTGCATTGCTGGTAGATAAATCGGTAAGAGAAACGGTGATTTTTCCACCGATGAAAGATTAATATGGAAAAAGCTATTTGGCCTGTACCCGTTGGAGTAATAGTAAACGATGCAGGCGAAGTTTATATGCAGCGGCGGCATGATCCGGAAAGTCCGGCGCATGACAAATGGGAGTTGCCTGGGGGCGGAATGGTTTACGGTGAGAAACCGGAACAGACCGTGATCCGAGAAATAAAAGAAGAAACAAATTTGGATGTTGAAGTGGTTCGGCTGCTGCCTCAAATTTTTACGAACGTTTGGCCGAATGGACAGGTGGTTATAATCCCTTATCAGTGTCGGTTGCTAAGCGCCAGTCCAGAGCCAATATTGTTGGCAGCAGAAGTATCTGAATATCGTTTTTTGAAACCGGAACAGATTGATCATGCGAACTCCTTACCATATTGCAAAGAAATAATTGAACTCCTAAAGTCATAATTTATGTTAGATATAAAATTCATTAGAGAAAATGTTGAAGCGGTTAGAAAAGGTGCTGAAGCTAAGAATGTTAAGCTAGACTTAGAATTGCTTTTAACGATTGACGATCGCAGACGCGCTTTGATTTCTGAAACAGAATCTCTGCAGGCGACAAAGAATCTATCTTCTAAATTAATTCCTTCATTGAGCGGTTCAGATCGCGATGCAAAAATTTTAGAAATGAAAGAAATCGATAGCAAAGCGGATCAGCTGAAGATTGAACTAGAAGGTATTGAGCGGGAGTTTACCGATTTAATGTTAAATGTGCCGAACTTGCCAAAACCTGACGTTATCGTCGGAAAAGATGATTCGGAAAACACTGTTTTAAGAACTTGGGGTGAACCGACTAAATTTGATTTTGAACCTCGAGAATATACTGAGCTAGGTTCTGAGCTGGATATTATTGATACCGAAAGAGCTACAAAGACTTCCGGTGCCCGATTCGGTTTTTTAAAAGGCGATGGCGCGTTATTAGAAATTGCTTTGGTTAACTTTGCAATTTCAAAGTTAATTAAGCATGGTTTTAAATTGATAATGCCTCCCTACATGGTTAAAGAAGAGATAATGCGCGGAATGGGTTATATGGAACACGGCGGCGCTGATGAAATCTATCATTTAGATAAAGACGGTTTATATTTAATTGGCACCTCTGAACAGGTTATTGGCGGGATGCACAAAGATGAATTATTGCCGCAGGAACAGCTTCCTTTAAGATATCTTGGATACTCTGCTTGTTTTAGAAGAGAAGCTGGTTCTTATGGAAAAGACACAAAAGGCATCCTTAGAGTGCATCAATTTGATAAGCTGGAAATGTTTTCATACACAAGCCCTGAGCACAGCGACAACGAACACCTGTTTATTCTTTCGCTTGAAGAAGAATTAATGCAGGATTTAAAAATTCCTTATCAAGTTCTAAATATTTGTAGCGGAGATTTAGGCGACAGCGCAGCTCGAAAATATGATATCGAAGCCTGGATCCCGTCGCAGCAGAAGTACAGGGAAACGCATTCAAGTTCTACCACCACAGACTTCCAATCACGCCGCTTGAATATTAAGTATAAAAATTTAGTAACAGGCAGAAACGACTTTGTGCATATGCTAAACGGCACTGCCTTTGCGATTGGCAGAACGATCATAGCGATTTTAGAAAATTATCAACAAGCGGATGGCACGGTAAAGGTTCCGGAAGCTTTGATCCCATTTATGTTTGGCAAAACTGAAATAAAATAAAAAGGACGCAATGGATACCAAGCGTTTTAATAATCCAGAATATAAAAAACAGATTAAGGCGGTACGTAACTACCGCAGGGTTAAACCGTCAGCTCCGCCTGGCAAAACTCAAAAAGTTTTGCACGGGGTTGGCTTGCCAAATATCAAGAGCCAAATCTTCGCTTTATTACTAGTAGCTCTTTTTGTTTACATTTTTTATTTTGCAAAGTTCCTAATGATTAGAGAAATTAAAATAGAAGGCGTTGACGCTCAAGCTAGCACAGAAATTTCTAAGAATTTTGAAGATTTTGCAAAAACCCATCGCTGGTATATTTTTCCGGAAAGAAATGTTTTGTTTTTTAGCAAGAGCGCTTTTAGCAGCTACTTATTAAAAAACAATTACAAAGTTGCTGCTGTCGACCAAATTCAGTCAAAGCTTTGGAATAATCTTTCCATAAAAGTTCAACAAAGAACTGAAAAATATAGTTTACAAGTGGGTCCCAACTCATATATCCTTAACTCAGATTCGACAATTGGCGCGCAGCTGCCAGTAGCAGCTCCAGATCAACCAATTGCTGCTCCGACCCATTTAGTAATCAAAGACACCGCCGACGAAACTGTTAGTTCGGGAGATAAATTTTTAGACCCAGACAAAAACAGTTTTCTTCAAAAGGTTAGCGCGGACATTGAAAGCAAACTGTCCTTGCCAATTGAGAGCTACGAAGTGCCGGGGAAGGCTTCTGATCAAATGACTGTGTATTTGAAAAAAGGTTTTAAGGTCTATTTTACAACTACCACAGATCCGGATCTGTACTTTCAAAGATTTTATACCTTATGGCTACAGCTAACTCCTGATCAGCAGGATAAACTTGCTTACTTTGACCTGCGCTTTGATAAAAACGCCTATAGTTGTAACAAAGCTGACCCGTGCGCAGCCGCAATAATTAAATAAAATTATGACATATAAAAATACCTTTATCTTGTCCTTAGGTGGATCGCTAATCGTTCCTAGTGCGATTGATACAGAGTTTCTTTCCAAATTTAAAGTTTTTATAGAATCAGAAATTAAAAAAGGCAATCGCTTTGTAATTATTTCGGGCGGCGGTGCAACCGCGAGAGCTTATCGAGACGCTGGGTTGGCAGTAGTAAAAAAAATGCCTATTGATGATTTAGACTGGTTAGGTATTCACGCCACCCGTTTAAACGCGCATTTAATTAGAACAATCTTCCGCGGCGAAGCTTACGCTAAAATCAATACTCACCCACAAATTAAAGACAGTACTAACAAGCCAATCATTATTGGCGCAGGTTACCGGCCCGGGTGTTCTACTGATTATGATTCTACCCATTTGGCAAAAACTTACGGTGCTCAAATCGTAATAAATATGAGTAATATCGATTATGTATATGATAAGGATCCAAGAAAACCGGGAGCAAAAAAGATTGAGGAAATCACTTGGAAAGATTTCAGAAAAATAGTTGGTAATAAATGGGACCCAGGTTTGCACGCACCGTTTGATCCAATTGCTTCGAAGTTTGCGCAAAAGAATGGCTTGGAAGTTTATGTTTTAAACGGCAAAGATTTAAAAAACTTGAAATTAGCAATTGATGGCAAAAAGTTTATCGGCACAATAATTAGAAACTAATAAAAACAAAATGAGCGATGAAGCTTTAGCAAAGGAATTACAACAATATAAAGAGATTGCAGCAGTTAACAAAAATGTTGATATCTCGGCATTAATGTTAAATGCGTTAGAAAAAGAGCAAGAAAATCGGCTGACAACTCGTCAAAAAACGGTAGCATATTTTGTGACTGTTACTTTTGCCCCGTTCGGTTTGATTTACGCAGTAAAGTTTTATTTTAGCGGTGCTTCGGATGGTAAAAAAACCGCGCTATACATTGTGATTATTACTTTCGCCGTGATTGGCATAATTTCTTTGATGTTTAATGCAATCATTTCCACTTCCGGTACTAGCGTTCAACAAATTCAAACGATTAAGCCAGACGACATCCGCAGTTTGTTGCAGTAAGAAGTTAATATCAAAACGCCCCAATCCTTAATCGGATCGAGGCGTTTTTGAATAGTTCGTGGTCCTGAGGTTACATCTTACGGCTTGGCGTTGACCTGGACACTACCATGTTCTTGCGCGAGCTGCGCGAGAGTCTTGCCACCGGCTGCGCTTGGCAGGGTGAACGTGGTGGCTTGCACCGTCGCTGCAGGCACAGGCTTGCAGATGCACGGCTTCTTCGCAGAAACCGTGTGAGCGGAGAGCTGGGCGGGTCTGCGAGGCACTGCACGAGCGGCGTGCACAAGGGAACTGGGTTGCTTCTGAATTGCGGGGTCGACTTGCTTGACCGTAGCAACTTTCAGCCAGGTACGCATTATCCTGGTGAACTCAGTCTCCCTCTCTTTCTCAGCACGTGCGTTGCGGGTCAAGCTAGCTCGTACGCTGCTGTCGAAACGCGCAGCAACTAGGCTTTCCGCGGGTGTCTGGGGAGCCACCTTCGTCAGCGCCGCGGGTGTTGGTTTTGGCGTGGATGTGGGAGCTGAAGTGCTGAGTTGTGCCACCGTCTTCGCCGCTGGTGCAACAACAGCCGCTGGCGCGACAACAGGCTTATCGGGCTTCGGTAGGCTGTCTTGCTTGACGGTGTCGAGCTTGGCACGAGCCGAGGCTTTCTTCGCGAGAAGCGCCTGCTGTTCGGGGTCTGGGCCGCTCGGCGTATTCCCTCCGGTTTTACCGAAGGAAAATATGAGTACCGCCGCGAGTAATCCCACTCCTAACGCTATGGCGCGTTTGTAACTAGGCCTTGGAACGGACGACATAAAAGCCTCCTGTGGGTTGTGGATCCTCTGCACCCTAGCCATTAAAAGGGTGATAGAAAACATCGGTAGTATAGCAGGGCTGGAAACCTCTGTAAACCAGTTATTTCACTTTGTATTCGGTTACAACAATCCAAGTGCCAGGGTAGGGGTGGACATCTTGCCAGAGTTTTTCATCAATCTGAACCCAGTTTGAGGGCGGGGTTGGCTTGGAACCGCCAAAAGCATTAGTCCAAAGGACCCAAGCGGTATCGCCAGCCTTAGTATTGGCATTAAAATCATGAATAAGGTCATCATCGTTTAATAATGCCGTGCCGGAAAAATGCGGAAGCTGATGCACAGAAGTGATGCCCGGGGTGTATAACAATGCTTTAATTCCGGTATGATTGTAATATTTGTAGTTGAAATATTCAAAAGAAGAACCTAAGTCAATCTTGTCTTTGCTCTCAGCGTTGTTATTTAAATACTGAGCGGCAGCGGCCATTCCTGGTTTGTTCGAAACATCTAGCTGTTGCCAAAACTTTACCCAGTTTATTAAGCTGACTAAAATTAAAATGGCAAACAAAGCATATCGCAATTTAACCCTTTGCACTTCAAAGATAAACATTGCTAATGCTACCGAATAAAACAGTGCTGCGAACAAGAAGTAGCGGTCTAAATAAATCGATTGTTTTATCGAAAGTAAAACCGCCCCAATAAAAGGAACAATAAAGCAAAGTAAAACTAGCCATTTAAATTTCGACTGTTCTTTTTTTATAATTCTGTAAATTAAAAATAAAGAGAACAGTGCTGCAATGACTAAAGTTATTTGAATTGAATGTTTCGCGGTGTCAGCGCCTGAACCGGTAATTAATCGAAAGTTAGTTTCCCAAACTGACCATCTATCAATTTTTGGAATCCAATAATTGTCCTGAACTTGGGTGAATTGGAACTTAAAGGTCTTTAGCCAAGGAATGTAAAGAATTAAAACTAAAACGTAGCTCCAAAGCAAATTTTTGTAGCGACGCATCTCGGAACCATAATTTTTGATTGCATAATATAATGCAAATAAACCAATCGCAAAAACTGAGAAAAACAAATAGTAATGGGTATACATTGCCAAGCTAGTTGCTATAGCAAAAGCCAGCCAGTATTTTTTGCGTTCAGTCTCAAAGGCTTTTACTAAGAAGTAAGCAGAAATTATTAGCACAAAAGTGCCGAAGGTGTACATTCTGGCCTCGGTAACATACTGAATTTGGAAAGGGTTTATTGCTACCAACAAAGCTGCACCTAAGGCGATGTCTTCTCGTTTGAATGCCGCCTTAACGAATAGATAAACAGCATATACCGTTAATACTCCAAAGAATGCGGAGAAGCCGCGTAATGACCATAAGCTATAGCCAAAAATGTAAGACCATAATCTTAAAGCAACATAATAGATCGGAGGATGGACATCTAATCCAATTCGGTAAAACATCTCTTTCCATGGATATCTGATCAGCAAAGCAGAAAATGCCTCGTCATGCCAAAGCGCCAGCGTGGTTAAATTATATAGCCGAAGAACTGTTGCAACAACTAAAGTTAAGACTAAACCGATGTTTATTTTTTTCATTTATTTATATTGATTGACCTTGGTAATTCCGAAATCTTTTAGAATATTGCCTTTAGAATCATATCCAATCGCTTTAAAATATAAGTCTGATTTGGTGCCATCAATATCCAAATGATCATTGTTAGCTAGATAATCGTTTTGATTATTTGTTTTAACCAAACTTTCAGTAGAACAAGACGGATCAGGACATTCCCAGATTTTTATAACCCATTTTGTAAAGGATTGATTTTCCCAAGACAGATAAAGAATGTCGCCAAGATTTAGCGCCCAGAGCGAATGGTCATTGTTGAAGCTTAGGCTCTGACTGCTGCTATCATTCTTCGGCTGGTAAACAACCATATCGGTATCACCAATGGTATTGTCTTTATGGGTAATGATCTTCAGATCTTTGTTTTGTTGATTGAACTTAAAGGTGTCAAAAAGAGTAGAGCTGGTAAAAATTATTCGCTGGTCTTTAGAGGCGTGTAGCTTATAAGAATTAGCAGGGTCGATAATTACGTATGGCTGGTTATGCGGAGCGGTTAAAAACTGCACGGTTTGTTCGGAAAATAAATCTAGAACCAGAAGGTTTTTAGTTTTGTCAGGATTATCGTTAATGTATTGACTAACTGTGCTTAAATCTGAACGGAAGGCAAAACTATTTTGAGAAGAGCTTGCTGCATAAACAAAGTAGGTAGTGTAGGAAACAAAAATCAAAACTGCAAAGTAAGCCAATGCCACAAACCAGTAGACTTTTTCCATCCACATATGATGCCAAACGCGAAGTGCGCTGCGTGCAAAATAAATCAAACCAATTGCGCTAAGGATGTAGGCTGAAGGAACCATGCCGATCGAACGCAAGCCGTGTGGAATGCCCTCGGCAGTAGTAATTACCGGCAAGAGCATGCCCCAGAATAAACCAATTAGCAAAACATTTTTAAGATCGGCGTTATTCTGCCTATTAGAGAAGCTTTGCCAGATGAATTTCAAAGTTAGCCAAGTTAACCAGATTAAAGCAATTGCAAAGAACGGGCTTACTAAAGGCGATAAGAAAGGTGCGCCGGAGATGTTATGTCTCCAGTTAAGATCGCCTTGGGTAAAAAATGCCATGATGCTCTTTTTTGTAACATCAACGATTGTGGCACCAAGATGGCCATGATTCAATTCCGAATTGAACACTGATACTTGAGAAGATCGGCCGACAAAAGAGCCGGGATGGGTCACAAAATAATAGCCTAATGGAGCGAATACTATTATAAACGCAACTAACGCTGCAAAGATCGATTTATAATATTGTTTAAGCCATGCGAACTGTTGTTTGCGGTCGGCCATTAAAAGCAAGAAGCCAATAAACCCTAAAATTACTACAAAAATTCGATAGGCAATGTAAGTGTAAAAACCACCAGCGAAGAAAGCTCCTGCAAGAATCGAAGACCAGAAGCGATCTTTAGGGCTTTGGGTAGTTACCGCTCGAACAATAAAGTATCCGGTCATCGCCAGGAATAAGGGAATCAGATTGGCGCGGAAGGCAGTACGAGACAAAACAATGTGCCAAGTTCCAACCGCCATTAAGAAAGAGGCCAGTAGTCCTGTTTTTTGGTCATAAAGCTTTGCAGCAAAAAGATAGACCGCAATAACTGAAAGAATGCCGATTAAAGCTGTAAGCAAATGTGGTTGCCAGAAACCAGTACCAAATATTCTTAAAATCGGTGCCATCAAATAGTAGAACAAACCTTCTCGGCCATTGCCGCGCTCATAAAAAGGCTGGAAAAAACCTTTGTTAATGTTTTGAGCGTCTAAACCTTCAGCGGCTTCATCTGGAAACAATCCACCTGGCATTGTTTTAATCATATATAGCCGGAAAAAAGCGGCTAGTGCAATGATTACTACAAGTATAACGACATGTTTTTTTCGCATATTTTTTATTTTATCTCTTTGTTTATTCTTTGAAAATACCAAGCATTTCTGGTATAATCAAGTTTATGAATAAAGTTTTTAGTTATTTTAGGAACGCTTTGTTTCTTTTAGGACTTTCTTTTGTCCTAAACATTATATCATGGTTAATAATAGCACTCCAAATAAGGCCAAGCTCAGAAATATTGCCGCTACATTATAATGTTTTTTACGGCGTGGACGTTTCCGGGAACGGCTATTATCTGTACTTTGTTCCATTCACTGGTTTGGTAATTATTATTGCAAACTACATTTTTTACCGATACGCCATTAGAAAGGAAGCTTTTGCGGCAAGAACTTCTGTGGCTGTAGGCTTGGTAGCCCAACTTTTTATACTTATTGCGATCCTATTTTTAAAATCAGTAATTATTTAATATGGCATTCCGCAAACGATCTTTCCATGAAAGACTTTGGGAAGTTATCCCCGGATTGATGTTCTGGGGTACTTTGTTCTTTGCTTTGTTTTTTTCCGCTAATCACCCGGTATGGGTTTCGGTTTTCATCATCCTCTTCGATTTATATTGGCTATTTAAGGCGATCAACGGTGCAACACATTTAATTTCGGCGTACCGTCGTTATAAATTTTTTATAACATTGGATTGGTTATCTATTGTTGAGCGCTTGTCTGACTTCAAAGAATACTTAAAATATTTGGAACAGCAAGTAATTAACGCTAAATCTGGCCGAGCAAAAACCTATTTTTCGGAAGAAACTATTAGAATTAACAAACTTTTAGAAATCGGCCGGGAGGGCGGCAGCTTTAAAGACTATTATCATGTTGTTTTATATCCGTTCGTTGATGAAGGGCCGGAAATTTTAGAAACTTCGCTGAGCTCATTAGCAGGAGTGACTTTTCCAAAGGAGCGAATTATTGTGGTCTTAGCCACTGAAGAACGCGCAGGCGAACAAGCGGCGAAGACCGCTGCTATTACCAAAGCGAAGTTTGGCGATAAGTTTTTTAAATTTTTTGTCACTGTTCATCCAGACGGTTTAGCAGGGGAAATTAAAGGTAAAAGTGCAAATGCTTCCTGGGCGGTTAAGAGTATTATGCCGGAGTTGGAAAAGTTGGGGATTGGGATTGACCAGGTTTTGATTTCAAATTTTGATTCAGATACTATGGTGCATCCGCAATATTTCTCAAGAGTCATGTACGAATTTCTGACTTCTGAAAAACCATATCGCTCTAGCTACCAGCCAATTGCTGTTTATAACAATAATATTTGGGATTCGCCGTCGTTTATCCGAGTAGTTTCGGTAAGCAACACTTTTTGGCAATTTATTGAAAGTTCCAGACCAAACCGTTTGCGCACTTTTTCCTCCCATACTATGACTTTGCGTGCTTTGGTAGATGTTGGTTTTTGGCGCAAAGATTTAATTAACGAGGACGGCTATATTTTCTGGCAGTGCTATTTGCATTATGACGGTGACTATCAAGCCGTTCCTTTGCTAATCTCTATTTCGTTAGACACCTGTCTAGCAGATACTTATAAACAAACTTTGATTAACCAGTATAAGCAAAAGAGGCGTTGGGCTTACAATGTTGAGTATTATCCAACTCTAATGCCGGCTTTGATAAAAAGCAAAGCACCGCTTTGGGACAGGGTTTATAAAATTTTTCAATATGTTGAAGGAAATTATAATTGGGCAACCGCTTCAATTGTAATTTCAGCTTTAGGCTGGCTGCCTTTATTTTTGGGCGGAGACAAATTTGGTCAAACCGTAGTGGCGTCGAACTTGCCTTTTATGACCAGAATAATCATGACCTTAGCTACAGCTTTTTTGATCTTCTCGATTTACATCAATATGTACTTGTTACCGCCGCGTCCTGCGAAGTACACTCGTTGGCGCACAATCAGTATGTACTTACAATGGATTTTTGTTCCAATCATTTCAGTATTTTTCGGCAGTTTGCCTGCGGTTGAATCTCAAACTCGTTTAATGCTTGGGCAATACATGGAGTTTTGGGTTACGCCAAAAGTCCGCAAGGAAGGCGATATCGTTCCAGATTCTGCCACTGCCAATTTAAGCTAGAATATGTTTTATATATATTTGTTCGTTACAACTTTAGTGCTTTCGCTGTTGATTGCTCCAGTAATAAAAAAACTAGCCTTTAAGTTCGAGGTTTTAGACATTCCTACCGACCCGCGGAAGATTCACAAAAAGCCAATTCCTTTAATGGGTGGTTTTGCAATATTCTTTGCTTTTTTTGTAATGTTATTGCTCTATATTTTTATTGCCCGCCCGGATTTTAATATTATCCCGATTAGGTATTATTGGGGGATTTTCTTTGGCGCACTCATTTTAATGTGGGGCGGTTTACTTGATGATCGTTACAATATCCCTGCAAAATATCAGATTATTTTTCCAATTCTGGCAGCGTTAGCATTAGTTTTCTCTGGAATTGGCAGCAGTATCACTTATATTTCTAATCCGTTTGGTTCAGCGGTTCAGCTAGGCAATGTTTTTCTGGGAATAAAAATTTCTTCAGCATTCGTTTTTCTTTTTATATTAGGAATGATCTATACCACCAAATTTTTGGATGGAATGGACGGACTGGCTTCTGGAATTTCTTTCATTGCTTCATTAACATTATTCTTTCTTTCATTAACTCCAAAAATAAACCAAAGCATTACTGCCAGTTTGGCGATTATTTTTTGTGGCGCAATCCTCGGTTTCCTATTTTACAATTTTAACCCAGCCTCGATATTTTTAGGAGAATCAGGCAGCACTCTGTTAGGTTTTATGTTGGCGGTCCTTTCTGTTTTGTTAGGTGGAAAAATTGCTACTGCTGTTTTGGTGATGGGCATTCCAATAATGGATGTCGCTTGGGTGATTGCCCGTAGATTATGGTTTGGAGTTTCTCCATTTAAAGCCGACCGCAAGCACCTACACTTTAGATTGTTAGATTTAGGATTTTCTCAAAAACAAACGGTTTTGATTTTATATTTTATTGCAATGTTTTTTGGCGGCATGGCAATATTTTTGCAATCCTTAGGCAAGCTAATTTCCATGGTTGTTTTGCTTTTCGTGATGATCGCAATTGCTTTAAGTACTGTAGTTGCTTACAAATATAAATATCCGCATATTCCCGGGGCAGCAAGTGCTAAGCCAGGGCAAAAAAAAGATTAGTATGGCATTTTTGTTTATAATTTTAGTTTTGGTAAACCTCAGCGTAATTATCTATATAATTTCGCTGTTTTCAAAATCTCCATTTATTAGCGTACCAAAAAAGTTTTTACCAGAGATAGTGAAAGCGTTAGATTTAAAAGAGGCTAGTGTTTTGTATGATCTTGGCAGCGGCGATGGCAGAGTTTTGTTTGCAGCAGCAAAAGCTTGGCCAAAAGCTAAATTCGTAGGTATCGATAAAAATTTTGCACCAATCGTGGTTAGCAAGGTGAAATGGCTACTGAGTGGAATGCCGGCTAATATTTCTTTTATTCGACAGGATTTTTTCAAAACAGATTTTTCTGAAGCAACACATATATTTACTTATTTGTTTGATGGTCCAATGGCCGAGCTTTATCCTATTATGCAAAAACAGCTGCGCTCAGGAACCAGGATTGTTTCTTGTAATTTTAGATTGCCAATTCCGCACCAAAGCGAGGTTGTTCTAGGCAATTTAGAGGATAAGGCTGCTAAAAAACTCTACCTTTACAAAGTTGCTTAAATATTCAATAATGCGGTTACTTAGCTCACATCCGAGCCGAGTACCTTTGGCAAGAGCCGAGGTAGTACTATCCTTCAGGAGGATATGACGATGACGACAACGATCACGTCGGATGCCTCAGTCACAACTGCCGGTCCTTCCACGGACGAGCAGATCGGACACCTCAAGGGTCTTCTGGATCCGAGGCTCCGTAGACTGAGCGACCCACTCGCGCAGATTCTGATTCATGCGGGCGGGCAGTTCCAGGAGATGTTCGACAGCGGGCTCGACTCGCTGCTCGGCAAGCTCGTGGTGGAAGCGGCAATCGTGGATGGCAAGTTCGACTACAAGTACGTCAGCCTGCCGATCGAGAAGTTCCCGCTCACCGAAGAGCCGCTAGATGGTGTCGAGGAGCTCCACTTCAACCAGGTGCTCACGACCCGCCAGATCCTGGCCAACATCGACGGCAAGTCCCAGAAGTGCGCGTCTCCGCTGACGGCGCTTCGCTACGCTGCGAAGTTCCCGGGCAAGCAGCTTGAGTACGTGCTCGCCGTGATCTTCGAGATCGATGGTCAGCCCCAGCACCTCATTCTCGACAGGCAACGTTCCGAGCGGAGCGTGCACGTTAGCCAGGACTACCTCGATGGCAATTGGAACGAGCGCTGCCGCTTCCTGGTTGTCGCCGCCAAATAGCTTTGGCACTCGGACACATTGTCCTTCGTCAGATTTTTGGACTTTTGATAGTTTTGGGTCCGAAAGCTTGAACCGCGTTTCGATTTATCGAGACGCGGTGCTTTTTTAAAAGCTCATCGATCTTCCAATCTGCTCATAGATTGACTTATTTAGTCGAATTTGTTAATATAAGTTCGGCTTTCGAAGCCTTTTTAATTTAAAGGTCCCAATACAAGACCTAATAAATAAGCGAAATAACTGAACTCAAATGAATTTAGCAATTATACAAACCGGCGGTAAACAGTACTTGGTGAAGGCAAGCGACAAAATTCAAATCGAAAAGATTGAAGGTAATGTTGGCGATCTAATCAAACTGGGCGATGTTTTACTTACTGCTGAAGGTGAAAAATTTAATCTTGGAAAACCAATGATTGAAGGCGGCGCTATTGAAGCAAAAATCTTGAAGCAAGGCCGCAGCAAGAAAGTATTGGTTTTTAAATACAAAGCAAAGTCTAAATACCGACGCAAGCAAGGACATAGACAGTCCTACACAGAAGTAGAAATTATAAAAATTTAAATCAAAATCCCGCTCATACGAGCGGGATTTTTTTATGTCGCAACGATTAATTTCCTTTTCAACAAGTATTGAGGCAGCAGTCCTGGCGCAAAGTATTTATAAAACCATGGGATTTTAAAGTCAGAAGTATTGTTTAAGTGTTGAACCAGGTTGCTGGCGCAGCTGTTAAAAAATAAATGAAAAGATTTAGAGTTATTATTTACTTCTTCTGCTTGTTTGCACATTTCCAAAAATAAAGCCTTTAGCTGATTCAGGTTTAAATCTAATTTATACTGATTAACCAGCTCATTTTGACGATAGTTGTTTCTTAGGGTTATAACGTCTTGCTGGTCTGCCAAAACGTACATAATTTTGTAAAAAGGCAGGATTGTTTTCCAAGAAGAAAACTTTTGATTAACTTTGCGGCGAATCTCAACCGAAAAAACAATGTGAGTATTGTTTTTGAATTCAAACTTTATTAAAGCATGTGCAATAAAAGGATTTTTGGAAAAGTGCACAAAACCAATTAAGGCTTGCTGGATTTGATCGGAATCAAAAACTTCATCGTAGTAATCGACATCGTAATCAAACTCTGCCCGATAGCGGAAGTTTCGAATGTTTTTAATGGAAACAATATTTTTATCAAAAAATATATTCGGAATAATCTTTTGATCTAATTCCCACTGAGGTTCTTTTGGCATAGGGAATTAATTGCGTCCCTGCAAAGCCCGCATAATCGTAATTTCGTCGGCGTACTCTAGGTCTCCGCCAATCGGCAATCCTCGAGCTAAACGTGTTGTTTTGATATTAAACGGCTGGATTAGCTTCTGAATATGCATTGCGGTAGTTTCGCCTTCTAAAGAAGGGTTCGTTGCTAAAATCACTTCTTCGATTCCGCCTGCTCTTAAACGTTCTACCAAAGAATCAATTTTAAGTTTATCTGGTCCAATTCCTTCAAGCGGATTCAGTACGCCGCCTAGAACGTGAAATACGCCCTTGTAGACGCCGGTGGCATCTAAAGCCTGAGCATCTAACGGCTCTTCAACAACGCAGATAATAGAGTGGTCACGTGACGTGTCAGCGCAAACGCTGCAAGGGTTAGTATCGGTCATGTTGTAGCAAATTTCGCAAAACAAAACATCCTTTTTTAGATTTGCCACCGCTTCCGAAAGAAGGCTTAAATCTAAATCGGATTTCTTAAGTAAATAAAAAGTTAGCCTGCTAGCGGATTTTGGTCCGATACCAGGTAGCTTTGAAAATTCATTTATTAATTTTTCCAGTGAAGAGGGAAGTTTTAACATTTATATTAATCTATATCATCAATTGGCATCATCATTTCCGCCGGAGCAGGCAAGCTTTGGGTAAATGTTTTATCCAAATTGCGGAATGAGGTTTTTTCGGCATCGAAGTACAAATTTACTTTGCCGGTAGGCCCATTTCTATGTTTAGAAATGATAATTTCTGCAATATTCGGAGTGCTAGATTCCTTGCCTTTGTACATATCTTCCCGGTAAATAAACATAACAACATCAGCATCTTGTTCAATAGATCCGGATTCACGCAAATCGGCAAGCATTGGACGCTTGTCTGGTCTGCTTTCCACGGCACGGTTCAACTGGGACAATGCTAATACTGGAACATTTAATTCGCGGGCTAAGCCTTTTAAGGCACGAGAAATTTCAGAAACTTCTTGAACACGGTTCTCATTTGAATGTCCTTGCATCAACTGCAAGTAGTCTAAAACTATTAAACCCAAATCTGGTTGCTCGGCCTGTAATCTTCTGGCCTTAGTTCGAATTTCCATAATGTTTGAACCGGCGGCATCATCAATGTAAATTGGCGCTTCTGAAAGTCGGCCCATTGCTTCGCCGATTCTGCCAAAATCGTTATTGGCGCCTTCGTCTGAAAGATGTCCGGTACGAAGCTTCCACAAGTTTACGTCTGCTTCAGAGGAGAGTAAGCGGTCTACTAATTGATCCTTGCTCATTTCCAGAGAGAAAATACCTACTCCTTTTTTGTGATTTACCGCAACGTGCCTAGCCATGTCTAAAGCTAAAGAGGTTTTTCCCATCGAAGGACGAGCCGCTAGAATTACTAAATCTGATTTTTGTAAACCACCTAAAACATTGTCTAAATCGCTATAACCGGTCGGAACTCCGCGCAGCTGGCCTTTGTTTTTATGCAGGTCATCCAAGCGCTCAAAGGTTTCGTGCAAAACTTGAGTTAATGGAACAAAATTTTGTTTTAAGAATTTTTGGGAAACACCAAATAGCTTTTGTTCCGCTTGGTCCAAAATGCTTTCAATGTCCATATCTTCTTTATAGCCCAGATTTGTAATTTCGCCCGCAGCTTGGATTAGCCTGCGCAAAGAACCTTTGCGGCGGACAATCGAGGCGTAGTGGGTAATATGTGCGGCGGTAGGAACGGTATTTACTAAGTTTGCAAGATAGCTAGACCCGCCAATGAATTCCAAACGTTTTTGTTCATCTAAAAGGTTAGAAACAGTAAGAATATCGATCGAAATATTTTTTTCATAAAGCTCGAGCATTGCCAAGAAAATGTATTTATTTTTTTCTTCGTAAAAATCATCAGAATGCAAAACGTCAGCAATCTTGATGATCGAGTCTTTGTCGAGCATTAAAGAGCCCAAAACACTGGCTTCTGCTTCAAGGTTTTGAGGCGGCAAACGGTCTAGTCCGGATGCCGGAATATTTGAGTTTTTTGTTTCCATAAGATTTTCTTAAAACTAGATTAAATTCATCGTAACAGATTAATTTTAGATTAACAATCTCCACATCCTGTGGACGCAGTGGGTAACTTTTTAACATCAATTTAATTGCTAAAAAGTATAAAGGATATGAAGAAATACTTATTTGGATTAGCCCTGGTAGGGATTGTATTTAGTTCTGTTCCTAAGGTTTCTGCTGATGACCCTGGAGATATTGATTCGAATAAACCTGCTGGGCAATGTCGGGCCTTTTTCGCGAATGATGGTTACTTGTTTGATCAATTTGAGCAGCATCAATACGTTAATGGCTTATTGGAAATGCATTTTCGTTTGAAAGAGCCGTATAACGATGGTCGAGGCTGGATATATAAAGTGTTTTTGCATAGGCCCGATTGCACTACTACTTCATATACGACCCCAACAACCTTGGTTGAGCAAGTACCGCCAAAAATGAAATTGTTTAGTTTACGGTTTAGCTCGGAGTCACATTATGATCTTTGGAATGATGAGCAGGATATAAAAATGGATTGCTTCAGCTGTTCTGGAGATTTGCCAGCGGGTGATTATTCAACTTTTAGTTATAGCGGTTTAAGAGACGGTGGAGCGACTTTTTTCCATTCTGGTTCTTATCCAATAAAAGAAGCAGATTTTCTCTCCCTGACCCCAGTTTTGATTGTTCCAGGAATTTTAGGAACTGAACTTCAACTAGGCGGTAGTAATCTTTGGCCGAACATTGCGAATATGGTCGCCGATCAAACTAGCAGTTTTATGGATCCGCTAGCAATTAACCCTCAAGGCCAGCCGGTTAATTCAAGTGTTGTAACAGGAGCGGTATTGTCTAATCTCAATTTTGTCTTTGGTAATTACCATTATTCCGATTTGTTAGTACAAGACTTGGAGAAGGCAGGTTATCATCAAAATCAAAATTTATTTTTGTTGCCTTATGATTGGCGGCTAAGTGTAAAAGAGCTCTCTAAAGTTTTACAGGATAAAGTTAATAAAATTTTAGTGCAAACGGGCGCTAAGAAAATTAATTTAGTGGGACATAGTCTTGGCGGTTTAATAATCAAACAGTTCTTATTGGATAATGGGAATAGTTTGGTCGACAAGACTATTTTTGTTGGTACTCCAAATTTAGGCAGTGCCGTCGCTGCAAAGGCCTTATTGTTTGGTGATGATTTAGGTATTCCCTTGCTAAATACTGAAGAGATCCATAAGATCTCGCAAAACATGCCCAGTATTTACGATTTGTTGCCAAGTAAAGAATATTTTAAATCAACCGCGGGGTATTATGATGACTTAACCAAGACTAATTCAAAAAATATTTTAGATTATGCAGGAAGCAAAAACTTTTTGCTTGGTTTAGGCAAGGATTCTCAATTGATTGGGAATTCTGAGAGTTTACATCAAGATTCTTTAGACAACCAAGTTTTTAACAATGGCCAAACCTTTAATATAGTTGGTTGTGGGCTGCCAACCCTAAAAACTATAAACAAAATGTATTATGGGCAGGATAGCTTATTAAAAAAGGTTTTCAATCAACCAAAGTACGAAATCGTTACGGATAATGGAGATGGTACCGCGCTTGTTAATAGCGCTAGCCATTTGGCGGTGCCGGCTCAAAACACTTTTTACATTCCACAAGCAAACCATGAAAAACTCTTGGTTAACGATATATCTAGGCTCTTAATTAGTTCTTTATTAGCAGGGAGCGCTTTGCCAAATGGCTTACTACATGACTCCGTTAGTTGTCCGGTTCAAGGTAAAATGCTTAGTCTGGCAAGTAGTATAGAGCTGACCGTTGTAGATAAAAAAACTGGTGGAAAATTGTTACCGAATGCTGGTTATACCGAAGCTAAAATTGGCAATGATAAATTTGTAATCCTACCATCAGGTGCAGATTATCAGCTAAGTACTATGCCAAATCCGACAGCGAAGCCTTCGGTAATCTCTATAAAAAATTATAACAATCAGAAAACTGAATATTATGACAATGCTGATTTAAGTAAAAAATTAGTATTAAATATTTCAACAAACCCATTAGAAAGTGCAGCTGATTCTGTTCAGGCAGTGGACCCGGAAGGCTCTGTTCAAAATTTGGCACCTTCCAAAGAGTTGACTGTTCCCGAAGACGATTTATCAGTTTCTGAAACAAAATTAATATATCAAGGTCAAGATTATGTTAATGGAGTTCTAACTTTAAAATCAGATGATAAAAAACTATCTTTTCTAGTAACTCCGGGTAATTCTGGTACCCAGTCTACTAATTATTCTTTTGATCAAGGTGAAACTTGGAAAGAGTATCAAGGAAGTGCTTTTATTGTTCCGTCTGACGCGGCTTCAATTTCTTTCTTTAGCATTGATCACAATGGTATTGCTGAAAACCCAAAAGTTATTATATTTGGTAGTACTACCAGTATTGTTAATACTATTCCCGCTATTCCTTCTGTTATCCCTACAACCAACTTGCCCACTGATTCAACTACTTCTGTCACCGACGAAAGCGCTGTCGTACCAGATCAGCCTTCAGGGGATCTTAGTGAAGATCCTGTAATTTCTGAAGGAACTTCTGAAATTAGTAGCGCTGAAAGCGTCGATAACCCTGCAAATTCTGTTCCAATCCAAGTAGATTTAAAAAGCACTAAGCCTGCCACAATAAACTCGCTAAATCCTAATTATCCGCCTTTGCAAATTAGTGTTAACTTTTCAGCAATGCCGATGATGAATTCATCGCAGCCGTCTGTAGCCACAGGTTCTACTTGGAGTGCAATATGGGAAGCTGCAAGATTTTTAACTCATTTAATCTTTTTTTAATCTTTTCAGAGTATAATAAGTGCGAAGAACATTAATAGGGGAGTTAAATGAGAGTTTATGCAAACCTCATTAAGCAAAATTGGGCAATATTTGATCAGCCAATCATAAAATATGATCAAATAAAAATCTTTAAGTGTTTGTTGGTTTATGATCAGGTCGATGATGATGACTTTGCTTCGGTTCTGGAAGAAGCAGGCCAAACATCTTTAATGGCTGATCCATCCTTCAATATATTTTTCGATCGAAGTTTCGAAAAATATATTGAACAAAATCGGCACCACGCCAAATGGCAGAAGATAAAAAAGGACTATAACTATTATGCGGAATGGGAAATCAAACGCAGAAATAAAAACAATCCTTACTATTTTCTAAAACCGGATCTGGTAAGCACTTGGGACGACCTGCCGAGCTTGGAACGTCAAAAAAAGAATGAACCATATCAATTTGATAAATTATATCAAGATAGCGAAGTGTTAGCAGGCAGTGTTTATGAATTAACCAAAAATTATAAAGAATTAAAAGACAAAGATTTATTTAGAGCAAAAGTAAATAGCATTTTAGTTCCAAATAAAATCGTTTTTGCTATAAACAGTTCAGAAAATTCTCAGGATTTTTCTGAAGGTGAGATCATGGTAGTAAATATAAAATTAAGTATGGATGCTTATAAACTAGCAGATATTTATTTGAACCGTTTAGTAGATTCGTTGCATAAAATTAGCTGGTCGCATTCGGAAGCAAGAGATGCTATAGAAGGCGCAGTGTCTTTAGCAAATAAGATTAAACAAAGGATTGGTGAACGGATCGTAGCTTTGGAAAGAAGCTTTATGCTCTATATCGAAGCGGATTTTGGGGAAGAGCAATCCTAAAGCCCAGTCTTTACAAAACCCTTAAAATCAGGTATACTGTCTTTAATCATCCGTTCTATATATTTGTTTAGACTTACTTGGATGAGTGTAAGTCTATGTGTGAAAGGCCTATAATGGCAAAATTGTTTGTAGGTGGTCTTCCTTGGGCTACCACTAGCGATGAGTTGAACCAATTGTTCGCTCAAGCTGGTACTGTAACTTCTGCAACTGTTATTCAAGATAGAATGACTGGTAGAAGCAAAGGTTTTGGCTTCGTAGAAATGTCTGACGAAGATTCTGCAAAAGCAATCGCAATGTTTAACGACACCGATTACGGCGGCAGAAAGTTAGTTGTAAACGAAGCTCGTCCTATGACTCCTAGACCTCAAAGAAGCTTTGGGGATCGTGGCGATCGTGGTGGACGTGGCGGTAGAGACAACTACTAAGCGAAAGAGTATCGTCAGCTACGGCTAAGCCAAGCAAACGATTACTAAATAAACTTATCCAAACGAACTTCCCGGGAAACCGGGAAGTTTTTTAATTCCCCTTGGTTGGTGGCCTTCGGCCACAACCTAGAGTTACGCCGAAGCGAAGCGTACGGCGACCCAAACCTCGCCACCCACCCCACAATATTCAACAGTGTACAATCGTTCACCTTTATGTTAACCTGGATTTATGAGCACCCTAGTCTTTCGCTGCATATTTCATGTTGATATGAATTCTTATTTTGCTTCCTGTGAACAGCAAGCTAATCCTTTTTTGCGTGGCAAACCGATTGGGGTTTGCGAACATCTTGGCGGTATTATTATTGCTCCTTCAATTGAAGCTAAAAAGTTCGGCGTTAAAACCGGTATGCCAGTTTGGGAAGCCAAGAAGCTTTGTCCGCAAATTAAATTGTTTTTTACTGATCCAGAAAAATATCGAGAAACCACGCATCGGTTTTTATACATTTTTGGCAAATACACCGAAGAAATAGAAAAGTATAGTATCGACGAAGCATTTTTAGACTTAACTGCAAATGTAAAAGATTTTGTAGATCCATGGACAGAAGCAGAGCGAATTGCTGTGGAAATAAAAAAAGAAATGAAGAAGTATGTTGGAGATTGGATTCAATGTTCAATTGGTATTGGCGCTAATAAATTTATTGCCAAAATTGGCAGTGATCTGCAAAAGCCTAATGGCTTAACAATTGTGCGTCCAGAAGATAAAGATTTTTTGTATGATCGATTAAAACTTACCGATGTGCCTGGTATTGCGTGGCGCACCGAAAGAAATTTGAACTTGCTCGGAATTAAAAGTTTAAGGGATCTTCGGGATTACCCGGAATCAAATCTGATTGCGCATTTTGGTATTGTTGGTCGACATTTGCACATGATGGGAAATTTAGAAGGAAGTTGGCATGAAAGTTTTGAATCAGAAGAGCAAGCGGCTAAGCAAAAATCAATGGGCCACGCTTATACTTTGCCAAAGCGTTGCGATGATATAAAAGTTGCTAGTCAGATGCTGTATAAAATTTCTGAAATGGTTGGTAAGCGATTAAGAGAAGGCGGGGTAGTCGCAAATATTGTACATTTGATTGTTAACGATAAAGAGGGTTCTTACTATCAAAAAAGCAAAAAACTAAACTATTACCTTCAAGATGGGCGAGATATTTTTTTAGAAGTAAATAATATGTTTATCGAAAGAGCCCGAACAAGCTCTAAATTTAAACTAATCGGAGTTACCGCCTCCGGTTTAAAAGATTTTTCTAACCAACAATCGCTTTTTGAAACCGATCGGAAAAAAGAACTGCTTGTTAAATCACTAGATAAAATTAACGATAAATACGGAGATAGCACAATTTCACGAGTGCCTGTTTGGCAAGCGCAAGACTACATTCGGGACTCCGTGGGCTTTGGACGGATGCGCGAATTTAAAGTAAAATACAAAGGAAAGAAATGAGATGTTAAAACAACTACCTGTCAAAAAATTATCTGAAAGACAAGTTATAGAAAAGACCAAAAAATTTGTTAAAGATACGCTAGGAAGATCTGATTCAACCGGACACGATTGGTTGCACATTCAAAGAGTTTTGAACAATGCTCTAGCAATTGGCTCCAAAGAAAAAGCAAATATGTTTTTGGTTCAACTTGGCGCATTATTGCATGATATTGCCGACTGGAAATTTCATAACGGCGATAAAGATATTGGTCCAAGAATTGCAAAAGAATGGCTAGAATCTTTAAATCTTTCGAAAGAGGTTATTACCGAAGTGGTCGGCATTGTTCGGGATATTGGTTTTAAAAGCTCTTTTGATAAAAAAATAAAACTAAGCAAAGCTGGGCAGGTTGTTCAAGATGCCGATCGCTTGGACGCGATGGGTGCTATTGGCATCGCGCGCGCATTTGCTTACGGCGGCAGTAAAAATCGAGCGATTTACGATCCAGTAATAAAACCTAAAAAATTTAAAAGTAGCGAAGACTATAGAAAAGCTAGTTCGCATACCATCAACCACTTTTACGAAAAACTGTTACTGTTAAAAAATTTGATCAATACTAAAACTGCTAAAAAAATGGCTGAACGCAGACATCGATTTATGGAAAATTATTTAAAAACATTTTATAAAGAATGGGAAGGAAACGCATGAAGGTTTATTTTGCTAGACATGGCGAAACAAAATTTAATTTAAAAAAGATTCTAATGGGCCAGCGTTACGACGTTGATTTAAATCGAACAGGCATTGCTCAGGCAGAAGCATTGGCGCTGATAGTTCCAAGGGAAGTTAATATTATATTTTGCTCAACTCTGAAACGAGCGTTCCATACTGCAATGATTGTTTCAGATAAACTTCGAGTGGCGGTAAAATCCAGCGATGAATTGGAAGAGCGAGATTTGGGCAATCTCTCAGGTAAAAGCTGGGCCGAAGTAGAAAAGTTAACAGGAGTCAGTTTTCCCTACATTGAAGAACATTTTGATATTGATTTATCTAAATTGAAACTCGAAGATATTGGCGTAGTAAAATTACGCTTAATGCATTTTATTGCAGGTTTAAAAAGAAATTACTCCGACAAAGTTCCTTTGGTTGTAACACATTCGGGAATTATCCGAGTTATGTACAGTCTTTATCCAAATACTCCGAAACAGGATGTAAAAAATGCCTCGCTCCACATCTTTGAAATCTAAAAAGCCGTTTAGTAAAACAGCTAAAGAATTTTATGTTATCTGCCAAAACATTCGTAGCCTTTTTAATGTTGGTGCTATTTTTAGAACTTCAGATGCTTTTGCAGTAAACAAAATATTTTTAACTGGAATTACCGGACGTCCTCCACGCAAAGAAATATCCAAAGTGGCCTTGGGCGCCGAACAGTTTATCCCATGGGAATATCATCGTCAGCCAACCAGGCTTATTAAACAACTTAAAAAACAAGGGGTCAGGATCGTTGCTTTAGAACAGGTAAAAGGCAAGAGTATTGACCTTAACCAATGGAAACCAAAATTTCCATTGGTTTTAATGCTCGGGTATGAGCCAAAAGGGCTGCCGAAATCTTTATTAAAACTAGCAGACGATGTGGTAGAAATTCCGATGTATGGCCAAAAAGAAAGCTTAAATGTCGGCGTCGCTTTCGGGATCGCCGGCAATCATATTGCTCAATACGTATCAAAACGAAAATAGTTACAGCTGCTGAGTGGATAAGTATTATACACAGCCTTGATAACTATAAATTAAACCGCTTAGATAAGCGGTTTTTTTATGCACAGCCCTACATCTTGTGGTTAGAATGGTATTTTGACCGATGGGAAGTTGTGGAATATAATTGTTATGTGGTGGTGAAAAGTGGATTGAAGTGGGAAGAAGTGGAATTATCCACACCCACGCTTGATCCATAATTCTCTTAATGAAACAAAATGTTTATTGGCGAATATACCTTGAGCATCGACGAAAAGGGTAGGCTATCAATTCCTGCAAAGTTTCGTAATGATCTTAAAGGTAAAGCCGTTGTCACTCGCGGACTGGATAACTCTTTATTTCTTTATTCAGTCCCAGAGTGGCAAAAGCTAGCCGAAAAGCTTGCTTCGCTGCCAATCTCCAAAGCAAACACTCGAGCCTTTTCACGCTTGATGCTTGCGGGAGCAATGGATTGCGAACTCGACAAAGCTGGAAGAATAATTTTGCCAGATTACCTTCGAGCTTTTGCGAAGATGCACAAAAAAGTAGTAGTTGCCGGACTTTATAACCGTTTAGAAATCTGGAGCGAGGATTTGTGGTTAAAGTATAAGAAGGCGACTGAAAAAGATAGTACCGAAATTGCTGAGCAGTTAGGCGAAATAGGCGTTTAAAAATATGAGCTTCCATATCCCCGTACTACTAAAAGAAACGCTAGAATATCTGCAGCCTCAGCCGGGACAAATAATCGTTGATGGAACTTTGGGCGGCGGCGGACATTCTTTGTCTTTGGCAAAGGCAATTCAGCCGAACGGAACCCTAATCGGCATCGATTTGGACCCAGCAGCGATTGAAGAAGCGCAAAAAAATGTTGATTCGGAAAAGATTTCATCGAAAACCATTTTTGTAAAAGGTAACTATAAGCACATTAAAGATATTATTAACGGCGCGGGATTTGAAAAAGTTAATGCCATACTCATCGATATTGGTATCTCAAGTTATGATCTGGAAGGATCACATCGCGGTTTTACTTTCCAAAAGAACGAACCGCTAGACATGCGCTTTGATCCTGAGGCGGTTCCGCACAACAAAGACAAAGAGCCGTTTACTGCGAAATTTATTTTAAATCATTATCAAGAACATGAGCTAAAGCAAATATTTGATGATTATTCTGAGGATAAGTTTAGCAGCAGAATTGCCAGAGGTGTAATTACAACTAGGCAAGAGGGGGAAATTGAAACAACTGAGCAGCTGTTTGAGATTATAAAGAAAAGCTTGCCGGCAAAGTTTCGTTTCAAGGCAGGCGACAGTGCCAGAAGGATTTTTCAAGCATTGCGCATTGAAGTAAACCATGAGTTAGAAAATCTTCAAGCCTTTCTACCGGATGCCTTTGAATCGTTATTGCCAAATGGCCGGCTCGCAGTAATAAGCTTCCATTCGTTGGAAGATCGGATTGTAAAAAGATTTTTCTTGGAAAAAGCGATTGGCTGCACTTGTCCTCCGGAATTTCCAATCTGCCAGTGCGGTAAAGAACCGCAGGCAAAAGTATTAACAAAAAAACCGATCATTGCAAGTGAAGCAGAACTTAAAGACAATTCCCGCAGTGGTTCAGCAAAACTAAGAGTGCTCCAAAAATTAATTTAATCAAAAACAAAAATAAAATGGGAAAACATTTCGCGCTAACACTTCAATTGCCAAAGTATCGGTCGGAAAGATCAGTTAAGATCGCGCCGTTTACTTTAGAAAATAAAAAACTTGGGATAAGTGTCTTGGTTTTAGGAAGTTTTTTAGTTCTAACATACCTGGTTCAAGTTAATAGTTTTTCAACCAAAGGTTACGAAATCCGCAATCTTCAAACTAAGGTTGATCAGCTAAAGAATGATCAGCGGGCTTTGGAGGTTCAGTCTGCAGAGCTTCAATCCTTACAAAGAATTCAAGCGGATCCAGCGGTTTTAAATATGGTTCCGGTATCCACAATTAGCTATGTCCAAACAACCTCGCTCAGCCAGCGTTAATTTTACTCAAAGAATAAATATTTTTAAAATATTTTTAGGTTTTTTTGCCGCCTTAATTATCTTAAGGCTTTTTGTTATCTCAGTCGGCAGACATAGTTTTTATAGCGCGCAGGCTGAAAACCAACACGGCTATTATCAAAAATTAAATCCAAATCGCGGCGATATTTTAGTTACCGATCGTTATTCTTCGCAACCCTACCCCGTGGCAACTAACTCACATAAAGATTTAGTTTATGTCGTGCCGCAAGATATCAAAGATCCAAATGCAGTAGCATCAAATCTTTCTAAGATTTTATCGCTGGATGAGAAAGCAATTTCAGATAAAATTGGAGATCAAACTAAAAAATATGTACCAATTCAAAAAATGCTTACTGACGATCAATCAAAAGCTATATCCCAATTAAAGTTAGCAGGCGTTTATTTGGATCAAGAAGACATTCGTTACTATCCCGAAGGAGAATTTTTGAGCCAAGTTCTCGGCTTCTTGGGCTATAAAAATAACGCAGACACAAAAACGGGTTTATACGGCATTGAGAAGTATCTGCAAAAAGAATTGGCGGGCGCTCCGGGGGAGATTCAAACCGAAGCGGACAAACAGGGGAATTGGATTGCAGGCGCTAAAAGAGAGTTTACGCCGGCAGTGGATGGCACAACGATTCAATTGACGATTGACCGAGCGATTCAGTTTAAAGCCGAAAGTGTTTTGAAGGACACCGTTGCAAAGCACGGCGCTGACTCTGGTAGCGTAATCGTTGCCGATCCAAAAACCGGTGCAATCTTAGCGATGGCAAATTACCCTAGCTTTGATCCAAATTTATATAATAAAGTTACTGACCCTGGAGTTTTTTCAAACATCGCCACAATCGAATCCTATGAACCGGGTTCGACAATGAAAGCCATAACAATTGCGACAGGAATTGATATGGGTGTAATTAGCCCAACCAGTACGTACAATGACACCGGTGAAGTTGATATTGCCGGATATAAAATTAAAAACTCCGATGGCAAGGCGCACGGAGTCGTGCCAATGACCACAGTATTGGATGAATCTTTAAATACCGGTGCAATTTATGTTGAGCAGCAGATTGGCAATGACAAGTTTTTAAGTTCTTTAAAAAGTTTTGGTTTTGGCCAAGCTACTGAAATAGAATTACCCGAAGCTACCGGAAACCTTAGCAACTTAAAAGGCAACATTCAAATAAACTATTATACTTCTGCATTTGGTCAGGGTATTACGGTGACACCATTGCAAATGCTGCAATCTTATATGCCTTTAGCGGATGGCGGCAAATTAATGCAGCCTTATATTATTGATTCAAAAATTTTACCGGATGGCAGCGTGCAAAAGACTCAGCCAAAAATGTTGCGCCAGGTTATTTCTGCTCGTGCGGCAACTTTAGTTTCAGGAATGCTTGTGGATGTGGTAGAAAATGGCCATGGAAAGAAAGCGGCAGTCAAAGGTTATTACATTGGCGGCAAAACTGGTACGGCGCAAGTTGCTTCAAAAGGCGTTTACGTGCAAAATGATAATATCGGGTCGTTCCTCGGCTATGGTCCGATTGAAGATCCGAAATTTGTAATGTTAGTTTTCGTTAACCACCCGCGCGATGTAAAATTTGCGGAAAGCACCGCAGCGCCGGCCTTTGGCGAAATTGCTCAATTTATTTTGAATTATTACAATATCGCCCCGACTAGAAAATAAAATGAAAAAAATATTTCAAAAAATATTGTTTCGAGCAGCTCGGGCAATATTAAAAAAATATAAACCAAAAATAATCGCAATTACCGGTAGTATCGGCAAGACTTCTGCAAAAGAGGCGATTTATGCGGTGATTAAAAGCAAGCACGAAACTCGCACAAATATAAAAAACTACAACAATGAATTTGGTTTGCCATTTACAATTATTGGAGTTGAGTCTCCAAAGAGAAACCCTTTTAAATGGCTAAGAGTATTCGCAAAAAGTTTCTGGATGATTTATTTTTATTCACATTATCCAAAAGTTTTAGTATTAGAACTTGGTATTGATCGTCCGGGTGATATGGATGTTTTGATGGATATTGTAAAACCCGATATTGCGGTTTTAACTACGGTCGGGATTTCGCATTTGCAATGGTTTAAATCGGAGCAGCAAATCTTAGAAGAAAAGAGTAAAATTTTTCGCGATTTAACAGCGAAAGATTTTGCAATTCTAAATATGGACGATGCCAAGGTTCGCCAAGCAATCCCTAAAATTCAAAGTAAAATTCTTACATATGGCAAAGATTTGGCCAGTGATTTAAAAATTGAAGACTCAACCACCACTTATTCTAAGGGAAACGGCTATGGTACTTTGGCGCATTTAAACTATAAAGGTAAAACAGTTCCAATATTTTTGACGAATATTTTAGGTTTGCCACATGTTTCTGCAAGCGCTGCCGCCACTGCTGTTGGTTTAGCAATGGGTATGGAACTTTCGGAAATTTCCGATGCTTTGGTAAATTACAAACCGCAACCAGGACGAATGAATCCCTTAGAAGGATTACATAATTCGGTAATTTTGGATGACACATATAATGCCGCACCATTATCAATGAAAGTAGCAGTTGAGGAATTAATTAATTTTCCAGCAGCAAGAAAGATTGCGGTATTGGGCGACATGCTTGAACTTGGTAATTTATCTGCCCAATCGCATCATGATCTAGCCAAGCAAATAACAAACTCCGCGATTGATTATTTTATTGGCGTAGGTCCAGAAATGAAATTAGCTTACAACGAACTTAAGCGAACAATGTTTAAAGAAGATCATTTGTTCTGGTTTGAAACTTCTGTCGAAGCAATTGAAAAAGTAAAATCTTTGTTAGAAGAAAACACCGTAATGCTTGTTAAAGGTTCTCAAGGCCTGAGAATGGAAAAGATTGTTCGAGAAATAATTGCGGATAAATCTAAGGCCACAGCTTTACTTTGCCGTCAGGATCCCAGCTGGTTGAATAAATAACGCCTATTTGCTAAGATAAGCAAGAATTATTTCATGGCGCTATCGTCTAGTGGCTAGGACGGCTGGTTCTCATCCAGTAAACAGGAGTTCGATTCTCCTTAGCGCTACCAAACAAAAAATCTCACGGCAGTGAGATTTTTGCATTTCATCCAATTCCCAGTTCAAGCAATTGAGCATATACTAAATTTATGAATGAATTCATTAGTTTGCCTTGGTGGGTTTTAGTCCTTCTAATCGTAGGTATTTCTTCAATCGCTTCTACGATTGGTTCTTTGTTTTTATCGATTGGACGTAGACCAGATAAATTAAGTGTTCCGGAAAATATGCCAACCGTAGATTCCGAGGATTTTTTACAGGCAGTCTCTGGTGTAGTAAACGCACCGATCCAAACCGGAGGTAAAGCCTTATTGTTGAACAATGGAAATAAATTTTTTCCTGAAATCGTTAAAGCGATAAACGAAGCGAAAGTTAGTGTAAACTTTATGGTTTACATTTGGAGCCCAGGCAAAGCTAGTGACATGATTTTTGAAGCTTTCTACAACGCATTAAAACGCGGTGTCGAAGTCCGCGTTTTGTTGGATGGCTTTGGCGGTAGTAAGGTGGATAAGAAAAAGCTTGAACAATTTAAATTAGCTGGCGGAAAAGTTTGCTGGTTTCGCAAGGCGCACTTCGGAAAATTAACTAGGTTTTATAAACGCAATCATCGCAGAGCGATTATTATTGATGGTCAGATCGGCTTCTTAGGGGGTGCCGCGGTGGAAGACAAGTGGCTAGGAGATGCGAAGAGTCCTGAAAGCTGGCGTGATTCAATGGTGATGGTTACCGGTTCAATGGCAGAAAATTTACAATCGGCGTTTTCTCAAGTTTGGGCGGATACCCAGGGCGAGATTTTACTCGGGTCAAAGTATTATCCTATTGCTTATGAAGAACGTCGCCAGATGGATCTTTCAAAGCATATTTCTGTTATTAGTTCGCCAACTTCTGAATTTCATCCGATTAGCAACGTTTATTATTTAACTTTTAAAGCTGCGCGAACAAGCATCTTCATGACCCATTCTTACTTTGTTCCCGATAAGGCTTTACGCGAAGTTTTAAAAGAAAGTGCTAGAGCAGGAGTGGATGTACGAGTGCTTTTGCCAAATAACTATATCGATGGGCAAACTATTCGATGGGCAAGTCATAAATATTTTGAAGAGTTTTTGAATGCTGGTGTAAAAATTTATGAATATCAACCAACCATGATTCATTCCAAAACGATCGTTGTTGATGGGAAGTGGTCGATAGTTGGTTCGGCAAATATGGACGTTCGTTCTACAGAGTTGAATAAAGAAAACATTCTTTGTATTTTGGACGATGAATTTGCTATAGAGCTCGAAAAAACTTTCTTAGAAGATCTTAAAAAAGCGAAAAGGATGCGTTTAGGAATGTGGAAGAAAAGGGCTTGGCCACGCAAAATACGTGAAAGAGTCGCTGCTTTGTTTGAAGAGCAATATTAAAAAACAGCCCTTGTGGGCTGTTTTTTAATTACGCTGGCTGGATGTTTTCTTGATCTTCATTCTGGTCTTCGGACACAGGTAATTCTGGAGTATTCTCAATTGTTGGTTCGCCGATTTCTGGCGCTTCAGGTAGCTTTATTTTTTCCACTAATACTTCGAAGTCCGGAAGTTCCTTGGTACTCTGTAATCCCATGTGCTGCAGGAATTCGACAGTCGTTTCGTATAATATTTGTCTAGAATCTTTCGGGTTCGGAGTTTTTTGAATTAATCCACGAATCAGCAGATGACGAATGCTATATTGGCAGTTCACGCCGCGGATTGCTTCGATCTCGCCTTTGGAAATTGGTTGGCGGTAGGCGATGATTGCCAAAGTTTCCACGCTGGCATCGGTTAACTTTTCTCTTAACTCAGCATTTAAAAAGTTTTTTACAATTGCACTATTCTCAGAATTTGTGGCAAGCTGCCAAACTTCGCCGGAGTTTAACAAAACAATTCCCGCTTCTTTGTGTTGTTGCGCTAATTCATTTAAAGCTTGTTCAACTTCATTTTGTTCAACTTCCAAAATTTTTGCCAATCCCTTGGCAGTTACTGGCTTTGGCGTAACAAACAAGATGCTTTCTATTTTACTCTGTAATTGATTCATTCTTTTTTATTATTATTTCAGAAAATATTTGTTCTTGGTCTACTATTAAAATACGCTGTTTGATTAGTTCCAGCAAGGCTAGAAAGGTTACGATTACTTCGGTTTTATCTTTGGCATTAGCAATCAGATCGGACATTTTTGTTTGAATCTTTTCGGTAAGCAACTGCTGCAAAGATGCAATTTTGTCTTGAATGGATATAGCTTCACGAACCGTAGCCTTCGGTAAATTATTTATTTCTTCTAGCGAGTGCAAAGTATTTAAAATGCTATCGCGTAGTTTGTCGGTAGTGACATCTGGATCAGGGTAAAAGGTAATTTTGTCTTCAAATGAAACTTCTCGAGTGAAAGATTGTTTGCGATTGCTATCCAAAGTTTTAAATAGCTTCGAGGCTTCTTTAAACTTTTTATATAGCAAAAGTTTTGATTCAAGATCAACCGCGATTTCTTCCTCTTCTTTGTCCAACTGTAAAGTCGGTAAGATTGCCTTAGATTTAATAACCAAAAGTTTTGCAGCCACTGAAAGATAGTCCGCCAAAGAAGTCGGATCAACTTTTTCCAGAGTTTTGATGTGCTGCAAAAACTGTTCGGTTACGGCAGCAATTGAGATCTGAGTAATGTCCATTTGCTGCTGCTCTATTAATTGAAGCAGTAAATCTAATGGCCCATTAAACTGAGTAATTGTTATTTGCAAGCTATTTTTTGATTATGTCTAATTTGATATGTACGTCGCGAAGTTGCTTCTCAGAAACGACTGAAGGAGCATCGAGCATTAAATCTTCAGCTTTACCGTTTTTAGGGAAGGCGATTATTTCTCGAATGTTTGATTCATCGTTGAGGACCATAAAAATTCTGTCGATCCCAGGAGCATTGCCGGCATGAGGCGGAGCGCCGTAGCTAAATGCTTCAATCATATGCCCGAACTTTTCCATGACCTGTTCGCGAGTATAGCCTGCAAGCTCAAAGGCTTTAAACATTGTTTCAGGTTGATGGTTTCGGACCGCACCGGAAGAACATTCATAACCATTAGCAACTAAGTCGTACTGGTAAGCGGTAATAGTTAATGGATCTTTATCATTTAATGCTTCAATTCCGCCGACTGGCATTGAAAAAGGGTTGTGCTCGAAGTCCAGTTTATCTTCAATGTCGCTCCAAGAGTACATCGGGAAATCATAAATCCAAGCCCAGGCCATTAGGTTTTGATCCTTCAAGCCAAGTACGCCGCCCAAAGTGTTGCGGACTTTGCCCAAGGCTTTATTTGCAGCTTCGCGCATATCGGCGCCAAAGAAAATAATGTCGCCAGTTTTAGCGCCAACTTTTTGAATAATTTCTTTTGTTAAATCATCGCCCAGGAATTTTACGATTGGTGATTTAATTCCATCTTCTGCTAAAACAATATAAGCCAAGCCTTTTGCACCTTCTGCTTTTGCTATTTCGGTTAAGTCATCGATTTGAGATCGGGTAAAGTTTGCCGCGCCTGGCGCAACAATAGCTTTCACCACGCCGCCATCTTTTACAGCGGAGCTAAAAACGCTAAAACCAGAATCTTTTACTAGTTCCGAAACGTCTTGCAATATTAATTCAAAACGCAAATCTGGTTTGTCAGAGCCATAGGTGTTCATCGCGTCTTCGTAACGAATTTTTGGAAATGGTCTTTGGAAAACTTTTTTGTCTGAAAACTTCTCAGTTAGTTGGCTCATCAACTCTTCCATAATTTCCCAAACTTCTTCTTGGGTCGCAAAAGCCATTTCCATATCTAACTGATAGAATTCGCCCGGAGAACGATCTGCGCGAGGGTCTTCATCTCTAAAGCATGGCGCGATTTGGTAATAGCGGGGGATGCCGCCAACCATTAACAATTGTTTGAATTGTTGAGGCGCTTGAGGTAAGGCATAGAACTTACCAGGATGTAATCTTGATGGTACCAAGAAATCTCGAGCTCCTTCTGGAGAGGAGTTTGCTAGGATTGGAGTAGTAATTTCCCAGAATCCTTCGCCATGCATAAAATCGCGCATGTGTTTTATAAACTCCGCACGTTTTTTTAAATAGCCTTGCAGCTTTGGTCGGCGTAAATCCAAGTAACGATATTTTAAACGCACTTCTTCATTAACATCTTCGTTGCCAGCAATAGGGAAAGGAGGAGTTTTGGCGGAAGCTAAAACTTCAATTTTCTTTGCTTGAATTTCGATCGTTCCAGATTCAAAATTTGTATTAATAAGTTCCGGAGCACGTTTTTGAACTGTGCCTGTAACTTCTATAACCCATTCATCGCGCATTTTTTCTGAAAGAGCAAAGCTTTCTTTTTCAGTGAAGTCTGGATTTACAGTTATCTGTACAATTCCGCTGTGATCGCGTAGGTCGATAAAAATAAGATTACCATGGTCGCGGCGGGAGTTAATCCATCCTTTGACAGTAATTTCTTTGCCAACATGTCCAACAGTTTCGGTAGCGAGTGTTCTTTTCATAATAAATAAGCGATTTTATTGATTTACTTAAGAATTTTAACAGAAAAATGCCAATAAAACCAGACAGTGTGTTAAAATAAGATTGTTATGGAATTCAGATTTAGACCACAAAGTGAAATGGGTAACTCAAATCAAGCTGAACGTCCAGCCTCTGTTGAATATGCAAAATCTCGTTTGGAAGAAGCTTATCAAAGATCTCAAAAGGTCTTGAACAAAAGTAGGATTGATGTTGAAGCTCACAAGGATGAGTTTGCTCAAGTTTATTCAGTAACAGAAATTGAACGCGATTTGAGAGAAGTTGAAATGCTTAAATCTAAATTCGGATCTGAAGTAGGAGATGAGCGAAAATTGGGTTCAGTTTTTGAAGCTATCTTGCATGAACAAATTGAACTTAATGAGTGGTTAGGCGCAGGAGCCACTACCGTAAAGACCAGTGATTATGACGATTATGTAGGTGGTATGGACGATATTGTAGAATTTGAAAGAGACGAGGCCTCTTTGTATATGGGCTTGGCAATTGACGCAACGACTAGTTCAGATACTGCAAAAAAACTTCAAAGGATAAAAAAAGAAATAGAGCAAGGGGTATTACCCGGCATAAAATATTACCGCTCTTCACGCACAAAAGAAGCTCGAGAATTGCCAAACGTTCCAGTTTTAATTATCGAAGCAAGACCAGAAACTGTGATGCAGCTTGCCGAGCTGTGGGTGGGTAGAAAAAATGCTACGTTGGGCAGGCATAGAATTCGAGTTCAAATTATTAAGGAAATGCTTATGCAGGCAAATTATTTTAAAAAGTTTGCCATCCAGTGTAATAAATCAGGAGTGGCCCGGGTTTATGATTCTTTAATAGATCGCTTAGAAGGAATATTAGCTACAGTTGATAAAAAAGAAGTCAAAGATGACGGTTCAATTTTCAACCTCGAGCAAGATATCCAAAGAGTTTTTGGTAAAATGGAAGCTTCAAAAACAAAAGCAGCTTAACAGTGTGATATAATTTTAGTATGTCTCTCAAAAAAATAGTTCTCGATTTAGAAACACAATATTTATTTAGTGAAGTAGGTGGCCGGGGCAAAAACCATTTGCTTAAAGTATCTACCTGCGGTATTTACGAATATGAAAACGACAAGTTCTCAACCTATGCAGAAAATGAAATGCATAAACTTGGTGAACTTTTGCAAAATGCTGATCAAATCATCGGGTTTAATATCAAAGATTTTGATTTTGAAGTTTTACAGCCATATCTGAATTTTAATATTCACGACCTGCCCTTTTTAGATATTATTCAGGATGTACATAAACATTTGGGTAGGCGAGTCAGTTTAGATTCGATCGCACAAGCAACATTGGGTGCAGGCAAATCGGGCAGTGGCAAAGAAGCGATCCTGTACTGGCGCAATGGCAGACATGATCTTTTGAAAAAGTATTGCTTGGACGATGTTCGGATCACAAGGGATGTTTATCAATATGGCATGTATAATCAAAAGATTTTATACAAAGATTTTTTTGAAATTAAAGAAATTCCTGTTATATGGCAAGAACCTCAGCCAAAAGTAGCAGTGCAAAAACAAGTGGCGCTATTTTAAATTTTAGCCTTAGCCAGCCCTTCGGACAAACGTTTAAGATTGGCTTTTTAAATATTCGCTATTATAGTTTAACTTTTGTCGGAGCAATAATTGCGGCTTACCTAGTTGCTCGGAATAGAGTTTTAAAAGCAGGGATTGCAGAAAAAACTTTTGAAGATATTGTTTTTTGGACAATCTTAATCGGTTTTCTAAGCGCACGAATTTATTATGTTTTATTTTATTTTGATCAATATCGAAATAATTTAAGCGAAATTTATAAAATTTGGCATGGAGGTTTGGCAATTTATGGCGGGTTGATTGGCGGAGCGCTTACTTTGTATATGATGTGCCGCAAATATAAATTAGACTTCTTTAAGCTTTCCGATTTAGTAATGCTAGGTATTCCTATCGCACAGGCAATTGGCCGGTTAGGTAATTATTTTAACAATGAAGCTTTTGGTAAGCCCACAAACCTACCATGGAAAATCTTTATTCCTTTAAACCAGCGCCCGATCGGATACGAAAACTACGCTTATTACCAGCCAACATTCTTGTACGAAATTATCGCGAATTTAATTATCTTTGTCTTACTATTTTTTATAGAGCGAAAAAATAAGCTGGTTCCAGGGGTGTTGACCGCGCTATATATAATTTTTTATAGCATCGCTCGTTTTGCAATTGAAGGCATTCGCCTGGACAGTGCTTATTTTGGACCGTTTAAAGGCGATCAAGTGACCGCGGTATTGTTAATTTTACTTTCGCTCGGTCTTATGGTCTATTTAAAGCGTTTTAGGTATAATAGAGTCTGATATGCCCCATAAAGTTATTAGCAGTATTATCGCATTAGTTTTCTTGGTTTTAATACAGACCACCAGCAAAGTTTTTCGTTTTTTGTTGCCGGTTATGCTGCTGTATTTTATTGTGGTAATGGCTTATAACTATTGGTATTTAAAGAAACATAATTTTTATGTTTTCTGGTCCTGGCTTAGAATGCTGTTCTTTTTGGCTTCAATCGTCTCGATTTATTTTGTGATTCCCAGCGGGTTCATCAAAGGCATCTTTTTGATTTTTGCCTCAGCCTTCGTTTATTTCCTAGAGCTGCGTTTATTGATTGCCTCGGAACAAGTCTTGTTTTTTGAAACGCTATTGTCGTATTTTGGCTTGGCCTTGGGTATTTTTGGAAATAATTACTATCTTTTGCCGAAGAATTTTATAACTTTAATTTTGTTAGGCCTAGCGACTTATTTAATTGCCCGAGCATCATTTGATTATGCACCTCAATCCCGCCAACAAAAAAACTTTTTTGCTTGGTTTATTGCCTTCTGTGTTTTAGAAGTTAGCTGGGCGCTCATATTTTTGCCCTTTCACTTTACAGTCCTAGCCGTAATTCTTTTTAATATCTTCTATGTTTTATGGATAATAACCTATTATCATTTATTTCATAATCTTAGTATGAAAAAAGTTTCTTTTCACATGATTTTTTCTACAATTTTAATTTTATTAACTCTTTTATCGACGCCTTGGAAAATATAATTCAATCTTTATGTCAAAAAAAGCAATTACATTTGTTATCCTTAGTTCGTTAGTGATCGGCGGTATCGGCGGCTGGCTCTTTAACCGGTATCTAATTCCAAAAATTAACACTATTTCTTTTTTAGTTAAATACAACTTAGCACCACAAACCGCTCCTTTGATTATAAATCGCCGAGAAGAAATCCGAGTAAACGAAGGTTCGGATAGTATTGCTGCGATCCAAAAAGTAAAACCTTGGGTAGTTGGAATTGTTAGCGGGGCAGACTTAGGTCATGCTCAAGTTGCTTCTGCCGGAGTGGTTTTAACGTCAGACGGATTAATTGCGGCTAGCAAGAACTCCTTATTAGCAACTGTGAAGACCGTGAATGTTTCTTTTTCAGACGGAACCTTTGCGCCAGCGACAGAAGTAGCAAGCGATCCAGCAAGCGATTTGGTTTTCTTAAAAGTAGATAAAACTAATTTGGCTACCGCTTCTTTGGGTTATTCAAAAGATATGCAGCTTGGGCAAAGAATTATTGTTTTGTCACCAACTTTAAATGAATTTCAACCAGTCGATCAAGTTGCTTATTTGGCAGCGGAAGTAAAAAATATTGCAAATAAAACTTATTCAACAGATTTGATTAATCAAACTTTTAAAGTTGATGACCTAGTAAATGTTCCCGATGGCTCAATGGTGCTGTCCTTAGATGCAAATGTGCAAGGAATTTACTCCGGCTCTACAGTTATTACTGCGGACACAATTCGAAGCGCTTTAAATAGCTATTTTTCCACTGGAAAGATTGTTAGAAATCATTTAGGTTTTTCTTACGCTCCGGTATCAAAAATTATGGCAAACGCTTTTGGTGCAACGTCCGGAGTGCTTGTCAAAAAGCCAGATTCTAAATCTAATTTACTAGACGGAGATTTAATAACAGCCGTGAATGGTACGGCTATTAATATTGATAATTCCTTTGAAGATCAAATTCAAAAAGCCAAAGTAGGCGATGTGCTTGACCTGCAAGTTATTAGAAATAAACTGTCGCAAAGTATTAAGATTACAGTTGGCGCAGAATAAAATGAAAATTATAATTTTCGGAGCCAAGGGAATGCTCGGCTCGGAACTGGTTCGCCAGTTATCAAAGCATCAGCTTTTGGCACTAGATAGCACAGACCTGGATGTTACTGATAAACAAGCTGTACAGAAAAAAATTGAGCAGTTTGAACCGGAAGTAGTATTCAACTGTGTCGCATACAATGCTGTTGATAAGGCGGAGCAAGATCCAGAAAAAGAACGAGCCTTTTTGCTAAATGCCGAAGCGGTTGGCTATATTGCTGAAGCAGCTCAGAAGCTAAACGCAATCTTGGTGCACTATAGTACTGGTTTCGTTTTTGATGGACTAAGCCAAGAAGGGTATAATGAACAGGCTATCGCAAAACCGATCAGTGTTTACGGCAAAAGTAAGCTTGTTGGGGAAACCGAAGCTGCTAAATGCTATAAACATTACATAATTCGGCTAAACCTATTATTTGGCGAACCTGGTTCTGCTGCTAACGCAAAGCGCAGCTTTCCGGATTTAATCTTGGAATTGTCAAAAGCACAGAAGGAGTTTAATTTTGTTACCGATGAAATTAGCACACCTACTTATAGCGCAGATCTAGCAAAAGCTAGTATTGAGTTAGTAGATAAAAAATATCCTTATGGTATTTACCACTTGCCGAACGACGGGCAAGCGTCGTGGTATGATTTTGCAGCAGAAGTTTTTAGGATAAAAAATATTGACGTGCAATTAACTAGAATAACTGCCGATAAATTTGTAAGAGCAGCACGTAGACCCAAGAATTCTGTGCTGTTAAATACAAAATATCCTAAGCAGCGTGCTTGGCAAGAAGCACTTTCTGAATATTTAAATAAAGAATCTTTATGAAAGGTATCATTTTATCTGGCGGTAAAGGCACTCGTTTACACCCGTTGACCAAAATTACTTCAAAACAATTGTTGCCGGTTTATGATAAGCCAATGATTTTTTATCCATTGGAAACATTGTTAGCAGGTGGTATCAAAGAAATTTTAATAATTGTCGCTCCAGATCGAGCCGGCGATTATTTAAACTTGCTTGGCTCCGGAAAAGATTTTGGCGCTAGGTTTACTTACGAAGTTCAAGATAAGCCAGAAGGCTTGGCCCAGGCTTTTCACATTGGTGAAGGTTTCGTGGGCAATGACTCCGTGGCAATGATTCTCGGAGACAATATTTTTGAAGATGACTTCGGTGATGTAATTAGAAATTTTAAAAGCGGCGGACATGTTTTTGCTAAGAAAGTTGCTGATCCTGAACGTTTCGGAGTAGTGAAATTTAATGATCAAATGCAAGCAGAAAAAATCGTGGAAAAGCCGACAGAGTACCTTTCTGATTATGCGATCACAGGCTTATATATTTACGATAACAAAGTTTTGCAAGCGGCCAAAGAATTAAAACCCTCGGCTAGAGGGGAGTTAGAAATTGTGGATCTGCACAACTGGTATTTGGACAGGAATGAACTAAAAGTAAGTATCGTTAATGGGGCATGGTTTGATGCTGGAACGCCGGACTCTTTATTTAAAGCAAATCAGTTCGTTTATAACAAGAAGACTCTTTAATTTATGCACGTTCAATCCAAAACCCATCGAGCAATTTCAGTAATAGCAATTTCGCTGATCTCTTTTGTCGGCTTGGAGCTTTTGGTCTATATAAATAATCTTTACCTGACCCAAACTTACATTATGGTCAGCTTTTATATTTACTTCTTCATGCTTCTTTGGCTTTACTTTATTTTTGATCTTCATTTTAAAGACCGCGATTATTTAGATGCAAAAACCATTACTCGAACGATCGGCCGCAGATTTAAGCATTTTGCAGTTTGGGAAAATTTTCGATATTTCCAAAATTTTCTAATCCTGCCAGGGTTATTATATTGGGGTTCGATTGTTTTGATCGGAATAAATTTTGGCCATCTAAAGTTACAGCACTTTATCGCAGTGACTACTTCCTTGGCATTGGTTGTGGCGTATTCTTTATTTAAAGAAGTATTCCATCAAAAACAGGCCCCTATTACAAATAGCCATTTCGTAATGTTAACTTATATCAAAGTTTATGCTTCCTGGCTGGTTTATGCTGGATCTTTAGGGATAGTTTGGTATTATTGCTTTAAGCCAATAGTTTTTTACGTAGTGGTTTTTTTGGTAACTTTAATGCTGTTATATCAAGCGCTATTCCAGTTTTGCAAAATCACTTTGCAAAATCTTGGCTTGGCAGTGCTAGTTTCCTTGGTAATGGCTTTAACTTCCTTTTTTGTTTACCAATTTTGGAATGTTAATTACTTTTCCGCCGGTTTATTTTTAATGGCCTTTTATAATTTTCTTTGGAATATTCTTTATCATCTAATAAAAAAAACCTTGAACGGACAGGTTTTTTTAGAACAGTTAACGATCTTTATTTTAATCGTTGTGATGGTTTTTGGAGTGACAAATTTCAAAGCAAAAATTGAACGATGTGTCTTTTACTAGTTGTTATTTTAATGCCACCAAGTTACCAGCAATAAAGTAGATAGAACTAACATTAATACTATTATATTTGAACCGCGAGTTAAGTCTTCGCGGTACTTTTTTTTGCTAAGATGTAAAGTGTCCCCAAGTAAGAAGAGCAAGAACATTGCTCCGGCAACAAGCACGATGTATTTAAAAGTATTGTAAAGATCAGGGGATTGAGCCTTTGCTACAATATGTCCCAAAGTTTTGGGATCTTCAGCGGTAGATAATGGATAGTCTTTCAGCGCGATACTTAAATTTGATTTATTGCCGTATTGATCTTCAGCGGTAATTAAAACAGTGCTATTCTGGTAGTTCGTGTATTCCCCTAGAATTAAACCGCCAACATATTTATTATTATTTGAAACTAAGTTTATATTTTGACCCAACAAAGAAGCGCTAACTGTCTGAGGTGCTCCCGTAACAGCTACGCTAAATTGGATGTTTAGCTGGTTGTTTTGAACCTGTGGGGTTACTTGAATGGACTGCTCCGCAATTTGTGGAGGGTTGTAAGCGATATCGACTTTATAAGCATTGCTTTTAGCAGTATTAATAGTAGCAACAAAGGTGTGCGTACCATTATTTAGGGCTCTAAAAGTATAAATAAAATTACCGTTCGTATCGGATTGAGCAGTTACTGGCGTTGCACTGGAAGCGGAGTCTGTAATTTTGATAGTAGAATTAGGTGTCGTACTGCCCGTAAGCGTAATAGAGTTTTTATGCACAGTATTATCAGTATTGTTGATGACAATATTAACGCTTGGTGCAGTGTTTGTTTTTGCAGGAACGTTCGACGGGGTAGTAGGGATAGGAGACGGGGTTGGATTTTTAATAACCGGTTTATTTGTAACAGTTGAAGGTTTTGTTGGAGGAGGTGTAGCTGTTGTTTGGGTTGGGGCTTTTGGAGTGGATTTTTTTGGTTGAGTGCCAAAAGTATTCGCAACTGCAACGCTATATTCGCCGTTGTTAGTGTCCCCCATTGCCACGCCCATCCCTTCATCTTCAAAAGATGTGTTTAAAAGGTTAGCACGGTGAGTTGGGCTATCAATCCAAGCGGCAACTAGGCCTGCGGTATCAGAAAAATCGATCGCTAAATTTTCTCCCAAAACGGTGTAAGGGGTATATCCTTCAGCGACGATTTTATCCCAAATATAATGACCTTCGGGGTCGGTATGTGAGAAGTACTTTCGGGCAATCATATCCTTAGCCTTATAATCGGCGGCGGCGGCGAGTTTAGCGTTGTAATTTAATGGAATTAGGTTTCGTTGGGTTCTTTCATTATTTACAGCGTTAGTAACATTGGCTACAGTGATATCTGAAGCCCCTGCAATTATGGTTAAATCGCCAGTGTATAGGGTATTTAGCCCAATTCTTGTAGTCAAAAGAACCAATGCAATTGCTAGGATTACTTTGTATTGTTTGAAAGTTCGCTTAGGCATAACTTGAGCTAATCGTATTTTAATCAGTTCCTTAATTATATCTAAAATATTGATTTACCGCGAGAAATGTGGTCCTTGACAAAAGGACAGTTTTGGGGTATGATGTTGAATCAACCTATTAAAAAGGCATCTAACCTATGGAATATCCACAAGGCACAAATGATCTATACGAGCTTTTAGGAGCTGACAAACATGGACATGAAGACGCTGTTAACAGCGGTCATGAACACGTTTTAGACATGCCTGTGGAGACCCATGGCGATTCAAGAGCAACTCAAAGCATTGATAATATGGATCCGGTAATTAGCAAAGATCCAAAAACAAATGCAGTGGTAATCAAACTTTCGAAGTTAAATCCATTTCAGCTTATCAAGTCCGGGTGGCCTTATCTAATAATCTTCTTTGTAGCTTTATTCTTTTACTTAATCCTTTTTACAAATTTTTCAGTGCTTTCTTATATAAAGAGTGTGCCATCTCAAGTTCAAACTAATGTTGCTCAAGCCGATAAACCACAATACGCGAACATAGATGCTTACAATGCTTGGATCCGCTCTTACTTTTACGAAGTTAATGATCCAGCAGTGTTAGATCCAGCGACTGATCTTTCTGGAAATGGCTTATCTAACTATCAAAAATTTGTGCTTGGTTTAAACCCAAAGAAGAAAGATACGATGGGATTAGGAATGACTGATACTCAAGCGTTGCTTTCTGGA
This sequence comes from Candidatus Doudnabacteria bacterium, assembly GCA_028286905.1. Classification (GTDB taxonomy): domain Bacteria; phylum Patescibacteriota; class Doudnabacteria; order UBA920; family VMFF01; genus JAQBQP01. The sequence goes on from JAQBQP010000002.1 coordinate 253,958, forward strand.
ATTAACCCTTTGACTGGCAGCCCCTTAAACGATAATCAAAAGAAGTTAATTGCTGATTACATCGATTTGGAATCTGTTGCAAATAAGTTGGCATTGCAAACTGCGGATAATACTCCGAAAGTAGCCGGCGCAACTACAGCAAGTAACGACCTAACCAGAGATGGAATTGAGATCAATACAAATATTCCGGCGCAGATAGATATTCCAAAGTTAAAAATTTCAGTGCCACTGATTTGGACGAAAGACACCAAGAATTTTGATACCGATTTAGCGCAGGGTGTGGTGCATTATCCAGGTACAGCTTTACCTGGGGATATTGGAACCGCTTATATCTCTGGTCACTCCTCTAACTATTCTTGGGCAAAAGGCTCTTACAATAAAGTATTCGAAACTTTAGACGGTTTGAAACAATACGATTCATTTTCGATAACCGCAACCGACGTTAATGGCAAGAAAGTCACTTTCCATTATGTCGTTACTAAAAAACAAGTTTATGCAGCTGACGATCAAGCACAATTTATCAGCCAAGATAAATCAATCGTTGCATTATCAACCTGCTGGCCAATTGGTACCTCTGCAAAACGTTTAGTTGTTTTTGGAGAGTTAAGCCAAACAGACAAGTAAATCTTGTCTGCAGGCGTCGACCCTTTATCAAAGATAGAGGCGCGGCGCTTGCTCAGAGAGAGCACATGCTTATCTAAGCATGGTCTGCACCATCACATCGGATGGCTGCGACAGAATTCACAAGAGAATATATGAGGTTGGCACATGCAGAACCGCATCGCTCGCATCGTTTTCGCGATCGTGTGCTCTCTCGCCTTTGTCGCTCAAAACGCTGTGGCCCAAGCAAAGGTTGCAGGCGTTGAGGTGACGAAGCAGGGAGTCACGGTTCGTTCCTGGCGCTTCCTCGATCCCGAGGAGCTGTTCAAGGATTACCACAACGCGCCGCAGGCACAGATCGTCAATCTGACTTGTGCCGACACGGCGCAGGCGGGAGCGATCATTAACGCCGAGCCGCATACCTTCGGTGGGATGCTGCAGCGGCTGAATGCGTTGCGGGCAGGGTGCAAGAACACCATGCAGGGCAGCTTCACCCGCAACGTCCGCTTGGTCACCGCCAGCGAGATGTCGGCGGCAGAACTGCTCGGCTACAATCGCGTCGATGCCAAGACCTACACCACGAACCGGAGCCCCTGGAAGCAGAAAGGCTTCAAGACGGTGAAGGAACTGTGCCTGTACGCCAAGAGTGACAAGGCGTATCAGAATCTCTTGGTGTCGAAGGACAAGGAAGAGGGTGCAGAAGTTCTGCGCTACCTTTCGAATTCCTGCGAGACGCTCGATCCGCATGTCTCGGAGATCGAAGCCCCAATCGGGGCGTTGGTCGCTGAAGATCTCGGACTGAGCGGCGCGGCGCACAATGTCTGGCTGACCGAGCCGGTGAAGCTGGTTCAGGTCGAGACCGAAGACGGCGCCGTCCGGTGGTTCAAGTACAGCTGTGCGAACGAGGATTTCCCCGTGCTGCGCGTCGAGTACACGATCTCGTACGAGGTACCCGCGCCGAAGTTCGCGCGGTTGGCGATCAGCAAGCAGGTTCGCCTCTGGGATCACGCCGCAACCAAGCGTTATTCCGACGAAACGTGGGCGAAGTCGGTTACGGTCGATTCGACGCAGGCGTCGCAGTTGATGCCGGTGCAGTATCTGGTGGTCGTGAAGAGCGTTGGTGACGCAACGGCAACCAACGTACAGGTTCGCGACGAGCCCTCGGTTCGCGACGGACGCTGGTTGATCCTCATTGACCCTAACTCGCCGTTGGCGAATCCGGTCAATGCAGGCAGCCTGCAGCCGGGCGACTCGCTGGTCTATTTGGTTCATGCTACGGCGCGATCCGGGTGGGTTGGCACGGAAACGAATCATGCATTCGCAAAGGCAGACAATGCCTCTGAGGTGCAAGATGTCGCTCAGGTGATTCGGCAGAAAGCGCCCGCGCCTGTCGCGGTTGCAGAAGCCGGGTTCTACTGCGGGCGGGGTTTCAAGGAAGCCGCTGTTTGTGTCTTGGCTACCTGCGCTACCGTTACGGTGGTCGGGGACGCCGCTGGCTACAAGAACATCTGCGGCTTTCCACTCGGCGGCACGGAAGAGAAGACCGGCAACAAGCCGGTCGGTCAGCCGATCACGCAGCTCGATGTCATCTCCTTGCGGAGTGGCGCGAGCTTAAGCGTCGGCATCAGCCCGTCGCCAGTTGCATCCTCTCAGATGCAGCTGCGTAACTCCAACCTCATCCCGATACTTCCCAGTGTTGGATCGCGTCTGAGCATTCGCTCATACCAGTTCAACGCCGGCGTGTCGGTAGGTTTCAACAAGATTCAGTCAGTACTCGGCAAGTTCGCGAAGTAGTTCGCGGCAAACCGGTTCTGTTGAATCGCAGTAACGGCAAGGTGAGCTATTCCCATAGCTCACCTTGCCACACTTCACTTTTGACTCGTAAGAGTAGTTTGTAAGAATTGCAAATTTCTCTTACTAGTTAAGCCAATAATTAGTAAGTAATTAACCGCATAATTTAAGGAAAAAACATGATAAGAAAATTTTTGGAAAGGATCAGATTCAAATATCTTGCGCTTGCAATAGTTTTTATTGCAATTGCAGCTTTTGGATTTAATCACTTGCGCAATAGCGCGAACGCTGATAGCTGTGGTAATGCTCCGCTTACTCCGGCTTTCAACATCTGGCCCTTAGCTTGGACCAGCAGCAACTGTCAGGACTTACCATTAATCGAAACTAAGAACTTGAATGGTACTGGCAGAGATGCCCGTTACTCTTTGAGTCAGTCAGAACATGACGCCGGTATTAACGTAAATCCTGGTGATTCAGTCCGTGTCGCAGTTTACTTCCATAATGGTGCAAGTCCCGACGATCAAGAAGCAGCAACAGCGCACAACGTTCTTGTTGCAACTCAAATCGATAGCTTATCAGGAACTTCTCATAATGTTTCTGGAGCAATAACTGGAACCGGCACCCCGGCTTATAGCTATTACTCTGAAACCGGCGGCGATACTAAAATTAACTCTTCGGTTCCAACAACATTGACATACGTATCTGGCTCAACCCAGATGTGTATTAGAGATGCAGCTGCTCAAGAATATGGCCTTACTAGTGCCGGTTCTTGTGGAAGCGGTCAAACCTTAGTTGCCGAACCGGATGGCATTTTTAACGGCGCAATTAATATTGGTGACGTTAAAGCTTGTTTCCCATACTCGGGTTTAATTATTTTCACTTTGAAAGCTAATGGTCAAACCCCTCCAGCAAATACAAGCACGACCCTACAAGTTACAAAAACTGTTAGAAATGTAGCGCGAGGCGGAACTGCTTATGGCAAAACTGCATCAGCTGCAAACGGTGAGCCAGTTGATTTTGAAATTACTGTGAAAAATACTGGCAGTGTAACAGCTACAAATGTTTTCTTAAATGACAATGCGGTTTCTGGCTTAACCTTCTCAAGCGGTACAAATGCTACAGGCAGTTTACCGTTAGGGGATTTACAACCTGGGCAAACTTCTGCTCCAGTTAATTTCACTGCAACTTTCAATTCTTCTTCTGCTGTAACAAACGTTGCAATTGCAAGAGCATCTAATGCTCCTGACGCTCAAGATTCAGCAACTGTAACTCCAGTCACTGTTGTAGTACCTTCTAACCCTGCTTTATCTCTTGTTAAAACAGTTAGAAATCTTACAACTTCTGGGACTTTTGCAAAAACTGCAAATGCTACTCAAAGTGACATGGTTGAATACAAAGTAGTTATAACAAACACAGGCAATGCTACAGTGAACAATTTAGCGTTGAAAGATCAATTACCAAATGGAATTATTTTGAATAGCCCTCAGAGCGGCTCTGTCTTTAGCGATATGCTAGGCAGCTTGGCTTCAACCATGACATGGACTATTACTTACCAGGCTACTGTTAGTGCAAATTCAGGCTCATTAATTAATACTGCTACCGTTACCTCAAGCAATACTAGCCCTGCAACCGACTCTGCAACAGTAAATGTAACTCCTGTTGTTAACACTACTCGTTCACTAACTATCACTAAACAAGTTCGCGATAACACTCAAGGTAACACCGGATATGCTTCTAGCTTAAATGCATTTAATGGTGATACTCTGCAATACCAAATTATTGTTAAGAATACTGGCAATGCTACATTAAATAATGTTGTAGTAAACGATCCAATTCCTGGTGGTTTAAATATCGTGGCAAATAGCTTCGGTACTAACCCAGCAACTAATTCTACAATAAACAATATTACAATTGGTTCACTAGCAGTAGGGCAGCAATTTGTTATAAACTTTAACACTACAGTTAATCTTTCAAGCCCAGCTTGTGGCACTATTAATAACACTGCTACAGCTTCTGCTGACCAAACCTCTTCACAATCTGCAAGTGCAGTCGTAAATGTAGTTTGTAATCCTCAGCCAGGTACGCTTTCTATTGTAAAATTAGTAAAAAATATTACTCAAAATACTAATTACTCAAAGAGCGTAAGCGCTAATCAAGGTGATCGTATTGGATACCAAATTCAAATTACATCTACTAATGGTGCTGCTTCAAACGTAACAATGCTTGATTCATTGCCAAACTACCTTGTATATGCTACAGGCAGTGGTAAATTGAACGGCAACGCTTTCGCGGATGGATTTATTTCAAACTCTCAAAATATCGGCAGCTTAAGCGCTGGCCAAACATCGACTTTTACTTTTGAAACAAATGTTGCAAACAACTTGCCAACATGTCAGCAAACCACAATTACTAATACTGCTAGCACATCTGCTGATCGTATGGGTACTATTTCTGACAGCGCAACAGTTTTTGTAACTAATAATAATGGTTGTGGCGGTGGTGGCAGCACTTACGCTCAAATGACTATTAACAAATTAGTTAAAAACAGCAATCAAAATAATTCTTTCCAAAAGAGCGTTTCTGCTAACCAAAACGATCGCGTAACTTTCCAAGTTACCGTTACAAATACTGGTACTGCAACTTTAAGCAACGCTTATGCTACAGATTTGTTACCAAACGGCTTATCTCTAGTATTTGGTACAGTTCGTTTAGATAACAATACAGCTTCTGACCAATTTATAAACAACCGTTTGTACCTTGGTAGCATGGCTCCTGGCCAGCAACATACAATCACATTTGATGCGACTGTTAATAACAACGGTACATCAACTATGACTAACGTTGCGCAGGCAGCGGCTGATAACTTCAGCATGATCCAAGACACTGCAAGCGTATTTGTAAGCCAAGTTCAAGGTTCTAACGTAGTGTTGTCTTACGCAAAGCGTGCGTTTAACGATACAAAAAATATCGATGCAACATCAGCACCTGCTAACAAAGAAGATTACATTACTTACACTTTGACAGTTTCGAACACAGGCAACGCTCCAGCAACTAACTTTGTAGTTTCTGATGACTTGTCCAATGTTTTGAACTACGCAACAGTTACAGATATGAACGGCGCAACTATGAACGGCAACGTTATTAGCTGGCCTTCAGAAACAGTTCAAGCAAACAGCTCAATTAGCCATACTTTCAGAGTAAGAGTTAAGTTTACTCTTCCTGCTGGCTCATTGCAGATGGTAAACACTTATGGTAACACTGTTACTGTAAGAATTACTCAGCCAGTTGTTTTAGGTGCAATCTTTGTTGCTCCAAAAACTGGTGCGAGCGCAACTGTCGCTTTGGTCTTTGCTGGATTAGTAACTGCATTCTTTGCAGTAGCTAAGTATAAAGGTCTTTTCCCAAAAATTCGTTTTGAATAAAGACTAGTTTAACAGCAATTAATAAAACCCCTCCCTAAGCAGGAGGGGTTTTATGTTATAATTGAAACATTCTTCATAGATCGAACGTATAAGATAGTAGGGCGATGTTGCCTAATTGACTTGTTTGATACCAAATGAAAGAATATGAAGACAAATAAAGGATCTAATGAATTTTAAACAAAAAATATCTCTAATTGTTGTAGTAATTGCCCTGGCAGTAATGCCAGAATTTTCTGTTTTATCTGCATTTGCTCAAGCACAACCAACGAACGTCGGTGATGCTTTGCCGGCTGCCGTTAACTCTTTCGTCTTACAGTTAAAAGATGGGAACGATCAAATTTTTTCCAATGACTTAAACGTAAAAAATGTAGAACATGTGTTTTTGAACACAGTGGCGCCTCAATTTAAAAATACGGTTCGATTGAATACTACTTATTCACAAAGCGCCTTTCAAAGTAAATACGGTTATGACTTGGTTTATTTAGATGTCGAGCATCTGGTAAGTATTGGGGCAATTCAAATTAGCGCCGGACCTTCGGTAAATGATCCGGGTTTTAGTTCGGACCCGAATGATGTGGATCGGCAGTGGGGTCTTTATAAAGCACATTTTGTGGATGCTTGGAGCCAGGTGCCTTCAGGAAATAATGTCGTCGTTGCGGAAATAGATACCGGTGTTGATGCTACTCATGAAGATTTATCTTCTGGCCAAGTGTTGCGAGGCTATAATTTTATTACTAAATCACTGATTGATCCGGCGCAAAATTCTGATGATAATGGACATGGAACGCTAATTGCTGGAGTTATTGCAGCTACTCAAAATAACTTTCGCGGTATTGCAGGCGCAAGCTGGAACAGTTCAATTATGCCGTTAAAAGCTTTGGACGATAAAGGCTCTGGGAACTCTGCGGATGTTGCTTCTGCAATTGTTTATGCTGCAGATCATGGCGCCGGGGTTATTAATATGAGTTTAGGCGGATTAGGTTTTTCTAATGACACTACGCTTTCAAATGCGATCCGCTATGCTTATAACAAAGGAGTAGTAATAGTTTCGGCGGCAGGAAATGATGTCGCAACGACCGGTGGAAATTTGGATACCAGCCCCGTTTTTCCGGTTTGTAATGACAACGGGGAAAACATGGTTATTGGCGTAGCTGCTAGTGATGTTAACGATCAAAAAGCCAGTTTTTCGAACTATGGAAAAGCTTGCGTTGATGTTTCCGCCCCAGGCAAAAGAATTCTTTCTACTATAAATCACGATCCTGTTACGCACTTACCAACAGTTAATGGTTATGCTTATGCTTCTGGTACTTCATTGGCAACACCTTTTGTTGCTGCAGAAGCAGCAATGATAAAAGCCACTTATCCTTCTTTAAATAATGGTCAAATACGAAATAGAATACTAAAGAGTGCTGATTCAATTGATCAATTGAATACTAACGGATGTAATAATCAGTCATGCGCCGGCTTAATTGGCTCGGGCAGAATAAATGCGTTAAAAGCGTTAGACCCAGCATTGATTTTTGATACTATTATAAATGAAGGAGATTTGGTTCGGGATACATCAACAAATTTTGTTTATTATATTTCTGGCGGCAAAAGACAATTGGTTTCGCCGTTTGTTTTAAGCCAAAGGTTTTCTTCAACTTCAATTAAAGATGTTGACCCGAGTGCGTTTAGCAATTTCCCATTAGGTTCTTACGCCTTGCCGAATCAAAATACAGTTGTTAAGTCCCAAAGCAGTCCGACCGTCTATATGATTGTGGATGGAATTAAACGCCCTCTAACGTATCAAGTTTTTGTTCAAAGAAATATTACAGTAGTAAATACTCTTTTCGATACAGAATTGGCTTCATGGATCACCGGGCAGTTTTTACCTCCGGTTGAAGGAACAATTGTTCGAGCCCATTCTGGAAAAACTTTGTATTGGGTGATCGATGGTTTATTGCATCCAATCAATTATGCTTTCTGGGTTGATCGCGGCCTGGTCGGTAGGCAGATATTAGTCATTCCCGATTTAGATTTACAAAGCTATCCAAGCGGTACCGCGTTCATAAAATAAAATTAATTGAGGAGTGTTATGTTAAATAAAAAAAATGCTGTAAGCCTGTTGCTAATCACTGCGGTTATATTTACACCGCTCGCTCAAGCCTTCGCCGATTTTAATCCGAGCAAATTAATTGATGATAAAACTTTTTCAGATACTCAAACTTTTGGATCTGCTGCAGGAATTCAGCAATTCTTAACAAGCAAAAATAGCCCGCTTGCGGATACTAGCGCAGATTTTTTACAGAAATTAAAAGAACCGACGGATTCAATAATTAAAACCGGGTTGGGCGACCCAGAGCCGAATTTAGGCAGGTTGCGCACAGCGGCAGAACTGATTTGGGACGCTTCTGTCCAAACTGGCATTAATCCTCAAGTAATTTTAGTAACTCTTCAAAAAGAACAAACTTTAATTACGGGCAGCTTCAGCGCGAGCCGTTTACAAAGTGCACTTGATCATGCTTTGGGATTTGGTTGCCCTAGCACTGGCTGTGACCAAAACCTTGTGGGTTTTTACCACCAGTTATTTGGCGGTTTTGACGCTCAAGGAAATAAATATGTTGGCTCTCCTGGTTCGCTGATGCGCAGCTTTAATACCTCCGGCGGACGCGGGCCTTACGTCGATGCTCAAGGCCAAGTTTTTGGCCCAGGACCCCTTATTCGAATTTCGCATGTTAATGACGTAATCGTATTAGATAATACCTTAGGTGGCCCGCAAAATCCGCAGCCGACTCAAGCTGTCACTTTATCAAACAACGCTACTGCCGCATTGTATCGATATACTCCGCATGTTTATAATGGTAATTATAATTTTTGGAAATTTTTTGACCAATGGTTCCGTTATCCAAATGGGACATTGTTGAAGCTTGCTTCGGATAACGTTACTTACATTGTGAATAATGGATTAAAATCGGTAATTCCAAACTTTGTTATCCAATCAAGAGCTTTGAATGTAGCTAGTATTATTACTGTTTCACCGACAGAACTTTCTTCGATAGACCCAGGTCCAATCGTTGGTCCTGCTGATAATGTTATTGTGAAGGTAGACACTGACCCTACAAAACTTTTTGTTTTTGAAAATAACTTGAAGCATCCTGTTTCATCTTTTGTGCTTAGCCAAAGAGGTTTGAATTCTAAGAGTGCGCTAACCATTAGCCAATCCGAAGCTGATATGTTTAGCACCTCTTCGTTGTTAACTCCAAAGGAAGGCACTTTAATCAAAGCAACCGGGTCAGGGGCGGTGTACGTAATTGCGAATCAAAAGAAGATGGCTTTGAGCGCGTTTACTTTTAAACAGAATAATTACGCAATTAAAAATATTGTAACTTTGCCTGCTGATGAATTGGCGCAATACGCTGACGGCGGATTCTTATTGCCAAAAAATGGTACTTTAGTTAAGACTGCCGCAAGTCCGGCCGTTTACCAAATTGATAATAGCTTGCTGCATCCGATATCCAGCGTGGTCTTTAAGCTTCATAACTTCAATTTGAAGAGCGTTGTCACATTAAGCGATGGAGAATTAGCAAATGCATCGATGAGTGTTTATGTAACACCTCCAGAAAAAACATTCTTTAAAACTCCAGATGGTTTAGTATACTACTTCGTTGGCGGAACAAAACACACTGTATCAGCATTTGTATTAAAGCAGCGCAAAGTTTCTCCGATTAACTTAACTGCAGATGAAGCCTTTGTAATTAATGACGGTGCGCCTTTAACTCCAAAAGACGGCACATTAATTAAGGGTGACAATTCTGGAACAATCTATGTAATTAAGAGTGGCTTAAAAGTTGCTCTAGATTTTAACACCTGGTCTAAGACCTATAAGAAAGCCAAGCCTACCGTGCTGCCTCAAGCGGAAGTGGATTCCTATCTTGCGCCAGGGGACATAGAGCAGTAAACTCTAGATATGTCTAAAGTTTCTAGAAATATATTCACATTGATCGGCTCCAGAGTATTAGCCGCAATCCTTGTTTTCATTGGTTATGCCAGCCTGTTCCGTTATTTGGGAACATACATCTCTGGGCAGCATCAATTTGTCTTATCTTTCGTAATGCTCTTTAGTGTTGTAGTTGATTTTGGTATTCAACAGCTAGTTATAAAAAAGGTGAGCGAAGATAATTCCTTAGCTAAAAAATATCTAGGGAATTTCTTCGCAGTTGAGTTTGTGCTAGCTTTGATGCTTTGGGCGATTATGATCGCAATTGCTTTTAGCGTTGGTTACGAGCCGGGTGTGCGCAATGCCATAATTTTGGCTGGCTTTGGAATGTTCTTGAATGCGATTACGATTCCGCATACCTCGATTTTATCCGCACATCAAGATATGGAAGTTATTGCCGGAGTTAATTTTTTGGACTCGGCAGTAAATGTTGGGGTAATGTTTGCAGCAATTTTAACACATCATTACGTGGTTTTTTTGGTATTGGTCCAAGTGTTTAATGGCTTGATTCATATCCTAATTTATAACCGCTTAATTAAAAAATACGTTCCAAAACCGGAACTGCTTAGTCACTTAAGAAATCTCGATCTTGATTTGGTAAAAAAGATGTTTGTTGCAGCTTTGCCCTTCGGAGCATTGGTTGGTTTTAGTATCATTTATAACAAAATCGACATAATCATAATTCGTGAAATGCGCGGTTATGCCGAAACCGGTTTATATGCCGCAGCATATAAGTTTGTAGATTTTTTGGCTTTCCTGCCAGCGGTGGTTTCTTCGGCGCTGTATCCCTATTACTCTTCGGAAATAAAAGCCGGGAATCTTGAAGCGGTAAAAAACTCTTTGCAAAACTATACCCGGCTAATGCTTGCAGTTGCCGTGCCGATTTCAGTTGGGGGTTTTATTTTGGCGAAAAAATTAATCGTGGTGGTGGGCGGAGTCCAATTTGTAAACGGTTACGTTGCTTTGCAAATTTTGGTCTTTGCTTCTGGAATCTTATTTACTTATGCGGCAGTAAATAGTTTGATGGTTAACCAGCTAACCAGATTGGCGGTAAAAATAACATTTGTAAATATTTTTATTAATATTATCGGCAATCTTATATTCGTGCCTATTTTTGGCTTTAAAGCTGCTGCGGCAATGACTGTCGTTTCAGAATTGACCCAAGCAAGCTTTTATTTTTATTTTGTCCAAACTAGAATTACAAAGTTTAATATATTTAGATATATGCTCCAGCCTTTAGTTGCTGCTGCGATTATGTCCGCAGTGTTGTGGCCTCTAAAAGAAAGAAACTTATTTATGACCTTACCATTGGGAATTATAACTTACGCCGTTGCTATACTAGCGGTGGGCTTTTTTAAGAAAAGTGATTTGTTGGCAATCAAAAGATTAGCAAGAAGGACTGTTTAATATGAAAATTGGCATTGAAGCAGAGCGCGCGAATTCAGATTATCCTACTGGCGTTGAACATTACGCTCAACAATTAATTTTAAATTTGGCAAAGATCGACGCGCAGAACGATTACGTTCTTTATTTACGAACTCAGCCGGCCAAATGGTTTGCTGGCTTGCCGAGCAATTTCAAAATAAAAATTTTACCCTTTCCGATATTTTGGACCCAACTGCGGCTCTCTTGGGAGGTTTTGCTGCATCCGGTTGACTCCTTGTTTATAATGGCGTCGGCATTGCCTATAATTCATCCAAAGAATTCTATCGTTACGATTCATGATATTGCTTGGGATTTTTACCCAGAAACCTTTGGTAAATTTACATTAAACTATTTAAGGTTTTCGACTTGGTATGCTTGCAGGTTCGCGAATAAAATTATTGCGGTTTCTGAGCAAACCAAAAAAGATTTAATTAAAAAATATAACCTTGATCCCGCTAAAATAGCGGTAGTTTATCATGGTTTTGATCGAAATACCGAAATGGAAAAAGGTTCCTCTGAAGAGCAACGTCTTGCTGGAAGTTTGCCTAAAAAATTCGTCTTATTTTTAAGCACCTTACAGCCTAGAAAAAACGTTATTGGCTTAATAGATGCATTTATTGAATTAAAAAAAGAAAAACAAATTGAGCACAGCTTAGTCTTAGCCGGGGGGAAAGGCTGGTTATATAATAAAATTATTCGAAAAATTTCAGAACACCCAGAAGTTCTATATATAGGTTACGTTCAAAACCGTTTTGAGTTTTTGAAAAATGCTGATCTTTTAGTGCAGCCCTCTTTTTACGAAGGATTTGGCATGAGTATTTTAGATGCTTTTGCAGCAGGTGTGCCTGTTGCTTGCTCAAACGTTTCTTCTTTGCCAGAAGTAGCGGGGGAGGCGGCAATTTATTTTAACCCAAACAGCAAGCAAGAAATTAAACAAGCAATTTACAATGTATTGGCAGATCGGTCTTTGCACGATCGTTTGGCTGAAAAAGGCAGCGAAAGATTAAAGCTGTTCTCTTGGCAAAAATGCGCTGAGCAAACATTGCAAGTTTTAACAAAATAACCAATAATAAGAGCATATGTTTAAGTCCAAATTCTGGTTAACGGTCTTTTTTGTTTATCAAGCCTTCTCTACCGCGCTGATCGCTATCGGCGTTTGGCCTAAAGAAATTATCTATTTAAATTTAGGCTTGCAGCTGGCCGCAGTTTGTTTTTTTAATTTAGAAAACGCTATTTACAGCGTCGTTTTATCGACACCTTTTTATTTAGTAATTCCCAATTCTAAATTTGACTCATTTTCTGCTTGGCGAATTGTTTTTCCGGTTTTATTTTTAGTTTTCTTATTTAAGGATAAAAACTATTTTCAAAATGGTCTTCAGAAAAAGATTGAATTTTTTAAATGGGACAAATATTTAAAATACTTATTTTATATATTATTATTATCGATTGCTCTGGCGGACAATAAAATTCCAGGTTTAAAAAAAATCGCCTTTGGGGCGAACATCTATTTGCTTTACGTTGTAATATTTAATGTAGTTAAAACCAAAGAACAAATTTTAAGCTTAATCAAAACTAGCTTTGTTGCTACTGGTGCAATTGTTTTGTTTGGTTTTGCTCAGCTTTTTAGCTCAGCGTTTGGAAACATTTATTATTTTTGGCAATACTGGGCAACTTTTCCAGCTAGATTTTACTATGGTACAACTTTTGCAGATACCGCCCTCTATTCTAACTCTTGGTTCACCGCCACGAAAGGAGCCTGGAGTTTAAGAATGTTCTCAATATTGCCCGATTCACATGCTTTTGCGGTGATTGCAATGTTTTCAATTCCGTTTGCTAGCATGCTATTATTTTTTGCAAAATCAAATTGGCAAAAAGCTTTGTATTGGATTTATATTGCATTGGCAATGCTGGCAATTTCTTTTTCAGGAACGCGTGGCGTTTGGGTGGGAATTTTGGCCCCCGTTTTTATACTTGGCTACTTGTACGCAAAACATTTTGGCAGAGAAATAATTAAACCGATAGCGAAGCCATTCTTGATATTTTTTATTGTTTTAGCGCTCTCACCCTTTATCCAAAATGCAATTAATCATTTAGGCAAAGGAAATGCGGATTTTTTACAAAGAGCGGAAACAATTTATGATTTAAATGAATCTTCAAATGCTGGCAGGATAAAAATTTGGAAGGATACTTTAAAGCTTTCGTTAGCGCATCCTTTATTGGGAGTTGGTTATGGCAATTTTCAATTATCAGTTTCCGATCAGCAATCAAAGGCTTTAAATTTACCAAAGCAATACATCACTGCGCATAGCCAATATTTTGATATTCTTGCAGAAGCTGGCTTAGTCGGATTAATATTCTTCTTATTATATCTAGAGAATATTGGAAAAATATTCTGGCAATTTTTTAAAAGCCATTATTTGTTCTTTGAGGATGGATTTGTATTTTTTGTAATTTGCTTTGCCGCCTATTTTATATGGCTATTTGCCTACTCTTTGTTTGACGGTACAATTATGAATGACCGGGTGTTAATGTTCTTTTTTATAGATCTTGCAATTGCTGGGAATATTATTAAAATCTATTCTCGTGAAAATATCAATTAATTTACTGCGCTGGAATACTGGTTGGGACGACATCAAAAAAGTTATTGATGCGGTTTTGGCTCAGGATTTTAAAGACTACGAATTAGTTTATTCTGAGAACGCTGATGTTGATAAACCAAAGTTGATTGAGCAGATTAAAGAAAATTATCCGCAAAATCCTAAAATTAGGATTGTAGATAATGCCGGCAACTTGGGGTTTGCCGGGGGCCAAAATAAATTTTTTCAAACAACAGATACAGAATTACTAATGCTGATCAACCCAGATGCATACCTGGCTTCAAATTTTTTAACAGAAATTGTCAAAGCCTTTGAAGATCCTAAAGTAGGTTTTGCTACTGGTAAAATGCTTAAGCCCGAGCTAAATGAAAAAGGTCAGCGAATAATTGATGGAACCGGGATTATTATTTATAAGTCACGACGAGCGCGCGAACGGGGGCAGTTGGAAGTTGATTATGGACAGTACGATAATCAGAAAGATGTTTTTGGAGTTTCCGGCAGTGCGGTGGTTTATAGAAAAAGTGCTTTAGAAGCTGTGAAAATTTTAAAAAATGAATATTTTGATCCAGACTTTTTTGCCTATTGGGAAGACTTAGATTTGTCCTGGCGGCTGCGCCTGCAAGGGTATCAAGCAAAGTACGTTCCAAGTGCTGTCGTATACCACACTCGCGCGGTAGGAGTTAGCGCAGGTGGCTATAAAAAGGTCCGTGCATTCGTTAAGCACCACGCAAAGTTTTCTCTAAACGTTCGCCGTTGGAATTGGCGGAACCATTTATTTACAATTATTAAAAATGATTTTGGTTGGAATTTTTGGAAAAGTTCGCCGCGAATTTTATTTCGAGAATTAGCAATGTTCGGTTACATTCTGGTTTTTGAGCCGAGAACTTTAAGCGCTGTCCCTGATTTTGTAAGGCTATTGCCAAAAATGTTGCAGAAAAGAAAAATTATTCAAAGCCAAAGGACCGTTACCTCTAAACAAATGGAAGGTTGGTTTATTTAATATGGATTTATCAATAATTATTTTAGCATTTCGAAATAAAGAAAAATTACATACTACATTGGAAGCGGTTTTTAAATCGGAAACGCATTATTCCTATGAAGTGATCGTGGTGGATAATGATTCCAAAGACGGTACCGCAGAAATGGTTGAACAGCAATTTCCACATGCTCAGCTAATACGAAATCCGAATAATGGCTTTGCCAAAGGCAACAATAGAGGTTTGAAAGAAACCAAAGGGGATGTAGTATTATTTTTGAATGCAGATACTGCAGTGCAGCCAAACGTCATCGAACAAACTTTAACAAAAATTAAATCAGATCGAAAAATTGGCTTTCTTGGTTGCAGACTTATTAAAGCAGACGGTAGTTTGGATTTAGCAGCTCGCCGAAGTTTCCCAAATCCAGTAAATGCCTTATATCGTTTTACGCATTTGGACAAAATTTTTCCAAAAATGTTCGGATCTTATAATTTGTTGAATGTAACAGAAGACCAAGAGCAAGAAGTAGATTCTTTAGTAGGAGCTTTTATGATGATTCGGCGGGAAGTGTTAAATGAGATTGGCCCATGGGATGAAGATTTCTTTATGTATGGTGAGGATATTGAATATTGTTATCGCGCCAAGCAGGCCGGTTATAAAAACATTTATTACCCCGCAGTAACTACTATTCATTACAAAGGACAATCTTCAAAGAAAACTCCTTTTATTTCTTTATACCATTTTCATAATTCAATGTGGCTTTTTTACAAAAAGCATTATGTTAAAAAATATCCGTTTTTTTTGAACTGGCTGGTCTATATTGGAATATGGTCAAGGTTCTATCTATTATTAATAATTAATAAGCTTCGAAAAAACCCTTACGTTAGTAAATAGTGTATAATAAAATCATATGATTTCAACAAAAAGATATATCACAACAATAGTTTTATTACTTGTTCTTTCCGCAGGAACCTTTTTTGGGGGACTTAAGATCGGTGGTAAGGGTTATGTTTATTCTGGTAGCAGTTATCAGATAATTAACCAAAACGATGCTCCAAAAAATGTAAATTATAGCTTGCTTTGGCAGGCTTTGGATGTAATTAACACAAAATATATAGATAAGCCTGTGGATCAACAAAAGATTTTGTATGGTGCAATTGCCGGTGCGGTAGCAGCG
The DNA here is from genome assembly GCA_028286905.1 of Candidatus Doudnabacteria bacterium. Lineage (GTDB taxonomy): Bacteria > Patescibacteriota > Doudnabacteria > UBA920 > VMFF01 > JAQBQP01. The sequence goes on from JAQBQP010000002.1 coordinate 269,926, forward strand.
GTTGGCGACCCATACACCGCTTTTTTTGATCCAAAACAGTACTCCGACTTTAAAACAGAGCTTGGCGGATCCTTTGAAGGAATTGGAGCTGAAGTTGGCATGAAAGATGGTTCGATTGTAATAGTCGCGCCTTTGGACGGCAGCCCGGCCAAGAAAGCTGGCTTGCTTGCAGGAGATATTCTTTTAAAGATTAATAGTGACGATGCCACGGCTCTTACTTTAGAGCAAGCTGTTAATAAAATTCGTGGACCAAAAGGTACTGTGGTGGACTTAACTATTTACAGACCATCCGATAAAAGTCAGAAAGATTTTAAAATCACCAGAGAAACCATTGCGGTCAATAGCGTTAAATACAAAGTACAGACTGTGAATGGTAAAAAAATTGAGATTATAAATGTGGACCGTTTTGGCGATGACACTACTACTTTGTTTGCACAAGCTGTGGCAGACGTTCAAAAAAACAAAGTCGATGGCATTGTCGTTGATTTGCGCGATGATCCGGGCGGTTATTTAGATGCCGCAGTTCAATTAGCCTCCTATTGGGTAAATCCTGGAGATGTGGTTGTTACAGAAAAACATTCTGACGGAACCCAAAATGATTACAAAGGTTTGGGCAGCAACAGTTTAGGAAAAATTCCAACCGTAGTTTTGATCAATGGCGGCTCTGCTTCCGCCGCAGAAATTTTGACCGGCGCGTTACATGACCACAACCTTGCTAAAACAGTTGGTTTAAAATCATTTGGTAAAGGCTCAGTGCAGGAACTAGTAAACTTACCAGAAAATACCGCCGTAAAAGTAACTGTAGCAAAATGGTTCACGCCAAATGGAATAAATATTACAAAAAATGGCTTGGAACCAGATACTAAAGTAGATCTCACTGCCGCAGACCTTGCTGCAAATAAGGATCCTCAATTAGACAAAGCATTAGAGTTAATTAGCAAGTAATAAATGGTTTATGGTAAATTTTACCGCTCAACAATTGCGTCAGAAATTTTTGGATTTCTTTGCTTCAAAAGGGCATACAATTATTCCTTCTGCTCCGGTTGTGCCTCAGAATGATCCAACTGTCTTGTTCACAACTGCCGGAATGCACCCGTTGGTGCCATATTTGCTTGGAGAAAATCATCCTGGCGGAAAACGTGTTGCCGATGTCCAGAAGTGTATCCGTACTACGGATATTGATGAAGTCGGAGATAACCGGCATTTAACTTTTTTTGAGATGTTGGGTAATTGGAGTTTTGGTGATTACTTTAAAGATGAAGCAATCGACTGGTCTTTTGAATTTCTAACCTCTGAAGCAGGGGTAAATTTAGATCCTTCAAATATTTACGTCACAGTTTTTGAAGGCGACAAGGATGTTCCTGTTGACCATCAAGCGATCGGCGCTTGGAAAAGAGCTTTTCGAAGCCACCAGGCTCATCCGATTGAAGCAGAACTTTCTGAAGATATTTACAATTTCGGCGGGGCTTTAAAAATCTTTGCGTATCCGCGCTCAAAAAACTGGTGGCAAGCGGGGGACAAAGGTCCAGCTGGTCCAGATACTGAGATCTTTGTCGATACAGAAGGTTCTTTGCCGGAAGAGATGCGCGTAAAACACAATCGCTGGTCAACAGAAAGCAACTCCAAAGAAAAATGTCATGTAAATTGTGACTGCGGCAGATTTATTGAAATCTGGAATAACGTTTTCATGCAGTACAATGGTTTGGGTGATGGCAAATATGAACCACTTGATCAACAAAACGTTGATACCGGAATGGGTTTTGAACGCTTGCTTACTTATTTGCATGGTCAAAATACTGTTTATGATACAGAACTGTTTAAAGCTGCTTTTGATGTCTTGCTTGAACAAATAGGCACTGTCACTAACGACCAAGAAGTTAAATCCAGAATTATCGTTGATCACTTAAGAGCAGCGGTCTTTATGGTGGCTGACGGCGTTATCCCTTCAAACAAAGAGCGCGGATACGTTTTACGACGCTTGTTGCGCCGGGCGATGGTTCACGGGCGTTTGTTAGGGATGCGTGGAGATTGGGTTAGAAACATTTTAGAAGTTTATATTGAACAGTATAAAACCCAATACCCAGAAGTAGGCCATGGACGTGAAAATATTTTAAAAGTTATTTTGGAAGAACAAACGAAGTTTGGCAAAACTCTTGAACAGGGAATTAAAGTAGCAACAAAATTCAAAGAACAACATCTTGGAGACGATTTAAGCCACAATGCAATTACCGGAGAAGTCGCTTTTGATCTATACCAGACCCACGGTTTCCCCAAAGAGGTCACCCAGGAACTATTTGGAATTAGAAACCCTGAAGCTTTCGATGAACAGTTTCAAAAACATCAGCAAACTTCTCGCACTGCTTCTGCCGGAACTTTCAAAGGTGGTTTAGCAGATCATTCTGAGCAAGTGGTTAAGATGCACACCGCCACCCATTTATTACAAGCGGCATTGCGAAAAGTTTTGGGTGAACATGTTCAGCAAAAAGGCAGCAACATTACTCCTGAAAGACTTCGCTTTGATTTTACCAACTCCGAAAAAATGTCTGTTGAGCAAATTGCTGAAACACAAAAATTGGTAAACGAATATATTCAAAAGGATTTGAGAGTTTCAAAAGACTTGATGACTCCGGATCAAGCCCGTGAACTTGGTGCAATTGGTTTGTTCGGCGAGAAGTATGGCGATACCGTTTCGATTTACACTATCTCAGATAAAACCGACGGCACCGTTTATTCCCGTGAATTTTGTGGCGGACCACATGTAGAGCATACCAATGAAATTGGCAAATTTACTATTCAAAAAGAAGAAGCGGTTAGCGCAGGAATTAGAAGAATAAAAGCAACTATCGAATAACATAAATGCATTTAGAGTTTTCAAATATTCCATTTTTTGAGCCATCGAATCTTTTTGAACCGGAATTAGCCATAACGGCTGAACCGGAATTTTTGAAATACAAGCCAAAGCTTGTTCAGCTTAAAGATTTATGGAAAGAGTACAATCATTTCAAAAATATTTTATTAATCGGACATGGTGGCAGCGTCACTAGCTTTATTGGAATTTATCAAACGTTGCCCACTGATAAAAACATTCAAATTCTTTCCACTGTTGATCCGGATTTTATTCAAAAAATAAAATTGCAGTTTAAACCTGCAGAAACTTTGGTAATTGCCATATCTAAATCTGGCGAAACAATCACCCAGATAGAAATTGTTTTGCAGTTTTTAAACTACCCGCTGCTTTTTATTACCCAAAAGGGAACGGTCTTAGAACAAATTGGTCAAAAAGCAAAAGCAAGAATTATCAGCCACCCATCAATCGGCGGTAGGTATACTGCGTTTACAGAAGTTGCTTTAGTTCCCGCTGCAATCGCCGGTCTAAATGCTGAGAAAATTTTTGAAGGCGGCCAGGAAATGTTTACAAAGTTTTATCAAAGAAACATTGCTTTAGAACTTGCGGAAATAATGTTTGCGCTTGAGAACAAAGGTTTCGTCGATGTATTTATGCCATTTTATTCGCACGAGCTTTTTTCTTTTCAAAGTTTAATTGTTCAGCTATGCCATGAAAGTTTTGGTAAAGAGGGTAAAGGCCAAACTTATTTTGCACATGAAGCTCCGGAAAGTCAGCATCATACCAATCAAAGGTTTTTTGGTGGACGAAAAAACATTGCAGGGTTGTTTATAAAATTGGAAAATTTTAAAAACGATCTATTTACAAACGTACCAACTTCAATGCATAGCATTGCTATCAAAGACGGTTCATTGTTTGAATTGAATAAAATACCGTTATCTTTTGCGATGCATTCTGAATTTAAAGGCACCTGGGAAGATGCCAAGATTCATGGTATACCTATTGTATCCCTGTCACTGAGCAGCTTGAGTCCTAAGGAGATCGGCTCCTTTATTGCTTTTTGGCAGATGTTTGCGGTCTACTCAGCTTTGCTGCGAAATGTAGATCCTTTTGACCAGCCGCAAGTTGAAAGCTCAAAATCCATTTCTTGGAACAAGCGCAAAGATTTTAAACGCGAATAGAACCTATTTCCAACATGTCCAAAGAGCTTTATTTAAAAATAGATGATGATGTAGCTAGAACTGTCGCCAAAGTTAAGAGGGTGGCTAGTTCTGATTTAACATTGGTCTTTCCGAAGGGAGCAATGGTTCTTTCTAATGTCGCCAACTTAAAAATGTTGAAAATGCAGATCGACCTGCTTGGCAAAACCGTTTCGATTTTAACCAACGATCAAAGTGGACAAAATCGCGCGGTTGAAGCAGGCTTTCCTTTGCTAACTTTTGAAATGATGCGCCAGGGAATTAAAAGCGTTCCTGTTGCAAAACCAGCTCCAACGTATGAACCCGTTATTCAAGCGCCGCCCATTTTTAAGCCAAAAGCACAGCAATCGCCTGAACAAACTTATGTTGCGCCAGTAATAGCAGCTTCAGCGGTTACAGTAGCTCAGCCTGTCGCTAGACCGCTGGCACCGCAACAATTCCCAGCGAAGTCTCTAGCTAAAAAAGAAGTTAGTAATGCAAAAATTTGGTTTGCGGTATGTTTGTTATTCGCGGTGTTGGTGGTGATGTCAGCATATTTAATATTGCCGCACGCGAATATCACAGTTTATGCGCACACTCAGCCAATCGGCCGGACTTTGCAAATTTCTATCGACAAAAACGTTCAAAATGCTGACTCTAAAAATTTGGTTTTTCCGGGACAGATTCTAGATAAAGATCAGATTGTAAATAAAACGTATTTAGCAACCGGGAAATTAAATGTTGGTACAAAAGCCCAAGGCGCCGTGCAATTTTACAATTATACCGGTAAAACTTTAAAATTTAATGCCGACACTACCACATTGAGCGTGGGCACAAACCTTTATCATTTGCAAAAGAATGTTAGTGGAGTTAAGCCGACTAAAAACATTTCGGGAACTAATAATCCGGATCCTGCTTCGCTAACTCCAGAAATTGCGGTTGTCGCCGATCAAAATGGTGATAATTATAATTTGCCCGCAGGCACAAGGTTTGAAATTCATAATCAGGTTCTTGGGGATACTCCTCAAACTTTATATGCTTACAACTCAAAGCCGATCGATGGCGGAGTGTCTAAATTTACTAGCATTGTAACGCAGCAAGATTTAGACAATGCTAAAAATGATTTAAAACAATCAATGCTTGAATCAGCGAAGAGCGATTTATTCACTAGGGTAGGCTTATCAATTATCGATTCAGGCGCTCAAGTTACTACAGCTGATCCAATATTTGATAAAAAGGTTAATGATGCCGCGGTTAGTTTTAATACTCAAATGACCGGTCATGTGAAGGCTTTGGCTTTCGACCAAGAGGCGTTGCAACAGTTGGTAGTACAGCGTATAAACTTAACTTTAGATTCGAACAAAGTTTTGAATATGGATAAAGCGCATTGGACCAGTTCTTTCAAAACAGTTGATTTAGACAAAGGAACCGGTGTGTTGGATATAAAATACGATGGCTTTGTATCTTCAAAGATTGACCCTAAAGAAATCGAAGCTGAGGCCAGGGGTAAAACAGTGTCTGATCTTAAGGAAAACCTGCTTTCAGATCCGAATATCGACGGAGCTGATATTGTTTTAGCGCCTTCGTGGGCGAAAACCTTGCCAAACCTTAACGGTAGAATTAAGGCAATGGTAACGATTAAACAGCCGTAAAGTTGACATCCCAGCCGATCTTTGGTACAATTTCGACAACTAGAATTTAAGGTAAAAACTATTTCTACGAGCACACACGACTTTGGAAAGTCCGACAAAAGTAAAGAAGTTATAGAGCTAGATGGGAAGGTATTAGAAAACCTGCCTAATGCTTTATTTCGTATCCAAATTGATTCGGGACAAATAATTCTTGCACATATTGCAGGAAAGCTTCGGGTCAACAAAATTCGTGTTTTGCCTGGCGATAAGGTTATCGTCGAGGTGACGCCATACGATCTTACAAGAGGCCGTATTGTTCGCAGATTGAGATAGTCGCACTTTAATTTCTCAACGCCGCTACAGTATCTAGTAGCATGTTAGATTAAGAACTAAGGACTAAGAAAATATGAAGGTAAGAGCAAGCGTTAAAAAGATGTGTAAAGATTGCAAAATCGTCCGCAGAAGCGGAGTGCTTTTTGTAATCTGTCCGAAAACTCCTAAACATAAGCAAAGACAAGGCTAATAACTATGGCAAGAATAGCTGGAATCAATATTCCAAATGAAAAAAGAATAGAAGCGTCGCTACCATACATTTATGGTGTTGGTGCGCCTATGGCTAGAAAGATCTTAAAGGAAACAGGGGTTAGCCCAGATATCCGCACTAAAGATCTTACTGAAGAAGATTTAAACAAGCTTCGCGATTATATTGAGAAGAAGTTTAAAGTTGAAGGCCAATTACGTCAGCAAATCCTTTTGAATATCAAAAGATTAAAAGAAATCGGATCATATCGTGGAACCCGCCATATTAAAGGCTTGCCGGTTCGCGGTCAGAGAACTAAGACCAACTCCAGAACACGCAGAGGCAACGTTAGAAGAACTGCTGGATCAGGTAGAAAGAATGCTAACGAAAAGACCTAAGGTCTAGAAGTTAATAACAACTATGGAAGATACAAAGACAACAACTGAAGAAACTGCTGCAGAAACCAAAGCCGCAGCACCTGCTACTACTGCAAAGAAGAAAAAAGGTGCCAAGGTTAAGGTTACTAAGGGTAAAGTTTACGTTCAGTCGACATACAACAATACAATCGTCACTATTACAGACATTGCTGGAAACGTTATTTCTTGGGGCAGCGCTGGACTAGTAGGTTTCAAAGGTTCAAAGAAATCTACTCCTTACGCAGCTCAGAAGACCATGGAAGATACTATTCAAAGAGTTAAAGACCGTGGTTTGCAGGAAGTGGACGTACTAGTAAAAGGAATTGGTTCCGGAAGAGAATCAGCAGTTCGAGCCTTACAAAGCTCAGGTCTAATCGTTCTATCGATTAAAGATCAAACTCCGATTCCACACGGTGGTGTCAGACCAAAGAAAGTGAGAAGAGTTTAATATGAGATATACAGGACCAAAAGTTAAAAAAGCTAGAAAGTTTGGCGAAGCAATCACAGCCAAGGATGTCAAAGCTTTGATGAAGCGTAACTATCCTCCAGGCCAGCATGGCCAAGGAAAGGGACGTGTCTCAGAATACGGCACTCAGCTGAAGGAAAAGCAAAAAGCTAAATGGACTTACGGCGTTCTTGAAAAGCAATTCAGAAAATATTTTGAAGAAGCTAGCAAGAAAAAAGGAATTACCGGCGATGCTTTATTGCAAATCTTGGAATCCCGCCTAGACAACGTTGTCTACCGTTTATCTCTTGCTGAAACTAGAGCGCAAGCTCGTCAGATCGTTTCTCACGGTTTCATTACTGTGAACGGCAAGAATGTAAACATTCCTTCCTACCTAACTAAAGTCGGCGATTCTATTTCTATTAGAGAAGCAAAACGTAAATCAAAATACGTCGACATTCTTAAAGCGAAACTGAAAAACGTTAAGACTCAAGAATGGGTTTCTCTAAATGAAGACCAGTTAACAGGAAAAGTATTGAGTTTGCCAACTGCTGAGCAGATGGAAAACAAGATCAACACTCAGTTAATTGTAGAATTGTACTCAAGATAATCAATAAATTAATTAATAAGGTCGGAAGACCTAAGGAGATCTTGTTTATAAGGTCTAAGCGCTACACGAACTCGGGCTCGCTTATATCGAAAGAACAAGAAAACTAAATGGAAGCAGTTCCATTACCAAATCAAGTTAGTTTAGTCAGCCAAGAAGGCGACATGTACAACTTTGTCATGGAACCTTTGTACCCAGGTTATGGTGTTACTATCGGTAACACTTTGAGAAGAGTTTTACTTTCCTCAATGCCAGGAGCTGCAGTAGTTGCAGTTAAGATGAAATGGGTTGATCATGAATTTTCTACGATTCCAAATATCAAAGAAGATGTGATTGAAATCATTTTGAATTTGAAGAACTTACGTTTGAAAGTTCACACCGAAGAGCCAGTTAGACTTTCTTTAAAAGTTAAAGGCGAAAAGGTTGTTACATCTGCTGATATAAAAGAAACAGATTTGGTTGAGATCGTTAACAAAGATTTGCACATTGCAACTTTAGATAACAAGAACGCGGAATTGGACATGGAATTGATTGTCCAACAGGGTCGTGGCTATGTTCCAGTTGAACAGCGTGAAAACGAAAAACTGGAGATTGGCATGATTGCTGTTGATGCAATTTACACCCCGATTAAAAACGTTAACTACGATGTAGAAAACGTTCGTGTCGGACAAATGACCAACTTTGATCGTTTGAAACTATCAATGGAAACAGACGGTACTATTACCGGACAAGAAGCTTTAAACATTGCTGCCCACATCTTAGTAGACCACTTCGGTATGTTTATCAACGATGCCAGCATTGCCGCTAACGCTGTTAGCAGCCCTAAAGCTGAAATTAGCGCTCCAGAAGCGTTTGTTGCTGAACCAGAGGCTGAATCAACCGTTGCTTCAGTAGGAACGCCTGTGAAGAGCTTAAACCTTTCCGTTAGAGCGCAAAACGCTTTAGAAAAGAACGCTGTAAACTCCGTTGAAGAATTAGAAGCAATGTCCGCTGAAGACATCAAGAATCTTGATGGCTTAGGCGAAAAATCTGTAAACGAAATCTTAGAAGTATTGGGTAAGACCCCTCAAGAATAATTATATGCGTCATCGAATTAAGAAGACTAAAAAACTTGGCCGTGGAATGGATTCCCGCAGAAAACTGTTACGTACTTTGGCTTCCTCTGTAATTGTTTACGAGAAAATTGAAACTAATCAGAGCAATGCTAAAGCGATCCGCAGCTATGTTGATAAAATGATTACCAAAGGCAAAATTCAGACATTGCATGCTAACCGTCAGTTAATGGCTGGTTTAACAACCAATGCTGCTAAGAAAGTTTATGAAGTATTAGCGCCGCGTTTTATGGAACGCAAGGGCGGATACACTAGAATATTAATTTCCGGAAAAAGCAAAGACGGAGCCAACAAGTATATTGTTGAACTAGTTTAATTTTATGAAAACACCGAAATCTCACATTCCAAAAAACGTTCAACGTATTTGGTGGGAAATAGATGCTTCCTCAAATTCGATGGGAAGAGTCGCTACAGTTATTGCGAATAGACTTCGCGGCAAACTGAAGAGAGACTTCACTCCACACATCGACATGGGGGACTTTGTTGTCGCTGTGAACGTTGATAAGATGAAGTTCACCGGAAGAAAAATCGAGCAGAAGCTTTATCACTCCCATACTGGTTTCCCGGGCGGAGTTAGAACCAAACAGTTAAAGCACATGATCATTGATGACCCTGAAGATGTTTTAAGAAGAGCAGTTTTTAACATGATCGACGATATGAAACTTCGTAAGCCGATGATGCGAAGACTGAAGTTTGTAAAAGGTACTACCCATGAGTACAAAATTGATAAGAAAGCTTAATTTCCATGCCGACAACTACTAAAAAAACTCCAACAACTAAAAAGCCAGCTGCTCCAAAAAAGACTAAAGCTGCAGCAGCCGTTGTAGAAAAACAATCCGCTGTTGAAGCTGAAGCTTTTATTCCTGTTCCTGCACTATCTGAGAAAACTGAAAAAGTTTTAGCAGTAGGCGAGCTTAAATTGGAAAACGGCAGATATGCTTATTCTGTAGGACGCAGAAAAACCTCTATTGCAAATGTTCGTTTGTTTGCAGGCAAAGGCAAGAGCATGGTTAACGATAAAGAAATTTTGGCGTACTTCGGAAACAAAGCTTTGGTTGAACGTGCTTACAAGCCGTTAGCCTTAACTGGTTTAGAAGGTCATGCTCACATCGTCGTTGTAATCAACGGGGGTGGTTTAAATTCTCAATCCGAAGCTATTTCTCACGGCATTGCTACAGCAATGGTAAAGAACAATGAAGAGTTTAGAAAAGTTCTTAAAAAGAACGGAACGCTAACTCGCGATAGCAGAATGAAAGAAAGAAAGAAACCAGGTTTGAAGGGTGCCCGTCGTGGTTCACAGTGGGCGAAACGCTAGGTTAGCACGCTTTACAACACTACAAAATATTCAAAAAAACCGTCTATTATCAGACGGTTTTTTTGTATGCTAGTTTAAAACGTTTTATTTTAACTTTAAATTAACTACTTTTTCAACTAATTTATTTTGGAGATTATCCATTCTTTGCTTTGATCCTGCGCAGAATCCAGGCTGGTTAGTTTGCGGGTCTATTGTGGCGCATCCTTTTTTATCTTCCTCTTCCGCAGCGGAATATATATCTTTTTTTAATTGAATTATTTCTTCGTTCGTAATTAACGATGTGGGTATTGCAGCGTCTGCCTTTCTTTTTTCAGTCAATTCAGCGAAAAGCGATATCTTACTTTGTTTATAAATCTTAGTTAAAAAAATGCTAGCAAATATAAAAACCCCTAATAAGGCTACCCATGACAAACCTTTTGCGTATCTATTGCTCATATATTTTAAGATATCAACAACTTTGAATATAAGCAAATGGCTGTAAAGTTGAGTGTGAAAAGTAACGGCTTTTCAAGGAGCGGCTCTTCAACTATAAATGGTATAATATATTTGTTACTTTTATCCGAAGCTATTCGTATATATAACATCAATCAGAAATAAATAAAATTAAGAAAAATATGGAAAAAATCCCAAATTGGTTAATGCAAGTTGTAGCAGGACTTTTAGCGGTTCTTTTAATCGTTTTAATAGTCAGCCAGGTTTATAATGTTCAAAGCAAAACTAAAGAAGTAAACGACAAACATATTATTACTATTTCAGCTGAAGGCAAAGTTATTGCTAAGCCGGATTTAGTTACAGTTAGCGCCGGAGTACAAACTAATGGCGATACTGCCGTAAATGCTCAAGCGGACAATACCAAGAAGATGAACGCAGTTATTTCTTATATTAAAAATAAAGTTGGTATCAAAGATGAAGATGTCAGTACCCAAAACTATTCAATTTATCAAAATTACCTTAATGGCAGTTCGACTCCAAGCGGTTACGTAGTAAATCAAACATTGGTTATTAAACTGCATGATTTAAATAAAGCTAGCGACCTGTTAGCAGGCTTAACTCAAAATGGTATCAATCAAGTTCAAAGCGTTGATTACAGTATTAATGATCCAGATAACGTTAGAGAACAAGCAAGAGAGATGGCCTTATCAAATGCAAAAGACAAGGCAAGTAAACTTGCCAATGCGGCTGGCGTTAAATTAGGACAGTTGGTCTCCTTCTCAGAAAACACTAACCCTGGTGGCCCAATTATATATGATGCCAAAGCATCAGGCATGGGTGGTGGCGGAGCTAGTCCACAGTTGGAACCGGGAACCCAGGAAGTAACTGCTGATATTAGCGTTACATACGAAATTAAATAAAATCGTTTCTTACAAAATAAATAAAGTTAAATAGTTTAATCAAAAAGGATCGTATGCAAAATGCCTACGACCCTTTTTTGATAACACGCGGTGCGCTGTGCCCTGGCGTTCCGATTGGCCGTTGAGCTGTCGGATTAGAAAGGGTTACAACGATCGGAAGCTGCAGCAGCTCGACATGTGAGCCTCGTGGATCGCTAACCTTCCGAATCCTTATCGGATCTCCGTTCAGTTCTTCTCGCTGCCTGACGCAATCCTGGAGCCTAGTGGCGATCTGTTGCAACAGATCTGTTGCTTCTGGAAAATCTTCCCGTAAAGAAAGCATCGATCCGGGCAGCTTGGTGTGCACATAGCGATCCAGGACTGTTACCAGAAACGGATCGTGAACAAGGCACCACCGATTGCTGATTGACCAGACTTTGATCCAATAAAGCTTTTCGTACCGCTCCAGGTTCATTTCTGGGGGCCGGTCTTCCGAGGGAAGAATTTCGACCACCCGAATAACCTTGTGGTCCATTTTCACCTCGCGTGTGTTTTAGTAATCCTCCTGTCAATCTAAACCATTTGTTACGCCCCTATTGTAACACAAAAGCGAAAAAACAAATCCTTGCTTTATATGGTCTATTATGTTATGATCATACGGCCTCAAGTAATCTAGATAATCGCTGCTTGGTTTACCAAGTAGAGGAAAGTCCGAACACCCCTAGGTGCGAACTTAGGAAGCAAGTTGCCAGGAAATCTGGCCGGGTATACCCAGGTTTGAATGGTTCACGTGACTGTTCAAGAATGGATTAAGCCCAGGGATAGTGCAACAGAAACATGTCGCCGATGGCCGGTCGTAAGATCGGATCAGGTAAGATTGAAATCGTGCGGTAAGAGCGCACGCGTATGTGCAGAGATGTACTGCGGTGAAAACCCAACTTGGTGCAAGGCCAAATAGGCCTTGATCGTAAGATCAGGGCGGGTTGGCTGCTTAGACAGATGATTATCCTCGACAGAATTCGGCTTACCGGGTTGCTTGAGGCAAACTAAAGTTTTCTTTATGAAGCGTACCGAACTTTTTTTTAACATCGTTTCAATTCCTGTAGACATCATTAGCCTGATTTTAGCCGGCTTGGTGTCTTTTTATATTAGATTAAGGTTGGATCCATTGATTCCAATCTCTTTTAATTTAAATTTTCAAAATTATTTAATGATTTTATCAAAAGCGATTCCAGCGCTTTTGATAATTTTTGCTTTTGCGGGACTGTATAATTTAAAAGGAACGCGGCGATTTTCAACAGAATTTTATAAAGTGATCGTGGCAATCTCGATGGCGTTATTGCTGATGGTTTTGATTTTCTTTTTTGATCAAACCGTTTTTCCATCGCGTTTAATTATGCTGGTGGCGTGGTTTGCTGGAATCATTTTCGTACTGATCGGCAGATTTATTTTGAAAAAAATCCAAGTTGCTTATTTAAGTCGTGGCTACGGGCTTAGAAAGTTACTAGTAATCAGAGGGAACACCGGAGAAGACGATACGGTTATAAATTATGTCCGAACCCATCGAGATTTAGGATATCAAGTTATTGCGGAATTTGAAGACAGTCCGGATCTAGTGGAAAAAATGAATGCGTTATTTTTTAAAACTAAGTACGAAGAAATTTTACAAGCAAATTTCCAACTTTCTCCGGAAACAAACGCCAAACTTGCGCAATTTGCACGTAATAAAGGCTTGGTTTATAACTTTGTGCCCAATATATTTGATGTTCAAAAAAAGAACGTCGAGTCTAGCGATATTGAGGGGATTCCAGTCATATCCCTAAAGAATACGCCGTTAGACGGTTGGGGCCAGGTTTACAAAAGAGCTTTTGATGTTATTGTTTCAGCAATTTGTTTGATAATTACTTCGCCTGTATTCTTAGTTTTGGCAATTTCAGTAAAACTGGATTCGAAAGGGAAAGTTTTGTATGCTGCTCCACGTGCCGGACGGGATAAGGCGTTTCAATTTTATAAATTCCGCACGATGTTTAGTCATTTAAGCGTGGGTAAAGAATACGGCGGAGAAGAAGCCGAAAAGATTCGCCAAGAGCTTTGGAAGCAAAATGCTCGAGGCGGCCAAGAAGCGGCATTTTTGAAAATAAAAGAAGACCCGCGAGTTACAAAGATTGGAAAATTTTTACGTAAATCTAAATTGGATGAAGTCCCTCAATTTTGGAATGTTCTAAAAGGGGACATGAGTATGGTCGGACCACGCGCGCATGTTTTGGATGAAGTTGATCGATATAAAGATCATTATCCAAGAATGTTCACAGTAAAACCGGGAATTTTTGGGTTATCTCAAATTGCCCAGCTATCTTGGCCAGATTTGCCTTTTGATGAAGAAATTCGTTTGAACACTTATTATATTGAAAACTGGTCGATTAAAATGGACCTAGTGGTTTTATTTAAGACTTTTTATTTTCTGTTTTTAAGCCCCAAAAAACAGCTAGAGAATAATTACTAATTATGAAAACTGCCTTAGTGCACGATTCAATTACTCAACTAGGCGGCGCCGAAAGAGTTTTGGAAGCTTTGCACGAACTTTATCCAGAAGCGCCAATCTTCACCTTGGTTTATGATCAAAAGTTGAAAGAACATTTTGAAGGCTGGACAATTGTTTCTTCACCGTTACAGTACCTCTATAATATTATTCCGAGGTTTCAGTGGATGTTGCCTTTTATTCCGATTGCTTTGAAATTTTTTGATTTTTCAAAGTTTGATTTAGTAATTTCATCATCTTCAGTTTTTGCCAAAAATATCACTGTTCCAAAAGGAGTGATACACATTGATTATTGTCATAGTCCGGCAAGATTTCTATGGTCTGAATCCGAAAGCTATGTTCATGATGAAGTGCCTTGGCTTTTGCGACCAATCGTTAAAGTTTTTTTGACTTGGATGCGCAAATGGGACTACCAGAAAGCTCAGCAAGTAGATTTTTTTATTGCCAATTCCGATAACATCCAAAAGAAAATCAAACTCTATTACAAAAGAGAGAGCTTGGTTATTCATCCATGCATTGATGCAGAAAAGTTTTACCCTTCAATGCCGAAAGAAGATTACTTTTTAATTGCGGCCCGGCTGCAAATCCATAAACGCATTGATCTTGCAATTGAAGCTTTTAATCAGCTTGGAATTGCTTTGCATGTCGTAGGAACTGGTCGAGACGAGCAACGCTTAAAAAATATGGCCAATGAAAAAATTGTTTTTTTAGGTCGAGTTGAAGATCCGATTTTATGTAATGAGTATTCCGCAGCAAAAGGTTTTATTTTTCCACAAGATGAAGATTTTGGTTTAACGCCGCTGGAGGCGAATGCCGCTGGAACGGCAGTGATTGCTTATAAAAAGGGCGGCGCCTTAGAAACAGTAATTGAAAATAAAACTGGAATATTTTTTGACAAGCTCGAAGTGGAAAGTTTAAAAGACGCTGTTCGAAAGTTTAATACTATAAATTTTAACAGCGAAGATCTTTTTGAACAAGCGGACAAATTTAGCAAGGATAATTTTAAAGCTAAATTCGAATACTTTGTAAATGAAAAAATAAAATAATGGCTATTGCTGTTGACTTAAGAAGCTTAATGGAAACAGGCGGAAAAATTTCTGGAGTAGAAAATTATCTACTTAACGTTTTGGATCGTTTGCCTGTTGCTCAGAGCAATAAGCAAATTGAATATTTTGGCTTTTGCAACAGTTATCGCCCGGTAATGCTGCCTGAGATTAAACAAAGCCTAACAGTTAAAAAAACCAAGATTCCTAATAAAATCCTAAATGCCGGCTTAACTTTTTTTAATCAACCAAAGTTTGAAAACCTATACGGACAATTTGAAATTCTGTGGTTGCCGGATTTGCGCCCTTTTGCCATTAGCGATAAAACTAAGTTGGCAATTACAGTACATGATTTATCACCTGTAATGCATCCGAAGCTCTACTCTCTAAAAAGAAGAATTTGGCATCATGTTGTGCGGTATCAAAAATCTTTTGATCGGGCGAATATAATTTTTGCTGTTTCGGAGTATACCAAATATGATTTGATAAAAATATTCAAAATTAACCCGGATAAAATTAAAGTCATTTACTCCGGAATTGATCACCAGCGTTTTAATCAAAATTTGGATAATAAAATCAAAGAACAGCTACGACAAAAATACAATTTGCCAAAAAGATTCATACTTTCAATTAGTACAATCGAACCACGCAAAAATATTTCTACGCTTATTGCTGCTTTTGAAAGAATTAAGGATCAGGACGTCAATTTAGTAATTGCCGGAAGGCTCGGCTGGCTTTATAAGGATTTGTTGAAACAAATTGAAAAATCTCCGAAGCGCAATCAAATTCTATTGACCGGTTACATTAATGAAACAGATAAACCGTATTTAATTTCATTATCAGAGATTCTTTGTTATCCTTCCTATTATGAAGGGTTTGGTTTCGTTCCTTTGGAAGCAATGGCCTGCGGCGTGCCGGTAATTAGCTCAACCCGCACATCAATGCCGGAAATTTGTGAAGATGCCGCGCTATTAGTAGAGCCATCTTCTTTAACGGATTTAACTACTGCTTTAAACGCTTTGTTAGAGAACCAAAGCTTGCGTGAAGATTTTATTGCCAAAGGGCTGGTTCAAGCTAAAAAGTTTAACTGGGATAAAACGGTTCAACAAATAAATAATTACTTAATGGAACTGGCATGAGAATAGGTTTGGATTTAAGAATGGCAGGTAACGAGTACGGCATTGGCCGGTACTCTTTTGAGCTGGCCAAAAAAATCTTAGAACTGGACCGTAATAATGAGTACGTTTTATTTGTATGCGATCCTTTAAAGTTTATAAAAGCGGGTTTAGATATGCATCAAAATGTTAAAATCATAGTTGCGGATTTTAAACATTATAGTTTTGAAGAACAGTTAAAATTTCCAAATTTAATTCGTTCCGAAAAAATCGATTTGATGCATTTCTTAAATTTCAACGTACCAATCTCTTATGACTTGCCATTCGTAGTGACAATTCATGATATGATCCATCATCGCTTGCCAGGAAATAAAAAATCCAGATTTTTGCACCGCCTCGCTTACAAAGCGGTTATCCGGCATGCCGCATTGGCTTCTAAAAAAATAATTACTGTATCAAATTTTTCAAAAAAAGAAATATTGGAAATATTTAAAATCAACCCATCTAAAATAGAAGTTATTTACGAGGCGGCAATTCCGGTGCCAGTTACTGATTCAGATGTTACTGAAGTGCGCCAGCGTTACGCAATTTCCAAACCATATATTATTTTTGTTGGAGTTATGGAAAGAAAGAAAAATATCCTTAACCTAACTAAAGCTTTGGATATTGTAAAAGATAAATATCAGTTAAATATTCAAATGGTATTAGCTGGTAAAGTTGACCCGCACTATCCGGAAATTTTAGAACAAGCCCAGCAAATTAAATATCGAAAAGATTTAATTGTTACTGGAATTATCACCGATAAAGAAAAATATTCATTGTTTAAGGGCGCGAAGGCATTTGTGTCAGCATCTTTGTTTGAAGGTTTTGGCTTGCCCGGAGTAGAGGCAATGAGCTTAGGCGTTCCTTTAATTGTTTCTAATACGGAAGTTTTTAATGAAGTTTATGATAATGCTGCAATTTATTTTGATGCCGAGGATCCGGAAGACATCGCTCAAAAAATAGTTTTGTTAATCAAAGATGATAAATATAGAGAGTTAATCGCGAATCAGGCGTATAGCCGTGCTCAATATTTCTCTTGGGATACTGCAGCAGAACAAACAATTGAAGCTTATAACAGCTTAAAAATATGAAAATTTTACTAACCGGCGGCGGCAGTGGCGGTCCGGTAATGCCTTTAATTGCAGTGCAACAAAAAATTAACTCAGAATTTCCTGAAACCGAATTTTTATTCATTGGCACGAAAAACGGACCGGAAAGTGAAATGGTTGCAAAGTACCATCTGCCTTTTGTCGCGATTTCGGCTGGGAAATGGCGTCGTTATTTTACAATTAAAAATCTTTTGACTCCTTTCCAGGTTTTTAATGGATTCGTAAAAGCCACTTCAATTATAAAAACCTTTCAGCCGGATGTTATTTTTGCGGCAGGAGGATTCGTTTCTGTTCCAGTTATTTTGGCTGGATGGCTTCTGCGAAAAAAAATAGTAATTCACCAACAAGATGTTCAACCAAGTTTAACTAATCAGTTGGTGGCACCCTTAGCAACTAAAATAACAGTTACTTTTGAAAGTTCTTTAAAAGACTTTAGAATTAGCAGCGGCTTCTTTTTGACTCCTGTAAATTCTAAGACTGGAAATGAAAAAATTATTTGGACTGGTAATCCTGTTAGAGAAGAATTGCTCCATCCTAAAAAAGACTTAAAAGAAATGAAAAAAGATTTTAATATTGATGATAACCAGTTAGTAATTTTATTCTTAGGGGGTGGTACCGGCGCTGCGGCGCTAAACCAAATACTTTTCGAAGCGTTGCCAGAACTGGTAAAATTTAGCCATATAATTCATTCGACCGGTAAAGGTAAAGGAATAGATTTTAAAAATCCTGGATATCATCCTTACGAATTAATTTCGAACATGAATGAAGCTTATGCCGTTGCAGATATTGTAATTTCACGAGCGGGCCTCTCAACTATTACCGAGCTTATTGCTTTGAAGAAAGTAAGTATTATTATCCCAATGCCAAATAGCCACCAAGAAAGCAATGCCACGATCTTAAATATAAACGACGCCGCAATTTGCTTTGATCAAGATAAATTAAATGCTGAAACTCTAATATCAATAATCAGAAAAATCATGTATGATGCTCAATGGCAAAAGCAATTGAAAGATAACCTTCAGAAAATCATGCCAATTGATGCTACGGCGCGAATTTCAAAAATAATTTTATCCTTATGCCAATAAATCTAAAACCCAGACAAAAGAAAAAAATCGCATTAGCAATGGCTGGGGCAGGCGCCCGCGCGGTGATGTATTTTGGTATTTTAGATGTTTTCAAGGAGCATGGTATTGAAATTGATATGATTTCTGCCTGCAGCAGCGCAACTTTTGTTGCTTGCAGTTATGCCTGTGGGACCTTAGACGCGCTTAAAAAACGCGCTTTTGAATTAGACCAAAAAGAGCTTTTTGACATGTTCGAGCCAAGTAAAAAAGGCGGAATTTTTTCTTTAGATAAAGTAGAACAAGAACTTAGCTCGCTGATTACCGTTGATGACTTAGAACAGCTGCCAATTCCTGTTTCAATCGTTGCTTCGGACATCGTGCATGGCGAGGAAGTTGTTTTCACAATGGGGAATATTGCCCGTGCGATCAAAGCCTCTTGTTCAATGCCGGGTTTGTTTGAACCGGTGGTTTGGGGGAATAAAATTCTTTTAGACGGCGGTCTTTTTAGCATCATTCCAGTAGAAGCTGCCAAAGCATGGAAGCCGGATATAATTATTGGAATCGACTTAGCAACTAGCAGGAACCTTTTTGGCAGTAAGATTTTAAGTATGAAGCGAAACTATAATAGATTGGCTAAACCAATTTACTTCGTTTACCGGACCGGCAAGCGCTTAACAAACTATCTATTTCCACGTGAAGACGATCCAATGACTATTGATAACGTCAAAACCCCAAACGTTTTACAAATTTTAGACCGAGCCATGGACTACGCTTTAATTGAAAGAAAACGCGGCGAATATTTTAGCTGTGATGTTGTAATCACTCCGGATGTTAAAGGCTATGGAGATATTGCATTGAAAAAAACTGAAGCAATGTACATGGAAGGGCGTCGAGCAGCAGAAATGGCGATTCCCGAAATTCAAGCTTTATTAAACTCATAAAATGAATTTAGATAATATAAAAAAAATATATTTTATTGGGATCGGCGGAATTGGCATGTCTGCTGCTGCTGGTATTGCGCGAGCAAAGGGCTTCGAGGTTTCTGGTTCCGATGCCGCTGATATTTACCAGCCGTCTAAAGGAATTTTGGATCAGTTTAAAATTGATTATAAAATTGGCTATAATGCCGATAATTTTCAAGGGGCTGATTTGGTAGTTGTAACAACGGCAGTAGATAATAAGAACCCAGAACTAGTTAAAGCCATAAACCTGACCGTTCCAATTATCGGCTTCGCGGAATTGTTGGGGACTTTAACAATCGATAAAAATCGAATCGTGGTAGTAGGTACGCATGGGAAAGGCACTACTTCCGGCTTAATTTCTTATGCTTTAAAGAATTTGAATGATTCAGGATTTTTTGTCGGCGGTGTTCTAAACAATTTTCAAACAAACTTCTATTTTGGCAAAGGAAAAGATTTTGTTTTGGAAGGGGACGAATATAAATCTACATACAACAACAGCAGCCCAAAATTTTCATATTATTTCCCAAACATTCTTTTAATAAATAATATTGAATTTGATCACCCGGATCTTTATCCAACTTTAGAAGCATTCAAAGAGCCTTTTCACGCTCTGGCTGAGCAGATGCCAGAAACAAGCTTAATTGTTTATAATGCCGACGATCAAAATGTTGTCGATGTAATTCGAAATACTAAAGCTAGAAAACTTGGTTTTGGATTTTCAGATTTTGCTGAAATCAAAGCACATAGAATCGAGCCAAGTAACGGAACTTTCAAAATCAAAATCACCTGGAATGAAGCTTTATTAAATCTTAAAGAAGATATTTTTAGCACCCAGCTGCCCGGGTTGCCGTATGCCTATGATAACCTTGCAGCAATTGCGGTCTTAATTAGCATCGGCTTTTCAGCTGAGCAAATCAAAGGCTATACTGAAAGCTATACCGGCATAAAACGACGTTACGAAATCATTGAAAATGATGAAATTGCAATAATAGATGATTACGCCCATCATCCCACCGCAGTGCGGCAGACTTTAGAAGCGACCCGCCAAAAATATCCGCAAAGACGCATTATTTGTTTCTTTGAACCGCATACTTACTCACGGACACGCGAAACCTTGGACCAGCTAGCAAAAGCTTTTAATAGCGCAGATTTGGTCTATTTGGCTGAGGTCTATCCGGCTCGTGAACAAAAACTTCCTTCCAGTATTAGTTCTGCCGAGGTGGTTGAAAAGATTATAAAAAATCAACCAAACGTTATCTATGTAAAAGATAAAGTTGACGCTTT
This sequence comes from Candidatus Doudnabacteria bacterium, assembly GCA_028286905.1. Classification (GTDB taxonomy): domain Bacteria; phylum Patescibacteriota; class Doudnabacteria; order UBA920; family VMFF01; genus JAQBQP01. The sequence continues at coordinate 290,484 of JAQBQP010000002.1, forward strand.
AGAAAAGTTTAAAAAAGTTGTTAAAAAAGATGATGTTATAGTAGTTATGGCAGTTGGTTCATTTAACACTTTGGTTTATGATTTAAAAGACGCTTATAAGAATCTTATAAAATAATATGCAAAACAATGTTCAGCTGGCAAAATTTACTTCTTTTAGAATCGGCGGACCGGCGAAGTATTTTGTTGAAGCAAAAACCGATAATGATATTGTTGAAGCTTTAAGCTTTGCGAATGAAAACAAATTGAAATTTTTTGTTCTTGGTTCCGGCACGAATATTTTAGTTCAAGATCAAGGATTTGATGGCGTTGTTATTAGAAATCAGTTAAAAGATTTAAAGCTGGAAGACGGTTTAGTCGTTGCTGACAGCGGGTTGCTATTAGTTTTAATAAATCAATTTGCTAATAAAAATGGCAGAGTCGGTTTTGAAAAACTAAGCACGGTGCCCGGAACTTTAGGCGGCGCGCTATATAATAATGCCCATTGGCAAGATGATTTGCTGTCTTATTATGTTCAATGGGTTGAAGTAATAGATCCTGCTGATCCCGGGTTAAAAATTCAACGACTAACCAAAGAACAATTAGATTTCGGTTACGACAGCTCATTGATTAAAAAGAAAAATCTGGTAGCATTAAGAGCAGCGTTATTATTGCCAGAGGGGGATGTTGAACAATCTAGGAAAACGATGCTCTCTTACATGAAAAGTCGTTCCGACAGTCAGCCTTATGGCACTGCAAACAGCGGCTGCATGTTTCAAAACATTCCACAGACTCTTGGGCCTGGAAATCATGGAACCTCAGCGGGTTACTTGATTGATCAGGCGGGCTTAAATGGGATGCGAGTTGGCGATGCGGTAATATCAGAAAAGCATGGAAACTTTTTTATAAACGAAGGACATGCTAAAAGCGGAGACATCTTGAAGCTTGCTGAAATTGCTCGAGAAAAAGTGAAAGCTAAGTTTGGTGTTAATTTAGAATTTGAAGTAAAAGTAATTTAGAAAGGTAAAAATAAAATGGCAAATGTAAACCTAAAAGTAACGCATACGGTTTTAAGCGAATCAGTTCGAGAATATGCGCAAAAAAATATTGATAAGCTTCAAAAGTACTTGCGCCCAGAAAATAAAGTTCATTTGGAACTAGGAGCTGAGTCAAAAAATAGAGATGGTTTACGTTATCGAGCAGAAATTACAATTATGCCGAAGTCAGAAGTGTATGCTGATGCTTATGGTCATGATTTGTTTGAAGCGATTGACTTGCTAATGCCAAAAGTAAAAGAACAGCTAATGAAAATGAAAGATAAGAGAGTTTCAGAAAGAAGAAGAGACGGCGCTAAGCGTACCGGAAAGATCTAAAATAGCTCGTATAAAAGACAGCGACCGGCAAGAGAGAATTCTCTTGCCGGTCTTTGCGTAGTGTTCTGGATCGATCAGGCGGTTTGCAACCGCAGATTGGGGTGTGCGCCATCCCGAGCGAGCTCGACATGCTTGATCAGCATCGCTATGTGCCCGAACGGTTTGGGCAGAACATGCTGGAAAAGCTTCAAGCTGAACGCCGCGACTTCGCCGCCGGTAACTCCGATGGCATAGCCACGCCGGGTCGCCATCTTGTAGATGGTGGCAATTTCGTTGGCATTCATGTCGCCGAACGAGAAGTTGCTGACGATCAGGCAGTCGAACTCGTTGTGCTGGATTTGCTGCCTTGCCTCGGCGCCGTTCTGGACGATCGTGATGTTATCGCGCGGCAAACCCTCACCCCGCGCTAGGATTCGCGGATACATGCTATTCATGCTTGGATCGCGCGAGATGATCAGGATGTTAATCGAATCAGACACTTGTACAGCCTCCTTAAGGCGTTGTTGAAGCCAACGGATCGCTGGTGTTCAAGAAACAACATATTAACACAGTTTATAGCATAAGTCAATGCAAAAGCTCTAAAAATAAGGCGGTTTTAGAGCGGTTTTAAACCTTGTTTTAACCCTAAAAAATGCCTATAATAAACCCACGGCATTTAATAAAAAAAGGATATAAACGACACAAATGGCATTTCTAGAAAAGATTTTTGGCGGCAACAAACAGGTTGTTTCGAAGTTACAGAAAGTTGTCGATCAGATTAATGATTTAAAACCTAAATACGAAGCTTTAAGCGAGGAACAAATTAAAGAACAAGTTCAAGCTTGGAAGACTCTGTTAAAAGATAAAGATTATGATCAGCAAAAAAAGACTTTGGACGAACTTCTTCCAGAGGTTTTTGCGATAACCAGAGAAGCGGCAAAGCGCAGCATTGGCCAAAGCCACTATGATGTTCAGCTGATTGGTGGAATAACCTTGCATCGTGGACAGATCGCAGAAATGCGTACTGGTGAAGGAAAAACTTTAACTGCAACTTTGCCTTTGGTTTTGAACGCCCTAACTGGACGTGGTACGAACTTGGTAACCGTTAACGATTACTTGGCTCGATGGCATGCTTCTTTAATGGGGCCGATTTATCACGCCTTGGGTTTAAGCGTGGCCAGTATTCAACATGAAAAATCTTTTTTGTATGATCCGAATTATCAACCAGAACAAGAAGAGATTGATCGCTTAGAAGGCGAAGTTCAGGGTTTTGTTTTGGATGTAAAGCATATGCGTTCAGTTACCAGAAAAGAAGCCTACGCCGCGGACATTACTTATGGGACTAACAACGAGTATGGTTTTGATTATTTGCGCGACAACATGGTTGGCAATGTTAATCAAATGGTGCAGCGCGAACAGCATTTTGCAATTGTCGATGAAGTCGACAGTATTTTAATTGATGAAGCCAGAACGCCTTTAATTATTTCAGCGCCGGATGCGGACCCAACCGATAAATATTATCAGTTTGCAGAGCTTGTTAAAAAGTTAGATAACGGTGCTGATTTTGTTGTTGATGAAAAGAAAAAAGCAGTTTCGCTTACAGAAGAAGGAATTGCAAAATTAGAAAAACTTTTGGGTGTTGAAAATATTTATGAACAAGAAGGACTGTCGACCGTGCACCATATCGAGCAGGCTTTGCGTGCTCGCACTGTCTTGTTTGAAAGAGATACGCAGTACGTTGTTCGCGACGGCGAAATTATTATTGTCGATGAATTTACTGGCCGCTTAATGTTTGGCCGCAGATATTCTGATGGATTGCACCAAGCGATTGAAGCTAAAGAAGGCGTAAAGATCCAACAAGAAAGCAAAACTTTAGCAACAATTACATTCCAAAATTATTTCAGAATGTTTAAAAAACTTGCAGGCATGACCGGTACCGCAAACACTGAAGCTGAAGAATTTTACTCCATTTATAAATTAGATGTAGTAGAGATCCCAACCCATAAGCCCCTAGTGCGTATTGATAAACCGGATGCGGTTTATAAAAATGAGTCCGGAAAATTTGCTGCGATTACTCGCGAAGTTCAAACTCGCCACAAAAAAGGTCAGCCAATGCTGATTGGTACAGTTTCAATTCAAAAAAATGAACTGCTTGCTGAGCACTTGCGTAAAGCCGGTTTGCAGTTTGAATTGTTGAATGCCAAAAACCATGAACGCGAAGCACATATTATTTCTCAGGCCGGCCGTTTCGGAGCTATCACTGTGGCGACAAATATTGCTGGTCGCGGGGTCGATATTTTGTTAGGCGGTAACCCGATTGATCCCGAAGAAGCCAGACAAGTGCGCGAAGCCGGCGGTTTGGCAGTAATTGGTACCGAAAGACATGAATCTCGCCGTATCGACAATCAGTTAAGAGGACGTTCTGGACGTCAAGGCGATCCGGGCTCTTCACAATTCTTTGTTTCAGTAGAAGACGATTTAATGCGTTTATTTGGTGGCGATCGTTTGCACAGCATGATGGAACGTTTGGGAATCCCTGATGATCAGCCAATTGAAAACGGATTAGTTTCTAAATCTATCGAATCTGCACAGAAGAAAATTGAAGGCTTGAACTTTGATACTCGTAAACATGTTTTGGAATATGACGATATTATGAACAAGCAGCGCGAAATTATCTATAAGAAGCGCCGCGAATGGTTAGCAGAAGATGCAAATTTAAAAGAACAAATATTGGAACTGATTGATGAAGAAATTCGTCAGATTATTAGCGCACATTTTCAAACTGAAAATGAATTACAAACGCTCTTTGATTCCTTAAATATGATTTTTCCAGTTGGCAATACTGAGGCCGCAAAGATGCAAGAGATAAGTAATCAAGCTGGTAACGCAGAATTTGCTTTGATTGATTTTGCGATTGATCTGGTGCATCAGCGTTATGAAGAAAAAGAAAAAGCCATGCCAGAAACGGGGGTAATGCGTCAGATTGAAAAGGCGACTGCGTTACAAAGTTTAGACACGCTTTGGATGGAACATTTGGATACGATGGAACATCTTCGTGAATCTGTTGGTTTGCGGGGCTATGGTCAGCGCGATCCATTGGTAGAATACAAACGCGAATCTTTTGATTTGTTTAAACGGCTGTTAATTGCAATTGATAAAAATATCGTCAACACAATTTTTCATATTGGAATTGTGCCGCAGCAAGTGGCGCCGATTGATTTGGTGGTTAATTCTGCACCGATCGCTCAGGCTTTGAATGAAGACGGTGGCGAAGTCGGACGCAATGATAAATGCCCTTGCGGATCTGGACGAAAGTGGAAGAAATGTGGAATGATCAATTCTCCCGAACATCAACAATTTATGGAGAAGAAAAATGCATAAAGTATATTTTGCGGGAGCAATAACCGGAGATCGTTCGCGCGCCTCGATATTCAAAGATATTATTCAACATATTCAGAGTTTGGATAAAAAAGTACTCACCGAACATTTTCAACTTCAGAATCCGAATACTTTTTTGGCAGAATTTATTAATAAAAAATATGAAGATCTTTTGCCAGAAGACATAGAAAAACAAGACACGGCTTGGATAAATGAAGCCACCCACTTGGTTGCGGAAGTTTCGACAGCTTCTACCGGAACTGGCAGAGAAATCGAGTATGCTCGTAGCAAACATCTTTACGGCCACCCGGAAGCAAAAATATTGTGTTTATACGAAGAGGGTTCTAGGGCTAGCGCAATGATTACGGGTATGACCCCAGAGCGATATCCGAGTGTAAGAGTAAGGGCATACAAAAATTTAGAACATTTGAAAGAAATTCTAAACGAATTTTTTAACCTGACGGTTTAGCAAATGCTGGAAGATTGAATTTAAAAATGACTAATCATATTCTAAATTTTAGGGAAGTAGACAAGAAGACTTTCGAACTGATTCGGGATGGAGTTAAAAAGGTTGAAACTAGAGCTGGTTCAAAAGAGTATTTATTAATTCAAGCGGAAGACACTATAACATTTGTGTGCGGCAGTGAAAACGTAACGAAGAAAGTGATTAAAGCTAATCGATTTAAAAGTTTTACGGAGCTATTTAATTGGTACAGACCCTGGGATATAAATCCTGACATCATGCGTGGTCCGACCAGTGAATCAGAAATGATAGATGTTTATAGGTCATTTCCAGGGTATCCAGAAAGAATAATGGAATTTGGAATTCTAGCATTTAAATTAGAAAATATTAATTAGAAAGGAAAGATATGGCAAACGATTTTCAGAAAAAACAACCAACAAAAAACGAAAAAATGTTTTACGATATGGCAATGAGCTTGGAAATGATTGATCGCAGGCTTTGGACGACGTCATCTTTTGTAAGCGCTTTAGCAATTCTTGCTAATGTCGAACCAGAAAAAGTTGCGCGCTTATTAACTACAGACATGAATAAGATCCAAGATTTTAGCAAAAAGATCAACGACGAAATCAATAAAATTGAAGCTGAAGAAAAAGAAAAGAACGGTTCAAGCGAACAAGTTCAAAGTTCTACTCAACCAGGACATGAAGGCCATAACCACGCCTAGATAGTTAAATACAAACAAATTGAAATATAAAAGTAAAAATTATTGGTTGTTAAAATCAGAAGCGGAAATGTATTCGATTGATGATTTTAAAAAAGACCAAGATACTGTTTGGACTGAAGTCCGTAATTACCAGGCACGCAATTTTCTGCGGGACAGTATCAGCGTCGGTGATTATTTTTTCTTTTATCATTCTAGCTCAGAACCTTCTGGCATTGCCGGGGTCGGCAAAATATTGAGAACCAAAATTGGTGATCCAACAGCGCTTGATAAAAAAAGTGAATATTTTGACCCGAAGGCTACTAAAGAGCACAATCCTTGGTCTACTGTTGAAGTGCAATTTGTAGAAAAATTTCCTGCTGTGATTACGCTTGCTGAGGTTAAGCAAAATAAAAAACTTTCAAAAATGGTTGTCGCTCAAAAAGGCAGCCGTCTTTCTGTGCAGCCTGTTAAAGCCGACCAGTTTGAAGAAATTATGAATATGGCTTATGGACATTAAAAAAAAGCAAAAACTCTTAGAGGTTGTTGCTGAAGAAATAGAACAGTGTCCAATTTGTAAAAAGAACACAATTGGCAAAGCGGTGCCCGGAGAAGGGAATGCTGATGCCGATATTATGTTTATTGGCGAAGCTCCAGGTAAAAACGAAGCTGAAACCGGTCGGCCGTTCATTGGCCGAGCAGGCAAAATGCTTCGTGAAGGAATCGCTCAGATTGGATTGAGTGATCAAGATGTTTTTATCACTAGTCCAGTAAAAAGATTGCCGGTACATACCACTCCGACCCCAGAAGAAATTGCGCACGGCAAAACTCATTTAATTAAACAGTTTGATATTATCGATCCGAAAGTAATTGTTTTGCTGGGACGGGTTGCGGCTTTAGCGATGTTAGAGAAAAATATTTCGGTAATGAAAGAACATGGTAAATTCTTCCGTAAACCTGACGGCAGATTATACATGATTATGATGCATCCAGCGGCACCTTTATATTCTGGTAATTTGCGTGAAGTTTTTTTCAAAGATTTTAAAAAACTAAAAAAACTACTGGACTTAGATGCAAAAGCAATTAAGAAATAAGAAAATGATTTTCTGGTTAATAGTACTTTTAGTTTTAGGATACGCAACTTTTACATATTTACGTTTTGAATATATTTTAAAGCATGCCAATCTTGCAGATATTCAGCAAAAGGACCTGACATTCGGACAAGGGTCAGTGTTACGCTATATTGCTGCAGGCGATAGCACCGCGGTTGGCGAAGGTGCGAGTAAGGTAGAAAATAGCTATACTTACAAGCTCGCGCTTAACTTATCTGCTGAGCACACTGTTCAATACAAAAATATTGCCGTGATCGGTGCAAAGACCCAAGATGTTATTGATCATCAGCTTTCGGAAATTATTAAATATAACCCGGACGTTGTTACAGTTTCAATTAATGCTAATGACTTAACACATTTTGTAAGCGGTAACATTATTTTAAAAAATGATCAGCTTATTATTGATACAATCCTAAAAAATACCCATGCAAAAATTTATATAACTGACGTCCCAGGCCTACAAAATGCCAAGATCATACCATGGTGGTTTCGACATTTGCTTGATTGGAAGGCGAACAGTTTAAATAAAAAAATTCTAACTTTTCAAGATAAATATGAAGGCAATAGGGTAAAAATAGTAGATATTCATAATTTTGGCTGGGATACTTACCATGATATTCAGAAGACTTTTGCTGCCGATCAATTTCACCCATCGGATTTGGGTTATCAAAACTGGACCAACGCTTTCCTTGATAAAATGCTTAAAAAAGACTAAAATATATTAGACTAAAATTAAACCTATCCAATGAGAAAAAACCTCAGATTATACCTAACGTTCATATTCATTTTGTTGATAGCAGCATTCTCGATCTATATCGACTTGCCACAGGGTAGCAAAATCAGTTTGCCGAAAATAGGTATTGCAAAACGTGAATTTAAACCACATTTAGGATTAGACCTTCAAGGTGGAACTCATTTAGAGTATCAGGGTAACTTACAAGATATTCCTGCAGACAAGAGAAAAGACGCAATGGAATCCGTTCGCTCCGCGATTGAACGCAGAGTATTTTTCTTTGGCGTTCAAGAGCCTTTAGTAGAGACATCTGGTAGCGATCGAATTATTGTTGAGTTGCCTGGTATTACAGATATTAATCAAGCGGTAAGCGTAATCGGCCAAACGCCATTCCTTGAATTTAAAGAGCAAAATCCAAGTCCAACCGGACAGGTTGTCGATGGAAAAGTAGTTATTGATCCGAACAGTCAGTGGAAATCTACTGGCTTAACCGGAAAAGATTTGTCCTCGGCAACGGTTGAATTTTCTCAACAGGATAATACGCCGCAAATTAGTTTGCAGTTTAATAGTGAAGGTACAAAACTTTTTGGCGAGATTACTTCTAGAAACTTAGGCAAGCCCGTAGCTATTTTCTTAGATGGAGCGCCGCTTTCAACTCCAACTGTGCAAAGTGCAATCACCGATGGTAAAGCAATCATTACAGGACAGTTTACCGTAGATGATGCGAAGCAATTAGTCTCCAGACTTAACTCCGGAGCTTTGCCGGTACCAATTAAACTTATTTCCCAACAGAACGTTGGTGCAAGTTTAGGTAAAGATTCAATCCAAAAGAGCGCCGTAGCAGGTATTATTGGTCTATTGTTGATCGTAATATTTATGATTATTTACTACCGATTGCCGGGCGTACTAGCAGTGCTGGCTTTGGTAGTTTATGCATTATTATCCTTCGCAATTTATAAAATTGGTATTTCTGTAACCGCAGTATTTCTGGTTGGACTGTTCTTTGTGCTGGCGCTAACCTCCAGTTGGTGGTTTGGAGTAATCGCAGTCTTGTCTTACTTAGGCCTGATGCTTGCGGGTGGTTTGCATCCAGTGACTTTAACTTTAGCTGGTATCGCTGGTTTTATTCTTTCTATTGGTATGGCTGTTGATGCAAATATTTTGATTTTCGAAAGAACTAAGGAAGAGTTAAGATTAGGCAAAGACGTGCCCCAAGCTTTAGAAGATGGATTCAATCGAGCTTGGCTTTCAATTCGCGACTCAAACGCGTCGAGCTTAATTACTACTGCAATTCTATATATGTTCGGCACTCCAGCAATTAAAAGCTTTGCTGAAACTTTGGCAATTGGTATTATTATTTCTTTGTTTACTGCAATTACTGTAACTAAAACTTTCTTGAGAATGTTTATCGGACATAATATTTTAGCGCACCCATGGCTGTTCGGAGCTTCCAGAGAAAAGAAAACAGAATTAACTACCACAGAGGAACTCTAATGCTAAATATCATCAAACATTATAAATTTTGGTTCGGCGTTTCAACCGCATTGTTGATTGCAAGTATTATTTCTTTAGCGATTTTCGGTTTAAGATTCGGTATTGATTTTAAAGGCGGCACTGTAACTCAGCTTTCATTTGCAAAAGCGCCAAATTTGGATCAGATCAAAGCAGTTGTTGCCAAAGATACAGATGGCGCACAAATTCAGTCCGCTGGCACTAGCGATGTAATTATAAAAACTAAACCTTTAGAAAAACCTGAACATGATAAGCTTGAAGCAGACATCAAAGCGCAAGTAGGGGATTTCACCGAGAAATCTTATACTTCGATTGGGCCGATCATCGGACAAGAACTTCGGTCTAAAGCAATTTATCAATTACTGCTTGTCGCTTTAGGTATTGTTTTATACATCGGCTATGCATTCCGTAAGGTGACTAAGCCTATTACCGCATGGAAATTTGGTTGGGCCGCAGTGATTGCGCTTGTTCATGATTTGTTCATAGTTGTTGGTTTGTTTTCGATCCTTGGACATTTCTTTAAAGTTGAAATTGATTCTTTGTTTGTAACTGCTTTGCTGACAGTGTTAGGTTTCTCTGTTCACGATACGATCGTGGTATTCGACAGAATTAGAGAGAACTTACGTACCGAAGCCGGACAACCGATCGATTACATTGTTAACCACAGTATCAACCAGACAATCGTTCGCTCATTAAACACTTCTTTAACAGTTTTGTTTGTCTTGCTTTCCTTGTTGTTGTTCGGCGGTGTAACAATTAGATATTTTGTATTAGCATTGTTCATTGGTATTATTGCCGGAACCTACTCATCTATTTTTATCGCTTCGCCAATCCTTGTGATTTGGGAACGCTGGCAGTCTAAACGCGCATAAATAGCAGATCTTAAATGCATTGCTAAAAAATAATCGTTGATAAAACCTTCATTAAAATCGAAGGTTTTTTCTTGCAGTATTGAGCAAACAAGATTACAATATAAACAAATATTAAATAAAACATATGTTCATTTGGCTAATAGTTATTGTTGTTGTAGTTTTGCTGGTAGTGGGCATGTTTAACGGTTTGGTTCGCGCACGCAACCTTGTTAAAAACAGCTTTGCAGATATCGATGTTCAATTAAAGCGCAGATATGATCTTGTGCCAAACCTGGTTGAAACTGTTAAAGGCTATATGAAGCAGGAAAGTGGCGTGCTAGAAGCAGTTACTAATGCTCGCGCACAAGCGCAGTCTGCAGGCGGCAATCTTGCTAACAGAGCAACAGCGGAGAACAACCTTGGTCATGCGATTACAGGAATTTTTGCAGTTGCTGAAAATTACCCGCAGTTACGCTCTTCTGAAAACTTTCAACAATTACAGAGCCAGCTTTCAAGCTTAGAAAATGATATTCAAAGCGCTCGTCGTTATTACAATGCGGCGGTTCGTGAGTACAATAATAAAATTCAAGTTTTCCCAAATAATATATTTGCAGGAATGCTTGGCTTTGGCGCCGAGCAGCCATTTGGAGCAGATGAAACCGAACGCCAAAACGTTCAAGTAAAATTTTAAATAAAATGCAAATAATTTCTTTAAAACAGAAATTGCAAACCATAGGCTTTTTAATGCTTATGGTTTTTGCGTTTGTACCTGTTAAGACTGAAGCGGCATATTCAGAAGATATTAAAAGCTTTGCTAGTACACTAAAGATTAATAATGACGGAACAGTAAATGTCTTAGAAAAGATTGTTTATGAATTCGGGACTAATCAGCGCCATGGAATATTTAGAGACATTACTTTATCATCCAAAGATGCGCCAACTATTAGCATCAGCAATGTTGCGGTGACAGACTCCAATGGGATGGCCTACCCTTTTACGCAGAGTGAAGATTCTGCGCTTCACTTGAAAATAGGCGATCCAAATAACACAATCAGCGGAGAAAAAGAATATGACATTTCTTACACTGTTAGTAACGTAATTCGCGGCTTCTCCAATTATGATGAATTTTATTGGAATGCCACTGGCAATGCCTGGACTGTGCCTATTTCGTATTCCAGCGCGGAAGTGCAACTGCCAAGCAATTGGCTGCTGGATCCTGCTGTGCTTCCGAAGATTCAAAATTCTTGTTACCCTGGTACGTTAAACATGCAAAAAGCCGCTTGCACAATCACTTCGAGCGATGATGGCGGCACTTATGTGTTTTCTTCCGGGCCAACCGATCCGGGGCAAGGGCTAACTATAGATACCAGTTTTCCTAAAAGGCTTGTTACAAATTTGGCGACTGGTACACCTGTTGATCCAAGTAAAAAAACCACAACCCAAAAGATTTTAGGGATTCTGATCCCGATAGGAACTGGGCTTTTTGTAATTATTTTTGCGATCTTTTTTGTTTTGTCTAACCGTAAAGTAATAATTCCTAAAGAATTAAAAGGACAACCAATAGCTCCTTGGTATGATGCTCCGGAAGAAGTAAACGCTGCTGACATCGCGTATCTTTTGAACAGATCCTTCGATAAAAAAGAATTTGGTCTAATCTTTATTGATCTAGCTGTTAAAGGCTATCTAAAAATAAAATATATTCCTAAACAAAGCGTCTTTAGTAGTGAAGATTATGCTTTTTTAAAGCTTAAAGAAGACGATGGTTTAGAGCCGGCCTATAAAAGACTGTTTGACTATCTTTTTACAGGTGTAGATACAGTTTTATTATCCGATATTAAAAGTGATAACAGAGCCGTCGCTTCTGTTTATTCAAAGATTGGAGATGACCTTAGGTCTAAATTGATTAATAAAGACTATTTAAAGGCTAGCGCTCTGAATTTAAAGAATACTTCTAAATTTGGAGGCGGTGGAGTTCTCGTTTTTGCTTTGGCCTTCGCTTTTCGGCCACTTTTAATAATTTCCGTGCCACTTATTTGTTTAATTTTCATAATCGCTTACTATCGCAATTTAAACAATGTAACTCCTAGCGGTATTGAATTGTTTAAAAAGATTTTAGGGTTCAAAGATTTCTTAACACTAACCGAATCAGATCGATTGCGGTTGTTAAATGCTCCGTCTCTTAAACCAGAGATGTTCGAAAAGTTTTTGCCTTACGCGATGGCTTTTGGCATTGAGAAGGAATGGGCGAAAAAATTCGAAAGCTTAGCAATCACTCCAAGTTGGTATGAAGATAGCCGTTATGGTTATGGCGCGCCAATTAATACTTTAATTTTGGCAAACTTTATTGGCAATCTAAATTCTGGAGTAGCTAGCGCCTCCACCTACAGTAGTGGTAGAAATGGTGCAGGGTATTCAGGAGGAGGTTCTGGCGGTGGAGGAGGCGGTTCTTGGTAAATCCCTTAATCTTAGCCTTTTTCAATCATTTTTGGTCATTATGACTCACGCTTGACGGTTTGTAAAGTTTATGATATAGTACGGGCATATGGAAAACTCGTCGGAAAACAGCGAAGAACAAAAAAAAGCCTTATCAGGTATTTTGGATAAGATTATCGATAGCAAACAGAGCGTTTCATTACAAAATTTTGAACCAGCTTTAGTAGCTAGTCGCATTTTAAACCTGTTAAAAGAACGTGATCGCCAAATTTTAGCGAAGCGTTTTGGGCTTCTTGCCTTTTCTCCACGAACTTTAGAAGCGATTGGCAAAGAACATAACCTTACTCGTGAGCGTGTTCGCCAGATCGAAAAAGATTCGATCAAATTTTTACGTTCTAAGCTCGATGAACAACAGCTCTCCGAAGCTGTTAAGATGCTAGCGCATATCATCAGTGATTGCGGTAAAATAATCAAAGAAATTGAGCTTATCAAAATGCTTTCGATGGAAGCCACTGAAGAAGAGAAGCGCTCGATCCTTTTCTTGCTACATATTGCAGAAGAACTATTGGAAGTGAAAGAAAGCGAAATGCTGCACAATGCTTGGGCGTCAGTTACTTATAACCATGAATTTTTCCTTAGTATCATTGATTCTGCAAAGGCAATATTGAAGGCTGAAGGCAAGCCTTTGGACGAGCTTGAGCTTATTGATAAACTTCGCCAGACAGAAATTTACAAGAATAATCAATTAGAACTAAACGAAAAGGTTCTAAAAAATTATATTGAAATTAGTAAAGAAATTTCCAAAAATCCATTTGGCCAATATGGTTTAAATGAATGGAGAGAAATTAAACCTAAAGATGTCGGCGACAAGGCATATATTGTCTTAAAGCACGAAGGTAAGCCTGAACACTATTCCGCAATCACTGCTTTAATTAATAAGCATGGTTTTGATAAGAGAGTTGCAAACAAAGAAAGCGTGCATAACGAACTTATCAAAGACCCGCGCTTTGTTTTGGTTGGACGTGGAATTTATGCTTTAACCGAATGGGGTTTTGAAAAAGGTGTCGTTGCCGATGTTATTATTGAAATTCTTAGAAAAACAAACGGCCCAATGAGCAGAGAAGAAATTATCAATGAAGTTATGAAAAAGCGCATGGTTAAGAGAAACACAGTTTTGGTTGCGCTTTCAAACAAGCAGATTTTTGCCAAGATCCATAAAAATAAGTACGATCTGGTAATGAGATAGTTTGTTTTGGGTGGTATTTAAAATCTTGAAATAAAAATGGAAATTTTTGCAACAATAGCTCAAGCACTGACAGAGATGACCTCGTCCGCCTGGTTCTTTTTTTCGCATGGCGCCTGGGTTATTTTTGCGATTTTAGTTTATGTAATGCTTCGAAAGCTTTACATGGACCGGATCAATGGCGCTTTTATCATGTCCAATACGCCAGTCTTTTTGCATATCAAGATTGAAAAAGAAAACTTACAAAGCAACTTGGCAGTTGAACAAATTTTTGCCAACCTCCATGCGATGCACGGAAATTTTACCTGGGCAGAAATTCATTTGGAAGGGAAAATTCAGCTTTGGATTTCTTTTGAGATTGTCAGTTTGGGTGGAAAAATTTCTTATATTGTACGAACTCCTGAAAAGCTGATCAATTTGGTTCAAAGCGTTTTTTACGCCCAATATCCAAATGCCGAAATCTCTCAAGTTGAGGATTATATGAAGAATTTGGAACATTGGGATCAGCATCATGCCACTTGGGATTTATGGGGCACTGAATTTAAAATGACCAGAGACTACGCCTATCCAATTAAAACTTGGAGGGAATTTGAACATCCTAGCGCCGAAGTGCCAATTTTGGACCCCTTAACCTCAATGTTGGAAGCGCTAAGCAGAGCAGAAGCACATGAACTTTTGGCAATGCAAATAATTATTCGCCCAGTTGCGGATAATGAATGGGTGCCACATGTTCAGGAAGTGGTGAAAAAATTAAAAGAAGAACCGGTGCCGCACAAAGCAACCTGGGTAGATCGGATCTTTCCTTTTGTAAACTGGGGTAGCGAAAAAACATTGTTTGAGGTAATTGCTGGAGGCGAGGGTGGACACGGCGGTCACGACGATAAAAAACCCGATCAGCCGAAAGTTTTGCGAATGTCTGAAGGTGAAAGAAATATTTTAAAGGCGATCGAAACAAAGATTACTAAGCCAGGTTATCAGGTTAAAATTAAGTATTTATATATTGCGCCAAAAGACAAATTTGACGGCTCAAAGAAAAGTGCGATGATCGGCGCAATGCGCGGTTTCGGCGGAATTGTCACAAACAATTTGAAACCGGACGTTTCAGGAACTTGGACCAACTATAACTATAAACTTTTTAAAGCTTTAGAAAAACCTTTTGTGGATTTTGTGAATGTTGAAAGAAAACATTTATTCCTAAAGGGTTACGTTCGCAGAAGCATGTGGATTGGGGCAAACCCGATGGTTATGAATACCGAAGAACTGGCAACGCTTTATCACTTTCCTTTGGCTACAATTGGCACTGCGCCAGTCGAGAGAATTGATGTTAAAAAAGGTCAGCCGCCTGCAAACTTACCAATAATGAGTTAGAATATAAACATGAGTGAAGCATCTGAAAATCAAGTAACTCTATTTGCTAGAACAAACTTCCGTAATCGGCAGGTGCCTTTTGGTATAAAACGTGAAGATCGCCGCAAGCACATGTATATCGTTGGTAAAACTGGTATGGGCAAAACCAACATGATCGAAAATATGATCATCCAAGATATTGTTAATGGCGAAGGCGTTTGCTTCGTAGATCCAAACGGAGATGCAATTGAAAAGATTTTAGATTATATTCCTGCAAAGCGTATTAATGATGTTGTTTATGTAAACCCTGCGGACATGGATTTTCCAATTGCTTTTAATATTTTGGAGTCGGTTGACCCAAAGTATAAGCATTTGGTCGCTTCAGGTTTAATGTCGGTGTTTACTAAAATTTGGGCAAACCTTTGGTCTGCCCGTATGGAATATATTTTAAACAATTCGATTTTAGCTTTGCTTGATTCGCCAGGGAACACTTTGTTAGGAATCTCAAGACTACTTGTTGATAAAAAATATCGCAAGAAGATTGTAGACAACATCAAAGATCCGATGGTTAAATCCTTTTGGGTTGATGAATTTGCAAACTGGAATGAAAAATATCGAATGGAAGCAATTGCTCCGATCCAAAATAAAGTTGGACAATTTTTATCTTCCGGTATTATTAGGAACATTGTTGGCCAACCAAAGAGCACTTTGGATTTGCGTGAATTGATGGATAATAAGAAAATTCTTTTAGTTAACCTTTCCAAAGGACGCGTTGGAGAAGATAATTCAGCGTTGCTTGGAGCGATGATTATTACTAAACTACAGCTCGCAGCTTTCTCTCGAGCGGACATTCCAGAAGATGATCGCGCGGATTTTTATTTATATGTCGACGAGTTTCAGAACTTTGCTACCGAGTCTTTTGCGACAATTCTATCTGAAGCGAGAAAATATCATTTAAATTTGATCATTGCCCACCAGTATATTGGTCAATTGGTTCAAGAAAAAAATACTAAAGTTCGAGATGCAGTTTTTGGTAACGTCGGCACAATGATTACTTTTAGAATTGGCGCGGCTGACGCTGAGTTTTTAGAGAACGAATTCATGCCGCTGTTTACCGAAAACGATTTGGTAAATATTCCAAAATATACAATTTTATTGAAATTAATGATTAACGGCGTTGCTTCCGATCCTTTTACTGCAGAAACTTTGCCGCCAAGTACATACGTTCGAACTGACTCAACGGAAAAAGTTATTCGAGTTTCCAGAGAGCGCTATGCAAATCCAGTTGCAGAAGTAGAGGAAAAAATTATGCGTTGGATGGGTCAAGATTATCATGAGCAGGCAGCAGTGATCGCAAGTCATGCGAACTTTGAACATTCTAACGAAGAAGAGTTGGAGTTGCCGGAAGAAGCGCCTGCAGAAAACAAAGAGCAATCAGTAGTTCCTGCTTTTGTTGAAAATACTATAATCGAGAATCCTGTAATAATAGAAGAATCGGTGCCCGCTAGATCAGTTCCGCAAGCTTTAGTGCAGCAGCCAGCGGTAAAGACCGAAACGATGCGAATGCAGGCAGAGGCGCCAATGCCAGAGCGCAGGCATGAGCAAAGAAGAAAAGACCGTCCATCCCAAGCCCCAAAGCCGCAGCAAAATAAACCGCAGAACAAGCCTCAAAATTCCAAGAAGGAAAACCCAATTTGGAATCAAGTTGCAGATTTGCACCAGGGTTCAAAGAAAACCGAAGATCAATTTTTGAAATCTTTTGAAAGCTTAAAATTTGATGAACCTATTTTAACAAAAGCTTCAGAGCCTGCCTCGGCTAAGCCAGAGCCTATTCAAACACCAATTGTTCAACCGCAGCAATTAGAATCCTTTGATGAAATTCCTGATAATTTAGTTCCAATGCCGGTTCAGCAAAGTACGAATGATTCTAATCAACGTTCTGTTTTGCAGCCCGGACAATCAGTAAAAATAGATGACAACTAAGAAAAATTCTAAAACAAATAAAAAAGTAATGATAGCGCTTTCCGGCGGAATAGATTCCGCAGTAAGCGCTGTTTTACTAATGCAGCAAGGTTATCAGGTAGAAGCTGGTTTTATGAAGAACTGGAGTTCAACTACAGGGCTACTTCGAAATGAATGTCCTTGGATTGATGATCGCAGAGAAGCTTTAAGGGTTGCGGCGCACTTGGGCATTCCAATGCATACTTTTGATTTCGAAAAGCAATACGCTGACAAAGTGATGCAATATTTTTTTAAAGAATATTCCGAAGGGCGTACGCCGAACCCGGATGTGATGTGTAATAAAGAAATTAAATTTAAGTTGCTGTATGACAAAGCAATTAGCATGGGCTTTGATTATTTAGCCACTGGTCATTATGCTCAAATTAAAAATGGTAAACTGATTCGTTCTAAGGATGAATTTAAAGACCAAACTTACTTTATTTATAATATAAAAACTGAGCAGCTCGAACATATTTTGTTTCCAATTGGTGGCTACAAAAAATCTGAAATAAGAAAACTTGCTCAAAAACTTGCCCTTCCAAACTCAGACCGTAAAGAGAGTATGGGTTTGTGTTTCGTTGGCAAGATCCGCTTAGATAAGTTTTTGAATCAAAAGATCAAACCTAAAATTGGAAAGGTTTTGGATACTTCTGGTAAAGC
This sequence comes from Candidatus Doudnabacteria bacterium, assembly GCA_028286905.1. GTDB lineage: Bacteria > Patescibacteriota > Doudnabacteria > UBA920 > VMFF01 > JAQBQP01. Next base: position 308,245 of record JAQBQP010000002.1, read on the forward strand.
TGTTGGTGAACACAAGGGGATTGCGTTTTACACAGTTGGTCAGCGCCAGGGTTTGGGTATTGGTGGATCCGGACCTTATTACATTGTAAAAAAGGATTTGAAAACCAATACTTTGGTGGTCTCGCACGATCCTAATGATGTTCAACTACAGACCAAGCAACTGCAGATTAGCGGCGTAAATTGGATTAACAAGCCACAAAAATTTCCGTTTAAAGCTATCGCTCGTTTTAGGCATCAGCAAGATTTGCAGGATGTGCTGATCGAAATGAACGGCTCAGACCTCTACACTGTTAAGTTTTCCAAGACTCAAACCGCGGTGGCCTCTGGGCAAAGCCTGGTGATTTACTCTGGAAAAGAGTGTTTGGGCGGGGGAGTAATCGCTTAAATTCAGATATGGTATAATATAGATAATTAAAAAGAACTTATGAATATCAAAGACTTGCCTTTTGGCGAAATGGAAGCTTTCAACGTTGTGGTAGAAATCCCTCAAGGAAGCCAGGATAAATATGAATACGATGAGAAGCTTGATGTAATTAAACTAGACCGCGTTTTATACGGTTCTCAGCGCTTTCCAGCAAACTATGGCTTCATTCCAGAAACTCGCGCTTTAGACGGTGATCACGCTGATGCGGTTTTGTTTTCAACCAATGCGATCATTCCAGGTGCAATTGTCACTGCAAGAGCGATTGGCTTTATGGACATGATTGATGGCGGCGATATTGATAACAAAATTCTTTGCGTGCCTACGGGCGATCCGCGCTTTAACGATGTTCAATCTATCGATGATTTGCCTCAGCATAAGCTTGCGGAAATAAAGAATTTTTTTGAAACCTATAAAGCTTTACAGAAGAAAAATGTTGAAGTAAAAGGCTTTAGTGATAAAGCTCGTGCGCTTCAGGAATTAGAATCAACTAAAAAAGCATACGAAGCCGAACATGAATAAAAATATTCACGCCTACACAAGAGTTTCTGCTAGTATTTTACTGGCAGTCGGAATAGTTGGGTTCGCATTTAATGATCAGTTTGATATTCCGGTATATATTTTGCTGCTGAACCTGGCATTGGGAGTTTGGGGAATGTTTGCGATATTTAGCAAAGCGAATACCAAGTAAACAAGACATCAATAAAAAAACAGGCTGAGGGGCAGGACCCCGGCCTGTTTTTTATTTATGAATCAAGTTATAAAATGATTCAATATTGCTGTCTGCCCCACAATATAAAATGTGTTGGCTAAGATTGACGCAATATTGTGGATTTTTGTGAATAAAATTATATTTCGGTAAAAACCACCAAAGAAATCCGGCGATTACGAAGAATATAATATAGAACAAAAGCTTTATAAGTCTAAACATGTATTAATTATACAGAATTTAGCGCTTGTCGTCATTCCACTGGTCTCTGATTCGATTCCAACGTTGTTTTAGATCAGATACGAAATCTTCTAATTCGCTATCTTTAATCTCATGCAGTTTCTTGTATTTTTCAGCAACGTCATCAACTGTTGAGTTATACTTATCTACAGTCATGTCCTTTGCGTCACGAACTCGAGTGTTGATCTCATCAGACATCTCAGAAGTCCAGTTTTTTAAATCTTCACGATTTCTTTTTCCAGACTTTGGTGCTAAAAAAATCCCTGCAATTGCGCCTAAAGCAAAACCTAAGATTCCCAAGCCCACTGCTTTGCCATGATCATCATGCCTATGTCCCATAGTATTCCTTTCGATTATTTTCTAAACATTTTTAGAATTTTCCCCAAAACGCTAACGCCAACGTTTGCCCCCAGGTACCTACCGTAGCTTTTTCCACTTTCAATTAAGCCTTCAATTTCATCAGCAATCAGATGAAAACGATAACTGAGCATTCGAATCTGTCGATTGATGCTAATCATAATAGCAATAAATACTATTAAGAGAATAACAAACCCACCAAAAGCGATTGAACCCAATATATAAAATATGTGTTGTGCTGTCATGCAAACAGTATAGTGCTAAAGCAGTTAAAAGGGAATTGTGCAATTCGCTGGATACTGATAATATATACAGGCAAATTCTAAGCAAAATGATCGCATCGCAAAGATCGTTGCCCGGTAGCCAAGTGGTAAGGCATGGGACTCTGAATCCCACATTCGCAGGTTCGACCCCTGCCCGGGCAGCCAAAATGCAAGCACAAATAAAATTTTAATATATGGACTCACGACATTATCCGATATCGACAAAGCTGCAGAATACTATATTTGCTTGGTTGCTTGCTTGGCCGATCATCGCGGTTTATGCTGATGGATGGCACCACCATCATCTAGAGATGGGTATGGACACTCTTTTTAACCCTTTTCACCTGTTCTTGTATGCAGGCGTATTTGTTACCGGATTGTATGTAGTGGCTTTGGCATATAGAAACATTCGACGCGGCAATCCCTTTTCGCACAGTCTGCCAAAAATGTACTTGCGGGCGGCATGGGGTATTATGCTCTTTATCGTTGCTGTTGCTTGCGACATTGGCTGGCATTACTTCTTGGGATTCGAAGAGAGCGTAGATGCATTGTTAAGTCCTCCGCATCTATTGCTTGCATTCAGCGGAATGTTGGTAGTCAGCTGCTTGCTTCGCCCTATTTGGCACAAGGAAAGAGAACGACTAGTAAAGCCGATTGTTCCGGTACTAGGGTTTACATATACTTACCTAATTTTTATATTTTTTATTCAGTACTGTCATCCATATTATGCTCAGTGGCTTTCGAGCGGAACGCCGGTAATTGGTGGAGTATCTTATATTCAGTCGGCGGCTTTGGCCGGGGGTATCCTGCGTACATTCATATTCTGCGCAATGCTTTTCTCGACCCTAAAATTTTTCAAGTTTCCTAAGGGAAGCTTGTTCGCAATTCTTATGGCGGAAGGTGTCGGGATTGGTTTAATGGGCGGGCAGTTTCAATTCTTGATTTCTGCTGCGATAGCGGGCATTTTCACGGAAATTGTATACCACTTATTTTACGAACGGTATAATAAACATATTTACCTGCGAATCTTTGGCTTTTTAATCCCTGCGGTTTTTTATGTGCCGTACATCGTAGTTTCATCATGGCAGGATCACAGCTGGTGGAGCATCCACATGATCGCCGGACTAGTCGTGATGAATAGTATTGTCGGATGGCTGTTAACTTACTTAATCGAGCCGCCGAAGCCTCACGATTACCCAACATTGAAGGATTAGCAAGATAGATGGTATTTAAGAATTTATAAATTATTTATGACTACACTAAAAATAGAGAATGGCAGTTTAGAAATTATCATTGAAGGCTTTGATAAGGTTTGGGCTTTAAAAAGTCGCATGAGTATTCCCTTGGCGCATATTCAAAGTGTTATTTATAATCCGGAAATCGCTCATGGTTGGTGGCATGGTTTAAGGCTGCCTGGTTCTAATCTTCCAGGGGTTTTGACGGCAGGATCATTTTATCAGCACAAAGAGTGGGCATTTTGGGACGTACATAATCCTATAAATACCATCGTTATTACTTTAAAAGACGAACGTTATCAAAAACTAGTCTTAGAAGTTGAGGATCCACAAAAAACCATTGCGGAGCTAAGCCCTCTGCTATCTTAGATAGTTTCGCCAATCGCAAGGTTGGCTTTTATTTTGATATATTGATAAAGCACTGTAAATTTTATGAAAAGATGCGTTTGGGTTTCTAAGGACCCGTTATATGAAAAATACCATGATAAAGAATGGGGTAGGTCAGTTCGAAATGATCGAAAGATTTTTGAATTTCTGGTTTTGGAAAGTGCTCAAGCCGGGTTAAGTTGGTTAACCATTTTGCGTAAAAGAGAAAATTATCGCAAAGCTTTTGCTGGTTTTGATCCCGAAAAAGTAGCTAAGTTTACCGCCAAAGACTTTAAACGTTTAATGCACGATCCAGGAATTGTTAGAAATAATCTAAAGATCAAAGCAGCAATTGGTAATGCTAAAGAATTTTTGAAAATTCAGAAAGAATTTGGAACCTTTTCAAAATATATGTGGAGTTTTGTCGGTAACAAAGTTATTAAACATAAGATTAAAAAAGCCGGGGATTACCTGACTACAAACGAAGAAGCGATTACTTTCGCAAAGGACCTTAAAAAAAGAGGTTTTAAGTTTCTAGGGCCAACCATTGTTTATGCATACATGCAAGCGGTAGGAATGGTTAACGACCACTCTGTCGGCTGCTTTTTAGCGAAGTAAGGATTTATTTGATAAGCTATAAGTATGCAAAAGAAATATGATTTAGCAGTAATAGGCGGCGGACCAGCAGGAATGATTGCCGCAGGCCGGGCAGCGGAGCTGGGTGCAAAAGTTATTCTGATAGAAAAGAATCCAAAACTTGGCAAGAAGCTTTTGATAACTGGCGGTGGACGCTGTAATATTACCAACGCTGAATTTGATGTTAAAAAACTAGTAGCAAAGTACGGACCAAAGGGCAAAGCACTTTTTGGTTCTTTTTCCCGTTTCGGTGTGGAAGACGCGATGGCTTTTTTTACAGAAAAGAACCTGCCTCTAAAAGTTGAAGCAGAAAAAAGAGCTTTCCCTGTTAGCAATAAAGCTGAAGACGTTTGGAAAGTCTTGGTAGAATATTTGAAGAAAAATAAAGTAGAAATATTATACAACTCGCCAGTTAGCAAGGTGAACTTTGCTGGTAATAAAATTACATCGGTGCAAACAAAAACGGGTTTGATTAGCGCGGATAATTTTGTCATTACAACTGGCGGCAAGTCTCGCCCGGAAACAGGTTCTACCGGCGAGGGCCTTGAATGGTTAAAGGAGATGGGCCATTCGATAGAAGAAGCAGGATCTGCTTTAGTGCCAGTAAAAATCAAAGAAGATTGGGTTAAAAACTTATCTGGTTTAAGTTTTATGAATGCAAAACTTTCCGTATTTCAGGATGGAAAAAAACAAGAGAGCAGAAGCGGCAAGCTTTTGCTGACTCATTTTGGTCTTAGTGGGCCCCTTGTTTTGAATATGAGCCAAAATATAGCAGAATTATTTAAATATGGTCCGGTTCAATTGGAACTTGATATATGCCCTGAAATGGATTTAAGCGAGTTAGATAAAAAAACTTTAGACTCTTTGTCGAGATTACTAAACAAAAAAATAAAAAACAGTCTTGGTGAAGTCGTTCCTATTAAAATGATCGCTACTGTTTTGGAAATGACTGGCATAGATGGAGAAAAAGAAGTAAATGTTTTAAGTAGAGAAGAGCGCTTAAAAATTTTAAAACTAATCAAAGCTTTGCCGATGACAGTTAGCGGTTTCCTTGGAGTAGAAAAAGCAATTATTACTTCCGGCGGAGTATCTCTTAAAGAAGTAGACTTTAAAACCATGCAATCCAAGCTTTATGAAAATTTATACTTAGCCGGAGATATTCTGAACTTTGACCGTCCATCTGGGGGCTATAATTTACAAATTTGCTGGACCACAGGTTATATTGCCGGTCAGAATGCAGGAGTGCATAAAAACCTCGGCTAAGTTATAATAAGGGTATGAAAATCAAATCAGCAGTATTCGTTAAGGGGGTTGTCGGGGAAGACGAAATTCTAGAAGATGAAGTACCTCAGGTTGCTTTTATCGGCCGTTCCAACGTAGGAAAATCTAGCGTTATCAATTCTTTAGTTAATCGGAAAGACTTGGCAAAGTCCAGTTCTAAACCGGGAAAAACTAAAGAGATAAATATCTTTTTTATCAATAAAGCTTTTTATCTTGTAGATTTGCCAGGTTATGGTTTTGCCAAAGCTTCTTTAGAGGACCGCGATAACTTACGCAAACTAATTTATTGGTATCTTTTATATTCAAACGTCGATCACAAAAACGTTGTTTTGATTATCGATGCGAAGGTTGGTTTAACCGACTACGATAAAGAAATGCTGCGCAGGCTCGAGGATCGAGAAAAGAGAATTGTGATCGTAGCAAACAAAATAGACAAGCTTAAAAATTCTGAATATAAAAAAAGCTTGGCAGCTATCCAAGCTTTGGTAGGTGATCACAAAGTAATTCCTTATTCTGCAGAAAAGAAAATTGGCATTGGCGAACTTACAGACGCGATGCTTAAATAGTATCAGCCCAATTTCCTAGCTGAGTTATAATCGATTTTAAGCTAGCGCCTTTATTGGTTAAAGCATACTCCACCTGTCTGGAATCGGGGTGGAGTGTTCTTGTAATTAGCTTGCTGTCGACCATTTCTTTTAAGCGCGCAGATAAAGCTCGTGGGTTGATGTCTTGAATGCCTTTAAGTAGTTCGTTGAAACCCCGCTTGTCGCTGCAAAGTTGGTGCAAAATTAAAATCGTCCATTTGCTGCCAATTAAATCGACCGCTTTATGAACTGAGCATAGTGGTTTTTGCAATTTGCTTTTGGATTTAAGTGCTTTCATATATTTTAACTATTGACACTATACAAAGTATAGTAGATACTAAAAATATAGTCAAAGAAATTAATGAAAGGTAAAAATTTAATGGAAACTCAAGAATTAGTAAAGAAACTGATCGAATATGTAAAGGCTGGCGAGAATGTTAAAGCGGAGCAAGAGCTTTACGCACCGGATGTGGTTTCCTTTGAACAAAATGGATATTCCGCGACTGGTTTGGATGCGGTAATAGAAAAAACCAAGGGCGCAATGAATCACTTTGACGCAGTACATGGCGGCGGTGTTACCGAAGCTTATGTTGGCAAAGATAGTTTCTTGTTAATATTTGATATGGATGTAACCCCAAAAGGTGGTGCTCGGATGCAAATGAGAGAATACGGCTTTTATAAAGTAAAAGACGGTAAGGTTATTGAGGAACATTTCTACGCAGATAAATTAGCACTATAAATAAAATGAAAACAGCAATTATTCTCGGCAGTGTTCGAAAAGTTCGTCTTGGTGAACGCGTTGCCAAGTGGGTTTTAGAATCTGCGCGAGCAAAAAATATAGATATCGAATTGCTGGATCTGAAAGAATATCCGCTGCCGTTCTTTGATGAGCCAGAAAGTCCGATCATGTCAAAAGGTAACTTTATTAATCCAGCTGCAATGCAATGGGGCGCCAAGCTTAGTGAGTTTGATGCATTTATTTTTGTTGCGCCAGAATACAATTACAGTTACTCAGGAGTTCTGAAAAACGCTTTAGATTATGTCTACGCTCAATTTAAAGAAAAGCCAGCTGCTATTATTAGTTATTCAGGCGGTCCTTATGCTGGCGTTAGAATGACACAGCTGTTGCGAAATCTTTTGACCGCTCAAGGTGCTGTAACACTTCAAGAAATTATTAATATTGCCAAAGCTCAAGAAGCTATTAACGAAGATGGTACGTTAGTAAATGAGCATTTTAAGGAAGCTTTGGATAAGCAGTTAAATTCTTTAAATAGCTGGCACGAAGTGCTTAAATTAAAACGCGCAAAGTAGCTAGAACGTTGAACACAAAAAAATCCCGACCGCTTTGGTCGGGATTTTTAATTTTGAATTTATTCTGGCTTGATTTTAGCCCAGTACATTTTCTTTGCACGTTCTTGATCGGTTTGGCGCTTACCACGGCCGAAGCCTGGTTTACTGCCGAATGCAGGCTTGCTAGAGCCAGATCTGGATCCGTAGCTAGGCTTGCTGCCGAAACTTGGCTTATCGCCAAATCCTGGTTTGCTGCCAAACTGTTTATTACCAAAACTAGGTTTTGAGCCGTAGCTTGGTTTAGAACCAAAGGCTGGCTTGTCGCCAAAAGATCTTCGTGGACCGCGGTCGTTTCTACGACCTTCTCCACCGCCACCAAAACCTCTGCCGCCGGCACCGCGCTGTACGGGTTGGGTAAAGGCTTGTGCAGGATCGCGCTTTGGTAAATCTTTAACAGGGGATATAGTTAGAGATTTTTTTATTAAGCGTTCAATATCTTTAATGTCTCTTTGCTGGTCAGGAGTTGCAAAAGAAATTGCATGGCCGCTATGGCCTGCTCTACCTGTTCTACCGATACGGTGAACGTAGTCAGAAGCATTTTCAGGTAAGTCGTAGTTAAGAACTAATTCGATGCCAACTACATCAATACCGCGAGCGGCAATGTCAGTAGCAATAAGAACTCTATACTTACCAAGCTTGAAACCATTTAAGGCTTCTAGTCTTTGGCTCAAAGATCTATTTGAATGAATTTCGGCTGCTAGTACGCCGATTGTTTTTAAATTCTGAGTAATTTTCTTCGCACCAAACTTTGTACGGACGAAAACTAAAATGCTGCCTTTGTAATCAGCGATAATCTTTTGTAACAACTGTGGTTTATCTTCCCGGTGTACAAAGAAAATCTCTTGAGTAACCTTAGCCGCAGTAGAACCTTGTGGTGCTACTTCGACGCGGATTGGCATTTGCAAATAGGCACTGGCAATCTTAACGATTTCAGGTTCCATAGTTGCTGAGAACAACATTGTTTGTCGTTCTTTTGGTAAATGCACAACAATCTTTCTAAGCTGAGGTGCAAATCCCATGTCTAACATTCTGTCCGCTTCATCTAAAACTAAAACGCTGACAGTGTCTAATTTTACTGTTTTAGATTCAACGTGATCAATCAATCTACCAGGAGTAGCGATGATGACGTGCGGTTGGAATTTTAAATCTCTAATTTGACGGTGCATTGATTCGCCACCGATAAGCACAGCAGTTTTTAAACCAAGCGGTCTGCCAAGTTTTTGCAAAGCTTCATTTACCTGTACTGCTAATTCACGAGTTGGCAATACAACTAAACCTTTGCCTTTAGTTGCAACTAATCGCTGAAGCATTGGAATACCAAAAGCTAAGGTCTTTCCAGTTCCGGTTTGGGCGATGCCCATGATGTCTTTTCCAGTGATAGCAATCGGAATTGACTGCTTTTGGATCGGTGTTGGGCTTTTAAAGCCTTGTTTATCTAAAATTTCTAAAAGCTTTGGCGCAATGCCTAAGCCATCGAAATTATCTGTGGAGCTAACCGTAGGGCTAGCAATCTCTTCTATGATATCCATATTTAACTAAAAATCCTGACCCGCGTCTTTGGGCCAGAATTTAGAATACGGCAGCAAAAGAAACAAGTCCTTAATGTATTTATTCCTTAATTAAATCACACTTTGAATATTTTGTCAACACTACACCCGCGAAACAAGAGATTACTCAATATTATCTGAAGCAAAATTTGAGCCTATTCATACGGACATGTTCTTTAGCATATAGATAAGGCCGGCTTTGGCAATTAAATCGCTTAATTGGCCAGATTTAGCTAATATATAGGTATGCAATTGACTACTACAGACAAAAAGCGAATAAACCAGTTTTATGGCCGTAAATTAAAAAAATTTGGACTAAAAGACGCCCAAAGCGTGGATTGGGAAAGTAATAAAGACCAAAAGACCCGTTTTGAGATTTTATCAAAAATTGGTGATTTGAACGGTAAGAAAGTCTTAGACTTTGGCTCTGGTTTGGGCGGATTGTATGGATATCTAAGTAAAAGGTTTAAAAATATCAGCTACACTGGTATTGATGTAGTCTCTGTTTTTGTTGAGCAGTCTGCAAAGAAATATCCCAAAGCAAAGTTCGAATGCATTGAACTAAACGCAATAAAGGATAAATTTGATTACGCTTTTGCTGCGGGTTCTTTAACTTTCGATGTTGCAGGCGGCAAGAAGTATTATTTTAATCAGATTAAAGCAATGTATAAGCTGGCAAAAAAAGGCGTTGGCTTTAATATGCTGAACAAAGATTTTTTCGGTGAACATAAGGGTTATATAACTTACGATCCTTTAGAGGTTTTAGATTTTTGCAAAACTTTTGCAAAGCATGTTCAAATAATTTTTAACTATGTCGAAGGCGAGTTTACTGTTTATTTAAAAAAATAAAATACTAGAAATATGTCAGATAATCAAACGATAATTTATATAGTTCGACACGGTCAAACTCAAATGAATACTGAAAACCGCTTACAGGGACGTGTGGATTCGCCACTGACTGAACTTGGAATCAAACAGGCGCAGGCCTTAGGTGAGAAGTTTAAAGAAATCGGATTTGATGCAATTTATTCTTCGCCAGCGGGACGTGCTCGGGATACTGCTAAGCATTTAAAATTGGAGCGAGCTTTGGATGTCATGGTTGTAGATGATCTAGCTGAGAGATCCTTTGGCAGCAGCGAAGGTATTACTATGGAAGAATCGATGGTGTTATACAAAGATAAGCATGAGGAATACAGAGTTTTGAATACTGAGGAGCGAACAAAGTTTAAGTTTACTGAAGATAGCGAAAACGACATCGAGGTGGCGGAACGTTTTTTAAAAGCCTTGAAAACAATTGCCGAAGCAAATTATGGAAAAACACTGCTGATAGTTAGTCACGGCGGAACTTTAAGATCTGTGTTAGCAAGATTCGATCGAAATTATTATAATCGCCAAATGTACCAGATTAATAACACCGCTTGGGCAAAAATTAGTTACGACGGAGATAATTTTAAACTGTTAGAAATAGATGGAGTTGAAAAGAAAAATGATAATTAAAAAAACAACTCAAGTAGGGAATCCGGTAATAAGATTAAAATCTAAACTGGTAAAAAATATTCAATCATCTGAAGTCAAGCGAGTTGTAAGAGATCTAACCGATTCGATGCGCCACCATAGTCTAATTGGCATGGCTGCGCCACAAATTGGCATTGGTTTAAGAATTTTCGTAACTGAAATTCGTCCAACTAATTTAAGAATCACGGTTGAAAAATCTGACGCGTTAAAAGTTTTTATAAACCCGAAAATCACATATTTTTCAAAGAAGATTTTTGGCGGTAAGAAAGTTAAAGGAGGCTTTGAAGGCTGTGGCAGCGTTGATGACGGGGGCATATTTGCTTCAGTGCCGCGCTCTACTTCTGTAATTGTGGAAGCCTATGATCTGGACGGCAAAAAGTTTATTTTGAAAGCAGAAGGTTTATTAGCCCGCGTCATTCAACACGAATATGACCATATCAACGGGATTATATTCTTAGATCGAGTTATAGATACTAAAACAATTTTTGAAAGAGAAGAATATCTTAAATACATAAAATCATAAAGATGGAACCGTTAGCGTCCCAAATTAGACCGACTTCGCTCAAAGAATTTATTGGACAAGAGCATTTAGTTGGAGAAGGTAAACCCTTAAAAATTGCCATAGAAAATGGCCATCTTTTTTCTTTTATCTTGTGGGGACCGCCCGGCGTTGGTAAAACCACTTTGGCCAAGATTTACGCCCGTGCGGTAAAAGCGGATTTTTATGAACTATCTGCAGTTTCCGCCGGTAAGGACGACCTGCGCAAAGTTTTAGAAAGAAAGTTTATGGGTAAACCGCAGGTTTTATTTTTAGATGAGATTCATCGGTTTAATAAAGCCCAGCAAGATTTCTTATTGCCATATGTTGAAAGAGGCGAACTAACATTAGTGGGTGCAACTACTGAGAACCCTTCCTTCGAAGTTATTCCAGCGCTGCTTTCACGCTGTAGAGTATTTGTACTGAACGAACTGAATGAAAAAGAGATGGGTCAAATTATTGATCGAGCTGATTTTGATTTAGATAAAACTGCAAGGGAATGGTTAATCAACATGGCAAATGGCGATGCTCGCCAGCTCATAACAATGTTGGAAAATACATCAAAGCTTTACAAAGATATTAATATTGCGAATTTAAACAGCACCCTGCAAGACAAATATTTACGTTACGATAAAAAAGGTGAAGAGCATTACAACGTCATTAGCGCGTACATTAAAAGCATGCGCGCTTCGCAACCGGATGCCGCACTTTATTATTTGGCGCGAATGATTGATTCCGGAGAAGATCCAAAGTTTATTGCTAGAAGAATGGTAATTTTTGCTTCTGAAGATATTGGCAATGCCCAGCCAACAGCATTAGTGGTTGCAAACGAAGTTTTCCGTGCGGTCGAAACAATCGGTTTACCAGAATGCGAAATTAATTTAGCGCATGGCACAGTTTACATGTGCCAGTGTGTTAAAGACAAGAGTTCTTATAACGCCTATTATGAAGCGCTCGCTGATGTGAAAAAATTCGGCAATTTACCGGTACCGATGGCTTTAAGAAATGCGCCAACTAAGCTAATGCGCGAACTTGGTTATCACGAAGGCTATCAACAATACACTAAAGAAAGCTTATTACCAGAAAAATTAAAAACCAGAACCTATTTAGAAAATGGTGCAAAGAAGGTTAAAGTTCAAAAGAAAAAAACTGCTAAAAAAGACAACTCTCTTGGCTAGTTGCGAAGCAATGGCATAGAGTTATGCAGGAGCGAAGCGAACGGCCTTTTGTAAGCTAGCTGACGCCAATTAAAATGCCAGCGGTAAATACTAATGCGCCGCCAATTATTACTTGGAGCATTGATAGCCAGAAATTCATTTTAAAATAATGATAACGAATATAGGCAATGATACAAAGTTCAAAGCCAACAATTAAATAGGCAAAATACAGAGCATGATTTAAATTGTGCAGTAAGAATGGCAGGGTATGCAGGATTCCACCTAAGAAAGTTGCTAAGCCTGTAATTGCTCCGCGGCTGACTGGGTGTCCGCGTCCGGTTAGCGCACCGTCATCAGACAGCCCTTCTGCAAACGCCATCGAAATTCCGGCGCCGACCGCAGCGGATAATCCAACTAAAAATGCAATATGCGGCTGTTTGGTCGCAAACGCCGCCGCAAAAATTGGTGCCAGGGTCGAAACCGAACCATCCATTAAACCGTTTAAGGCCGGTTGAATTTTTTGTAAAACAAATACCTGGCTTTCGTTATGTCCTAAGGAGTTTTCTGCCATATTGGTGATAAAATAGCTAAAAATTTAATACTGGATTTATTCTAGCTAAATTTGCTATAATGTGTCTATGAGTAAGATTATTCTCTATTATAAATACGTTCGTATAGACAACCCCCAAAAGCTCGCCGGACAACAAGAATTGATCTGCAAAAAGCTAGGCCTGAAGGGCCGTATTTTAATTGCGGAAGAAGGAATCAACGGAACTGTGGAAGGCGCGGATGTTGCGATCCAAGAATACATCGCAGATCTCAAAAGCCATCCGGAATTTACTGATATGAATGTTAAAATTAGCGATGGCGTTGGCAAAACATTTCCAAAGCTTTCTATTAAAGTGCGCAAAGAAATTGTTAGCAGCCATTTAGGCGCAAAAGATCTAAACCCAATCGAAGTTACAGGCAAGTATCTTTCAGCAGAAGATTTACATTCTTGGATTCACGACAAGTCCAAAGAATTTTACATTGTCGATATGCGCAACGATTATGAACAAAAAGGCGGACACTTTGCCGGGTCGATTTTTTCTGGGATGCAGAACTTTAGAGATTTGCAAAAAGTTTTACCGCGCTTAAAACACCTACAGAACAAAACAATTGTTACGGTTTGCACTGGCGGAGTTCGCTGCGAAAAAGCCTCAGGATTTTTACTGAAGAATGGATTTAATGATGTTTACCAATTGAAGGACGGAATTGTAACATATATGGAAAAGTTTCCTAATGAAGATTTCTTGGGAAAGCTTTATGTGTTTGATGGCCGAGTTCTAATGGGCTTTAATTTAAATGACCCCCGACACGTAGTGGTTGGAAAGTGCGATAAGTGCGGCGAAACCTCAGAAAACTATATTAACTGTGCCGATCCGCTGTGTCACAATCATTTTATTTGTTGTAAAAAATGCGTTACTAAAAACGGCGAAGGCTTTTGCACTTTGAAGTGCAGAATAAAACATGGCATAAGAAAATTTACTAAAGAGCTTAAAGGAAACTAATGGCAACTAATGATGTAATACTGCGCTTTAGCGAAGTATCTTTTGATTACGGGCATAATAAAGAAATTCTTGAAGAAGCATCTTTTTCATTGCGAACCGATTCAAAGATTGCTTTGATGGGACAAAACGGCGCTGGCAAAAGTTCAATCTTTGGTTTGATCACCGGACTTAATAAGCCAAAAGAAGGCGGTATTCATTTAACGCCTCGAGATGTTTCAATTGGAATTGCCCGCCAAGTAATGCTTGAAGAACACAAAGATTTAACTGTTCGCGAATATTTTGAAACCGCTTTTACGGAAAAGAAGTATAATCTTGATAAATTAATCAAAGATGTTTTTGAAGTAGTTAATGCTGATTACCCCTTGGATAAAAAAGTTCGAGAATTTTCCGGCGGACAGCAGGCGCGCTTGTTGTTAGCATATGCTTTGATTCAAGATCCTGATATTTTGTTGTTGGATGAGCCAACAAACAATTTGGACCAAACGGGCATTGATCACCTGACCACTTTTTTGATCATGTATCCAAAAACTGTTTTAATTATTTCCCACGATGCAGAATTCTTAAACACCTTTACCGACGGAGTTTTATATTTGGATGTCCACACTCATAAAGTTGAACAATACACCGGAAACTATTTTGATGTGGTAGAAGAGATTGCAAACCGAGTTGAACGTGAAAACCTGCAAAATGCTCGAATGGAACAGAATATTAAAAAGTTAAAAGCCCAAGCAGAGCAGTTCGCACATAAAGGCGGAAAGCTTCGTGCAGTTGCTAAGAAAATGCGTGATGAAGCAGGGGATATGGAAGAAAATAAGGTTGAAGTCCGCAGGGAAGATAAAACCATTCCAGAATTTGAAATTCCAATGCAGGAGTTTGAACCATTGTTTGACGGTAAAATTGTTACGATTAAATCTATTACTGCAATAAAAAACCATAAGCCGGTGCATAAAGAAGTTGATTTAGTATTGCGTAAAAATACTCACTTGTTAATTGAAGGCCCAAACGGCATTGGTAAAAGCACTTTTTTAGAAGCCTTGGCAACAGGAAAAGCAAAAGGGGTAACGATCTCCGCGGCAGTTCGAATTGGTTATTACAGACAGGACTTCTCCACTTTAAACTACGATCATACTGCTTTTCAGAGCTTGGACGAAGTAATGGATAAAAAAGATGAGCACATTTTGCGTTCTACCGCCGCAAGGTTTTTATTAGATGGTAAAATTCTTGAAACGCAAGTGCGCGCTTTGTCTGAAGGCCAAAAAGGGTTGTTGTCCTTCGCACGTTTGGTTTTGCAACGACCTGGTTTGTTAATTTTAGACGAACCGACTAACCATATAAACTTTAGACATTTGCCAATCATTGCGCAGGCGCTTAGCGAATATAAAGGCGCGATGATAATGGTTTCGCATATTCCAGAATTTGTGAAGCAGATTCGAATTGACGAAACTTTAAATTTGGGAAATTTGGTATAATACCAAAGTGATACTAAAAAAACTTTTAAAAGCTTTTAAACTCATCGCCGCTTTATGCATAAGCGTTTATTTGGCATCTTTTGTTTATATTATCTCCTTTGCTTTTAAAGCAAATGTTCCAGACCACGCCGATGCTTTATTAGTACTAGGCGCAAAAGTTAATTTGGATAACAGCCCATCGCAGCCACTCTACGAAAGAACTAATGAAGCAGCCGTTTTATATGCCCAAAATAAAGCCGAATATATTATTACCACCGGTGGAGTTGGGCTTGGTTCAATCGCAGAATCTAAAATTGGTGAAAAGGTTGCCGAGCAAAAAGGCGTGCCTAAAGATAAAATTTTAGAGGAAGTAAGTTCTCATAACACCTTTCAGAACGTTGAAGAGGGTAAAAAAATTGCAAAAGAGAAAAACATTAAATCGGTTATTGTAGTTAGTGATCGCTTCCATGTTGCTAGGGGAGTTTTGGTTGCTCGCTATTTTGGATTTGATCCGGTTTATTGGGATTTTCCAAGTGCTAGTTATTACAAAAAAACTGACCTAATTCGTAATTATGCCAGAGAAGCTTTAGCGATTTTGTTTTATGTGCCAAAGTTATATTTAAGCAAGTCTTGAGCCGATAAAATCTTTGTGACCCAGAATAAAGTTAGTCGCAGTGGTAGTTGTTTTACCTTCTAGTTGCAATTCTAAAATTTCAATCGAACCTTTTCCAGCCGCAACTATAATGCGGTTTTCATTTTTGTATACAGTTCCAGGAATACTCTGCTCTAGTAAATGCGAGGTTAAGGTAATTTTTTTTATCTTAAGTATTTGATCATTATAAGTGCTCCAGATCCCTGGCCAGCTAGAGTATGCTCGGTATTGGTTGTATATTTCCGCAGCGGGTTTGATCCAATCAATCTTGCCGTCTTCTTTGGAAATTATTTTACAAAAGGTTGCTTGGTCGTGATTTTGCTCAAGAGGGGTAATTTGATTATCTAAATATTGTGGAATTGTTTTTAAAATTAGCTTCTCGGACAACGTGTAAAGTTTATCTTCTAATTGTGCGTGAGTTTCATCTGGATCGATATTAATTTTTTCTTGCAGCAATATCTTGCCATGATCCATTAGCTGATCCATTAGCATTATAGTCACGCCAGTTTCTTTTTCGCCGTTTAATAAAACTGACTGAATCGGAGAAGGGCCTCGATATTTTGGTAATAACGACGGATGGATGTTAATTGCCCCTTGCTTTGCCAAATCTAGAATGTTTTGAGGAATTATTTTGCCATAAGCGATCACAACAAAAATATCAGCGTTTAAAGCTTTGATTTGGTTTAAAGCTTCTTCATTTTTTAACGATTGTGGTTTCAATACTTTGAAACCTAATTCTCCGGCTATTATTGCCACAGGGCTTTGTCGAAATTCTTTTTTTCTCCCAACTGCTTTGTCGGTTTGGGTTACAACGCCAACTATTTCAAATTGGTTTGAAAGCGCTTTAAGGATTTTTGCAGAAAAATCTGATGTGCCAAAAAATAGGATCTTTGTCATTTGGTTAATTTCCTTAAGATATCCGCTAAGAATCTGCAGTTTGCAAGTGCATCATGTTCTTTGGTTCTTTGTAATTTAAAGAAAGCTCCAACTGTTTCAGCAGTGGGGATTTTTTTGATGTTTTGCTTTGAAAGGTAAAAATAACTTAAAGTCCAAAGCTCTAAGATATGGTAGTCATATTCGTAAGAGATGCCAGTTTTTCTAAATGATTCTTGAAGAAAATTTACATTTATAATATTTTGACTGGAAATGGTGACATTGTAAGGAAATTTTTCTTTAAATGCAGTTATAACTGCTTTAAGATTTGGAGCTTTCATCCACATTTCTTTAGGAATTCCCAAGGTTTGAACGACTCGGTCATTTGTAGTTTGAGAAAAAGGATGTTTGATGTATGAATTGAAAGAGCCTTTTTCTAAAAGGTTGTCTTTATCCAACAAAATTGCGGAAAGTTGAATCGGAAAATCCTTGTAAGGATCAGGTCCGGTGGTTTCCATATCTATTAATAAAATGTCGCGAGCAAATTTCATTATTTAGCTGTAATTAATTCCTGGCCTTGAGTGTACTTTTTAATTTTGTCGATGATTAAAATGCCGTTAATATGATCAATTTCATGTTGCAAAACTTTTGCCAACATTCCATCTGCCGCAGCAGTAATTTCTTTGCCAAGAATATTGTACCCTTTGAAAACAATATCTTCTGGGCGGGGCACAATGCCAAAAACTTTTGGAATAGACAAGCAGCCTTCTTCCATATCAGTCTTTTTCTTTGAAAATTTTACTACCTCTGGGTTAATTAAAACAAAAGGCGGTACACCCATTGTTTCCAAATCCACCACGATAATTGCGAGATCGTGGCCAACTTGGGGAGCTGCCAAGCCAATCCCTTCGGCTTTTTTTACCGTGTCGCCCATATCTTTAATTAGTTTTTTTACGGTTGGAGACAGCGGAAAACTAACCTGACGGGTTTTTTTGCGTAAAATCTTATTTGGGTATTTGATTATCGGCAGTATCATTCTTTGAAAATTCTTTTTTAATTAAGAACGCAAATAAGGCGCCAGGTTTTTTTGCTTTGCCGTTTTCGGTAACTTCACCGGCAATTCTTCGTAAAATTCCATGATCATATTTCTCCGCCATCTTCAGATAAAATCCGAACCTTCCTGGTTCGTTGAGTTTTTGGCTAAGTTCATCAGCCAGAAGATGGTTAGGGGAGTGTAAATACTGAGATTTTTGAGGGTTCGTCGCAAATCTCTTCTTTAATTGATCATTTATTTCCATAGCGTTTATTGGTATAATTATACCATGAATATTGAGCTGTTAGGTATTAAGGTAAACACCGAGCCGAAGAAGCAAATAATAGAGCAACTTCAAGCCAGAATCAGAAGTGGCCAAAAGAGTTTTATTGTTACGCCGTATTCGGAGTTTTTTTATCGCGGTTTTTTTGATTTTGATTTCAAGAAAATTTTAAACAAAGCAGATTTTTCTTTGCCGGACGGAATTGCAGTTCAGTGGATCGCTTATTATTTAAGCATTCCGTTAAAAGCCAAAAGTTTTTATGGCAAAGTTTTTGAAGCGATTTGGCAAGCAAAGTATTCCTTAGCACAAATTCTTTTTGAACCTGCAAAACTGCGGATGATAATTAAAGAAAAAATTTCGGGTGCAGATTTTTTTTGGGATCTTTGTCGGATTGCAGATCAAGACCAGCTGTCTGTTTTTTTGCTAGGAGGCTTCGGAGATACTTCTAACATGGTCGCTAAGGAAATAAAAAAAGCTTACCCGAATATTAAAATTGCAGGAATCTCTAATTCCGATCCGAACGACAAATCCTTAGTAGAAAAAATAAATAATGCCGACGCTGACATTTTAATGGTTGCTTTTGGTCCGCAAAAACAAGAACGTTGGATTATTGAAAATTTAGAAAGATTGAACGTTAAGATTGTAATTGGTTTAGGCGGAACTTTTGATTATATTGCTGGAAGGAAAATCCAACCGCCGAAATGGATTCGTGCAATTGGTTTAGAATGGCTGTTCAGGCTAATAACCCAGCCGAGTCGGTTTAAACGAATCTGGCAGGCTACATTTGGCCTAATACGCGGCACAGTGCGCTTTAAAGTCTATTCTTCAATGCCATTCCGCCCAAACGTTGTTGGTGTTATAATTAACCAACAAAAGCAGGTTTTCGTGGCAAAGCGGCTCTCTTGGGAGGATGCTGGTAAGTCTTTAAGAGAAGATCATTGGCAGTTTCCCCAAGGAGGCATTGATCTACACGAAGATCCAGACAAGACCATTATTAGAGAAATTGGCGAAGAAATTCACACTAAGCAGGTCGAAATTCTCGGGCGATCAGAAAAAACTAATACTTACTTTTGGAACCACACTCTTCGACCTTTGTTTTTTAACCGTTTAAAGTTTAAGGGCCAAGAACAAATTATTTATTATTTGAAGTACACTGGTGCAGACGATGATATCATTTTAGATCAGCAGGAATTTTGCGATTACAAATGGGTTGCCGTTGCCGATCTTCCAAAAATTGTGCATCGGTACCGCGAGGGTTTAATCAAAATAGTTATGGCAGAAATTGGGAGATATATTAAATGACAGAGACAACTAAAAAAATTCGAACCAGATTTGCGCCAAGCCCAACCGGTTTTTTACACGTCGGCGGTTTAAGAACTGCTTTATTTGCCTACCTTTGGGCAAAGCATAATGGCGGAGATTTCTTATTGCGCATTGAAGACACCGACCAAGCTCGTTTCATTGACGGTGCAATAGAAAAGCTGGTAAGTGTTCTTACGGGTATGGGTATTGTTTATGATGAAGGGGTAGTAGTCGAAAGCGGAGAAATTTTGGATAAAGGGGATCATGGGCCGTATCTGCAATCAAATCGTTTGGAAATTTACCAGAAATACTCAAAAGAGCTAGTAGAAGCTGGTCATGCTTATTATTGTTTTTGCGATGAGCAGCGCTTAACAGAATTGCGCAAAGAGCAAGAAGCTTTAAAGCAGCCAACTCGGTATGATCGCAAATGCAGAAGCCTAAGCAAAGAAGAGGTTCAGAACAATTTCGATAACGCTATGGCTTATGTGATCCGTCAGGCGATTCCCGAAGAAGGCCAGACCACAATTCACGATTTAGTTTATGGCGATATTGTTTGGGAAAATAAATTATTAGACGATCAGGTTTTGATGAAATCGGATGGTTTCCCTACATATCATCTTGCTGTGGTAATTGATGATCACTTAATGGAAATTAGCCATGTTATTCGTGGAGAGGAATGGATTCCTTCCACGCCAAAGCATATCTTGTTGTACAAATCTTTTGGTTGGGAGCAACCGCAGTTTGCGCATTTGCCTTTGCTTTTAAATAAAGATCGCTCAAAGCTTTCTAAGCGCCAAGGCGATGTGTCAGTGGAAGATTTCTTGGCTAAAGGTTATCTCAAAGAAGCTTTAATTAACTTCGTTGCTTTACTCGGCTGGAATCCAAAAACTGATCAAGAAATTTTTAACTTGCAGGAACTGATCGAACAATTTGAATTATCAAAGGTTAATAAGTCTGGACCGATCTTCGACATAGAAAAACTTGATTGGTTTAACAATCTTTATATTCGCAAAATGAGTAATGCGGAAATAGTTACTGCAGTTTTACCATTTTTGAAAGCCGATGGTTTGATTGTTGATGAACTGCAATCTAAAAACGGTAAAAAGATCACCCAAGAATTCTTAGAATCAATTATAGAGATTGAAAAAGAAAGAATGAAAAAGTTTTCAGAGATAGGGGAGCGAACGGCATACTTTTTTGAGCAGCCTAAATATAATCCTGAGCTTTTAATTTGGAAAAAAGCGAATTTAGTTCAAACCAAAGAAAATCTTTCGAATTTAATTGATTTTATACAAAATTTATCTGATTCAGATTTTAATTCAGTTTTAGAAATTGAAACTAAAGTTAAAGAGTTTATCGCTCAAAATAATTTGGATAATGGCTCGGTACTATGGCCATTAAGAGTAGCGCTTTCCGGGTTAGAAAAATCACCAAGTCCATTTGAACTGCTGTATGTTTTGTTCATTGGCTATGGTAAATTTGAAATTTTACAAAGAATAGAAATTGCACTTAAGCTTCTAACGTAATCGTGGTACAATAAAGGTACTTTCAGTGATATTTCTAGAGGCTTGCAATGAACAAAAATAAAAAAAATCTTTGTACAAAAATTTTGGTATTTATCGGAGTAATGGGGCTGGTTTCAGCTCCTTTTGGCGTTTTAGCTGATACCAAATCTGACATTGAAGCGCAAAAAGCCGTTAAACAACAAGAAATTGCACAGTTGGAACAGCAAATCAAAGATTATCAGAACCAGATTCAACAAAAAAGAACTCAAGGCGCTTCGTTAGCCAACGAAATTTCTTTGTACGATACCGAAATCAAATCAACTGAGTTAAAAATCCAAGCAACCCAAACGAATATGGATAATACCCAGTTGCAGATTGACGAAACCAAGGATGCAATTGCTCAAAAAAATACCCAAATTGAACAAGAAAAGATTTTACTCTCAGAATTACTCGTAACTTTGCAGCAATATGACAATACCTCAACAATTCAGATTGGTTTAGGTAGTAATAATTTTTCAGATTTCATGGACCAAGTCCAATATACGGAATCAGTGCAGGAGAAAGTTTCGTCTTTACTTCAGCAGATTAAAGATATCAAAGTGAAGCTTGAGCAAGACAAAACCGATTTAGAAACAAGCCTAGCTCAACTTACCCAATTAAGCGATCAGCTTAATCAAACTCAAAAGAGTCTTGATGATCAAAAAACTTCAAAACTAGATTTGTTAAATCAAACTAAGGGTCAGGAAAGTAAATATAAAAAATTACTTGTTAGCACGCAGGATGAAGAAGCAAAGGTTAACAAAGAAATTTATGATTTAGATAATAAAGCTTCGGGTTCAGTTACTAACAAAACGCTGCCTTCGGTACATGGAATTTTAGCGTACCCAATTGTCGGAGTTTTAACTCAAGGCTATGGCAATACCGGCTTTACAGCCTTGGGATACAATTTTCACAACGGAATTGACTTAGCAGGCCCTGCAGGTACACCTATATATTCTGCAGCCGATGGTACAGTTGTTAACACTGGAACAGGAACGACTGCTTATGGAAATTGGGTGGCAATAAAACATTTAGCCGGGGGGAAGTTGGACCGTGATATTGTCACGCTTTATGGGCACATGCGCAAATTTGTTGTTTCGCCAGGGGAGGTAATGAAAAAAGGCGATTTGATTGGCTATGAAGGAAATACTGGAAACACTTCCAGGCTACTGTATGGACCAGATCGCGGTTATCACTTACATTTCACAGTATTTGATGCTAAAGGGTACGGAGTTAAAGACGGTGCTTATCCAAAAATTTACGGACCATATCAAATCCCATATGGTTATACCTATGACCCTAAGGATTTCTTATAATTTGGTTTATTTGCTAAAATGTAGCTATATAAATTAGTTAAAATAATGAAACAAAAATCAAAATCAAGAATGAAGTTTTGGATTCTAAGCATAGCTTTATTCAGTTCAACGCTTGCTCTTGTGCCTCAAAGGACCCTTGCTGTTAACTCTATTTTAAGCGGGCAAATTTGTACTCCGGATAACTCAACTGCTAATAGTGGCAACAACATAGCACGCTGCGTAAATAATATTTACGCTTTTTCCATTGCGATTGGTGGCTTTGTGGCGGTGCTGATGTTTGTTATCGCTGGTTATTTTTACACCCTCGGCGGCAATGAGAACGTTACTAAAGCTAAAGGCTTTATAAACTCCACAATTATTGGACTAATTTTATTGTTTGGCTCATTTGCATTATTGAATACGATTGATCCAAATCTCACTAGTTTACCGGCTGTTACCGCGCCTGGTGTGAATTGTGATAGCCAAACAGACCCCGTTACTAAAAAAGTTTACAATTCATGCGACAACCCAGACGAGTACGGACAACTACTTACAGGAACATCTGGAGGATCAGTTTTATGTACCATAGATAACAAAAACCTTTGTAACGATGCCATACCAACTCAGCAAGTGAGCACTCAAGACCGAGCTCAGTCAAAGCCTAATGCTAGCGAGGGAGGTGATGTTAATAACACCTTTGCTCTTTTCCCACCGCCTTTAAAAGGTAGGTTTAGTCAGGAAGACCCACGTTGGGGAAACAAATTATACGGTAATTGCGGAGATGGCAGTACGATAGGTAGTTCCGGTTGTGGACCAAGTGCAATGGCAATGGTAATATCTCACTTTGGGGCATTAGGAAAGGTTACTTTGCAACCTCAGGACGCTCCGGCGGTCGCTAAAGTTGCAAAAGGTTATGGCAGCAATGTTGATCCTGGAATTATTGCTGATATAGGCGTGCAGTTAGGGTATAGAGTGTGCGGATCTGGAACAAGTTACCAGATGTTCACCAGTTTAGCAAAATATTACGGCTTGCATGCTACACAAGTTGGCTCAATGGATGAAGCTAAAGCCGCTATGAAGAATGGTGATGTTATAATTGCCGCGATGGGCCCGGGTTACTTTACAACAGGGGGCCACTTCATAGTTTTATATAGTTACTCAGGAGATAAAATTTACATTTCTGATAGTGGCCCTCGCAATCGTACAATTGCATTAGATTCAACGGTTGAGCAAGAGCAACATTATATGGTAGCTATAGGAAAAAAATAATATGAAAAAAGTTTTAATAATAGGTTCGGTCGTTGTTATAATATTATTGGTGACTGTTCTGATCGTGTCAAAAAGAAAGGCTTCTCCCGTATCAAATAGCGCAGTTGGTAAAACAGATCAAGCGGGAAACAGCTCTGCAAGCAAAAGCCCTTCTAACGATTATGGAAATCAAAATGTTGAACCAGACGTAAAAGAAGGCGCCCCTTTAACTTCACCTGAACCTCCGCAAAACCCTAATTTTACTTGGACTAAAAAACTTCCTTACAGAAGTCAGTATTATGATATTTATTATAATCCACCTTACGATATAACAATTGATTTGCCTACATCTTTTAGCCCGGCAATAAAAGACCGCTACCAGCAAGAAGCTTTGGATTGGTTAAAAGCTCAAAGTGCTCCCATGGACCAAATTAATGTAAATGTTTTAAGATGAACTCAGGCAATATTGAATTAACCCCTAGAACAATTTGGGGAATCATAATTGCAATTTTGTTATCGTTTTTTTTGTATTTCTATCAGCATAATCCTCAAATTTTGGTCGGCGGTTTATTATCAGCCAATGCTAACTGCACCGATGATCAAAGTTGCAATGTCGCAACTGGACCCAAGGGGCAAGTCGTAGGGGATTGTCGCGATTGCATAAAGGTTAAAGGCACAAAAGTGCCTACGACTGATGGAATAGGTGAGTATGTTGACGTTAAATTATTTGCAAAGTTAAAAAAACTTCGAGTATTAAACTCTAATTGGCGAATCACCGAAGAGTATCCGCCAACAGTTCAACATTTAAATTTTTGTCACGGCAACGGAACTTGTGTTGACCTTGGTTTGTATCCAGAAAAGAGGACTGCAAAAAATCTTGATCAGCTTTGTACAGACGCCTTAGCCGCTGGGCTCACTTTAATAAATGAATATTCAGATAAAAATTTGCTGAGTGCAAATTCTACGTGTCCTGATTCAAATATTTTTGAAACTACCACAGGCGGTCATTTGCACGTGCAGTAGGTCTCATTAAGCCTACAAAACCGCAGTATTACGAATACTTGACTTTTCGTCAAATTTGTAAGCTTTTGCTAAAATCAGTTTATCTTTACGTTTCAAGTTTTTAATTCTAAATTCTTCTCTAAGCGCAGATGATTTATTCTTCTGCGTTTTTATATAAACAAATTTATTTGCCCCGTGGGTTTTTGTATACTTGGCACCTTTTCCTTGTTTATGAGCCAAAAGACGTTTGGCTATATTATTTGTAATTCCGCAATACAGAGTTTTATCGTTACATTCGAGGATGTATGTATACCACATAGGATTTGGAAAGGATTACAGGATGGTTTAAGTGTCTTAAGTATACCTGATCGTTACACGTGATGAAAAATGTATCACGTGGATGTGTCACGTGATAGGTCAGAAGATTTTAGAATAAAAATCTTAATATCTTAATTACAAGTATATAAATAAATATTTATTTATATAAACTATCGTTGATGAGATAAGCGTGAAGCGAGAACTACAAAGAAAGCTAAAGTATTAGTAGAAGTTAGTTATACATTGGTTATTTACAATATACCTTGTCGCATAAGCTACATTGTGCGACAAGGTAATATTATGTATATAGTACCTTTCATATACCTCCCCCATGGGCCCCAGGATGTATTAGACGTCGTAGTCGTTGAGCTCAAACTAAAACACATTGCGACGTGTTCTCGGATTATATGGTTTGGACCCTGGTTCCAATACCCGGCACGGGGCTTGTTTATACTTTAAGTAAAGACATAAAAGTATGTAACAACCCTGGTAATTAAGATAGCTATTACTTATCCCCTGGTCTAGGCTTGTTTGAGAATTAAAATAAAACTAGGATACGAATATGTTAATCACACGACAAAATCCAAATAGTGGTAGACCACTTAGAGTTATCCAATCGATCGCGATAAAAAGACCGGTCGAATGGGTTTCAAACTCGGTTATTGCTCGAAATGCTCTGAACCACTAGTAATAAAGATATCGGATGCGGGGTGAGGTGTCTAAGATGTTTATTCAACCCGAAGTAATAGAGCCCCCAAGGTTTCGCGAATTCAGCGCCTTAAGAAGCAACTGGTCGAAGCTATGGGTGAAACCATTCCTGAACCTAAATTTTATGATGAGCAAACATAAATATTACAAATCTTATTACTACGTGAGCTATTTGGAGTTGCCACAAGATTATGATCGCTATTATGCAACCAAAGCTTTTCCTTACCCTTTTCTTTTGAATACATAGCCTTTAAATTAGAAAGGGATATCCTCTATTCGTATTTCGTCTTCAACAAGATCTGCTTCAGGAACTTTAACAGAGTACTTGCTTATCGCAGCCTGGTATAAACTCTCTGCTTGTTTCTTAAATTGTTCCTTATCGCTTATGAAATTATTTAATTTGTTGTACAAGTTCAGGTATATTATTTGATGTGCTTTATTGCTAAGAGATCGCTCGTCATATGGGTCCATTTCAAAATCTTCGTTAGAAGCTAAATTTAGCAAGGATGATAAATCCTCTCTAGTTATCCTGTCTATTTCAACGTAATTCTCCCCCGTTTTGTAGTAAGCTTTTCCGTTATTTATATGTAAATACTTCATGATTTATTTTTTAAAATTATTGTACAGCTCATTTCGTAACGCGTATGCTTCCACTCCTGCTTCAAGGGTAGCGAGGAGGATTTCGTAACTATCTACCTTCTCCATCCCATCAGCAGTTTTGAATTCCTTATCCCCCGGCGATCCTGAAAATATTTTATACGTGTCCTTGTCTTGGAAAATTGTTCGCTTTGTATACAGAACATAATCAGGACGCATTAACATACCTACGGTATTGTTATGTGTAACTACAATTACGGGAAGCTCCTTAGAAATATCTTTGATCTCTTTGTTAACATTTTCTTTTAAAAAAATGTTGTCAAAAGAAGATTCGGGTTCATCTATCAAAAGCATCTCGTACTGTCGGGCATCCGCCAACGACTTAAGTAAATTGAATTCTGATCTTTCGCCACCTGATACCTCCTTATCATATTGATTTAGAACCTTGTATGTCACCTTACAAAAATATCTATATAATTCGCTTTTTTCTAACCGGTCGATATTTTTCAACTCCTCTAAAAATTGAATTGGTATATCATATTTGGAATATGCACTACTAAATTTAACATTTTTATGACTTTCGTCAGAAAGTTCCCCCGCACCGTTGAACTTACGAGCTATTGATCTAATCTTAAACTTTCTAAAAGAGGTGTTTTCATCAATAATAGTTTCCTTCATTACTGCGAGAGCGATCGCGTTAAATTTTTTAAATTTTTCTCGTTCTAATTTCAAATCGTAAAAGTCTATCTCATTATGTTCAATAATTGGACTTGAGGTTCGATTTTTTAAATTTTTCTGTGTTTCGCTAATCAAATCATTTACCCAAACCTTCTTCATTCTTTCTTCTGTATCCTGGATAAAGCGCTCTTTTAAATCGTCTAAAAGAGCGGCTAGACTTTTTGGCTGTATATGTCTATTGATTATCTCCTCATAGACTTGGTCTTTCAGTAAAATTATTACTGCTGCAATTATATCCTTTAGATCTTCAGTCGAGCGGATCGGATATAGATTTTCAGTAAATAAGGCAGTGTTTGAGAATTCATCGTGTTGCTTTTGATTCAAAGCAAACTCCAATAAGGACTCAATATACCTATTTAAAATATAATTCGTCTCTCTTCTATCTATTGTTACTACGTCATTAACTACTAACTTAAACTCATCCAAATATCTTTCTCGCGTATTACTTTTTGCATTCTCAAGATTTTTTTGAAATTTTTCCTTATCGTCACTAATTAACTCAAACTGTTCTATATATTTGATAGATTTTTCGTCGATATCGTAAACCTTTTTAAGATTGTTTAATAAGTTGGTTTTACCTGAAGATCTTTCGCCTAAAACTATATTGAGCCCATTCGATAAAATCTGTCCATCATTAAAAACCTGAAAAAAATCTTGGCTTCCTATATTAGACAAGAAAACTTTGGATTTATCCTGGAGTGCGATCTTTATAACATTCAGAGAAAGTTTTTCTGAGTTTGTTTTAATAAAGGTCTGCCTGCCCTGAAGCTCGGCGAGATTTAAGTCATGGCTTACTCGACAATCACTAAATAAAACAGGTGTTAATGGGAGGTCTTCCTTCATCAATCTGTTAAATTTTTTAGGACTGCTTACCTCACCGGTAAAAATACAGTCATTTAGTAACTCGAAGGCATGCTGGTTTACTCTTGGTTTTTTATCGTAATGGGGAACGAGTAGATAGTCACTTAGATTTACAAATATTTCCCTTAGCTTATTTGCTTTAACAGTGTCATTATTTTGCAATTCCGCAGTGATTAAATCACATTTTTGACTAAAATCCTCTAGGTTTATGTTTTCTGAGACAAGTAATAAATGTCCGTTTTCAAAATCAATTTCTATCCCAGGAAGAATTACCGCGTTTGGCAAATCTCCAGTTATTTGTTGGAATTGTGCTTTGTTAAATAAATTGTGGTTAGTGATGGCCACAGCATCTAATGAGAAGGAAGTAAGGTATTCTTTAAACTTATCAAGTTCAAACTCAAAATAAGCGTCTTTTTTGGTGGGTACTGTATGCACATGTAAATCGATTTTTTTCATATGGAGTTACGGCAAACAAAAATTACTAAACTTATTATGCTCTTTGACCATCTAATTTGCAACGATTTATTAAATTTTGATTAAATTCAAGTTTTTCCTAACTCTCCCCTGTTTTAACTTACCCACAAGAAAATTGCCGTGATCGCTTGCGCTACAGTGTGCGAAACAAAAGAGTACAATATCTGAATATCGTACTCTTACTGTTTACAGGCGTATTCCCTAAATCAAGGGTGTCTCCTCCTTCTGCTAGGTCCAATAGGCTCTTGGCTATGAGGCGCATGTCTAGACAACTCGACCCCTCTGCGGATTGGGGCATATTCCTTGCGCGCCTGCTGCTCCGCTCGCCGTATCTCTTCTTGACCTTCGGGGGTATTGGGATCAGGAAATGGATACGCTTCCAAAATTTCCAAGTCGCTCGGCATAAATTCCTTTGGTTGAGATAAATCAAGTAT
The DNA here is from genome assembly GCA_028286905.1 of Candidatus Doudnabacteria bacterium. Classification (GTDB taxonomy): domain Bacteria; phylum Patescibacteriota; class Doudnabacteria; order UBA920; family VMFF01; genus JAQBQP01. The sequence continues at coordinate 336,804 of JAQBQP010000002.1, forward strand.
ATTCCGAAATTTTTATAATGTCTAAAAAAGTTTTTTCTATTCTCTCCCCTGTTTTTAGTTGTTCACGAAAATGCCAGATCCCTTGCGCTACATTATGCAAAAAACAAAGGAGCCCTAACATTGCTGTTGGGCTCCTTGTTTAATGTCGGAAAAAATTCCTCCTGCAACTACCTGTTCGCTGCGACTCGGCTTACAATGCTCAGCACTCCGGGCGGCGCCTTCACTGATTGTCCGTCGATTGCCTCGTGCAGCTGCTGCATTTGGCTCTGAGCTTTCGCGATACTACGCAACATCCGCTGCTTGTCCTTGTCGTCCCTGTGTTCAAACATCTTCTTGAACTGGGACATTGGCATGTCCATCACGATCTTGGTATCGAGCGTCAGCCGATTCAGGAAGCTCTCTACTCGGCGATAGTCATCGCTGGGACGCATCCTACGACCGTCGACCTTCGCGCCGCCTCGCAGGCTCTGTAGTTGCTGCCCGATGTAGAACCGCGCTTCCTTCAAGTTCATGTCGCTGCCGATGATGTATCGAGCCATCTGCAACTGCCGGTCGAATGGAAACGGAACCAGCATCACTGCTGTATTGACTCCCAGCTGCTGGTCTTTCGGCAATTCCGGGTTTAGCAGTGCCTGAACTCGAGAGTCTAGCTTCAGCAAGCTGAGGTGCTTGCTGACCCAAGCGCTATCTCTAGCACATAGCGAGGCGAGCTCGCCTTGGGTACAGTTACCACGGTCTTGCTGCATCTTTTGCAGACCGAGCGCGACTTCCATGACAGTCATGTCTACTCTGCCGACATTTTCGAGGAACGCATGTTCGTGCTGCTTCTCTGGACTGCGACGCTCCGAGATAATCGCCCGCAACTTGTAGTTGGGGTCGACTGCCCCGCTTGCGCGCCAGCGGCGTTCTCCGATGTTCAACCGGAAGCGCATACCCGGGTTTTTCGCGATCTCCTCTTCGGTCAGCACACAGACCTCTATCGGAGTATGCTGGCCCGTTGTTTTGATGCTGTCTTCCAATTCTTTCAACTCTATTGGATCGAAATACTTCCGAGGCTGAGTCGGATCTCGCAGAATCTCACTGCGGTCGATCTCCAGCACCATCCCAACGACTACATTTGAGTCTGAGTCCAATGTCCGCGACTTTCTCGGCATGCTATCCTCCTGGGACGGTAGCGTTATAAAACTAAGTAAATTATGCGCCTTATTTTAGGTAAAACAAATCTGCTACTGCTCAAGCCGATCTGAGACAAGTCGTGCGATCGCATTCGCTATTTTGTTCAAATGAGTTACTATTAAAAAATTTGGAATGTGTAATGTTGAAGACCCTGCTTGATCAGAATAATGCTCTCTTTTAAAATCTACTAAGATTTGCGTCGGGTTTAAATAATGCTGCAGCCCATCGACTTCTATGTTGAGTTTGATCTCTGGTATATAGATATCGACATGTTTATAACCGTCCCAATGTTCAGTGAGTAAATTTATATTTCTTTTCCTTAGCGCAATAGCGAGACGTAAGGCTTGTTTAGTTCGGAAAATTTTTGGCATTGTTTAGCATTATTTAATGTTTCTTTCTAATTATTCATTTAAAGCTTCAAGCATATCCTTTGCCATCTCCTGATCAGCATTTATAAGGTCCCCTAGCATCTCCTGTCTTTGTTCAAGCGTTAGCTCTGCCTGGTCATATTTTATCAAAAGATCTTGCACTGCTGGATCAACTGCCGCAGACAGCAAATTTAATCGATTAAGTTCTTCAGTCGCGGCTTGAACATAACCGATATCAGTCTTATAAACTTCGGTAACCTTAGCTATTCTTTGGCCATCCGCAAAGATGTATTTTACCGTAGGAAGTGATTCCGCTTGGATTGCTTCTTTGAATAAAGTTAAGTCATTTTCTGAAAAGGTATTAAAAAAAGCAGTTCTAAAAAGTCCGGTTTCTGGAACAAAGGTTAAAATGGCTCCGATTTTTAAATTATCTTGAAAAATAACAATGACTTTATTTTGCACTGTGCACCTTTCGCTTAGATTTTTGTTTAGGCTGCACTATTTCGGAACGGCGGCGGTTAGCTTTAGCCCAATCAAAATTCGGGTCATGCTTTTTTATGTAAGCTCGAAAAAGATCTCGATCCGCTTTTGGAATTGTGTAAATTTCATTAGTTAAAACCTTAGAGCCTACTTCTGCAAAGTATTCAGTTGCTTTATACTGTAGTTCTTTTTGCTTATCCGGATTGTTTATGCTTTCAACATAATCTGACTTGTATCTGTCAGGTGATTTAACTCGTTGAATAATATCTTGTAAAAGTCGTAGTCTTTCTTCGGTGGGAACGGACCTTGCCCCATACCAATCCGAATTATGCCAAATTTCGTGTAGAAGAGTAGAATTAATAATTCTGGAAGCGCTAAATGATTTGGTTGCTGAAATTTTAATCTCTTTAGTGCTGTAGTCTGCTACTCCATCCGCATTTTTTTCTTCCAAATTATATTCTGAACTCATAAGCAGGTTCTGCTCAAAGGAAATAGAGTAAGTATTTTCTTCTAAGAATTTAGGTATGGTCTGCTCCATGACCGCAGAAATTTGTTGATTATTAACTGCCAGGGATTCGAAGCCAGTAACATGGACTTTGCGGTCTTCGCCTTCAGCTTTTATTTTTCTATTTCCGCTCCATTCACGTATAATGTGCATATTTTCCAAATAATCGATCAGAGCAGTCCCTACTTCCTGACGCAATGAATCAGCTAATGGCTGTATGTCTCTATTTATGCCTTTTTCATAAGCTTGCGCTGTTGCCGATCTCAGCACTTCACCAATTATTGGAAATTTTTCTATTCCTTGTTTCGCGGACCAAGTTCCGCTAATTTCAAACAATATGTAAAACATGAGCCTGCCATGGCGGCCTAGGTGCTTAGTCGCAAATTTATTTAGACGATTGTTTAAATTATTAGCCTTATCGGCTCTTGAAGGTTCGTAATTTTCAGGAGAATATCTTTCTGGCATGAATAAAGTATATCAGTTGGCATAAATTACTCCAATTGCTAGGAAGCTTTAGTTTTGGTATAATTGATAATCGGTTCTATTCGTAAGGATATTCCCTACGAATCCCTCAAACCTCAAGAGGTGGCATATGCCTGTTTCGTGGCAAGTTATGCTCGTTGCTGTTTTGGTCATTTGGCCCGCAACCAAGTTGTACGATCGTTGGCAGCGCACTCAAGAAGTAAAGGAAAGCGAGCCGATTCCGAGTCCGGATGTCGTGGCGGTCTTCCGGAAATCCGAGGCTTTGCAGGTGTATGCCTGCAAACATTCCGGCCCGGAAACCTTTTCCATCTGGATCTATGGCCAGGAGCAGCAGTATTCAAGTGCGCCGCAGGCAGACCCGCTCTCACTGGTAACCTATACCACAAAGTGCCCGGAGTGCCTGCTGCGATCTTCCGAACAGTACATTCGGCGCTGCGCTGTTTGCGGCGGCCCGATCCTCGCTGGGGACAACGTTTCACTTCATGAGACCGCCGAGGAAGGTCTGCGTCTGGACATCGCCACCGAAGTGGCGCCGATGCAAGTTCTGGGTTGTGCCAAGCAGGAGTGCTGGCAAGGCGCGAACCTGCACGTTGGAATCTGGGATGGAGAGAAGGTTGTTCCATCTTATGGCGGTGGGACATACAAAGAAACGCTCCTGGCGTTTCTCGCTACAGCCATTACATAGGAGGAGTTTGCCGAGCATATAAAACATTGGTCGAAGTTGATCCAAACAAATGAGAGCCTGACCAGCTCTCTTTTCTTTTATTTCTTTATTATTTTTTTCAAACTAAAAGGAGCTGAATGCAATTGCAAGCAGCTCCTCGTAGGTTGTAGTTCACACACTTCTTGGCTAGTCCTCCCAGCTAATTCCGCTGGAGAGGCAGAGGCGGTGGGTTTCCACTTGCTCTGCCGTCATCTCCAAACGAAGCGGGAGCAAAGGTCGTGGCTGAACCTTAGGGGCGTAGAGCGAGCAGGATGTGTTACTGCACGGCTCGGAAATCAGCCGGGTCTGACCACATCTACTGCACAAGGCGCTCCTGATGATGTGGTCATCGAAGGCCGCGATGCCCGTCAGGACCGCTTTCATTCGAACGGCAGCGGTGAGGCGCAGTGAGCACACTTCGCGCCATCGGGGGTCTGTTGACGACAGTTGCCGCACTGGATCTCCGGCCGCTGCGAAGCCGTCCGACTCACCGGCTCGGACGCTGGCCGTCCATTCGGAATCCGACTCGTCGAACGCACGATCCTGGGTCCTTCATGCGAGGTTTCGGTCATAGTGCCCTCTCTGGCCTGGTTGTTGTGAACTATTGATATCCCCCTGTGACTTGCACTTTCGTTTACTTTCTTGATTGTGCAATAAATCACGGAATAGTTCAAGCCCCTTTACTCCCCTGGCTCTAATGTAGTTTGATCGTTTAACACCTGAGAAATTTTAGCTTTGCCGAAGTATACAGCGTTGCTAAAATCATTCAAGGTAATTTTCATAGTATTAAGAGCATTAATCCTTAAAGAAGCAAGGTCTTTACCAGAGACAACCGCATCTTTTGCAATAAAGTTCTGGCCATCAAAGTTAGAAGAATCTGCAGCTGAAAGAGCCAATGAGTCGGCGCTTCCATTTATGATGACATCGCCGCTATCTTTAACACTAATATCTGCTTCTTTTGTTGTAACACCAAGATTTGCGGAAGCAACAGTGCCAACATTCAAAATAAGTTTATCGGTTTTTAAGTTTTCAGCATTGAATTTTGTCCAGCCGTTCACATCTATTTCATCAATCTTAGGCATGGCTATTTCAACGTTTATAGTATTCCTACCGCCGCAAAAGAAACAGAATCTATGGTCTGATTTCTGAACGAACACTAAAGCATTATTTTTAACTTCAAAGGTTACTCGATCTAAATCAATTTGTCGGCCGGTTTCAGAAATATTGAATTTATCGCTTTGAACTAAATGGACGTGGTCGACCCCATGTAAATCTAATTTTGTAAAACCTTTAAGATCTATTGTTTTGGTTTGCTGCTGATATTCTGGACGGCTTTGAATCTTATCAATATATGTCGGGCCAAAGCGAACCCACATAAATCCTGCGGCCATTAAGCCAATAAACCAAAGCCCTAATAAGCTAAACCCGCTCTTATAATTCAAAGCGTTTTTTCTAAACAATAATGTGACCGCAAGAAGCAGTACAAAAATTACAGGAATTAAAGCGATTAAATAAATTACAAATACTGAGAAGTAATAATCTGGACCGCCGCTAATTTGGGCTAAAGGAAATTGAACATACGGTGAATGAGCATTAAACAGTAAATTTATTGCAGCAAACGTTATAGCGGCTAACATACCCATTGCACCCAAACCGATAAATAATCCAATTAGCTTAGAAGCTATCTTCAGCGCTACTTTAAATAACACTCCAATTGCGGCCACTAGTTTTTCTAAGCCAGATCCGCCGTGGGTTTTAACGCGTTCTTTGAATTCATTCGCTTGAGTTTTTACAGATTTGATTTGATTATCAAGGTTGCTTAAGTTAATTGCTTCGCCGCGCATTTCCATTTTTTCAGTTGGAGTTTTCGCTTCAGGCAGGACTAGCCATAAAATTAAGTACAATAAAATTCCGCTACCGCCAAACAGTACAATAACTATAAAAACTAACCTGACGATTAACGGATCAATGCCAGCATAGGCTGCCAATCCAGACGCAACTCCGGCAACGATTTTATTATCCGCATCACGCATAACTCTGCGGCCGCCAAATCTAGTTTGCTTGGTGGTGTGATCGGTGGATGAATCCGCGCCTTCTTGAAAATCTGCAGTAGTTCCCATTGAGGCAATTAAATTTTCAACATCGTTTTCGCTGATAATCTTGCTTTTGCTATCATCAGAAAAATGCTCAGCAATTCTGCTTTCCATGTCTTTGATAATTTCTTCGTGGTCTGGATAAGAGCTAAAGTGTTTTTTGATGCTTTCGAGATATTGTTCAAGCTTGGCGTAAGCGTCCTCTTCAATATTGAATATTGTTCCGCCGATGTTAATGTTAATTGTTTTTTTCATGGTTTTTGATTAAGGATTTTACTGATTCTGTTAATACTTGCCAGTTTTCGTTTAGTTGTTTGAGGTTCTCTCGCCCTTTTTCCGTTAAAGAGTAATACTTTCGCGGTGGTCCAGATGGCGATTCAACCCAGTTGTAGCTTAGAAGCTCGCTGCTCTTTAGCCGGCTTAGTAATGGGTACAAAGTCCCCTCTACTACCAACAAGTTAGCTTGCTTCAGTTCTTTTAAAATATCTGACGCGTATACTTCATCTTTTGAAATTATCAATAAGATGCAGTATTCTAGCGTCCCTTTGCGCATTTGCGCCTTGGCGTTTTCTAATTGATTATCATTCATAGAATTAGTATAAACAAATAGTACCTTTCTTTGCAAGGTACTATTTTGTGGATAACCAATAGAAATAGATAATCCTCTAATGTTTGCGTAATATTTTAGGAAGATCTATCCTATAGGTGGTCTATTAAACTAAAAATTATGAACCCTTTCTATAAGTGGTTAACTAACTTTATAGTTATAATAATCGCTGTGGTGCTCATACCGGGCATTCAAATAACTCAATATATATTCCCCGTTTTAGCAATCGCTATTCTTGCCAAAATAATTACCGGTTTACATCCAGATTTAATTGATAGTGATGCGGAGTTTCTAGAAATAGGTTTTTTCTTTATAAGCTTTCTGATAAATATGGTGCTGTTCATGGTTCTGACTACGGCGGTTCCAGGAATAAGATCGAACGGATTCGTGCCAAATTTGATTCTCGGTTTCATTACTGCACTTTCTACTACAATTTTACATACAAGATTCAAAAAAATCCCGAATTAGATCGGGATTTAGTTTTCAATAAGCTCTTTGACATGGTCGACTACTTTTAGGAACGATTTACTTTCTAACTCGCGTGGTCGTTCTAAGTGAAAGTTTACTTCTCGACGGATTTTTCCAGCTTGCATAATTACAATCCGATCTGCTAATTCCACAGCTTCTTCCACTAAATGCGAAACCATTACAATTGTAAGATTGTTCTGTTTCCATAATCGCAGCAGATCTTGGCGCAGCTCAATTGAAGTTTTTATATCGAGGGCGGAAAATGGTTCATCCAATAGTAAAATTTTTCGGTTTACTACTAAGGCCCTAGCAATACCGACCCGTTGTCTTTGTCCGCCGGACAAGTCTCGCGGATATTTATGCTGGTGCTCTGAAAGCGAAACTTCTTTAATAGTTTTATCAATCAAACCCGTATCATAGTCTTTGCCAGCGGTTTTTAAAGGAAATTCAATGTTCTCTCGCACTGTCAGCCATGGCAATAGCGCGGCGCTTTGAAAAACCATCGAAACGTGATGTTCTTTTAATACTGTTCCGCGAGACTGTTTTAGCAAGCCGGCAATTACTTTGAGCAAAGTAGTTTTGCCGCTACCCGACTCACCTACCAAGCAAACAAATTCGTTTTCGGCAACACTAAAATTAATATCATGCAATATTGTTTTGCCGCGGTAGTGCAAAAATAAGTTTTCAACTTTTATCATACTATTCAAATTTATATTTCTGGCTATGCTCGGTTAAAGGATGCCAGACTAAGCGATCCAAGGTAAAGATTATAATTACTAACATTAGCAGCGAAGCGATAAATACTCCGGTGTCTCGCCCTGCGGAGGATGATAGTAAGTTCCCTAACCCGGGTAATCGAATTGAAATATTGCCGTAATTTATATATTCGGAAATAATAATAACATTCCAAGAAGCTCCAAAAGAAAGAATTGAGCCAGTCACAAGCGCTGGAAAGATTGCAGGTAAAATTACTTTAAAAAATAATTTTGGACCTTTAGCATTATAAATTTTTGCTGCATCCAAAATATCTTGAGGAATTTGATGAAAGCCGCCGATTGCTCCAAAGAAAACCGACCAGAAACAAGCAACAATCAAAACTATTTGTGCGGCTAGTTCCGGCATATGCAGATTTGCGAAGGTTACTATAATTAAAGGGAAGAATGCTAAGACCGGTACGCTCTGCAAAATATCAAAAACCGGCATTATAAAATTTTCTATTCTTCTGAATTTGATAATCAAAAACAAAAAAATCATGGTCATAAACAACCCAATTGTATAAGCAATAGTGACACGGGTCAGTGTAAATAAGCCATATAACAATATTTGGACCACGCTGATACGCTGGTAGAAATCAATCAACGTTTGTGGATAGACTGACTGAAAGTTTGTAGCTAGTAAAGTACTTATTGCAATAATAATCATTATTGCTAACAAATAATAAAGCACCTTCTTATGCAAAGGTTTTTTATTTAGATGATGTTGTTCATGCCTGAAGTGATGCTGCATTTTTTGTGTTTGTTTTGACTCCAAAAATTGTAAGGTCTTGCCGGAGCGAAGCGAACGGCCGAAAGCTTATGGGTACATCTGTGTTCCGGCTTCGTCGTACAAATAAATTGCCAATGTTGGGCAACTTTGTGCCGCCAGCATTAAAGTATCGTCATCAACTGCGCTTACCTCTAATAAATCAACGTCTGTTTTTTCAGAAGTTTTAAGGTCGCCTTTTTGTAAGATAACGGCTTTGTTCTCATCATCCATCTGGAATACTTCGGGGTATACCGCCACACAGGATGCCGCACCAATACATAATTCGCGATCGACCATTAAATATTTTATCTTGCTTGCCATACTATCCTTTTAAATCGACGTATTTAATGCTCTTCAGCTGCGGCAATGCTTCCATCAAAAATTTATTTAAAACAACTCCGTAAGTCATTGGCGCGATTGGACAGCCGGCACAGTGGCCGCTTAACCCCAAAACCAATTGATCATCGGTAGCCTTTAATATATCTACTCCTCCGCCGTGCGCTTTTACGATTGGCAAAATCTTAGAGATTTGAACTCTCGCAGCTTCTGCAACAGATTCGTTTGTAATAATGATTGGTAGATCTAACATGCTTTTATTATACACTATAATTGGCTTACTGTTCGAAGCTGTTTTATAATAGGAATCATGGTTTTCAGAGTAAAATCTAAATCTTGTTTAGTAGTTTGGCGCCCTAATGATATTCTAATTGCCGACTTCGCATCCGTTTCGCTTCGGCCAATTGCAGTAATGACATGTGATGCGTCCATTGATGTTGAAGTGCAAGCAGAGCCGGTAGAAATTTCAATCCCTTTGGCATCTAAATAAAGCATTAAAGCTTCGCCTTCTGCATCGAGAACAGAAAAATTTATATTATTTGCTAAGCGTTTGATAGCGTCACCATTTAAAACCAAGTTTGGAATTGTTTTAAATGCCTGTTTAATAAAATAATCGCGCAAAACAGTTAGGCGTTTATTTTCTTTTTGAATATTTTTCTCAGCAATTTCTAAAGCTTCTGCAAACCCGATAATAGCTGGAACATTTTCAGTTCCAGAACGCAAAGAGTTTTCCTGGCCGCCACCGTAGATAATTGGTTTTAATTGCAGTCCTTGGCGAATGTAAAGCAAGCCGATTTGTTTTGGTCCGTAAATTTTGCTGCCGTTTATTGTTAGTAAATCAACTCCAAGTTTATTAACATCTAACGGCAACGCTCCTGCCGCTTGGCAAGCGTCGGAGTGAAAAAGAATCTTCGGGTTTATTTTTTTGATTGTTTTAGAAATTTCAGCAATTGGCTGAATTGTTCCAATTTCGTTGTTTGCATACATTACCGAAACCAAAACAGTGTTTCTTCTGATGGCTTTCGCGATATCGAAGGCTTTAACCAATCCATCTTGACCAACCGGGACAATCGTTACTTCTACTCCTTCACCTTTTAAAGCCGCGAAGCTTTCTAAGACCGCGTGATGCTCTATCGCCGAACAGATAATATGCGGTTTGTTTTTATTATGCGCTAAATGATTTCGAACTACCCCAAAGATTGCTAGGTTCACAGATTCGGTGCCGCCCGCCGTGAAAATAATTTCTGACGATTTTGCATTTAAAACTTTTGCAATTCTTGCGCGTGCTGACTCAATAGCCTTTTTTGCATTCGCTCCATCAGAATACAAACTTGATGGATTGCCAAATTCTTTAGTCCAATATGGCGCCATCGCTTTAACAACCTTGTCGTCCAAATAAGTCGTTGCGGCATGGTCTAAATAAATACGTCTTTTAATCTTTTGCATGTATTGATTATAACAAAAGCACCAGCAATTTAATACAAGCTCTTAGCCTTCACGAACCCCTGCGCCTGTGCTGCTGCTTCATCAGCAAAGCAAGTCGGATCTTTTAATTTTGCATACCAGCTATCCCCTGGCAAATGGTATGTTTTCTTAGTTTTAGAAGCCTTGCCTTTGACCGGACAAGTTGGATCGATAGGTGCTTTTTTATATTGATTATAAAGCCTTACCGGAGTATAATTGTAATTAGCAAGATCAGTTTGTCTAAGCAATAAACTGGCTGAGAAACCAAAAACAAAACCAACAACTATCGTTGCCAATCGTAACCCGTTCAATTTATTTAAAAACTTAATCATTAGCTAAGTTCCAGGTCCAAAATTATGCAATATGCATTTATCCTAGGGAGGGTATATACATTATCAATTGCCGAGCTTATCGAAGTTCTGCAATCTCATGATATTACTTTTAAAATTTTAATCGTTTCAATTGAAGTTCTTATTATTGAAACCGAAGTTCAAATCGACCACGAAAAGCTTCAAAGAGAGCTTGGTGGAATTATTAAGATTGCGAAAATCATCGATTTTATCAAAAAACGCGAACAAGATTCAATTAACTTTGCGCTTCAAAATTATTTTAAACCTAGTAAATTAAAAAAAGATTATTTCAAAGACTACACTGGCAAAAAACAATTTGGCTTAAGCATTTACCTGCTCGACCAAACTGTTAAAGCTTTCGGCGAACCGCGCCGCTTGGGAATGTTTATTAAAAAAGGTTTGCAAGATGAGGGCGCCTCAATTCGTGCTTGTTTGCCTGAATATAATTCCCTAGCATTGGCATCCGTGGTGGTAACTAAAAATTTGTTACTACAGAAGGGTGCAGAAATTATCGTTATTGCCGGAATTGATCGGGTTTATGTTGGCAAAACCTTGATTGTCCAAGATTTTGAAGATTATGGCCGCAGAGATTATCAGCGACCTATTCGAGATGAGAAACAAGGAATGATCCCCCCAAAAGTTGCACAAATTATGATTAATTTCACTCAAGCAAAAAAAGGATCTACTTTGCTTGATCCATTCTGTGGAATTGGAACAATGGTTCAAGAAGCGGTTCTTTTGGGTTACAAAATGGATGGGTCGGACATCGCCAAATTTGCGATTAATGGCAGCGAAAAGAATCTTGAATGGTTCAAAAACCGTTACAAAATACCGGCTGGTAAATGGAAGCTGGAAGTAGCTGATGCAAGGAAGATCTCAGAGGTCTTTAAGGGCGAAAAATTCGCTGCTATCGCAACCGAAGGCAGCCTTGGACCCATTTATGGTTCCTTGCCAAAACCGGCCTTGATGGAGCAAAATTTTGCCGAATTGACAGACATTTGGCTGGACACCTTCAAAGAATTTAAGAAAATCCTTGAAAAGGGAGCCAGGGTAGTGGTTTGCTTCCCGGCCTACAAGTTAAATGACCAAGATTACATGTTCTTCCCCGCCGTTGACCAAATCTTAGAATTAGGTTATTCTATACATGATCATTTTCCGGAAGCAGTTAAGAAAATCGCTCCGTTTCTTAAGGTTACAGAGCGCAATTCTATGATCTACGACCGCAAAGATCAGGTCGTGGCTAGAGAAATAGTCACGTTCATTAATAATTAACATAGCACCATGGCACATAAGAAAGCCGGAGGCAGTACAGCCTTAGGCCGCGATAGCGTTTCCAAGAGACTTGGAGTAAAAATCTTCGGAGCACAGAAAGTCGAGCTCGGCAATGTAATTGTCCGACAACACGGTAGCAAATTCAGACCTGGAAAAAACGTGCGAATGGGTGGCGATGGCACATTGTATGCAGTCGCATCTGGAGTTGTTAAGTTTAGCAACAAAAAGATCAAGCGCTTCCACGGAGGCCTTGCAAAGACCCGAATAGTGAACGTTATACCTGCGGCGTAGTAGTACTACTTCCCTAAACCCCTCCCTTTGGAGGGGTTTTAAATTTCTGAACTTAAGCTTGCTAAAACATAAAAAATATGGTAGACTGTGAAAATAGTTTGGAACGCTCTGTTCCGACTACAAACTCTTTACAAAGGTGTACGCATGAACGCTTGGGAAAAAGAAATGTACCCGCACGCCCACACCAACCCTCGTGAGAAGCGCCTAATGGAGCATGACCATATGGCGCGTGGGTTTCTTCTGTTGTGGGTATGCTTAGCCTTCGGGCTTTGTGCCTATCAACAGCAAAACAGCCCGTACCCCCAACTCTCCGGAGTTGGTGTAGTTATCGCGATTGCTTGTTCGCTCTGGGCAGTAAGGTTGTTTCGTTCTGCGTATGTGCTCAGCAAGCATCGGGCGACGATCCTCAGGGAACATCAAGTGTCCGACATCCGTTTGGTGCATTCCCCGGATGCGAGCTGGAAGATCAACCAGCTCATGACAGAGATAACCTTGAAAAGCCTTCAGTACGACGCGATCTGCAACGATCTACAGGGCAAAGCGGATCCGAAAAGCGACGTTGATCGTGCCCTGGCCAAACAGGCAATGCAGGATGCCTATCGTCAGCATCACGACTACGTTCAAGCTCTAAAGGCTTTCCGTTACCTCGTCGCGGGACCCGTCAAGACATCCAAGGGCCGCAAATTCTGACCATGGGAGTATGCCATGCAATTCAGCGCAGATATCGAGATTGTCCGGAGGAACTGCGGCCGTGAACCGATCGAAAGCAATCGGGAACAAATTTCCGCAGCTCTGCGTCGGATGCGATTGTATCTGACCGGAATGCCGGAAATCGAGAAAAGCTCGGTGCGAGTCACTGATGCAATCGGAGTGCACGAGCAATTGTCGACAATCGCGGAAAACGCTCAGGCGACCATTCAGGCCGCCGAGCGTCTAGGCTACCATTAGCCTACAACCTACAGGAGGTTGTATAACTCCATAGAAAACAGAAAAGAGCCCCAACGATAAAACGTTCGGGCTCTTTCTATTTTATATCTAAGATTCTTAACTATTTTTTAACTTTTATCTTTGGCTTTTTAATTGCCGCTTTTACAAAACCATCAAACATTGGATGCGGGCGCATCGGTCTAGATTTATATTCAGGGTGAAATTGGCTGCCCATGAAAAATCTTTTTGTAGGAATTTCAATTATTTCAGCAAGTTTGCCATCTGGAGAAGTTCCTGAAAAAATTAAACCTTCTTTTTCTAGTTGCTCGCGGTATTTGTTGTTAATCTCATAACGATGTCGATGTCTTTCAGATATTTTTCGTACTCCATATAAAGCCTCAGCCTTACTGCCTTTTTTTAGTATGCAATCCCAAGCGCCTAAACGCATTGAACCGCCGTAGTCTTTTACTAAAAGCTTTTTTTCTTGGTCTGGCATAATATGCACAATGTCATGTTTAGTAACTGTGTCCACTTCAGTACTATTTGCATTTCTTAGTTTTGCAACGTTTCGGGCGAATTCAATAGTTGCCATTTGCATGCCATAACACAAGCCTAAAAATGGAACATCTTTTTCTCTCGCAAAACGAATTGTTTCAATCATTCCCTCAGTTCCCCTGCTGCCGAAGCCTCCAGGCACAACAATTCCTTCAAAGCCTGTTAAAACATTTTTTGCACCATCTTTTTCAACTCGAACCGCGTCGATCCAAGTGAGTTTTACTTGAGTTTTGTTAGCCCAAGCAGCATGCTTTAAAGATTCAATTACAGAAACGTAAGAATCAGCTAGTTCAAACTTGCCAGTACCAAAATATTTTCCAACTACAGCAATACTTAGTTCTTTTTTTGTAGAACGGATTTGACGTACAAAGTTTCGCCAAGATTGCATATCCCTTTTGCGAGGCGCTATTTTTAGCTTTGCCAATATAATATCGCCGGCGTTTTGCTCTTCTAAAATCACGGGTACTTCATAGATTGATTTAACGTCCGGATTTGATAAAACTGATTTCTTATCAACATTACAAAACAAAGCAATGCGTTCTTTACGCTTATCATCCATTGGTGTTTCGGAACGACCCACAATGATATCTGGTTCAATTCCCATTGAATTTAGCGTCCGAACCGATTGTTGAACCGGCTTGGACTTCATTTCACCTAAGTATGATGGCGTTGGTAAATAAGCAACATGAATATGAATCATATCATCAGGGTTTCGAAGAGTCATGATACGGGTTGCCTCAAAGAAAATACCATTTTGATACTCCCCAACTGTACCACCTAATTCGATAATAACAACGTCTGCACCTTTTCCGGCTTGGTAAAAACGCCGAATTATTTCATCAGTAACATGTGGGATTGCTTCAACGTCTTCGCCCCCGTATTCAAAAGCACGTTCTTTGCGTAAAACTTCCGCGTAAATTTGGCCGGTAGTTATATAGTTGCTGCGATAAATAGGTTGATCAATAAATCTTTCGTAGGTGCCTAAATCTTGATCTGTTTCAATTCCATCGTCGGTAACAAAAACTTCGCCGTGCTCTTGGGGTCGGATTGTACCCGCGTCTTGATTTAGATACATGTCTACTTTAATTGGCGAAACAGAAATGCCGCGTGATTTTAATATTGTAGAGATAGAAGCTGATGTGACACCCTTTCCAATACCGGAGATAACTCCGCCGGAGATAAAGATAAATTTTAAATTCTTTTTTTCTTTTTTAATTGTAGGGGTCGCTCTTTTTTGAATCTTCTTTTTTGCCATGTGATTAAAGTTTGTCTACTAGTTTAATTTTTGGAGTTGCGGTTAGTCCGTTGCCTAGTTTAATTTCTATTGTGTATTCGCCCAGCTGCTTTAAGTGCTTCGGCATTACTAGTTGGCTTTTCTGAATCTCTAGCTTGGTCTTTTCTTTAATTTTATTTAAGATTTCCTTTTCACTTACGGATCCGAAGATTTGACCTTTGTCGCCTACTCGGACCAAAATTGTGAATGTTCTTTTATCCATGTCACTTTTTATTTTGGAATTATATTCTTGTTCTTTTTTCTTTTTTGCTTCGTGTTGGTTTTGTTCATTTCTGATCTTGCTGAGCATTTGCTCATTGGCAACCACAGCATATCCTTTTGAAACTAGAAAGTTTCTGGCATAGCCATCATTGAATTCTTTTACCTCGCCTTTACGGCCGGTTCCGGGAAAATCTTTTATAAATACAACTTGCATAAAAGGTAATTAATTAAAAAACAAACCCCTCGTTCGACGAGAGGTTTATGGCTCTTTTCTATTATACACGATAATTTTAGACCCGCAAATACCTGCGAATCGCAATGGTGCTGGAGATAATCCCTAACAATAAAGCGATGCCTAGCTGCAATAGAAATATATGGCTTAGGCTGAATGCTGAAGTTTGATCGTTAAGCATAGTTCCAAGGTACAAATTCAGGCGCGGTAGTAAATAATTCAGGATTGGAATAGTCATTAAAATAGTAATTATACTCGCTGCTATGCCATAAAGAATGCTTTCAACGATAAATGGCCAGCGAATATACCAGTTTGTTGCTCCAACTAACTTCATAATTTCAACTTCTTCGCGACGGTTGTAAATAGTTAAGCGAATGGTATTAAAGATAACTAAAACGGCAATGAACGAGAAAATTATCGCCATGCCAACACCTAATTTTTTAACAGTATTTAAGACTCTTGAAAGTCGTTCAATAACCGTACGATTATCTTCAAAGTTCACTTTTTGAACATATGTTTGATAGTCTGGCTTGGCCAACTCGGTAGCGATTGCTGGATATTGATCCAAGCTTTTAGCTTTAATCTGTAAAGTTGCCGGCAAAGGGTTATCAGGTAGTTGCGCCAATGACTCTTCAATTAGGGCGTTGCCAGCATGCTTTGCTCTAAAGTCGCTTAGCGCTTTATCTGCAGAAATGTAATTTATAGAAGCAACTTCAGGCATTGCTTCAAGATGGCTTTTTATGTTTAAAATTTGTGGTTCAGCAACCTTCCCCTTGAAATAGACGCTGATATCAACTCGCTCTTGAATGTTTTTTACTGCAACGTTCGTAACATTAAAAGTAATTAAGGTTAAGGTTAAAATTGAAAGTGTTATAACCATAACCAAAGTTGCTGCTGCAGAAAGCCAGAAGTTTCTCCAAAAATTTATCCAACCACTTTTTATTGCGCGATATAAGGCTAAAGATCCCATATTTTATAATTTATAATGTCCCTTGGCTTGATCATAAGCAACTCTGCCAGTTTCCATTGTAACTACTCTCTTTTGGATTTTGTTTACAAGGTCTCGAGCATGCGTCGCTAAAATAACAGTTGTGCCAAGATTATTAATTTTATGTAGTAAATCTAAAATTTCGTAACT
This sequence comes from Candidatus Doudnabacteria bacterium, assembly GCA_028286905.1. Classification (GTDB taxonomy): domain Bacteria; phylum Patescibacteriota; class Doudnabacteria; order UBA920; family VMFF01; genus JAQBQP01. The sequence goes on from JAQBQP010000002.1 coordinate 353,271, forward strand.
ATTAATTTCATCAAGGTTTCCGGTTGGCTCGTCTGCAATAAGCAAGACTGGTTTGTGCGCTAAAGCTCTTGCAATTGCAACACGCTGCTTTTCTCCACCGGACATTTCTGCCGGGAAGTTCATAATTTTGTCTTTCAAACCAACAATTTCTAAAATACGCGGTACGTCTCGTTCAATTTTTTCACGCGCGTAACCAGCGACTTCCATTGCAAACCCAACGTTTTCAAACGCAGTTTTTTTAGGCAAAAGTTTTATATCTTGAAAAACTACTCCGATTTTTCTACGTAAATAAGGAATTTCTGTTTCAGACAGGCTTGCAATATCCACTTCATCGATTAGAATTCGACCTGAATCCAGTTTTTCTTCAGCAAAAATTAACTTCAGCAAGGTGGACTTGCCTGCTCCGGATTGACCAACAAGCGAAACAAATTCGCCATGGTTAATCTCTAAATTAATATCTTCTAAAGCTTTTTTGTCTTTGTAAAGTTTTGTTACGTTCTCGAATCGAATCATAAATATATTATACCACAGTTAGATCGTAGACTCTAAATATTTTTCAATAAAATCATCCAAATTCCCATTTAAAATTTTGTTTGGATCGGCAGATTCATAGTCAGTTCGATGATCTTTGACCAATTTATATGGGTGTAATACATAGCTGCGGATTTGATTGCCCCACTCTGGGCTGTGGAATTCTCCGCGCAATTCTTTTTTTTCTTTCTGTTTTTTCTCTTCTTCTACAACTAAAAGCCTGGCGTGTAAGATTTTCATGGCTTTTTCTCTGTTTTGTGACTGACTGCGTTCATTTTGGATCGAAACTTTAATCCCAGTGGGGATGTGGGTAAGTCGAACTGCGGAATATGTTGTGTTAACGCTTTGTCCACCGTGTCCAGAAGCGGTAGACACTTCCATTTTCAAATCTTTTGGATCAATTTTAAATTCTTCCTCTTGGTGCAACAGCGGCAAAACTTCTACAAGTGCAAAAGATGTTTCTCTGGTATGTGCCGGGTTAAATTCTGACAATCTTACTAAACGATGCACTCCCGCTTCGCTTTTTAGATATCCGAAAGCATTGTGGCCGAATATTTCTATAACAACGCTTTTAACCCCGGCTTCTGAGCCTTTTGATAGTTCTAAAATTTCTGTTTTAAAATCTTTTTGTTCCGCAAAACGTAAGTACATTCGCAAAAGCATATCCGTCCAGTCTTGAGCATCAGCACCGCCTGCACCAGCATGAATTGACATAATTACATTGTGATCGTCATATTTCTTCGAAAAAAAAGCTTCTATGCGAGCGTGTCCGTATTTTTCTAGTAGCTCTTGGTAAGTTTTTTCTAGGTAAACTTTATCTTCGGCAGTAATAGTACCGCTTTTAAATTGTTCGCTCGCAAGCACAAAAAGATCTTCGGTTTCTTTATGCAAAGACTTCCAAAAATCAAAGGTTTGTTTTAAGTTATTGTACTGTTCTGATTTTTCACGCGCTTCACTTTGGTTATTCCAAAACCCTTCAATCTGCATCTCTTTTTCAAATTGTTTTATTTTTGTTTCTTTTGAATCCAGCTCAAAGTCGCTCCTCGAGATTTGTAATCTCTGCAAGCAAATTTTGAATGTTTTTTAGTAATTCGTGCATGTTATTTGCCTTTTTGATCTTGTTCTTTAGCGGTCAAGAGTAGTTGGCTTAAATAGTCGTCTAACCCAGGCAAAGCGATAATGTCTTCTACGCTTGCCCACATAAAATCATCATGTTCTGCATCAAGCACCGGTTCGCCCTCGATCGGCGCCATATAAGTTAACCTTACCACATGTTTATCAGGCTTAATAATGTCTTGGGCTGCTAATAACATTGGATGATGCTTCAATTCCAATTTAGTTTCTTCAAAAATTTCTCGCTTTAGATTATCAACCACGTTTGTACCTGGTTCGATTCTACCGCCAACAATGTCCCAAAGATTTTTAACTTCTGGGTATTTTTCTTTAGAACGGTGCACAATTAAAAACTTACCCTCTTGATTTCGTAATAATGCTTTAACTCCAACCTGAAGCACCATATTATTCTTCTGTTGCGGCACTGTGTCCGAATTTTTCATCAAGCTGTCTTTCTTTTACTCTTTGCTTTGCTTCAGAGTCGGCTCGAGACCAATAATAATCATTGTGATCGACAAATTTCATCATCTCGCCTCGCCACTTGCTGCGTTCGCTAATTAGTTTATGCATTGCTTGAGCGGCTAAACGGTAATTTGGATGGCCTTGTGGCGTCGAACGCAACTCTAATAAATGCATTGCGGCGCGGTCATTCAAAGCAATGTTCCATCGAATGTAATGGCCGTGCAAAACTGCGTACTGCGCCATCTCCGGATCAACTTTAGACATCGCATCAAAAAGTTGATCGGCTTTTTCTAAACATGCTATAACTTTATCTTCGAAGCCTGCAACAATTAATTCTTCTGGCATGTAAAAACCAATCTTAGTTGTGAATAATTGGCGCTGTTGAGTATTCATGCGATGCCTCTGCAGATCTTTGTAGGTACCGAAATTTATTACACAATCAAAGTTGTGCGAATAGCCATGTTCTAAACCGCGGCCAGGGCGATGCCTACGATTTTCTCTTTTTTGAATATAGGTTGAAATAATTTCTTCACGTTCCGCGGCATTCATAGTTCCAACTTTATCTCTGATTGTTTTGAGAGAAACATTGGTATATGGATAAAGCATGGTCGCGATTTCTTCAACGTCTCGAGCTTCTTGGATCGCTTTGCTTATACTTTCCGGACTTAACTGTTGGTCTTTTAATTTTTCAAAAATTAGTCCTTCTCCAAAATCCATCAGTTGGTAATCAGGCAAGCTCGCAGGAACTTCGGGTTTTTCGTTAGGAAACAATCTTTTGGCCAATGTAAACATTTCTTGGTTATACTTTTCTGCATACTCATCTTTTTTTGCGCGTCGAATATATTGCGGAATAATTGACTGTAAAGCGCTGCTAGTTTGTTCAGCAATCTTGTGCATTTCTGGCAGACGATGAGTCATCAAATTAGAAATAACGGTTTGATAAAACCTACCATTCGCAAACATTCCAACATTAGTTAAGGTACCGACTGGCAGCAAAGCGCGCAAGGTATCACAAGCTTTGGCTCTTAAATCGAAGTTATAGGTTTGCTTAAAGTTTTTCTGATCTTTTTCATCAGTTAAATCTGCCCACTTTTCTTTAACGCCATCGCCGTTAATGTCATATTCCGCCTCTTCTAGCTTTTTTAAATTAACAAAATAATCTTTCAATGGCGCTACTAAATCTGCGTACGTTTGGAAAATAAAATCCATCGTTTCAATATATTGCTTGCCGAATACCGAATTTAAAATTGCGGGATCTTTGTAATAGAGCCAATTGCCGTCTGAATCTTTTTGATCGTACAAAACGTAACGGGTTGATTGTTCAATTGGCGAACCGCCAATGCGATGGTCTTCAATTTCTTTTGCTGCGAGCATTGTGATTTTTTCAAAAGAAACATGGGCGCCTTCTAACTCGCCTACCGAGTCATCGCCATAAGCAACTAGCACTCGCGCAATTAATTCGTCAGCATGCTGCGGATCGATATTACCGTCTTGAATAAACTCTTTTAAAAGTACTTCGCGGAAGCCGCCCTTAGCACGAGAATAACGCGCGTATGCCGCGCCAGTCATTCCTTGCAAGTTTCTAATCGCAAAGATGTTGTCTTCCGTGGAAGTAACATACTTTTCTAAAATTTTCTTTTCTTCGTCTGTAAACATAAGATTTCAATTATTTTGTAAGGACTAGCCGGCGCACCAGATTCCAAATTTTATTATGAACTTGCTCAGGAGTTAATAATATTCCAGCTTCAAAGCATTCTACTAGTTTAGTATTTGGGAACAATTCAACAATTTGTAAAAAAACTTTCTCTGCTCGTTTCAGGTGGTTTAAATCGGCTTCGTGAATATCCCGTTTTTTTCCTTCGGCGTAAGCTCGATCTTCCTTGGGTTTTTTGTCGACAAGCTTTTGAGCAACGCCAGCTGGAACATGCAAAATTAAATTCAAGTCTGGTTTTGGAATTTTAAAAACGTTGTATTCCAAGTTATCAAGCCATTTAAAATATTTGATCCGGTCAGTATTATCGTCTATTTTACCGCCTTGGTGGCCGGCGTTGGCAGTAACATATCGGTTCGAAACCACTACCTTGCCCTCATTCAGCCATTGTCTAATTTTGAAACTAGCATCAAAGCGATCCACTGCATACATTACTGAAGCAACATAAGCGTCTACCTGTGAACCATATTTGCCATTTAGGTACTCTTCTACCAAGCCTGCCGATTTCTGGCCATATTGCGGAAAGTCAGCCATTTCAACTTGATAACCTTCTTTTTTAAGTGCTTCCACTAAAAGTTTGGTTTGAGTTCCTTTTCCAGATCCATCAGTGCCATCGATAACAATAAATTTTCCTTTAATCTTTGAGTCATTTTCTTTTGGTTTGCTGTTGATTCCGAATTTCATATAAAAATTATGACTTATTAGATTAGGCCTTGCAAGGCTTGGTCAACTTTAACAAAAAGCTCGGCTTGATCGCCATTATTTTCAATAACGATGTCCGCTCTATCTGCAAAAGAAGAAATGTTTCTTTCGGTAATTGCTTGTTCCAGTTCGATAAATCTTTCAAAGCTCGTACTCTGATCGTCGCTCTTTTCATTGCGCTTATGCTGTCTTTCGAATCTGGTTCTAATTTCTGAGCTAATAAAAATAATTTTATTATTCGGATATTTTCGGATATTTTCTAGCTCATTTTCAAATCTGATTCCGGTGATAATTTCTAAATTAGAGTCATCAGCTTTTATTTTTTTATTTAAAGCATTAATCAAAACATTTTCTCCAAAAACATCTCGCAAGCTAACAAGCTTAATCGCGTTTTCTCTGGAATTAGGCAAAACTAAAATCTTCAACAAATCTTCTAAAATTTCCGAGTGCGAATGGTGTTTGCCGGAGTGCTTTTCGGCAATATATTTAGCGATAGTATCTTTTCCAGAAGCTTTCGCTCCAATTATTCCAATTACAATCATAGATCTGTCGTTAAGAGTCTAGTTAAGAGCGCTTCGAATTGTTCTGGTGTAGATTCATTAGAAATTACGAAATCTGCTAACTGTTCCAGTTGCGCGATCTGCTTATCAGCCTCATGCGCTTCGCTTTTCAAAAACTCTTCATAAGTTTGCTCAGATTCGCCAACTTTTTCTTTTCGATTACGCATTCTTTGGTAACGAATCTCTGGCGAAGCTTTAATATAAATAAATTTAAACCCTGGCAGTTGTCTTAAAAAATCTACTTCTTGTTTTTTTCGTAAACCATCAAAAAGAATAACATTTTTTTCTGAAAGCTCCGCGCGAGCTTTCAAGGCATTGGAGAGCGACTCTTCGCCAAAAAGTTCTTTGACCAAAACTCCCATTTGCTGCTCATTAAAACGGTTTTTCTCTAAATCTAAAATATCCAGCATTTCATCAAGCAGTTTTGAAAACCTTAAGTGCTCTGCTTTAAACCTTTGTACTAAAAAATTAGACGCTGAGCTTTTACCAGAAAGCAACTGTCCGGCTATTCCTAAATATAATTTATGCTTTTGATTAGACATTAGTGTATCCTCCACTGCTGCCAAATCCCCCGCGTGACTGATCTTTAATATTTTCAGTTTCAATCCATTCTACTTGATCAACTGGCAAAAATAAACCTTGCGCTAAACGATCGCCTTTTTTAACTTCAACCGGTTCGTCGCGAAAGTTATAAACGCTGATCCTAATTTGGTCTTCTGGGCCGCAGTAATCCCGATCGACCACCCCAATACCGTTAGAAACCATCAAACCCTTCTTTAAAGGCAGGCTGCTGCGTGCTGCAATCAATAAAAAATGGCCTTCAGGAGCCTGAATTATTAATCCAGTATCCAAAAGAACCAATTCTTTAGGCTTTATGATTTTATCTTCCGATGAGGCAATATCAAATCCAGCGGACTCTAAGGTGTGATATTGTGGCAATTCTACTGCTTTGTCCAGCCGAACGATTTTTGCTTGCATAGGATTCTGTTAAACGCTTTATTTAAACTTTTCCCACTTATTGTTTTTGAAGTTTTTATAATATTGAGAAGCTTGCGGTTTGGTTGCGCCAAAATATTTACTCTTCAACTTCTTGTTGCCATAGGCATTTTGAGCTTTTGAAGACAGGGGAGTAAATGACAGCTGTGCGATCGGCATTTTGTAATATAAAATGATTGGCAAGTTTGCGATGTTGTGCAACTCCAAAGTCATTTTCAATTTATTCCCTGGGTCAAGATAGCCAGCAGTTGCGTGGATAATCAAACCAACTCTCCCTAAGGAACTTTTTCCCTCTAATCTTCCAACCATGTCATCCGCGACACCGACGGTTTCATAAGTCAGGCCTAAGGCGAATTCGCCGGGGTGAATAATAAAGGGTTTCTTCTCAGAAATTATTACACGTTCCATCATATCATCAAGCGGCTGTTTTAAATCGATTGCAGTGTGGCCCTGGTTTTTAAAAACTAGGAACTCATTACCTAAGTGCAAGTCTACGGATGCCGGTTGGATCGAATCTGGAAATAAAGGTTCAATAGAAACTCTTCCGCTTTTAAGGGATTTCTTGATATCCACGTCTGATAAAATCATCTTTTTTACTTTTAATTTCAGTTTAATTTATATGACAATTGTAGCAGAAAATGCTACCCTTTTCTAGTATCTAACGGAGGAAACCAGTGCTACAGAATCGCGTGCCGATTATCCTGTCTGGGCCGACCAACCAGGAAACCCATTACTCCGCCTACTGTTTGGGAGCGTGGATGACCTTGTATTTGGCTCTCATTGCCTACCTGTTTCTTCGGGCCTTCCTTCGGAGATTGCCAAATTCTGAAAAGTACAAAAACTAAAACCAACAGTGGGAGGCTGTTGGTTTTATGTTATCCATTGCTAGAATCAGACGAGTTTTAAATTTACATTTTTACTTTAATACCAGGGCCCATTGAAGAGTTTACTGTAATTGTCATCACAAACTGCTTCTTAACTGTACTTGGTTTTGAGCCATTCAATGCATCGATAAAAGTCTTTAAGTTTTCAATCAGCTTCGGTTCTTCAAAGTTTGCTTTACCGATGATTTGGTGAATATTTCCTGAATCATCATTTTTGAAGTTTACCTTACCGGCGGAAATTTCTTTTATCGCGCCAGCAATATCTGTAGTTACTGTACCGTTCTTAGGATTTGGCATTAAACCACGCTGTCCCAAGATCTTCGCAATAGAAGCCATTTTAGCCATCATGGCAGGCTCAGCAACAGCTACTTCAAAGTCAGTTTTTTCGCTTTCTTTGATGCTCTTGATAAGTTCTTCGCCACCAACTATTGATGCGCCAGCTTCTTTAGCGGCTTTTTCGTTAGTTTCAGTTACGAAAGCGGCAATTTTCTTGGTTTTACCTGTACCATTTGGCAAGGTAATACTGCCGCGTACTGATTGATCGGTTTTCTTTGGATCAATTCCTAATCGGATATGAACCTCAATGGAACCGTTAAACTTAGTGTTTGCAGTTTTCTTTGCCAAAGCAATTGCTTCTTCGGGGCTATAAAATTTTGTTCGATCTACTTGTTCGCTATTCGCCTTTTGGCGTTTAGTAATTTTTGACATATCGTCCTTTCGACTTAGTGGTCCGCGCGTCGCTATTATAAGGCGGCGCTCCCACAATTAAAATTAAATTAAACTCAAATTAAATTATGCTTCTTTTCTTGCCAAGCTCCAGTGATACCAGAAAATCGGAATACTTACAATTAGAAAAGCTAGAGCTTGCGCAATATCCTGTTTTTTAGAGTTCTTTTGGTTCTCTAAATCAGCAGCGGCTTGCTCTTTCTGATATTCAGGATCACATACGACGTTCTTGTCTCCATTCGGTGTGCTTGGCTGTGCCGCGCACATTTGTGGATAGTTAACATATTGCTTTACGCCCAACACGGATTTTAAACCCATGTTTACCAACATTGTTGCGCCGATAATAATTATTATCAGAGAAACCAGCGAAACTAGATACAAATAAGTTTTTTTCATCCAAGGCATGTTATTTTTTCTCCAATGATAGGAACTCTTTAATGTCACTAACAGTGCTCATAAATTGAGCTGGGAAAATAATTGTAGAATTCTTCTCGCTTGCTATTTCAGCCATAGTCTGCAAATTTCTTAACTGTAAAGCAATCGGATGTGCCATCATAATATCAGCCGTATCTGCCAATCTTTGTGATGAGAGGTATTCACCTTCAGCCGCAATAATCTTTGCGCGTTTTTCTCTTTCAGCTTCGGCTTGTTTAGCCATTGCACGCTGCATAGACTCCGGCAATTCGATGTCTCGGATTTCAGTATTTACAACTTCAACACCCCAAGGCTCAGTATGTTCATCAAGAACTTTCTTGATTTCCATATTGATTTGGTCTCTTTCGCTTAGAATTTCGTCTAATTGAAATTTTCCAACGATGTTCCGAATTGAGGTTTGGGCAATCTGATCGATTGCGATTCTAACGCTTTCAATCGCCACAATGCTTTTAGTAACGTCGGTTATTCTGTAATATGCAACGGCAGAAATATCTACCGAGACGTTGTCTTTGGTAATAATTTTCTGCGGCGGTACTGGCAAAGTAACAGTTCTTAAATCTACTTTGCGAATTTTTTGCACGTACGGAATTAATAGGTTCAAGCCAGGTTCTCTAATTCCAACAATTTTACCAAACTGGAACACTACCCCTTTTTCGTATTGTTGGACAACTCTTAACCCAGGCAGAACGATGGACAGCAAGACAAATACTATTATATAGATTATGAGCATGCTTTTTTAGTTTAAAAATTTCTACTAAATAACGTCTACGCCCATTGATCGCGCGGTGCCCGCAACAATCTTTTGAGCAGCTTCGATATCGTTAGCATTCAAATCCACCATTTTTCTTTCAGCAATTTCTTTGATCTGAGCTTTGGTAATTTTACCAACCTTTATTTTCAAAGGGTTTGCGGAACCTTTTTCCAAACCGATCATTTTCATAATCAATACAGAAGCTGGCGGAGTTTTCAAAATGAAACTGAATGTTCTGTCTTCATAAACAGTTACCACAGCCGGAACTGTGATATCGCCCATTGGCGCGGTCTTTTCATTGAACTCTTTTGTAAACTGACCGATGTTGATACCATGGGGTCCAAGTGCGGTACCTACTGGTGGCGCAGGAGTCGCCTTTCCAGCTTGTAGCTGAATCTTTACTAACGCTTTAATCTTCTTTGGAGCTGCCATTTCTTTTGCTGTAGTAGCCTCTTGATAGAGACGAGATTTCGATCGTAATCGAAACCGACTACCCTTTCTTTATTGCCTTTTTTAAGGCATTTAATTATGTAATATTATAGTTTAACTGCGTTTAACTTGCAAGAAGTCTAACTCTACCGGAGTTTCGCGGCCGAAGATGGAAACCAAGACCTTAACCTTGCCTTTAGCCTCGTCTACATCAGAAACCTTACCTTCGTATTCTTTAAATGGTCCATCCATGATTTTAACTAAATCATTAAGTTGGAAATCCACTTTAAACTTAGGCTCTTCAACACCCATGCGCTTCTGTAAGAACTTAATTTCTTCTTCAGAAATTGGAGTTGGAATAGTTCCAGAACCAACGAATCCAGTTACGTTAGGAGTGTTTCTTACAACATACCAGGAATCGTCTGTAACAATCATTTCGACAATAACGTAACCTGGGAAGATCTTTTCTTCAAAAGTACTTCTTTTGCCGTCGCGAATTTTAATCTTTTTTTCTTTAGGGACGACTACATCAAAAATTTTGTCTTCCATGCCCATTGATTCGATACGCTGCTTTAAGTTAAAAGCGACGCTATCTTCGTAGCCGGAGTATGTATGTAGTACATACCAATGTTTTTCCCCTGTGACGTGTTGTCGTGACATATTTATTTAGCGATTAAAATTAATGCGATAACAATTAAAATTATTTCTAGGTAACCATTTCTTGTAAAATATTCTCTTTTAGCAACTGACCACCAATATTTCCAGAAGCCCGCAACGTTTACACTCTGATCTTTTTTATCTCCGGCATACTTCCTTTGATAATAAGAATCTGAAAGCGGATAAAGCTTTTTATTAAATGGCCAAGCCCACATTACCCCCCATTCAGAATCTAAAATAAAATGGGTCCAAGAGCATAACCAGATTAACAGTCCTAAAGCTTTGTAGAACGGACTCGCGGCGAAAAAAAATGTCAGTAGTCCAGCAATCAGCCATAGAATTGGTGCATGAGTAATAAAAGTGCGATGGCTAACTTTCTGATTATCAATCCGTAAAGATTTAGTTTTAAAAAATGCGTAAAAGAAATCTAGATCTGGCACAAATGCAATAAAAATTCCGAGTAAAGTTAGAGTTGTGGTTTGTTCTGAAGTTAGAGAGTAATTTAAATAACTCAAAACCGCTTTGGAAACGACATACCCGGCAGCAATGTGTCCAGGTGGCAACATTATTGGTTAATTACCTTCTCTAAGATTCTGATCAACAAATAGTCTGCTCCGCCCAACACAACTGCAACTAGCACTGAAAAAACAATTACTGTAGCGGTGTATTTTAAAGTCTGCTCTTTAGTAGGCCAAACTACTTTGTAAAGCTCTGCTTTCACTTCAACAAAAAATTGAGTAACTTTTGACATATTTAGCGATTAATACTAATAAGTTTTTAAGCTTTTTTAAAAGGCCCGGGAGGCCTTTTGATATTTCGATTATAGCACATATGCTCATACTTTAGCAACTTCTGTTTTTCAATCTTGACAAATAACTAATTATATTGTATATTAATAAGATTTCTTTTCACCGCCCACGGAGGGCTAATAATTTCACAATCTTGCCTAAGAGGTACGAGATGACTAAGCGCATTCGTAATTTACTGTTGGCGCTGTCTGCCTGCTTCACGGTTCTAACGCCAGTCTCGGCATTCGCTCAGCGCGTCTACGTTCAGTCGAATATTCCTCCATTCGAGATCAACGGGTATATCTCGCTGGACGGCAGCAACTCGCTAACCAAGGGCGACACCGCAACTGGACAGCTCGAAGGATTCATCGCGTTCCCGTTCAAGGAGAGCCTCGGCGCTTTCGCGAAGGTCCGTGCAGCTACCACCAATTCCAACGGCCGCTACTTTCGGACAATGGGTGGCATCGTCTTTGCTTTTGGCGACCAGGCCCAATTCGGGTTTGGCGGCGGCGAAGAGTTCCGAAACCGCAATTCTTCGGATACGTGCGAGCGAGACACCCGTTTCACCTACAGCAACAACTACTGCTACGGCAGTAACTACGGTGGGTTCGATCGCAGCGCAGATGTCGTGATGGCCTACATCTATACTCACGACAAGAACAGCCACTTTCGCGGCTCAGTGGAGGTTTCCCGGCTGAACGGCTATTACGGCTACAGCTATTCGTACAGCACGTACGACAGCAGGAATTCGTACGGCAGTTATTACGAACAGCCTGACGCCTACTATTATGACGCCGAATACATGTTCGCGATGTTTGGCACCGACCGCAACGGAACATCGCTGGGTGCAATGGCTCGGCGTCATACCGGCGTCGGCCCAAAGATCACGCTGAACATGGACAACTTCGTAATCGGCGCATTCGCAGGGTGGGACGCCGAACGTCCACAGCTGAACCCCGGCCACTCCACTGGCGCGGACAACCGGATGATTCTCTCAGTAAGCGCGATGCTTCGGCTGTAGCGCACGTTGTCGAGCAGATTGTGATGTCTCTGAACAGAGCACTTTGAAAGAAGTGCTCTGTTTTGATTTAGTCACTAAGCTTTATTTATTGACGTTTTAAATTGCTAAGTATAAAATAGCAAAGTACCAAACCCATACGGAGGTTGTATGCTTTGTATACAGAACGGTAGTGCTGAAGACCGGGTTAGCCTGGCTGCGTCCATCCGCATCGGAATACGGATGGACGTGGTGACCGAAGGCAAGGAAGCCTATCTCTACCGACCCTCGGTTGATATCGATAGGTACTGCGGCTGTGCGATGTTGATCGGCGCGGTAGGAAGCGTGGGAAACCTCGAAGAAACGATTTGTCGTTTCCGCACTGGCTGTCCGGGCAACCCGATCGATCGACTATCGCGAATCGTGGGGATTCCGAATGAGCTCGGACGAGAGGTGGAGCACCATCATCGTCTAGGCGTTAGCGCCTTCGAGATCGCGGAAGCGCTTGATTCGACACCTGTCGCCGCCAGAAACCTCACCCAGAACAACGGCTTCGGTGGTATCACGGACTTGAGCCAACTGGGTTCACACGACCTGGCTTCAGCCTAGGTTCAACCGTCTCGTATACAGAAAGCAAATACGCCGCCCTCTGAGATAAGAGAGCGGCGTATTTTGTTATTCGAGGGTGGACCTTCTTAAATGTCGAGGTTCTTTACGCTTTTAGCATGCGCTTGAATGAAACGCTTGCGCGGTGCAACTTCATCGCCCATTAAAGTTTCAAAAATTTCAGTTGCCTTTTCAGCATCTTCGATGTGAACTTGCAGCATTACGCGGTTAGCAGGATCCATCGTTGTTTCCCAAAGTTGTTCAGGATTCATTTCTCCCAAACCTTTGTAACGCTGAACGCTTGCTTTGCCGCCAGCGACAACAGCAACGCCGTCTTCACCAACTTCAATTTCCACCGTTTCAGAAACCGAAACCGCGTCGGAAATAACATTATCGTCATCTTCCTTAGTTCCTTTTTTCGGCTTTTTATTATCTGATTTATTTTTTAACTTCTTGGCATCGCGCTCTGCGAGCAAATCAGTAATTATCTCATCGCGCTCAGTTTCCGAGAAAGCGTATTGGAATTCTTTACCTACCTGAACTCTAAACAATGGCGGCTGAGCAATGTACAAATATCCTTTGCGAATAATTTCTGGGAAATATCTGAAGTATAAAGTTAAGAGCAGGGTTCGAATATGTGCACCGTCTACGTCAGCATCGGTCATAATAATAATGCGGTGGTAGCGCAGTTTGTTGATATCAAATTGATCGCCTACTCCAGCACCCATTGCAATGACTAAGTTCTTAATTTGTTCAGAGCCAAGCATGCGATCTAATCGAGCGCGTTCAACGTTTAAGATTTTTCCGCGCAAAGGCAAAATTGCTTGGTATCTTCGGTCTCGGCCTTGTTTTGCAGAACCTCCCGCAGAGTCTCCCTCTACAATGTAGATTTCAGACTGAGCCGGATCAGATTCAGAACAATCGGCAAGTTTTCCTGGCAAGGCCAAGCCTTCCAAAACCCCTTTACGCAAAACGGATTCACGGGCAGCACGCGCAGCCATACGGGCCTTAGCAGCAAGAATAACTTTTTCAATAATCCTTGCGGTTTCGCTTGGATGTTCTTCAAAATAAGTTTCTAATGCTTGTCCTAATACCGTTTCAACTGCAGTACGCACTTCCGGATTGCCAAGTTTCGCTTTGGTTTGGCCTTCGAATTGTGGATTTGGCAGCTTTACTGAAATAATCGCAGTACAACCTTCGCGCATGTCTTCACCAGTAAGTTTTTCCGATTCTTTAACGTAATTATTTTTAGTAGCGTAACTGTTCAAAGTTCTGGTTAAAGCAGTTCTGAAACCGGTCACATGCATACCGCCTTCTGGGTTATACTCGTTGTTAGCATAAGCTAAGATAACCTCATCATATTCATCGGTATATTGGATTGCGATTTCAACCAAGATGTCATCAACTGTTTTGTTGATATAAATTGGTTCATGCTTAACCTTACGCTTGCGATTAACTTGTTTGATGTAAGAAACTACTCCGCCTTCGAAGTAATATTGGTAAGTTAGATTTTCGTTTTCATTTGTAATTTTGAAATGCAACCCTTTGGTTAAATAGGCTTGTGAGCGCAAATGTTCCAGGATTGTTTTAAAATTAAATTCAACGGTAGTAAAAATAGAGGCGTCTGGATAAAAAACAATCTGGGTGCCATGTTGAATAGAATCTTTGGGATTTATTTTACCAGCTTCTTTTACCTTTCCTTGCGGCACACCTTTTTTATAAGACTGCTCATATAGCTTGCCATCTTTTTTGACCGAGGCAATAAGCTCTGTAGAAAGAGCATTAACCACCGCCGCACCTACTCCGTGTAAACCACCGGATACTTTGTAGCCGGAAGCCTCGCCGCCGAATTTACCACCAGCGTGCAAAACAGTTAACACTGTTTCAAGTGCGGACTTTTTTGTAGTCTTGTGAATATCAACTGGAATACCACGACCGTTGTCGATTACTCGAACACCACCGTCTTTTTGCAAAGTGACATCAATAAAAGTAGCGTGTCCCGCCATCGCTTCGTCCACGGAATTGTCGACTATTTCCCAAACCAAATGGTGCAAACCAGCTTCTCCTGTTGAACCAATGTACATTCCGGGACGCTTACGAACAGGGTCAAGACCTTCGAGCACGGTAATATGCTCGGCACTATAAGTGTCTTTTTTCTTTTTTTCTTCCGTTTCTTTTGGTAGTTCTTTAGCCATAAATGTAGTTCTTTGTAAAATTGATCTATCTAATTTCCGCGTTTAATTTGCTCTGTAGTTCCCCTACTATTTTATCATAAATTGGAGAAACTTCCGAGTCCTTTAAAGTCCGATCTGGAGCCTGAAAAACCAAATGAAAAGCAATGTTTCTTTGATTTTTTTCAATCAATTTCCGATGGAATTCTGGAAGCTTATTTTGAGAATATAGATAGTCAGCTTCAAATATTTGAACCGCTACTAAATAATTTCCACCATATTGATTAATAACTTCTAGCGCTCTGCTCCAAGAGAAATCTTTTTCTACAAACATCGATACATCCAAAACCTTTCCCGGAAATTTGCTGTATGAGTTATATGCCGTAGGTTTTTTTGAACTCCAAAGCTTTTCCAAATCCAAGCTTGCAAAAGCAGCAGGGTTCGGTAAGTCAAAATTTCGCATCATCGTGCCGTCAACCAATCCGATGCTGCCCAACTCAATATTGCCACAGGAGACTGTTACCAAACTTCCCTTCATTGAACGGTATTTAATCGGGTCTTTATGGTAGCGAGAAACAAATTCTTCCAAATAACCCTTGGTTTTTGCCAAAAGCATTTCATTAGAAAGGTTTTTATCGTAAACCATAAAAGTTAACAAATCTACTTCGTTTAAAAAGCTTAGGTAACCCTTACCAATTTCAAATAATTTAAAGGCCTCAAAATATCTAGAATTATCTCTAATGTTTTTTAAAATTGGAATTAACAGGGTGCGCTTTAAAAAAGCTTGTTCGCCAGATAATGGGTTTTTTACCTTTAAATGTCGGTTCTCGCCTTCCTTACCGGATTTGTTAATATCATCTTCGCTAACGAAAGAATAGTTTTGTACTTCATTAAAACCAAAACCTACCATCAATTCTTTTGCTTGTACAAATGGCTTGTCTTCGTTAATTTCAAAAGTAACTTTTTGAATTTGCAAGGCTTTTTTTTCTACGTCGTTCGTGCCGGTAATTTTCAAAATTTCATCCGCGAGATCAGCGTAATCATACATTTCCGTTCGGTAGTATGGAACTTCTGCTGCCAAAGCGTTGGCGCCTTGAATTTTTAATCCAACTCTAGTCAAAAATTGTTTTATTTTGGTTGGTTCAAAATCTGTACCCAGTAAAGAATTGATTTCTTTTGGGTTAAATTTAATAAGTTTTTTCTTTTCTTCAATTTTACCTACTTCACTAAACTCCAGAACCTCAGCATTGGCGTATTCCTTTAATAATTCCAAAGCTCTGTTCAAACCGATTATTGCTTGTTTTGGATGGAGGCCCTTCTCCCATAAAGCTGAGGCGTCGGTGCGCAGACCAAGCTGCTTGGAAGTTTTTCGAATACTTGCGGCATTAAAATTCGCAGCTTCTAAAATAATTTCTTCTGTTTTCTCAGTTACTTCACTTTCTACACCGCCCATAATTCCGGCAATTGCCAAAGTTTTATGCGTATCGCTGATAACTAACATTTCATGGTCAAGCTTGCGGTTTTTATGATCTATGGTTGTAAATTCTTCGCCAGCATGAGCTTTGCGGACAATTATTTTTTCTTGGACAAATTTAGCATCAAAGGCATGCAACGGTTCACCTACTTCATGCATAACATAATTAGTAATATCTACCACATTGTTAACAGAGCGCAAACCAATTGCTTCTAAGCGCTCTTTAATAAATAGCGGGCTAGGTCCGATCTTAACTTTGATCTTCGCACCTAAATAATAAGAACAAAGTTCTTTGTCTTTAAGTTCAATTTCCAATTTTTTCTTCGCTTTAACGCTAATTTTATCTTTCTTTTCTAAACCATTGGCATATGGAAGCTTTTTTAGATCCAAAATTCCAGAGATTTCTCGAGCAATTCCCAAATGTGAAAACAAATCAGGACGATTAGCAGGCAGCGCTAACTCTAAAATAAAATCTGACTTCTTCTGCTTAAACGTAAGATGATCTTCTAGCTTCATTCCAAGTTTTGCAGTTTTTGGCAAAATTAAGATCTCTGGTCTTTCTTCAGGTTGATTAACCAAACCAAGCTCAAAGGCGGCGCAAATCATTCCTTGCGATTCTACTCCACGAATAACCGCCTTCTCTAGAACAAAAGTTTCGTGCTTCTCAGAATGAATATTTTGAGGTATTACTGCGCCTGGCAATGCTAGGGCAACCAAATCCCCCTCAACGAAATTATTTGCACCGCAAACAACCGGGTCAATAATTTTACCGCCGCCGATCTCTAATTTCACAACTCTCAAACGATCTGCATTGGGGTGTTTTTCAAAATGCAAAACTTTAGCAATAATAACATTGCTAAATTGGAATTTTTGATCAGTACTAGAAATTAGCTTTTCTACTTCAAAACAGTGTTCAGCAATTTGTTTGGATAGCAGTTCCGGTTTTATCTTTTTCAAGTCAACCAATTCTGAGAGCCAGTTGTAGGAAATCTTCATATATAAAGTTTAGTAATAAGTGCATCCGTCCGCGGTACATAAGTAACCCTTCTTACCTGTTGGTGGGGTTTCTAAAGAGCTTTGTAGGGCAAAACCATCTCTGGTAGGAGTAACGGAGTAAACATAGTCCTGATGTGTGGACGGGTCTAACGGCACATCGCTGATATATTTAGGTGCCAGATCCGTTTTCCAACTAGCTTGTAACGGATAAATTTTTTGATCAGGAGTGTTTTGATCAGCGTTATCGGAGGAATAATTTTCCAGCAAAGAAGCAATCTGCTCTAAATCGGCTTTACGTTGACTATCTCTCTGAATAACCTGTTCTTTGTTATAGGTGGTGGTGGCATTCTTAGCGCTAATTGAAATCGCTTGATTTTGCGTTTCAGAATAGTAACCAAGTTTGAAATCAGTTCCATTTGAAAGCACGGTGTAATTGTAAATAAATGGAGCAACGTTCTTTGGATCGGTGGTATTTATTGCTTGGTTTTGAATTAAAGGTTTGATTAGCTTAATCATTTCATCAAAAGTTGTGACGTTCGGATATTTAGAGTTACTTTGTTGATATTGTAATAATGCAAAGCTAATCTGTTTGATTGTATCCGCTCTTTGAGTATCGCGATCCAATGCATCAGCTTGATTTGTAGGAGGAGAAATTACAATTAATCCACTTGGTTTGCCAAAATTCGTATAGAAATCTACCAGGGCCTGGCCAATCGTTGTGATAGTAGGTTCATGTAAACCAAACTTTGCAATGTTAGCTGCGATTGTCGCTAAGTCTGCGTCCGTAAAAAGTTTTGAGCTAGTAGCGTTGTATTTTGTTTTTAATTCAACTGAATCTGGGTATTTCAAATTTCCTGAAGTATCGGCGTTTTGCGCATTAGTTGCAAAGATATTTACCTCGTCGCCGTCAGCTATACCATCCTTATCGCTATCAGCATTATTCGGGTCGGTTTGCCCTTGATATTCTTGAAGATTAGTTAAGCCATCATGGTCGGGATCCGCCGCATCACCACAAACTGAATCGTCTACACAGGTATTACTATTAAAGTATTTCAATCTCCACTCCTTAGGGATTTGAGAAATCACCACAGGAGTTATCGTGTCGCTAGAGTTATCTGGAATGGTTGAAGTGGTGTTTTCAGGAACATTAGTATTTGTGCTTACTGAACTGACAGCGGATTTTTTGTAGACTCCAAAATAAGCATAGGCTGCGCCGCCAATAATTAACAAGCCGATAAGCGCCGCTAAGCCGATCCAAATATATTTTCTTTTTGTACCAGCCGGGTGCAGATTAAAGGAATTATCGTTGGCGTTTAAATTTGGGTCCTTTTCTACTAAATCTTCACGAGTCATTGTTGTTTCAGGTCTTTCTGCAAGAACTGGGGCAGCATAAGGCGCTGGAGTTGGTAATGGATTAATCAAAGACTTTGCCGGCTGTGCTGTAGAGGAGGTTGTAGCTACAGGTACTGGCACAGTTGGACGCACAAGCGGTGCTCCGCCAGATTTAAAATTGCCTCGAGGCATCGTTTTATAAACCAGGTCGTCAACATTGTTTGTATTTTGTGGTTCTTTTAGGTCCATATTTTTATTTTAGTAAACTAAAATTGATTAAGAAAACGTAAATCATTTTCAGCAAAAAGCCTGATGTCTGGAATCGAATATTTCATCAAAGCAAGCCTGCTTAAGCCGAAACCAAATGCGAATCCGGTATATTCGCCTTGTTTATAACCGCTAGCCGCAAGAACTTTTTGATGAATCATACCGCAACCAAAAACTTCAACCCAACCAGTCTGTTTGCATACGGAACAACCCTTACCTTTACAAACAAGGCAAGAAATAAAACCTTCTGCCGCCGGCTCAACGAAAGGAAAATATGAAGGAAGTAACTTGGTTTGAACGTCTTTGCCAAAAACCTCTTTCATTACATAATCCAAGGTCCAAGCCATATTCGCGTAAGAAACATTTTTTCCAACCACAAATCCTTCCATGTATTGATAGGTATGTTCATGGGAAGCGTCTAGGCTCTCGTTTCTAAAAACTCTGCCCGGTAAAACCACTGAGAATGGGGGCTTATGTTTTTCCATGTAGCGTACCTGCATATTAGAAATATGCGTCCGCAAAACAATATTTTTACCAGGATGTTTTTTTGGATGCTCGATGTCCATATAGAAAGTGTCCTGCATATCTCTAGCCGGGTGGTCTTCAGGAATGTTTAGAGCTTCAAAGTTGTAATAATCACTCTCAATTTCCGGCCCAAGTTGAACATCAAAACCCAAACCAAAGAAAATGTCTTCAATTTCTTTTTGTAACTGAGAAATTGGATGCATATGCCCCACCTCGGGCTTTATTGCTGGAATGCTTAAATCCACAAAAACATTTTTTTCTGTTAAAGTTTTCTCTTTTTCTGCCAATGTTTCTTCAATTTTTCTTTTAAGTTCGTTCAAAGAACCGCCAAATTCTTTCTTTTTTTCGATGCTCCAATTTTTTAGATCTTCAAAAAGCAAAGTAATTAAGCCTTCTTTTCGGCCCAGATACTTAGTTTTAATGTTCTGCAAAGAGCTTCCGTCTGCTATATTAGAAAGATCATGCTCAAATTCGTTTTGTAGTTTTTTTAAAGTATCAAGCATGAGGGTTAGCTGAAAGAAAAAATCCTTCCAGCATTATTAATGTAATTATAAAAATTATTTCCAACCACCAATATAAAAGCTGGTGTGCTGACAAAATTAGCGATCCGACAATTAGCAGGGTCAGCCAGATTGACTGTCGAAACGAAGTGGACATTCTCTGAGAGTGCAGACCTTCGTTTTTTTTGCCCCTAAACTGATAAAGAATTAAGGCACAGAAGCTAAAAATGCACGCCGCCAAACATAGATAAAATAAAACTAGCAAAAAAGCAGAAAGCTGTAGCGGGTCCGAAGTAAAAAAGAAAATCAAAGTAAAGATTAAAAAGATTACACCTACTACAAATATGGAGAGCAGTTGATTTCTAATGTTTTGAAGCATGGCTTATAGCTAGATTATACCATATTTATGCCTATTTAATCCAATTCGGAAAACTCGCAGTCATGCTGGATCTTTGCATCAAGCTGCTTAAAGGTATTATGGGCTACCGCATGGCGAATATCCTCAATCGTTTGCAACAAGCTTGCCTTTAACTCTTCAATCTCTTCAGTGGTCCCTAGCAATGGTTCGGATTTAGTATTGTCTAACAAGAACCAGTAATTTAACTGACTAACCTTTTCGCTTAAATACTCTTGTGCCGCCCATTGGTATATAAACAACTGTTGGCGATCTTCTTTTTTTTCTAGCTTATTTTGCCCAGTTTTATAATCGATAATGTGTAACGAGCCGTCGGGTTGGACGTCAGCACGGTCTATTTTCCCGGTAAAAAAATACTTGTCCAAATTAAGCCTAAAAGATTTTTCGATGTATTTTGGACGGATCGGATCTTTTTCGAATTCCGCGTAAAAAGTCTTGATGATTTCATATCCAAGCTTCCGGAAGGCTTCTTTTTTCTTTTTACCTTCAGTGCCATCGCCATACCAATCATCGATCCAACAAGTTTCGTATAGCTTTTGTAATTCCTCAAACTTCGGCAGCTCATTCTTTGTTTTATCTGTAAACAAATCTAGTTGATCTGTTTCTAAGCGACTTTTATAAATATTTAAGAACTTTTCCAAAGTAACGTGAATCGTACTTCCAAAAGATAGATTTGCTCCACCTTCCAATGGCAAATGGTAAAGATATCTGTATTTGTACTTCATCGGACAGCGTTTAAAATCTGCAAGCTGGGAATATGAAAAAGTTGTGGGTAAAAAAATATTTGGGTCGACCGGTTGATCGTTATCAAATTTAGTTCGCTGAAGAACTTCAGTGCTTTTTTCTGGTTTCGCCACCAACCCAATATCAATCAAGAATGGAGACGGCTTTCGAGCCCGCTGACCGCCATAATCCAACGCGTAAGTAAAATAAAGATTGCGTTTTGCTCTAGTCATCGCAACATAAAATAATCGTCGCTCCTCTTGCAAATGGATATCGCCTTCTGGCACCAATTCTTTTATTAATGCCTTAGGGATTTCTATCGATTCTTTGCGATCCATGCTTGGGAAACGCAGATGCACCATGTTCACGATAAAAACGTTTTTAAATTCCAGTCCCTTTGAAGAGTGGATGGTCATTATTTTTATGCTCTCTGGGCCTTGGTTCGGGTCAAAACTAATCTTTCCTTCCTCCCCCGCTTCTTGTTCAAAATTTAAAAACTCTAAGAAGTTTCTGGTGGTTTTGTCGATGTTTTCTGCTTCAAAAGTTTCAATTTTTTTATAAAACTGCTCCAACAATTCGCGATTTTCAAGATTCTCGTAAGTATCTTCTTTAATACGATTAGCGATTCGTAAATCTTTTACAATATTAATAAAAATTTCAACAATATTTTTTTGCAAAACACTTTCACCGTGTTTTTTTATGAGCCCTAGTAGCTCATTAATTTTCTCAACGCTAGAGTTTTTAACACCGGAAACTTCTGAAGCAACGCTTAATGCTTCAAAAAGCGATAAAGATTTTTTATGGCCATGGTGCATAATACTTACCAAATCAGCATGATCAATACGAAAAGCTTGCATATTTAAAACCTTATATAAACTAGAACTGTCGTGAAAATCCAGTAAAAGCTTTAAATAAGCAATAATATCAGCGATAATTGGTTTCTTATAAAGGCCTTTGTTCGCAAAGAAAGTGTAAGGCAGTCCTAAACCAGCAAGTTTCGAAATAAAAATATCCGCCTGATCGTTAGCACGTACTAAAATAGCAAAGTCATTCCAGGTAGTATCTTTTTCTTTTTTTAATTTTGTTATTTTATTAACCACTAGATCTACTTCATCGGAAAGAGTTTGCCCCGACATTACCTCAGTAACACCTTTTTCTTGGGTGCTGGAAACCAATTTTTTATCGATTGCCAATTTGATTTCTAATCGCTCTGGATTATTTAATTGAATAAAGTTGTATGATAAATCCAAAATTTCTTGAGCGCTGCGATAATTTTCTACCAAAGTAATTTCCTGAGCTTTGGGAAAATCTTTTTTAAACTGCATAATATTAGAAACTGAAGCGCCGCGGAATTTGTAAATGCTTTGGTCATCATCGCCGACCACATTTATATTTCCATGTCCGCTAGAAAGCATTTTTACTAATTCATATTGAGCAAAGTTCGTATCTTGAAACTCGTCTACCAAAATAAACTTAAACTTGTTTTGGTATTGTTTAAGGATTTTCTCTCTGTTTCGAAAAAGCTTTAGCGTATAGTTAATTAGATCGCCGAAATCTAAAGCATTATTTTCTAATAAAAGCTGCTGATACACACTGTAAGCGTGCGCAATTTCTTTAATTCGATCAACTTCTTCTTGAGTGTCATAATCAGGATTATTTATATCGACTTCTAATTTGTCTGCGAAAGCTTTGTAGTCATCAGCTGAAATTTCTTCATCTTTTGCTTTGCTAAAATGTCGCAGCATCGCATTTATAAATTTAGTTGGATTGCCTAAAGGTTTATAGTACTTTAATTCGAATCGATCGAAATTTTGTCGAATTAAAAGCCATTGTTGAATATTATCCAAAAGTTTATAATCGTTTGAAATTCCGATATCTAAGGCGTGTTGCTTTAAAATTCTTTCACAAAAAGCATGAAAGGTAGAAATCCACAAATCATAGTAACCATAAGGAAGTAAAATATCTACTCGCTGTTCCATCTCTGCTGCCGCTTTTTCTGTGAAAGTTAAAGCCAATATCTGGTCGGCCTTAACGCCTTGAGCAATCAAATGCGCAATTCGTCTGGTGATAACTGTGGTCTTACCAGTTCCCGCCCCGGCTACGATCATCAAAGGGCCTTCGCCATAGCCTACAGTGTTTGCTTGGGCAATATTAAGGTCGGCAAAAAGCTTACCCCGATTTGCTAAAGCTGGCGCAGAAAGGCTTTCTTTGAATTTTGTAGTTTTGCTAGTTTTTTTAGTTGTAGTTTTTTTAACAGGCATTTATTTGGTTTCCTCTTCTAATGCCGCTGGTCCCCGCTAACAAATTTAATCCACTTCGCCCAAGGATCGTTACCCTGACCTTCTTCGTAATTTTTCCAAAAAACTATTGGCGGAACAATTTTTATTCCTTGAAATGGATCAAGTTCTAGCAAAGCTTGGTCTTCGGTGATTAAATAATCGGCTTTAGCTTCTACCGCGGATTCTAAAATCTTATTATCTTCTGGATCAGAGACTACTCTAATTTGACGACGGTTTATTACAGAATTAACTTGGCTAAAAAAACTGTCTAATTCGCGCTTATAGCTGTCTTCTTGAATCAGATTATTTAAGATTAATTTGTTTTCTCGGACGGTTTGATGATTTGCGTAAGCTTCGATCCTGCCGGCAATTATTTCATCAATAATCTGCTTCTGATAAGAATATTCGTCCTTAAAACCGGAGATCAAAACATTGGTATCTAATACTACTTTCATATGCTAATTATCTCATAAAAATGGGGATAACTCAACGAAAACAATCTTGCGAATTATGTACATTTTTCTTATAATTTAGACTTAGCTTTGGCTTTCAATGTCATTTGCATCTTGAGGAGGATGAAAATGGGTGCAGTCCCTGTTACCGGAGGACGGAATCCGGTCGAGTATATTTATGAACGGGTCGAAGACTGTTTGAATGGACGAGTCTTTCGCGGCTTCGCCCGATCGGACAAGGTCGAGTTGGTGATCGAAAAGTATTTCACTGGCGAACCAGAAGTAAAAAGGTTCCTACAGGAAATACCTATTAGACCAACCTTGCTCACTCCTGAAGAAAGAGTCCTAGCAGAACGCGTCAAAGCCAGGCTCGAACCGGACATGCCAAACGGAATCAAGTAGACAAGCGGATCGGTAAACTGCAATAACTCAAAAGCGCTCTCCAAATTTGGATGAGCGCTTTTGGTTTCTTTATTTTATTCTCTTGATTGGCCTTTATTGTTCTGGTTGTTTTGTCGCTGTTTATTAAAGAATCCAAAACTCTTCATTGGAATCAAATATTTTTTATTCTGGTCTAAATCTACGAAATCATCGGCAACTTCTTTAATCTTTCCCGAGGTGCTCTTTCCAAAAGAACAAACTTCTACCAACACTCCTAAGTTTTGAGCGTACTCTACTAAAGGCACAAAATCGCCATCGCCTCCGCACAAAACCACTACGTCAAGCTTAGAAATCATTCGAATAATGTCTACAGTAATACCAACGTCCCAATCGCCCTTTTGATTGCCACCATAAAAGGTCTGCAAGTCTTTGCTTTTAACTTCAAAACCGGCTTTGTCTAAAGCATCAAAGAAAGTATGTTCTTCCGGCATATCTGCCTTAATAACGTATGCGATCGCACGCATTAGATGCCTTTCCCCAACCGCAGCTTTTAAGACTTCAGCGAAATTTACTCGAGAATTATAAATATTCCGAGCCGAATAATATAAATTCTGCACGTCTACAAATACTCCTACTCTTTGGGCTGGGTTGCGTATTGCCATAATTTTAAATTACTTATCTATTAAAATAGCGGGGTCTACTTCGGTCTCAATCTTTAAATTTGCGACTTCATCGATCTTGTTATGAATTCGTTCATAACTAGAACCGACCAAATCCAAAGTTTGTTTAGCATTAGTGACATGCTTGGTAAGAACGCTTAGATTATCACTGAATTTTTCGGAATCTTTTCGCAACCCTTGGATAACTTTTAAAATATGCTGAGCGTGCTCACTTACCCGCGCACCTTGCAAGCCGATTAAAATAACTTGTAGGAAATAATAAAAAGTAGATGGAGAAACCATGTGCACTCTTTTTTGGCGAGCATAGTCGTTAATCTCAACATCGTCCGAAATTTCGTTAAAAACTCCATCAGCCGGCACATACATTAAAGCAAAGTCCAAGGTGTTCTCTTCTGGTAATATATACTTTTTAGAAATTTCGTCGATGCGCTTTTTGATATCCCGTACAAATAGCTTCCTTGCCGCATCGCGCAGTTCATCATTGGCAGCATTTATATAAGCGCGGTAATTTTCCATAGAAAATTTACTATCCATGGCCAAATAACGCTCGTTAACTTTAATAATACTATCAACAGTCTCTCCGGTTTTAAAACGATACTGAATTGCATACATATTAGAAGGCAGCGATTGCTTGAGCATCTCTTCCATGATCTGCTCCCCAATCGTTCCGCGTTTCTTTGCCGATAACAAAAAGTCCTGAACATAAGACAAAGATTGGCCAATTTGTTGCATCTGGCCAAGCTCTTTAGAAACCGTGCCGATAACCCGAGCGGCGTTGTCTAAACGTTCATTAATTTCTTTGTTTGTAGTGTTAATGCTCTTTTGCATCTCAACTCTGGTCTGTTCGGTGCCATCTTTGATTTGTTTCATCCACTCAGTCATCATTTTTAATGACTGATCATCTTCTTTTGGCTTAGAAAGAGTCTTTTGTAATTGAGTAATATAATAAAACATTGCGCCAAAACCGACCACAACTACTGCTAATAAAATGTAAACGGTTGTATTCATAAAGTAAGTATACCATAGACACTATAGACCAAAAGAGGGGCCGCTCATAACGAACGGCCCCTCTAGGCGTAAACAGCTAAACCAGACTGACCGGGCGGTAGTACTCCTGCACCAACCGAATCACTCGATTGAGATGGTCCTGATTGTGAGTATCAAAAACCATTAGGACCCCTTCGCGATCCCGCAAAACCGGCCGGGCATTACCGATGTCATAGCGGTGAGCGCGGTAAATCCAAAATCCTCGATTTCGGTCTACCTCCAGATCTTGCAGGGTCCCCACTGGAACCGTATGGAACCCTTTGTGATCTTCGTCAAACATCAAGGCCGCGAGTTGAACGGTATTATACAGTTTGGCATGGTGCGAGCTCATCATCCCCTCGAATTGCTGATTGTAATCCTCCTATTAGCTTGCGTATAGCTGTAAAAACACAGCTATCGATTAGCTATCTTAACAAGCGCTCAAGGAGGTGTCAAAACTGGTTTATTACTTTAAAGAGTATTTATGCAATTCTTTTTTAAGTGTGGAATAGTTTGGAATAGCTAAACCGACTAAATTCCAAAAGTTTTTAGAATGATTAAACTCTTTTATGTGACAAAGTTCATGCGCAATTATGTAGTCCAGAAGTTCTTCTGGCAGCAAAGCAATTCGAAAATTAAAAGTTAAGTTGCCTTTTTTAGAGCAACTACCCCATCGGCTTTTCTGATCGCGAATTCGAACCTGGTTATAACGCAAAGCGTAAAAACTATTAAAATGATTTAGACGATCTTTTGCTAAAATTAATGCCTTGCTTTTTAATTCTAAATAATCCTTTTTAGAACTGCTTAATTGAATTCTTTTAGGACGTTTTTGAAAAGTAGTTATTTTTGCTAAGATCCATTCTTTTTTAAGAGCTAAAAACTTTTCTGCAGCCCGCATGGAAGCATATTTTGGCATAGTTAAAACCACCCGGCCATCTGAATGCACCGCGATTCGAATGCTACGTGAGCGTTTACTTATTTTTATTGTATACTTAAAATCGTCTAAAATACGTTTATTTATTCTTTTCCTAATCGCTCGCGCTCTTCTATTAAAGCCTGCATTTCTACTTTTAACACAGCAATTTCATTTTTTGCTTTTAAGTTTTTCTTCGTTACTTCCGCACTCTCTTCTGCTGTAAACTCTTGTGCCCACTTCGCTGCTAATGATTCTGCCTGCTTTTCCAGTTCCTTTATTCGAACGTCAATTTCGCTTAAACGTTTAGTTATTTCAAGATCCCTTGAAGTTAGCTGTTCTGATTGATCTTCGGGGTTAAAACCATTTTCTCGTTGCATATATTTTAAAACTAATTATCTTAACCTAAGCTTATATCCAAATTTAAAACACCGCAATTCTATGCCTTTACAAAATAGCGCTAAATTGACATCATACTTAGCTAAGGAGGAATTTACTCATGTTCGCCCACCCCAGCAGGAGTTAACATGCAAGCACTGTGTAAGGTTGGGATAGCTGCGCTGCTGCTGGCATGTCTTTCATGTCTTGCAGATCAACCTGTAGCGCCTGCTCCCAGATCCGATGCTCAAGGGCCATTTGCTGGCAGGATTCGCCCGCCGCTGATCCGCCCAACTCCAATGTCGCCGAAAGGTCCAGACGTTAAGCCTCCGCTGCCGGATCCATGGCTGGCGTTGAGCTACGACCAACGTCTCGCGGATGCGATGGTGTTACAGCCCACGAAGATCGCGACGCCGATTGATCCGATCTCAGGCTCACCGGAAGCGGTGCATCCGACCAAGCTGTACTTCCCAAACGGTTGGCACGGCTACAAATACTGGAAGTTTGTAACGCCATACTTGCGTTCGGACTACCATTACGAAAATCCAAGCCTGCTGGTCAGCAACGACGATGTCATCTACATCCCACCATTTTGGTTCAGCAACCCGCTGGTCAAACCGGTGGCGCTGCCGAACAGCTACAATTCCGATCCGGACCTCAGCTATGATCCGATTCGGGACGAGCTAATTCTGATCTATCGGTATGTCGATCAGGATTTCAACCATCTGATGGCGCTCACTACCCAGGACGGATTTAACTGGATCCCTTGGGGAGACATTCTGAAAGAACGGAATCACAATGCCGTATCTCAATCGCAGTCGATTGAACCCGACGGCAACAGCGCAAAAATCTGGTACGTCCAGTCTGGCGCTGCCGGATGCGTTTCGCAAAACAATAGCGTTAAGCTGGTAACAGCACAGCGCGTTAGCGGCAAATCGTTTGCCCAAGCAGTGTACCAAACCGGCCCGACTGTGAACTGGCAACAGAAAGGTTACAACATCTGGCATGCCGAGGTTAGAAAGGTCTCGGAAAAGTTCGGGTATTTGGCGGTCTATGCCGCCTATCCAAGCGGCTTCACCTGCGGCCATAACGACCTGTTCATCGCACTAAGTTCGGACGGAATCAACTTCGAGACGTTCGCTTTGCCAATCTTATGGCGCAGCGCAATGCAGATGAACAGCCTATACCGTGCAACTGCAATGTATGACCAAGCGACCGACGTTGTCACGATCGAGTATTCGGCTCTGGATCTGTTTGATCACTGGCATTCCTCGTGGAAGATCGCTTACAACTGGTCGAAGCTTTTGCGGACGCTGCGAGCGACTAACCAATCGGACATCCAGATCTTCGTGAGTCGGACACCGTTGCCATCGATCATTGCAACCGGCGGAATGACCGATAGCCCGGCGTTCTTGAAAAATCCACCTTGAGTAAGTGGTGAAACGAAAATACGCCTTTGCGAAAGCAGAGGCGTATTTTGTTTTTTGATCT
Source organism: Candidatus Doudnabacteria bacterium (assembly GCA_028286905.1). Classification (GTDB taxonomy): domain Bacteria; phylum Patescibacteriota; class Doudnabacteria; order UBA920; family VMFF01; genus JAQBQP01. The sequence goes on from JAQBQP010000002.1 coordinate 381,622, forward strand.
ATTAAATTAAAATATTCCGAATTAATCGGAATATTTAATGGCGGAGCTGGGGGGACTCGAACCCCTGACCTTCCGCGTGACAGGCGGACGCTCTAACCAGCTGAGCTACAGCTCCATATCCATATTAAGTTTTGGTAGCCGAGAGTGGAATTGCACCACTGACCTTAGGCTTATGAGTCCTACGCTCTAACTAACTGAGCTACTCGGCCGCGTACCATCGGAGTTAAAAAATCCCTCGACAGAGGGTAAATCTGTCACGATTTTTACTTGAGATATTTTTGGTTGGCCGCTTTGCGGCACTCCCACTTTGCCACCTTCGGTGGCACATTATGGTTGGTTGCGGGGGTGGGACTCGAACCCACAACCTCAAGGTTATGAGCCTTGCGAGCTGCCAATTGCTCTACCCCGCGACGAGGTCTATTACAGAACTTATATAATTTAACATAATTAGCTACAAATATCAAGAGAAAAGGCGCAATCGTGTAGATCGCGCCCTTGCCCCTCCGTAACCATCCTCCATCGTCGTTTCTTTTGTGTCGTCTGCTGTACCCTACAGCGTTAGCGGCGGCGGCTTCGGAAAGCTTGCTTTCGCAGTGCGGGTCAAAAGCCTGGCTAAAATTAAAGCCAGAATCGTGATGACTGCCAAGACAAACGCCACCCACAAATTCTTCCCGCCATCTGCAAGCATCTTCAGACCGGCTCCAACGCCGATGATGTAAAGCAAGCTACCGATGGTTCTCAGCATCAGAGATCTCCCAGCTAAAGGTGTTAGTGCTATTGAGACGCTTGTAGCCCGGCGGAACGACACCTCCGCTGAACAAACTGACTTCCTCTAAAGCATTATACACCCGGCATAAGTGTTGGCAATTAAAAAACACCTCCTATTTGGGGAAGTGTTTTCGCTCCGTGAGGAGCAGCTCGAAGGAAGATATTATCTTCTCTTCTTAGAAGCAGTTTTTCTCTTAGCAGTCTTTTTCTTAGCTGCTTTCTTTACTGTCTTCTTTGCTTTTTTCTTAGCTGCCATGTGTGGCTATTCTCCCAAGCGTGTTAAATTTTGACACGCCTGATAATTATTTTTCTACATCTCGGAATAAATTCTGAGAGGTAGTGTCGAGGGGAAAAATACTTTCTGAATATCTTTCGTGTTTGATTTTCTTTTTCGTTTCAATTCGTAAGTTATCTAAAAATAACTTCTGCTAAAATTGTAATCCCAAAGCGAAACGTTGTCAAGTGTTTTTAGCTACTTTCTTAAATAATATTTTGTTACAAACGCCACTGCTTCTTTTTTATTTTTTATTCTGCCAAAAATTTGTTCAGTTTTTATTTTTTCTAAAATAAATCCGACTTCTTTTCCTGATTTTATCTTTAATAATTTAATGAGGTCATCGCCGTTCAATAAATTAACTTGATAAAGTGTTTGTAATTTTTGAATTCTTCTAATTAAATTTTTAGGTTCGAAAATATTTTTTGGAATAACTTTACCTTCACGGTTGGTCATTGTCGCCCCTAAGCTATCCGCGATTCTTAATCTAATTAAATCAGTGCTTTGCGGATTTTTTATCAATTTTACTAAGGTTTTTTCAGATAACTCGGTAATATTTAAAAGATCCATATGGTGTCTTAGCAACCAGGCGATCTCTTTGCGCTGAGCTTTTGCAAATGGAAAACGCTTTGCAATCCGAGCAAAAGCTTCTGCACTTTTCTGCGCATGCCCGTGAAAAGATACGTGCGCCCGGCCCTTCCGCTCTCCAGACTGGGCGGTAAATGCTTTACCGGTGTCATGAAAAAGCACCGCGTAGCGGAGGGTTAGGTTGTAATCATTTTTATTTTTGTACACTGCGGCTAGCGCTTTAAGGGTGTGATTAAAAACATTTCCTTCAGCATGATAATCGTTAGATTGCCCAATTTTCCTTAAGTTATCCACTTCTGGAAAAAGCGCTTTTAAGATTTTTGTTTCGTTCAATAAAAGTATTCCGCTTAAAAAATTATCTGAAAGCAGTATTTTGTCTAGTTCATTTTTTATACGCTGGCCCGATATTTTATTTATTTCTTTGAAGTGCTTTGAAATAAACTTTTGATCTTTAGCAACAATTTTAAAATCAAGCATTGCCGCAAAGCGAATTGCACGAATCAATCTCAAAGGATCTTCTTTGATCCGTTCTTCGGCCTTGCCAACGAAACGCAAAGTTTTTGCCTTTAGATCCTTCAGACCGCCGTGAAAATCCAGAACTTCGTCTGCTCCCGGGTTCCAATATAACGCATTAACCGTGAAGTCTCGCCGATTACTATCTTCCTTTGCTGTTTTTGCATAGATAACTTTATCGGGATGCCGGCTATCGCTGTAGCCGCTTTCTGCTCTGAAAGTCGTTATCTCAATATTGTCTTCAGCGGTTATCACACCAATCGTGCCAAATTTTTCTCCAATCGTATAGATTTTGTATTTTTTTGCAACAACTTCTTTGATCTGCAGAGGTGTCGCATTAGTGGCTAAATCAATATCGGAGCTTACTTGTTGCAGCAACATGTCTCGAACAGCGCCACCAACCCAATAACAAACAAAACCTCGGCTTTGAAATTCAAGACAAATTTCATTTGCGAGGTTTTGGTAAGCACTAAATTTATTTTTATGCTTAAGCATTTTTATCAATATTATTCTTTTTCGTTCAAACGAACTGGCGTGTGTCGAGCATTTTTTCTGACTCCTACTCTAGTGCGAACCAGGTTCTTTTGAAAAACAGATGAAAAATTTGCATACTCCGGAGAGTTTTTGGCTTTAACACTTTTCATGTCTTCGGCTGCTTGTGCTTTTGCTTGTTCTGCCCGCTCCAGATCAATTTCATCTGAATGCTCGGCGGTATCCGCTAAAATAATAATTTCATTCCCCGGACGTACTTCTATAAAACCGCCGGACACTGCGAGGTATTCCGTTTTGCCGGCATTCTTTACAATTAGCTCCCCTGCTTGCAACGTTGAAATTAAAGGAACATGGTTTGGCAAAATTGTAATCTGGCCTTCTTGAGTTGGCACCGTTAAAGAATCCACATCGTCATGCAGAACAGTTCTTTCCGGACTAACTATTTGAAATTTAAGTTTTGCCATAAAAAAATATTAAACTACCTGATCAATTCCACCCTTCATGTAGAATGCTGATTCTGTTTTATCGTCATGCTTGCCTTCAAGAATTTCTTTAAAACCACGGATCGTTTCTTTGATTGGAACGTATTGTCCTGGAGCACCAGTAAATTGTTCCGCTACGAAAAACGGCTGGGACATGAATCTTTGGATCTTTCTTGCTCTTTGTACTGTTAGCTTTTGATCGTCCGATAATTCATCAACACCCATGATCGAAATAATATCTTGCAAGTCACGATATGACTGCAAAGTTTTCTGCACACCACGAGCAACGTTGTAATGTTCTTCGCCAACAATCATTGGATCTAGAATTGTAGAAGTAGAATCCAAAGGATCAACAGCTGGATAGATACCAATTTCGGTAAGAGCACGGTTCAAAGCAACGGTTGAATCCAAATGCGCAAAGGTTGTTGCTGGTGCTGGATCGGTAAAATCGTCCGCTGGCACATAAACTGCTTGCACAGATGTAATCGAACCAGATTTAGTAGATGTAATTCTTTCTTGTAACTGTCCCATTTCAGAAGCTAAGGTTGGTTGGTAACCTACCGCAGAAGGAATACGACCTAACAAAGCAGATACTTCAGAACCAGCTTGAGTGAAACGGAAGATGTTATCGATAAAGAATAAAACGTCCTGATGTTCAACATCGCGGAAGTTTTCTGCCATTGTTAATCCAGACAAAGCAACGCGAGCACGCGCTCCCGGAGATTCATTCATCTGTCCGAATACCAAAGTTGTTTTAGCTAACACGCCAGAATCTTTCATTTCGTGATACAAATCGTTACCTTCACGAGTTCGTTCGCCTACTCCGGCGAAAACAGAAACCCCACCATGTTCTGCCGCAATGTTACGAATCAATTCTTGAATAATAACTGTTTTACCTACACCTGCACCACCGAACAAACCTACTTTTCCACCCTTAAGAATAGGTGCGATAAGGTCGATAACTTTGATTCCAGTTTCTAAAATTTCAGCTTTTGTAGCTTGTTCGCTAAAAGCTGGAGCTTCTCGGTGGATTGGGCTGGTCAAAGCACCTTTTGGCGCTTCCATCCCGTCGATTGGTTCACCAATAACAGAAAACATTCTACCTAACGTTTCTTTTCCTACCGGTACAGAGATTGGCTTACCAGTGTTTGTAACAGGCATGCCGCGCACAAGGCCGTCGGTAGAACCCATCGAGATAGTACGAACAATATTTCCTTCTTGCTGGGATTGCACTTCCAAAACCAATTGTTCTTCAATGCCTTTAGCATTTTTTACATTCAAAGTTAAAGCATTATAAATTTCAGGAACTTGTCCTGCAAATTTAACGTCTACCACAGGGCCGATCACCTGTGAAATATGTCCGATATTTTCTTGTGTCATTGTTTTTTCCATATTATTATCTTTATTCCAGTGCAATTCTGCCTGCGGTAATTTCCGCTAGCTCTTTAGTAATATTTGCTTGGCGAACTTGGTTGTACGTAAGGGTCAAATCTTCAATTAAATCGCTTGCTGCATCGGTTGCGTTCTTCATCATAATCATTCGAGCGGAGTGTTCCGAAGCATTACTTTCTAATATTGCCTGATAGACTTGCGAGTCTAAGATTCGTGGCACCAAGTAATCCAATACTTTATCAGGGCTAGGTTCAAATAGATACTCAAAGTTATTTTTCTTGTAATGTTCCGGCAGATCTTTATGCTTATCTGGATCAGCTTTATCGCCTTCTGATTTGAACGGTAATAACTGCTTGATAAGTGGTTTTTGACTTAGCGTCGAAACATAGTGGGTATATGCCAGAACTACTTTAGAATATTTTCCTGCTAAATAGTCTTCTGTAATCAATTTGGAAATTGGTAGAATCTCTGAGATGCCAATAGTTTTGTCTGATTTAGGGAAATCTGCAATCACACTCTCGCCTAGCCTAACCATCGCCTCTCGGCCTTTGCGACCCATCACGATCAAATCTGCAGCAATGTGCACCTCTTCTGGGCCTTTTGGTTGGTCGAGAAAGAACCTTTTAACAGAATTAATCAAGTTCGTATTAAAGCCCCCGACCTGTCCGCGATTTGTAGAAATTAAAATAACAGCGATCTTTTTGGTGTTATTTTTTTGAGACAACAGGGCGTGGTATTTTGGATCCACTTTGTGAGCAAGATTGGTAATAATTTCCCATGCCAAAGATGAGTACGTTCTGCTCTGCACCGCAGCTATTTGAGCTTTGCGCATTTTGGCAGCAGAGATCATTTGCATCGCGCGTGTGATCTTCTTAGTACTCTTTACAGATTTTAATCTTCTTTTGACTTCAATTAATCCTGGCATAAATTTGTCTTTGTCCGAGGTCTGATCTCGTTAGCAGTTCGATGTTTTAATTGTTCTTATACCCTTGTTTAAATTCAGCGACTGCGCGTTTCAAAACTTCTTCAGTATTATCGGTCCAATTGCCGGCGCCAATTTCTTCCAACAAGTATTTAGCTTGCGTATCGATAAACTGGTGGAATTTAGTTTCAAAATCTTTAACTTTTTCTACAGGAATGTCATTTAAGTGGCCGTTTGTTACTGCATAAATAATCGCGACCTGGTGTGCTACGGACATTGGCTGATACTGCCCTTGCTTCAATACTTCAGAAGTTCTAGAACCTAAGTCCAAAGCTTGTTTGGTAGCGTCATCTAAATCGGAACCAAATTGCGCGAAAGCTGCTAATTCACGATATTGCGCCATGGTTAATCGGAGTTTGCCAGCAACTTTTTTCATTGCTTTAGTTTGTGCGGAAGACCCGACACGGGAAACGGAAATACCAACGTTTAACGCCGGACGAGTTCCTTGATAGAACAAATCTGTTTCAAGGTAAATCTGTCCGTCAGTAATAGAAATAACATTTGTCGGAATGTAAGCAGATACATCGCCAGCCTGAGTTTCAATAATTGGCAAAGCAGTGATAGAACCACCGCCATTTTCTTTATTTAACTTTGCTGCTCTTTCTAACAAACGGGAGTGTAGATAGAAAACATCTCCTGGATATGCTTCACGGCCCGGTGGGCGGCGCAGCAACAAGGAAATTTGTCTGTAAGCAACCGCGTGCTTTGAAAGGTCATCGTAAACAATTAAAACGTCTTTGCCTTGATCCATAAAGTATTCTGCCATAGCAACGCCAGCGTACGGCGCAATAAAGGACATTGCAGCTGGCTCAGAAGCTCCAGCAACTACTACGATAGTATTTTCCATCGCGCCACGTTCTTCTAAGTCCGCTACCATCTTTGCAATCTTTGATTCTTTTTGAGTAATCGCAACATAAATAGAAATAACGTTCTGGCCTTTTTGGTTTACAATCGCATCCAACGCAATTGCGGTTTTGCCGGTTTGTCTATCACCGATAATTAATTGGCGCTGACCACGTCCGATCGGAATCATTGAGTCGATCGCTTTTAATCCGGTTTGCAAAGGCTGGTTAACTGACTGTCTAGTAATAACTCCGGGTGCTACCTTTTCAATTGGGTAAAAACCATTGTTTTTAATTTCACCTTTACCATCTTTTGGTTCACCCAAAGCAGAAACTACGCGACCAATCATGCCTTCGCCGACTGGTACTGAAAGAATCTTGCCAGTTGCGCGGACAACGCTGCCCTGTTGAACTTTGCTGCTTTCTCCAAAAAGAATCGCACCAATACTATTTTCTTCAAGGTTTAAGGCCACACCCATAATTCCGCCTTCGAACTCCAACATTTCTGATGCCGCAACTTGAGACAAACCAGAAACGCGCGCGATACCATCGCCGACTTCTAAAACTGTTCCAACTTTTTCAACTTTTACATCGTTGCTAAAGCTTGAAATCTTATCTTTTAAATTCTGAATAATTTGTTCGTTTTTCATATGTTTATACCAAGGCCAGACCTTCTCTAATTAATATTGAGGAAGGTCAGACCTTCCGATGCTCTACAATTCTTAATCCTTTGCTATTAAATCTCTTAAGTTTTCTAAGCTATTCCGTACTGAAGCGTCTATAAGTGTGTCATCGACTCTGACCACTACCCCGCCGATTATATTCTGATCGATCTTTTCTTTAACCTCGGTTTTATCGCCGACAATTTTATTTAGATCTTTAATCAATTCTTTAGTATTTAAATGATGCGCGCTAGTAACTTCCACTTCCTTAATACCATGCGCTTTCGAATCAAGCTTCTGATACTCTTCGGCAACTTGATCAAACATCCCAAGGTCACCGCGCTGCGCCATTATCTTTGCCATATTATCCAGTACTTTATCTTGATCTTCGGGGCGCACCTCATGGATCGCTTCGTATAAAGCCTGGGCGTATTGCTGTGCTTTCATATTAGATATCCTTAAGGCTTTCTTTAATTAGCTGCTCGTCTCTTTTGGGATCAAGTTTTTCTCTTAAAATCTTTTCAGTCGCGGATACAATTAAGTTCGCAGCCTCTGTTCGAATGTCAGCCATTGCACGGCTTTTTTCGCCTTCGATTTCTTTCTTTGCTTGTTCTAACATCTTATCCGAGCTTACTTTTGCCTCAGCTAAAATCTGCTGTTTTACCAATTCGGCATTTTTTTGGGCTTGAGCGATTGCGGTATTTGCTTCTGCTCGTACTTTTTCCATTTCTGCTTGACGATATTTTTCAGCCTCTTTAAGCTTCTGTTCCACTTCTTCTGAATGCTTAATTGATAGTTCGATTTTACTGGTTCGCTCTTCTAGCTTTTTACCCAAAGGCTTGAAAACCCAGCGCCATAATACAAACAAAACAATAACAAAGTTAAACAACTGTGCTAAGAACAGCTTCCAATCTAAACCTAATAATGCTGTAACTGATTGATTTTCCATAGTTCTCTATTAAATATATTCAAGCTCCAGGGCACGAGTGCCCAAGAGTCTGAACACATTCCCAATTAAAGGATGAATGTGATAACCAAAGCGTAAATAGCGATAGCTTCAGCGAAAGCCATACCTAGAAGCATCGGTACGAATAGAGTGCTTGCGCTCTCTGGGTTTCGTCCGATAGATTCCATAGCTTTTGCACCAATTTTACCTACTGCGATAGCTGGAGCGGCTCCTCCGATTGCAATTGCAGCTGCTTTAGCAAACTCTTTTGCTACTGCGATATCCATGCGTTTTCCTTTCACTCTACTCAACTTTAATTATTTGGTTTTATAGTTGGTGAGCTAATTCTTAGACTCATTAGATGAGTGTAAGATCTAGACCATCAAAACTAATTATGTGCCGGTTCTAGATCGTGCCCATGTTTCTTCTTATCATTGTGACCATGGTCTGGCAATGGCATTGTTGCCACAGAAATATAAACCAAGACCAACAATGAGAACACTGTGGCTTGAATTAAACCTACTAATAATTCCAAAGCAATAAACGGCAATGGCACAGCGTATGCAATAATGCTGCCCAAAACTGTTAACAATACTTCGCCGGCAAAAACGTTACCAAATAATCGCAATGATAAAGAAAATAGCTTAGCTATTTCAGAAACAATTTCGATTAAACCGACGCCGAATTCTATAAAAGCTGTGAAAACAATCATAAAGTTCTTGCTTTTGAATGATTTTACGATATCACCAGCTTTAATAAACTTGTTGAAATATCTCCAAAAGCCAATCGTGCCTATCCCAATAACATGCGAGGCGATAACGCCAAATACTGCCATCGCAAGAGTTAAGTTCAAGTCAGTGTTTGCGCCTCGAAACAAAGGAATAAACTCTGCGCCGCGATGAATTCCGACCGAGCCAACCCCTGGCAGCAAGCCAATCCAGTTAGAAACAACAATAAATAAGAACAGCGTTCCAATTAAAGGCAAAAACTTTAAAGACTTTTTACGGTCGCCGGTAACCTGATCAAAATATGTAAGTAAAGTTTCAATAATAAATTCAAAAAAATTCTGAATCCCTGTCGGCACTTCTTTAATACTACGCTTTACAAAAAAAGCTAGGATTACAAAGAGAATTACAGTCAATGTTGAATTAATGTAAGTGTTTGTAACACTGAAAGTTCCGATATTAAAAATGGATTCAGCCGCTAACGGCGGTAGTGCGTATAACATTATTTGATTTCTTTCGGTTCGTTCTGAGTTTCTTTTTTTAACTGCGCTGCTTCGCGAAGCTTGTCAGCTAACGCTGCAAACCTTCTATATATTACAACACTAGTTAAAAGCACTGCGGCAATAATGCCAATAAATAGAAAGTAATTTGTATGCTCTTTCTGATCCAACCACTTTCCGCCTAACGCAAAGGCCACAATTGGCAAAGCGATAATAAAACCTAATTCGAAAGCAACACTAAGCACTTGCGCACTTTCTTTAGTGTAGCTTTTGTTGGGTTTTTGTTGGAGGTTTGGTATATTTTCAGACATAAAGTAGCTTTTTTGAACAGAAATATTATAAAGGAAATAAGGGCTTTCTGCAAGCTTGGCTTTTTTAACTAGCCAAAAAATTATCTTATTGCTACTATGTTACCGATCATGAAGCACAGTCGCTTCCCGTCCAACGGAGGACCAATGACAGAAGTGAAACTGCAAGACATCAATCTGAAGGCTTTTACGGGCGGCCAGTTCATTCGGACGTTCCACGGCCAGTTGCAAGGTAACATTCGTGAAATCGAGCTGATCAAACCCAAACGCGAGGGCGGACCGTTCCAGATCGATATCGAGTATGATTGGATCTTCGCACACGGTGATGGTACTCGGCGAGTCCAGCACCAACCCGGGCTGATCAGCGCGCTCTTGAGCCAGAACACGACCGTAACGCACGAAGTTGACCAGTCGGTTCGCATTCCGATGGTCGGCAACGGCGAACTGCTGTTGCTGCCGATCGAACACATCCGCGAGATTGACCCCAGTAACCAGCCGAACAGATCAGCTGCTTGAAGTATTCATTCTGTAATGACGAAAAGAGCGTTCCGACCAAAATCGGAACGCTCTTTCTCTTTAACACTACTAATTTGCATATTTATATATGGAGCCGGCTGCCGGACTTGAACCGGCCACCTGCGGTTTACGATACCGCTGCTCTACCAGATGAGCTAAGCCGGCGAATTTACTTATACATCGTTTCGGAAACACCCAGTTTTGCCAAAATTGCAGCTTGATCTTTTGAATCCGTTACAATTTGTGGCTGCGAGTAATCATAAATCATTACGGGAGTAAACTCAATTTTTTCTAAACCTTCTTTATTGAATGTTGTTTTTGTAATAACGCTTTGTCTTGTTTCTAATGAGAACATTTGATCAAAAACAAAATTACCTAAACTGTATAAAATATATTTACCGTGATACTTTTCAACGGTCTGTAAAACATGCGGGTGATGCCCTAAAACCATTTCAGCGCCAGCATCGATTGCAGCATGATCAAAATCAATCTGATGTTGGTCCGGAGTTTTATATTCGATTCCGGAGTGCAAGGAAACAATTACAATGTCAGCGTTTTGTTTAGCAGCTTTGACAGCAGTCTGCATTTTCGGAATATCTAACCGATTTGTACCAGGTTTATTTACCGTAGCAAAATAATTATCAGGAACGACATCAGGATCATTGTAACCAAGGAAAGCAAATTTTATTCCATTTTTTTCGATGTATACAGGCGCAGAAGCTTCAGCGCTATCTTTCCCGGCTCCGACATAATTAATGCCGGCCATTTTTAATAAACTGACGGTGTCGAGCATTCCTTTATTACCAAAGTTCATAGTGTGATTATTTGCCAACGAAACAATGTTAAACCCAGCATGCTGTAAACCAAGTTCATCTCCAGGATTCGCATGGAAGATCATTGAACCGGTAGGCACTGGCGGGCCAGCAGTTATAGGGCACTCTAAGTTCGCAAAGACTATATCTGCTTGGAGGTAAGGCTTAACTTTTTCAAAAGGGTAATCTACTCCATTTTCTTTTATTTTTACTCCAACGTTTCGAGCAAGCATTATATCCCCCACTGCAACCAAAGTCGCTTCAGGTGGTGCTGGCGGTTTATTAATAGAAGGATTAGAAGCTTTTTCAAATGGCACCGGGTTCTGTGCTAAAAAGTCTGAGGTTCGATATATTGAAAACAGTGCGAAGCCAAGCACTACGAAAAAGAAAATTAAAATTGGAGCTATAATTTTTTTCATTTTTCAAATACAGTTGGTTGGATAAAACGCGCTAAAGCACAAATTACGCCATCACGATAAGCGTCGGTGCGGGTAATATGGCCATTCGTAATTAAGCCAAAGAAGCCGCTAGCTTGTTTAGAGTTGTGAGTTTCAAAAACCTTATCAACGACATCTCCAAGCTCCATTCCTTCTAAAATCATTTGTTCAATCACTTTTGGTAATTCTATTTTCAAAGTTGAACCAATTCCTTGATTCATAAATTTATCTAGAACGACTATCCAGCCGCATTCGTAATACCGATCATCAACAAATTGCGAGCCGCCCTCCAAGCCAACATAGTAGTCGGCTTCACCTAGTTTCATCAAAGCTTTAGCGCGGTTTCGAGCCCCAAGCACTGCTTCATCATCGCTCATTGGTTGCGCAGCAACTCCAGATGCAACATCAAAACCTTCAAAAGAAAATTCTTTTTCGTTTTTAATTTCCGGCCAAACCCTTTCAAAAGCCAGCCGAGTGGCTTCAATTTTAACGGGATTTTTTGAACCAATAAGTACTCTCATAAAATTGGAGCGGGTAGCGGGAATCGAACCCGCGTCTCAGCCTTGGGAAGGCCGCATTCTGCCACTGAACAATACCCGCGTTGAGCTATTTCTAATGTTTCAGTTTTAAAACACTATAAAGAATTTTTTCTTTCTCAAACCACTTCGGATAATCTGTAGTTTTTATAAAGACTTGTCGGACATGATAACGAGCTGAGTTGGCAGGGCCTTTTGAATCTTTATCCAAAACCTCTACAATATGAATTCCAAAGCGTGAAATAATAACATGCGGATTGTGATCTTGAATAGACTCAAGTTGATTAAAAATTTCCGGTACCAAATCGGTATTGGAAACATAGCCCAAATCACCACCAATTTTTGCACTTAAAGCATCGTCACTATACTGGCTAGCGACAACATCAAAAGAATCCCCAGCGGCTAGTTGTTTTTTAGCCTGATCTAATGTTTTATATTGAGCCGCATTAAGCTTTTGATTTGAAGCCAGCCAAATTTGAAGCTTAATCTTAAGCAAATCCGGTAGAATAATTTGCTTTTTAAAATCAGATTCGCTAACAGCATAATCGGCACCGAGCAATTGCTTGCCAGTTGCTTGCTTAAGCAATGTGTAGCTTTGCTCAATATCGGTGCTGGTGACTGAAAGATTTTTTGCCTTAGCACTTAGCTCTACTATTTTGTTATTAACCAACTGATCTAAAAGTGTACCATTTTGAAAATCCTGCACACCTGAAATTTTAGTTGCAATATCAATGCGATTATAATAATTTCCCAATAACACAGCATCAGCATTAACAAAAGCAACAGGCAATGGTAAAAAGCTCAAGACTTTTTTGCCGAAAACATATTTAACCGGTAAAAGATATGCTTGAATTACAAACAAAACAACCAAAGCTAAAATTGTGTAGGCTGTCCTGCCAATCCATTTGCGATGCGCTTTTTTTTCTTTTGTATTTGCCATAAAAATAATTAATTAGAGCCAAAAAAATAATTCCACCATTTTGAAGGATTCGATTCATTTTTAACCTTTTCTGCCTGCGCAATTTGGGCTGGAGTTGGCGCTTGTGCAGCAGTACTCGAAAAGGAATAAACGGTCTCCCCTGCTTTGCGCATGCTTAGCTGCTCGCGCGCAGTCTTTTCTTTGTAAGAATCTGTTTTCAAATATGCAATCATGTTTTGCAAGTCTTGATTATTTTTTTGAGTTTGATCGGCTTGCTTCGAAAGGTCATTAATTTCTTTCTGAATTTCGCGCTTGCTTTGATATTGGCGGAATTGCACAATTAGCAAAAACAAAATGAAACCGGAGCCAAAAATAATAAACCATTTGTTTGTAACAAGTTTTTGTAAGTTAGACACTGCGTTTTTTCTTAACAATTATTTTTGGTTCGATGTTTGGCGCGTAAGGAATGTGAGCGTCAGCTCGAGCAATTTCTGGTTTGGTGTAGGTAATTTTTTGATCACCGCCGTATTCCAAATGCATTTTCCAAATGAAATCTTTTACCCAAGAAGGATTCGGCACATCTTTTAAAATCAAGGGGTGATCTAATCCAACAATTTGAACTAAAACATCGCCATAACGAAATAAAGTTGAAAATAATCCTGTAGTTCTAAAGCTGACGTTTAAAATACGGTCAAGCGGCGTCTCACTAACCATTTTTTTAAACAAACCTGTGTGGGCAATATGCAATAACCGCTTAGATGTAACCATATAAACATTGATCGACCATACTAAGAAGACGTGTGCAGCAAAAAAAGCAACCAGTATTGTCCAAGCCAAAAACAATTGGGTGTGTAAGTGGCTAGAAAAAACAAATTGATATTTCAAGCCAAAAAACCAAGGAATAAAAACTAAGATAAAAATCTGAAAAACCTTTGGCACAAGCGTTAGTTCGTGCTTTCGGTAAACCTGAAGCAGGTTTTCATCGTCATGAATTTGATGAGTAAACATCTTTATATTTGGAAACCAGGCAAAACTAGGGCTAAAATCATCGCAATTGCGACAAGGCTAACCATAACTGCCATAATTTTGTTTAAAGTTTTTCTGTTGCGAATCATGCTTTTATTATAACATAACTGGTTTGCAAGGTTTTATTTCTTTAGCACCGCCAAAAAGGCTTCTTGAGGAATTTCTACTTTGCCAATTTTCTTCATGCGTTTTTTGCCTTTTTTCTGTTTGTTCAAAACTTTCATTTTTCGAGTAACATCGCCGCCGTATAATCCGCCGGTTACATCTTTTCTAAAAGCTTTGATAGTTTCTCGAGCGACAACTTTCCCGCCAATCGTTGCTTGCAAAGGAATTTCGAACTGTTGTTTTGGAATAAGCTCCTTTAGACTAGCAACCAATTCCCGGCCTTCAACTTCTGCAACACTTCGATGCACAATTGTAGCCAAAGCTTCCACTTTTTCTCCGGAAACTATAATGTCTACCTTTTGTAAATCACCAACCCGTTCATCTAAGAAATCGTAGTTCAAGGAAGCGTATCCGGACGAAACGCTTTTTAGCTTATCGTAAAAATCAATAATTATGTTGGCAAGTGGCATTTCAAATTTCATCAAGACCCGGTCCTGACGAACGTAATTTATATCGACGCTAATACCACGACGTTGTGAGACTATTTCCATAATCGGTCCGATGTACTCTTGCGGTGTTAAAATTTCTACCGACATCCAAGGCTCAGAAACGTTTTGAATTGTCGAAGGATCCGGCCATTCTGCAGGAGTATGGATAACTTTATCTACTCCGCTCATTAAATGCACTCTGTAAGCAACGCTTGGCGCGGTTAGCACTAAATCTAAATCATATTCTCTAGACAAACGTTCCTGAACGATATCCATATGTAGCAAGCCCAAAAAACCGGTTCTGAAACCAAAACCGATTGAAGGAATGTTTTCTGGCTCAAATTGCAGTGCTGCATCGCTTAGCTTTAGCTTATCCATTGCTTCGCGAAGTTTTGGATAATCTTCGGCAGAGGTTGGAAAAATTGTTGCAAAGACCATCGGCTTTACCTGTTTATAGCCAGGTAATTGCTGGATGTCTTCTTTGTACTCTTTTAATGTAACCGTATCGCCAACGCGCGCCTTGCTAACGTCGCGTAAGCCGGTAACGATATAACCCACTTCTCCGGTCATGATTTTTTCCTGGCCTTCAAACTTCGGCCTAAAGAATCCAACGTCTAAAGCTTGCGCTTCGGTATTTGTGCCAATCATTCGGATCGTTTGATTTTTTCTAATTTCACCGTCAAAAACTCTTATAAAAGAAATTACTCCACGGTGCGTGTCATAAACAGAATCAAAAATCAATCCGCGAAACGGCGCGTCTGGATTGCCTTGTGGCCTTGGTACTCGTTCAACCACGGCTTTTAAAATTTCATCGACCCCTTCACCAGTCTTCCCAGAAGCGTATAAAATTTCTTCTTCATCAAAACCGAAGATATTCATAATTTCTTCTGCAGTTTTAACTCGATCCGAGTTTGGCAAATCAATTTTATTTACAACTGGAATTATTTTTAAATTGTGTTCCTGTGCTAAGTGCACATTTGCTAAGGTTTGCGCTTCGATTCCTTGAGTAGAATCAACAACTAGGATCGCCCCTTCGCAACACGCCAAAGAACGGGATACTTCATAAGTAAAATCAACGTGCCCGGGAGTATCAATCAAATTCAAAACATAATCCTGTCCATCTAAAGAATAGTTCATTCGGACTGGTTGCAGTTTTATAGTAATACCGCGTTCGCGTTCTAAATCCATTTGATCGAGCAGCTGATCCTTCATATCCCTTTTTGCAACAGTATTAGTGGTCTGTAAAAGGCGGTCCGCTAAAGTGGACTTACCATGGTCGATATGCGCAATAATACAAAAATTTCGAACGTTATTCATAAATTTATTACGGTGTAGAGCTAATTCTAACCGAGAATCTTTCTTTTTACAATGCTCACCGCCGTTCTTGCCTCTTCTATTCCAAAGGCCAGCGCTGCTCCCAAGAAAACAACTAAACCAAATCCGCCTGCAACAACTGCTTGCGCAAGAACCTTTAAAGTACTATCCAAGTTAAAAAATATGCTGAACAGATGCGCTGCGGCGTAAGTGCCTATTCCTAATAAAACAGAGGCCATAATTATTTTAGAAAGTACTTTAAACAAATATTTGTCATCAAAATCAGATAAATGTTTGCGTAAGAATATAAAGAGCGCTGCGGCATTGACGATGTTGGAAATGCTAAATCCAATTACCAAACCCATCGCTCCATATGTTTTTGCAAAGAAAAAAGAAAGAACAGCGTTTAAAGCCAAGGTCGACAAGCCAATTAAAACCGGAGTGACGGTATTCTGTCGGGCATAAAATGCCCGCGAAAATAACGGAGAGATACTTTGAGCAAAAATGCTAATTGCAAAAATACCTAAAGCGTTTGCCGTAAGCTTAGTTGCTTCCCAGTCAAAATGCCCGGCTCCCAATACTAATCGAATTATTTGAGCGCGCAGCAATATAATTAAAATCGAAATTGGAATAACAAAAAATAAAATGTTTATTGCAGTTTTTAAGAAAATCTTGTTAAAGAGCAAATTATCACCTTTTGCAAAGCTCTCAGATAAATCTGGAAATGCCGCAATTGCAAAGGATATTCCAAACATTCCAATCGCTACTGCCTGAAGATTGTTCGCTAAGTTAAAAATTGCGACCGTGCCAGAGGCGAGCAACGACCCAATAATTCCCGCGATCAATAAGCTCATCTGAGCATTATCAATCCCAAAGATTCTTGGAATGAATAATTTAACAATTTTTTTAACGCCAACGTGATGAATGTTCCAACTAGGTTTTAAAACAAACCCAGCGCTTAGAGCGCCGAGCATTTGCACGACCAAATGCAAAACTGCCCCGATTACAACGCCATAGCCTAACCCCATAATACCGTAGCGCGGATAAAAAAATACAATTCCTAAAATAATGCCGAAATTATAAATAATTGGCGCCAATGAAACCAACACAAATCTTTTTAAAGAATTTAAAACGCTGCCAAAGACATTAGAAATGGTAAATAATATTGGTGAAATTAAAAACAGTCGGGTTAACATTACCGTATTATCAAATTTGACCCCGCTAAAACCTGGCGCGGTTAAGCGCGTAATTTCCGGAACAATAAAAAATAGGACCGCACAAATTATAGACATCCCTACAAAAGTCACACTTAAAACAGTATTTGCGATGTCGTTGGCTTCGTCTTGATCTTTAATAAAATATTCAGTAAAAACCGGAATAAAAGCCACGGACAGCGTGCCTAAAATTAACAAATTAAAAACCAAATCTGGAATTCTGAAAGCAACATAGTAAGAATCCAATACGTCCCCTGCTCCAAAAGTTGAAGCAAACAATCGATCTCGAAACAATCCTACTAAACGTGAAAGCAAAGTAAAGACTGCTAGAATTGTTGCGGCTTTATAAATTGAGCTTTTATTATTAATTTGCATAAAGTTATTTCTGCTTATCATCAAAGACTATTCCTAAAAAAGTATCTTCAGTTAAATCTTGAGAAAAATTAATCTGTCCGTTGTCAGCGCCTAAATTATTTGGCGTATACCAAGCAATTTTCTTGGGCTGGGATAGAATGTAGTCCAAACTGATCGGATTGTTTCCCGGCTGCTTTTGAAACAAAATGCTGAAATGCTTCATATTTCCATAATTGAACGGCAGTAAGTATTTTACTGTTACGGTAGTCTTTTGACCAGGATCAACTTCTATCCAGTTTCCAAAACTGGTTTTACCAGCTTCTACACTGGTTACAGTAAGCGAATTTTGATCTACGGTTGATGAGTCATCAATTGCCATTAAATCAGGATCTAACTTGTAATTGGTAGGGTCAGGATTAGCGCTGCCATTTGCTAAATAATGCGGTTTTGGGGTAAAACCCTGGGCAGAAATTAATTTACTACCAACGGGCACTAAGAATCTGACATAATCAATATTTTTATCGGGTTGGTTTAAATTAATTTGATGTTCTCTGGTATAAGTCAAAGTATTGATAATACTGCCGTCCGGCTGCACTTCACTTTTCAAATTTGCCGACTGGCTCACATCTAGGTCAGTTTTTTTGCCACCAATGTTCGCGTTATAAATTGCTAAATAGTCAGCATCGTTTTGCGCAATTAATCCAGCCCAATTATATTTTTCAAACTGCGCTTGAACTGTTGGGTTGCGGTCGTAAAATAAAATATTTTTTTCAAAAATATTTGTGAAAAGCGTCGTAAGTAAAGCTGTTTTTGAGGTATCATTTGCAGCGCCTAATTTTTGCAGCAATAACGGCGCAAAATCGGCCAGCATTTGTTTTGGATTATTTGTGGTCTTATCATACAAAATTGAAGTATTTAACTGAATCACATCGCGGAAGTTTTCAGCTGTTAAAGTTAAATTGTATTTTGGAAAATCGATCGGTCCAGTAATTTTTAAGAGATCTACAAACATATCGGGGGTCACGGCTATCACCGCATCCGGCGTTTCTCCGGCTTCTTTTTCATAAAAACTGCTGGCTTTAATTGCCGATTGCTTAAAATCAACAAACCAATTTGAATCCCTTAAAGCCCAGGCTTGAGTTGCGTCATGAAAAGGACCTGGAGGCGCAATCCGTTCTTTTAACTGACCATCAATATCATAAATGCTGCTGATTTTTTGTGATACGATTTTACCATCGATTGTTTTAAAATAGCCGTAAGTTCCAATAAATCCTCCGGTTGGTCGAAGCTCATTATTATTTTCAAACAGCACTAAGAAGCTTTTCTGTCCTGGTCCGACAAACTGCTGAAATAAAGTAAATAGCTCAGTTAGCTGAGTTGCAGCATTGCTCGCAAAGTTTAACTGCTCTTTATAATTAGAAAATTGATCTTTGTAATTTGCCGGCAAATCGTTTTGGCTAACCGAAGAAAGATTCTGGTCTGCTGCCACTAGATTGGTGTTAGCATTATCTAAATATTTTTTTGCAGCATTCATGGTTTCGTAAAAACCATCGGGAGTTTCAAATCCAGCCGGACTTACTTTTATTTGCGAGCTTAAAACGTAAAAATTATCTAAATCAATCCCTGCTTCCGAAAGCTGCTGTCCAGCTTTTAAAAGCTGACTTGCGCTATTTCCTTGTGGAGTAAGCTTTAAAAGCGAGCTCACCGCCGCGCCTAAGTCAGAAATATTTTTTTGAGCTTCAATAAAATTTTGCTGAGCAAAAATAAACTGCTGCTCGGCGCCCAAGAAATCTTTTTGCTGGACTAAATTCTGCGCTTCTTTTAAATGCGACAAGGCTTCGTTTGTGGTGCCTAAAACTGTAGCCTTGGTACTCAAACCCGAAGCAATTATTTTTGCTGCTTGGAAACCAAAAATAATTACAATCAAAATCATTGCAAAGGTTCGAATTTCTCTTAACTTAAAATTATTTTTCAGCATCGGCTGCCCAGGTTTCAGCTTTTGTTTTAGCTCGAATTCGCTCAAATCTAAAACAATCGGCTGATAAGCGCGCTTAGGGCGAAAATCTTCAGTTGGATTATTTTTTTGGAGCATAAATTAAAACTTTGCCTGCTTTGAAACGTTTAAGAGAATACCCATTGCAGCTAACGTTACAACCAAAGAAGAAGATCCATAGGAAATAAATGGCAATGGAATTCCAGTTAATGGCAACAATCCAATAATTGCGCCGATATTGATTAATGCCTGGAACACTATCCAAGCAATAATTCCGCTCGCGAGCATTTTTCCGAAAGCATCTGGCGCATGGTCTGCAATTTTCAAACCTCTAAAAGCAAAAAGAATATATAAGCCAACAATTAAACCGCTTCTTAAAAACCCAAGTTCTTCTACCGTAACCGCAAAAATCGAATCGCCCATAACCTCGGGAAGGAAATTATATTTTTGCCTGGAGTTGCCGTAACCTTGGCCCCAAAATCCAGCGGAACCAACAGCCACCAATGCTTGGTTTATTTGATAACCAATCCCCTGCGGGTCGGCGCCTGGATTTAAAAAAGTAGTAAAGCGCGCTAAACGGTAGGGCTGCAATTTAACCAAGACAACTAATGTTAAAAACCCTCCGACCAAAATCCAACCCAAATGTTTAATTCTCGAACCGCCCACAAATAATAGCGTGAAGGAGGTTGCAATAACCACCAACATCGTCCCGATGTCCGGTTCTAAAATTATTAATCCGGCAACCAAGCTAATAATAATTAACGAAGGAATAATGCCGTAATAAAAATCTTTTATCTCATGGCTGCGTTTATCTATCCAAGAAGAGATGTAAAAAATTAAACTTAATTTGGCAAGTTCCGCTGGTTGAAAGGAAAATCCACCATGCGCAATCCAACGCCTAGAATTTCCCACTTTTAAACCAATTCCCGGAACCAACACTGCCATTAATAAAGCGATACTGGCAAACATGAACAAAGGTGCGTATTTTTGCCAGAAGTGATAATCGATTTTGCTACAAATGTACATTAAAACCAGACCCAGCAGCACTCCCTGCACTAGCTGATTGAAAAAGAAATGGGTGTTAGTATGGAATTTTGAAAAAGATAAAACTGTTGAAGCAGAATATAAAATTATTAAACCGAGTAAAAGCATGCTAAAAACAATCGCCAGCATTTTATAATCCATTGTTTGATTTTTGCTTTTAGGAGTGTTCTTATTCATATTGCTCCGCGAACTTTTTAAATTGGTTGCCTCGATCTTTGTAGTCTTTAAACATGTCGAAGCTGGAAGTTCCTGGGGCTAACAAAACCACATCGCCAGCTTCGGCAATATTTTTCAGCTGTGAAAAAATTTCAGTCATGTTTTGTGCACCGGTCAAAATTTTTCCAGTAAAACCAAGCTCTTTTAGATCGGCATTAATCCCAGCGGCAATCTCTCCGATTAAAACTAAGGCTTTTAAGTTTTTTTGGCGGCAAAGTTCTTCCGTGAATTCTCGATAATTTACCTTTTTGTCCACTCCGCCAATAATGACAATCTCCGGTTCATTAAAAGCTTTGATTGCAGCCAGTGCGCTCTGCGGAGTAGTGCCAATTGAATCGTTATAAAATTTAACTTTGTTTTTTTCCACCACAAACTCCAACCGATGCTCCAAGCCTTTGTAATTGTGAATCGTTTCTAAAACAATACTGTCTTTGATATTTAAAATTTTTGAAACCATTAAAGCTGCAGAAATATTTTCAATATTATGAAATCCTCTTAACGGAGAATCTTTTGTTTCTGCGATCTGGCTTAGCTGCCCTTTTTCTACCAAATAAATGGCGCCGTGCAACTGTTCTGCAAAAATTCCATTTTTTATCTTCAAAAATTCTTCCGGCTTATAAATATTAAAAGGATCAGTGCTTACTTTTTCTGCTGGTAAAGTTTGAATATAAAATTTCTGTCCACTCCCGTTTTTCCCAATTTTAACTGAAGGCTCGTAATCGACATTAATTACCGCAAAATCTGAATCTTTTTGATACTTAGTTATCGAACTTTTAGCTTCAATATATTCTTCCATACCTAAATGGTAATCAAAGTGTTCTGGAACCACCATTAAAACTACTGCGATATGCGGAGAAGTTTTTAAATCTTGCAATTGAAAACTGGAAAGCTCTAGCACCACATAGCTATCTTCCGTTATTGTTTCTAACAAATCAATCGCCGGGATACCAATGTTCCCTGCTAAATAAGCTTTTATTTTTGCGTTTTGTAAAATCTCAAAAATTAATTTACTAGTAGTCCCTTTTCCTTTTGAGCCGGTAACTCCAATAACTTTTGCTGGACAATTTTCTAAAAAAAATTTTACTTGCGAGGTTATTTCAATTCCTTTTTTTTGAGCAGCAATCAACAACGGTTCATTAATTTTAACTCCCGGGGAGCGAAACAATATTTCGTATTGCGTTACTTTTTCTAAATATGCAGGGTCATCTTTTTTATCAAGAATATCAAAATCAATTTGATGTTTCTTCAAATAATTAGCGACGGCTTGACCTTCAATCCCAAAGCCAAGAATTGCAATTTTCTTATTTTTTAAGTCTGCTAAAGTCATTATGATTTTCTTAAAACTCTGCCTTTACTTATGCCAAACAAACTGCCCTTTTGCGAGACGATTGTACCGTTCACGAAAACGTACTCAATTCCTTCCGGGGCCTGATAAGGATTTTTATAGTTTGCTTGAGAATTTATTTTAGAATTAAAAACTACTAAGTCGGCATAGTTATCGATGGCAATCGTGCCCCGTTTATGCAAACCAACTTTCGTTGCAGGAATTGAAGTAATTTTTTGCACTGCCATTTCCAAGCTGCAAATATTATTTGCTACAGCCATATTCAAAAATTTCGGCATTGAACCAAAGCATCGCGGGTGCGCCAAGGATTGTTGATTGCGGGCCAATGGAAAACCGGCGCCATCAGTTGCAATCATTGATAACGGGTGGCCAAGTAAAGTTTGAACTTGGCTGATATTTAAATTCTCTTCAAATACCAAAATTTCGCTGCCACCGCGTTCAATCATATTTAACAAAGCATCTTCGGAATCGCATTCTTGTCCGGCAGCAAGCTCGCCCAAAGTTTTGCCAACCACATTTAATTGCATTGAGGTGCTAGCAATCATGATTGCGCTGTAATTGATATCTTTGCTCATCAAATATGCTTTGATTTTTTTACGTTGTTCCGGGTCTTTTAAATGTTTCAGCATTACATCGCGGCCGCCTTCATAAGCCCACTTCGGCAAATAGGTATAAAGCACTTGCCAAATAAAATCATACGGATACAAATCAAAATGAATTGAACCTTTTTTTTGATAGTTCGCTTCAATTAAATTTAAAGCATGCGGCAAAAGATGCCAGTTTGATTTATTGCGAACTTTTAAATGAGAAATTTTTAAATTGACTCCGGTCTTGTTTACCAACTCTAGCGCTTCCGCCACGCTTTCGGTAAGTTCCGCGCCTTCTGAGCGCAAATGTACTGACATTAAAGCATTTTTGTTTTTTACTATTTTTGCCAGCTCTAATAATTCATCTTCCGAAATAATCGCTTCATGGGCATAGGAAAGACCGGATGATAAACCAAATGCTCCAGCGTCAATGCTTTCTTCCAGAGAACGTTTTAAAATTTTTCGTTCATCTTCGTTTAACGCTCGAATATCATCCTTCACTAAGCCACGACGAAGGGTGGAATACCCGACCAAGCTACCAATGTTCACCCCAAAAGAACGGGCCGACAAAACTTCCAAGTATTCTTTAAAAGTCAGCCAGTTAAGATTGACGCCTTCTAAATTGTGCCACTTTCGAATCGAAAGTAACGCGTCAGGCGAAAGCAACGGTGCTAAAGACGCGCCACAATTTCCAATAATTGCGGTTGTAATCCCTTGCGAAACTAAACTGTCTAAAGTAGGATTGTCAAAAATGGTCCAATAAACATCAGAGTGGTTTTGGATATCAACGAAACCCGGCGCAACGTACATTCCTTCAACATCTATAATTTCTTGGGCATTGGCTTTCTGCAGGTTTCCGATTTGAACAATTTTATCTTGTTCAATCGCAATATCTGCCTTGTAAGCTGGCTTGCCTGTGCCGTCAATTATATTTGCGTTTTTTAAAATTTTTGAATACATTTTGTTTTTTAGTTACTAGCTTATCCGGTTTTAAATTTCTAAATAATGCTAACGAAGTGAATAATTACTCCTAATATTCCAAACACTAGCGCGATGATCCAAAGCCGCATTGTAACTTTAGCTTCGGGCCATCCTGAAGCTTCCAAGTGATGATGCAGCGGCGATGATAAAAATAATTTCTTATGAAAAACCTTTCGCCAGAAAAGCTGGCCAAAGTAAGACAAGGCTTCCAATAAAAAAACAATTCCGATTACAGGCAACAAAAGCGAACCATTAACCAAAAAAGCAATCACCGCAAGTACTGTGCCCAAACCCATTGAGCCAGTGTCACCCATAAAAAAGCTGGCCGGAAAAATATTAAACCACAAGAATGCTAACAGCGCCCCAATCAGCACGCCTATAAATGACGCTAAATCGTATCTCCCCTCTAAATAAGCAAGCAATCCATAAGCGAAAAACGCCATTAATAAAGCGCCTCCAGCAAGGCCGTCTAAACCATCGGTTTGGTTCACGGAAAAACTAGTGCCAACCACAACCAAAATAAAAAACGGAATGTATAACCAACCCAGAGTTAAATTACCTGCAAAAGGAATGCCGACATAATTAAAGCCAAGCTTATAGTAAAACCAGTATGCTCCGATTGCGGCTACAAGCGTATATAAAATTAATTTATACCGAAATCTAAATCCTCTACCCTTAAAACCTCGTCCGCGTAAATCAAGAATATCATCAAACAAACCGATCATCGCAGCGCCAAGCAAAGCTCCTAATGGCAAAAGTGTTTCTTTTCTGGTTAGGAAATTCAAAAGGTGAAAGTATTGAATCCCCAACAATCTGTCTAAAACCCAAAAGACTACGATCAAAACTGTGAGCGTTCCCCAAATTAAAACGCCGGCCATCGTGGGAGTCCCTTGTTTTGCGGCATGTAACTTGCTAAAAATCGGGGTTGAACCGTCGTTTCGAATATTTTTGCCAACTTTTAATCGAACCAGGAATTTAATTAAAAACGGCGTCATCAGTAACGCAAATGCGAATGAGATCGCCGTTAAAATAAGTACTTTTAAAAGATGGTAACTGATCATAAAGTTGCCTTAATTATACCATATTTTGGCTTGTTTCTAAAATGCTCTGCTACTTCCAAACAAAACTCCCAAAAACGTAATTTACTGCCTGCAAGGTGCTGTTGTTTCGATCTAATGAACCTAAAACGATTGATATAATTTTATTGCCATCTGAATCTTCCGCTTGGACAATCATGTTTCCTAATGCAACTGGTGTCAGGCCAGTTTTGATTGATTTAATTGAAGAATGGTTTGCTACTAAAGCGTTACTATTTTTTATTGAATATTTATTGCCCTGTTCGCTCTTGAACGTCAGATTATTTTGCTGCCAAATTTGTTCGTAAGGCAAGGTTTTTAAGGCATAGTTCACAAGTTTTTGAAGATCCGCAGCGGTTGAATAATTATTTTCAGAATCAAAACCAACCGGATTATCATAATGGGTGTTAGTCATGCCTAATTCCTCTGCCTTGGCATTCATCTTTTTTACAAAATCTGCAGTGTTTCCAAAATGATTTGCTAAAGTTACGGCGGCATCGTTAGCAGAGCCAACCAACATTGCTTCTACTAAATTTTCGGGCAGAACGCTATCGCCAGTTTTAATATTTAAAACCGGACTAACGCCAACATGATCTACTGCGGTGATTTCTACCGGTTTTGAAAAATCCGACTGCTCGACAGCAACAACAGCAGCCATCAGCTTTGTTAGTGAAGCAATCTCTAGTTTTTTATCAATGTTTCTTGAAATCAGCTCTTTTCCGGTTTTTGAATCGTAAACTAATTCGGCTTTAGCATTATCAGAAAGAGCCTTATCAAAACTTACTTGATAAGGCTCAATATTAGAGTCAGCTGCTGCTGGCTTATTCTCAGAAAACGCGCCTAAAACCGCTGCCGGCTCTGGAGTATTGACTGTTTGCGCTTCAATAGTATTTTCTACTGATGGCAAAAAAACTGTAAATACAAAAACTGGAATCAGGACTGAAAAAACTTTTGCTAATTTTTCGGCTTTAGTATTTTTCTGCAAAGTTTTTTGGAAATTTATTTTGGTTTTAAGATCTGCGCAGATCGTTTTATTTTGCTTTTGTGCTTTAAATATATACCTCCTAAAATTCGTTGACAACAAGGAAGATTGTGGATAAAATTCTATTACCAATTAAATTTGTTAGGAACCAAAATGGATTTGAAAAAAGAAAATTTTGATCAAGAGGTTTTGCACTCTGAACAGCCAGTAATAGTGGATTTTTGGGCTGAGTGGTGCGTGCCTTGCAAAGCGTTAAGCCCTACTGTTGAAGAAATTGGTACTGAATTCGCTGGAAAAGCAAAAGTTTTTAAAGTTAATGTTGATGACGAAACAGAACTACAAATGAAATATGGGATTATGAGCATTCCAACTTTGAAATTCTTTAAAAATGGCCAAATTGTTGGGGAAATTGTAGGCGCATATCCAAAAGCTACTATTGTTGCGGAACTTAACAAACACCTTTAAATATGACTAATAAAAAACTACACTTATCGCACGAACATCGAGTGATTGCTGGAGTATGTGGCGGCTTAGCGGAATATTTTGAAACAGATCCAGTGTTAATTAGGTTAATATTCCTGTTTTTTGCCTTTGTAGGCGGTGGCGGAATCCTTGTCTATCTTGCGCTCTGGCTAATGTTGGCAAACAAAAACGAATTGCACGATATGGAAAATGAAATTTTAGCTAAAGGCCATCATGATCATCACGGCTTTGGAATAATGGGTTTCTTTTTCATAATAGTCGGGGCTTTATTCTTGGCAGATAATTTTTTTCCAGGATATGGCATTAAAACTTTTTGGCCGCTTCTATTAATATTCTTTGGCTTAGCATTGATGCTCCGAAAACATCGAGCATAATATAAATTAAAACGACCCTGCTTTAAAAGCTGGGTCGTTTTTTATTGTCTAAATAAATTATTGGCCGTTTTTGATACCTCTCCAGATATAAGGACTTTCCCAAACACAGTAGTCGTACTGGCTCGCTGCGTAATCAGGACAGTTATTTACAACCTTTCCAGCTGTTGTTGTGGATGGCACCATAAGATTAGGGTTGTAACTTGAAGGTACATAGCTCGGAGCACTATAAGTCGGAGGCGTGTAACCTGGGTATGACGGAGTATAAGCCGGGGTGCTCAAACTTAGATTTTGGCTCGCAGCGGGGTGTTGCGCTCGGGATTGGATGTCCGCATCGTATTCCGCTTTTGTTTTATACGGACGGAATATATATGGACTAGTCCATTCGCAATAATAATATTGATTGCCTAAATAATCCGGACAATTGTTGGAAGAAATCGAAGCACCTAAAACTTGGCCGTTAGAATTAACATTCGACATTCCACCGGAATAATTAGGAGTAGTGCTTGAAGTTGCACCGGTGCCAACCGGAACGATATTATAGCTTGAAACAACAGGTTCAGTCGGATGCGAACTAAATGGATCAGCGTTTGATTTTAATATTGGTGAAATTATTGGCGACTGTGCCTGAGCGGTTCCAGAAACTTTGTGAATTGCAGCGTTTACTCCTTTACCAACAAAATAAAAAACACCAATAGCAATCGCTATGATTAGTACTCCCAACGTTACGCGCCAAGCCAGAATTGATTTCTTCTGCTGATTATGCGTTTGCGCTGGGCTTTCTATTTTATTGGAACTATAAGGACCGTCTTCCGGGTTCTCCAAGTGTGAAGCGTTTCCGGTCATAGAATAAACTTCCGTTTCCGAATTTCCGGCTAGATCCTTATCAGTTCTTTTTTCTAAATTTTCTGCCATGTAAGTATATTAACAACAAAAATCAAGCAAATATATGGATAAACCATACAAATTAAACTCAAAAGGACGATTATTACTTGGCATTTAAGTAAAATCGTCCCCAATTGTATAGAACTGGAATCCTTTTATTCCTGGAGCATATGCCCAAATTTGCTCTGCATCAGCTTTTTATACTTCTCATTTACATCAGTTAAAGCTTCTCTAATATCCTGAGCAATCTTTTTTCGGTCCCCTACTACTCCGTCTAAAACTTCGACGCTTTTAATTTCTTGATTACCATCAATAATCAATTTAATTTGATTATCTTTAGAGTGACCTTCAATTTGTTCTTGGGCAAGCAGCATTTGCATTTGCTTCGCTTGCTGACGCATTTTGTTTAAGTCTTTGATTTGATCTAGAAAACCCATTTGCAATCCTTTCGTCTAAATTATTTTATGCAGTTTTTCGATAGTGTCTAAAAAATATGCCTAAGCCTGCAAGTGCTAAAACAATTCCAAACAGAAAACCAATTAAAGGAATTGTTGTCAGCAGTGCTGCCAGGATTATACCAATGATTACAGTAAGCCAATCAACCCGCATTTCTTTTTTGTCTAGTTTAGAAACTAGCCATGATCCGAAGTATGCCGCGCTGGCTAACCAGGCGAACATCAGCATCAAAACGTACATTAACAACAAAGCTACTCCAACATACCAGCCAATTATTGTTACAAAGAAAATTCCAGCAACGATCGGCACCAGAATTAAAGTAAGTGCACCAATTCCCACATTATGCCAAAATCCATAACCAACTTTACGCACAGCGTTTCTAAAGTGATCTTTGAAAATCCAAAGCAACAACAATGCTGCTAATAACTCGCCGGCTAATTTAACCAAGAAACCGAAAGTTAGCAAAGTTAGCGCATAATTTCGATGGTTTTCTTTAATTGTATAATTTACTGCGCCACCAACTTTAGCGTTAGCATCACGCTGGTAGACATATGCCGAAGTGTAATTAACATTCCCTTTTATATTAGCGCTTGAGCCAAGAACTAAGCCCTTGTTGGTCTTGGCATCAACGTTACCATCTACGGCTCCATTTAAACTAATTGTACCTGCAGTAGCCTTAATATTACCGCGTACTGCCCCATCAACATATACATTTCCGCCGGCAACCAAAAGATCGCCATAAATTATAGTGTCCGAGCTTACATACACAGTTCCGCCAGCGACAACTAAATCTTGACCGATTACTTTGCTATCGATATGAATATTTCCGCCGATGATCCGAGCTGAGCCACTAACATCTCCTTTTACATTCACTGTGCCGCCTGCTGCTAAAAGGTCATCGCCCACTGTTCCATCTATATCCAAATTCGCACCAGCGATAACTAAGTCCTTAGCAGTTTTTGCTTTTACAATTACCTGCGATCCCGCTGTATACAAATTTGTTACTGATTCATTTGAACCGATTTCCAATGCAGAATTGTTATTGTTATTAAATCTTAGATCGGCGGCCAAAGTGGTGCCGGCGAAAGCTAAGGTTAAAGCGCTGGCTAACATAGCGACTGCGACAGCTCTTTTGTTGATTGACTTTAACATTTATTTATTCCTTAATAATTCGAGTTTAGATATAAAAATCTTATATTTTATTAGCATTTACGTCAAATTTGACATCTTTTTTTCGATCGTGTATAATATCTTTATAAGTTAATAAAAGAGCAGCGAACGCCGCAAGGCGATTTTTTTATGTCTAATTTAGTCGACCCTATTCAATCTTAAGAGAAAAGTTCCAGCTTTATTTCTCTAGCTTCTTTGCCTTTTGCCATTAACAAGGCGCGTACTTCTTTGACCATCACTGGCGATCCACAAATATAAGGGCGGTGGTCCTTATAAGCTTCGTAGTTTTCTTCGATGAAATTTGTTACCCGTCCTTTAGCGCCGTTCCAAACTCCTTTTGGTTGCGAGAAAGTTGGGATGAAAAAAAAGTTATGATTTTCTTGAGAAAGTTTTTCAAAAAAATCAAAATAAATTTTATCTTCTTCGCTGCGCACTCCAAACAATAATGTAATATCCTTCGGATAATTTTTACTTAGCAGCTGCGCAATGATAGATTTGAATGGCGCAATCCCCGCTCCTGTGGCTATGAACAAAAGGTCGTGGCTTTCATCGTTTACTGTAAACGCTCCGTAAGGTCCTTCAATAGTAAACCGCTCGCCAATATTTAAAGCCAAAATAAATTGAGAACCAACGCCCATATGTGAGACATCGACGCAGAAACTAAGTTCGTTCGGTCTTTCTGGGACTGATGCGATTGAATACAAACGCTTTTCTTTTTCAGCAATTTGAAAACCAACACACTGTCCGGCCTTAAAAACCATGGTGTTGGGTTCAATCAAACGCACTTTTAGATCATAGAGCTTCGACGTCACTTGTTTCCGAGATAGGAGCTCAACGCTATATAAGTTCATGAAGGTTGATTAATCAGCCCAAACATTATATACTTTTATGGCTTT
Source organism: Candidatus Doudnabacteria bacterium (assembly GCA_028286905.1). GTDB lineage: Bacteria > Patescibacteriota > Doudnabacteria > UBA920 > VMFF01 > JAQBQP01. Next base: position 411,302 of record JAQBQP010000002.1, read on the forward strand.
TCCCACTAGAGACGTATTCTACGCACTCGACCAACCGATATTGCCCGGTAGCCAAGTGGTAAGGCAGGGGCCTTTGAAGCCTCCATTCGCAGGTTCGATCCCTGCCCGGGCAGCCAGACCAAACACGTTTCCCCGCTGACCTAGCGGGGTGAGTAAAAACAGTTAATAATATTTTAATAATGGAAAGTTATAATAAAATCGCTTCATAGGCGATTTTTTGCTAAGATAAAGGGGTATATTAAGACAAAAAATAAATGTCTCAAAAAATAAAAGCAGTAGATTTTTTTTGTTCTGGCGGAGGTATGACTTGTGGCCTAACCCAAGCAGGAATCGACGTCATTGCAGGAATCGATAATGACGCTACATGCGAAGAAACCTATAGTAAAAATAACCCGAACTCAAAATTCATTTTAGCGGATGTTTTTACATTAAAGGAAAAAGAATTAGCTAAAAGATTGGGTCTTAAGAAGAACGATAAAAATTTAGTTCTCATAGGGTGTAGCCCTTGCCAATATTGGTCTATTATCCAAACAAATAAAACAAAATCCCAAAAATCCAAAAACTTGTTAATGGAATTTAAAAGATTTGTTGACTATTTCAATCCAGGTTATGTCTTAGTCGAAAATGTTCCTGGAATACTAGCAAAAAAAGAACAAAGCGGTTTAGCTAACTTTATCAAAGATCTTGAATCTAAGGGATATAAAGTTCATTTCGAAATTGTAAACATGAATGATTACGCTGTCCCTCAATCTCGCAAACGTTTTTCTTTAATCGCCAATAGGGTTTCAAAAAAGGCAATTTTCCCAAAACCCACTAAAGACAAGCGTCCTACGGTCGCAGATTTTATTGGTCAAAATAATGGATTTAAAAAGGTTAAGGTGGGTTTCAAAGATACAACACCCTTTAACCATAGTGTGGCAGGATTAACCAAAAAAAATCTTTTGCGTTTGAGAAAAACGGAGAAAAACGGAGGTTCATGGTTAAGCTGGTCTAATGACAAAGAACTAAAACGAAAACTTTACCGCGGTAACGGTTTTATAGATAACTATGGTAGAATGTCTTGGGAAAAACCAGCTCCAACTATTACAACAAAATTTTTCAGCATCTCAAATGGCAGATTTGCTCATCCTGAAGAAGACAGAGCTCTTTCGATACGTGAAGGAGCTACTCTGCAAACCTTTCCTAAAACATATAATTTCTATTCAACTAGCATGACAAGCATCGCGCGAATGATAGGCAACGCGGTGCCTCCTGAATTTGCAAAAAAACTCGGAAGAACAATAATCGAAAATCATGAATAAAACAGAAAAACTTAAGATGACTTTTACACCCAATACCATTGAGCATTTGGGTGTACGGATGTACTCTACGCTACCTCCTGTTATAGCTGAGCTTATCGCTAATGCTCAGGATGCTGACGCTACTGGAGTTAAAATACACCTGAGCGATACTGCAGATAAAGAAATCGTCATCTCAGACGATGGTCACGGAATGTCGTTTGAAGATATAAATAGCAAATTTTTACGTATTGGACGTAATCGCCGCAATGAAGAAGGTGGACAGACCTCACCAGGCGGTAGAAAAGTTATTGGTAAAAAAGGATTGGGTAAACTATCCTTTTTTGGTATTGCTCATGAAATAGAGGTCCGCACCACACAAGATCACAAAAGGAACTCCTTTGTTATGCGATGGGAAGACATTCTTTCTGACGATGACCAAAGTAAACAAAAAGATTACTCTCCAGAGATTTTGGAAAAGGATGTAAAATCTTCCGATAAAGCTGGTACGACTATAATTTTAAGAAAAATAGAACGCGTTAGCGACTTTGATGCGAATTCTCTTGCAGACAAGCTATCAAAGTTTTTTATTATAGACCCTGATTTTAATATTTACGTAAAACATAATAATGAGAAAACAATTTTAATAGAAAACGACCGTAAATATTCCAATCTTACCAAAGAAGTTGAATGGCAAGTACCTGCAGATATTGATTTAGAGTCAGATTACGAAAAACAATCAGAAATTAGAGGACACCTAATTGCTGCTGAAAAGCCAATTCCTCCTGCAACCAATATGAAAGGCATTACATTATTTTCACGCAAAAAACTAGTAAATAGTCCAGAATACTTCTCAGACAGTACTTCAAGCCATTTTTTTACGTACTTAACTGGTTGGCTTGAAGTAGATTTTATAGATGATCTTGGGGAAGATGTGATCGGCACCAACCGTCAATCTCTAAATTGGGAACATCCTGATATGGTGGCATTACGAGAATATTTACAAAAAATGTTACGTTGGCTAGAAACCGACTGGCGTAAAAAAAGAGCAAAAATAAAAGAAAAGAAATTTGATGAAGGAACAGGTTTAAAAATTGGTGAATGGAGGGAGCATATCCCAAAAAATATAAACGATAATTTGGATCCTATCATAAACGCCTTAACACAAGATGCAGAGTTACCCGATAATGAAGCCATCGCGAGCTTGAAAGGTTTGCAAAATATAATTAAACCTTATCCTTATTTTCATTGGCAAAACCTACATCCCACTCTTCATAACTTAGTCTTTCCTTTTTACAAAAGTGAAGATTATTACAGAGCTGTCTCGGAAGGTGTAATCAAATATGTGAGAGAAATACAAAAAAAATCTACCAGCGGATTAAATGACTCCGCGTTAATTAAATTTGCCTTTGCCCCTGACCAGCCTCCACCTCCTGCCCCACAAGCTAATCCCGAATTATCTGTTACCAAAAAGTTTAAAAGACCTAACGGAACCAACTTCGAAAATGATACAATCTCAAACATTCGTAGGGGCCATGGTCTTCTTGCACATGCCATGTGGTTAGCTTTTAGAAATCCTATCCACCATGAACTAACTTCTGATTTAAAAGATTCTGGGCTTTATACAGAACAAGATTGTTTAGATGCTTTAGGACTTCTTTCTCATCTTTTTAGACGTTTGGAAAACTCTGAGCTGACCTAACCTATTCAAAGCTAGCGGGCAAACTCCCCCGCCCAAGTTCCCAAGTAAGGGCCATGACAGGTCACGCTAAAGTTTAAAGGTTTTTGAAACAAAGGATTAAAAGCAGTGCCGTCGGATTTATAGAAATTTCTTTGGGTGACCACCATTGTGTCATGCGTATCTTTTGGATTGGATTGCAACTCACTTGGGATATCAATGAAATCTAGATGTGACTTGTAGGAATCATTCAATGTTAAGTCGCAGTTAGCCCAGTCAAGAGAGTTTAAATTCTTTATAGTAAATACTGGCTGGTCATCAAATTCTGAACCCATAGCTTCCATTGCGGTAGTTCGAAGAACCTTTAGGTTCATTATTTCTTGAGGCTGGGTCGTAGCTGAGTTTTCGCTAGGAGTATTTAGGAAATGGTCTTTGAGCATTGCATAAGTCATGAATGCAAAAGTTAGAATGAAAAATCCTACCAAGATTTTATTTTTTGTTTTACTTAAATCTATTGATTGCACCGGCTTATTCTCAGGCATTTTTTTGAGTCTTTCTGCCAGCGTAGAAACACAAAGCCCCACGCTAGCTGGGCCGTGAAGCCCCATACCAGTTTCCCGGTATGGCTCGTAAAAGCGCTGAACGTGGGGTTCAGTATCTTTTACGAGTCTTTGTGCCATGCTCATATTCCTATAAGTTTAGGCTTATTATTAAGTTGTTAATGTAATTATACTACAAATTTTCCGCTATTGTAACACTGTTGTTTTCTACCTTTATTCGACCTTTTAACAAAGTTAGCAAGCTGCGCTTTTCATCATTGCTCCCATCCCTCAATATGTATTTTGCATAAGCTCTGGTATCTATACTATCTTGATCTAAAGGTTTGTCAGTTAACTTTAGAATGTCCTTTCTAAATTTATTGTATCTAGCAATCTCTTCTTGAAATTTATGCCGTACTCCAAGTTCGTTAATATCTATAATGTCTATTATCTTTAACAGACCGATAATAAGATTATCTTCTCTTATATATTTGTTATGGCATATAGCGCGTTTTCCTCTGGTGCAGCCATAGTAGATATAATGCGAAACGTTACCGTCTTTTAATTGTTTAAATTTTTCTTCCGCGGTAATTCCAGATCCACAAAGACCACAGATCATAAGTCTAGTAAATGCGAACTCTCTAGTTTGCCTTGGGGCATTATCTCTCTTCATCTGTTCTTGGGTAGCAAAAAACAGATCTTTAGATATTAAAGGTTCCTGTCTTCCAGAATAAAAATTACCACTCCCCTTTGGATACTCTAAAGTTCCGTAGTAGAAATGGTTTTGTAATATATTGTATACGTTTGAAAGAGATAAGTGCTTTCCATGGATTGACCTAAAGTTTAATTCATCTTTTAACCAATGGTGAATTCTTCTGCCGCTTAATCCTTGGTTTGCATACCTTTCAAATATTTGTTTTATAACTCCTGCCCTATCTGGGTCGATATTAACCTCGCATTTGTGATCTATTCTTTTTTCGTTTAAGTATCCGGTTGGCGCAGTTGCTGGCCACAATCCCATTTCAACTCTTGCTCTCATCCCTCTTTTTACATTTACACTCTTATTATCGTTTTCAAGCTTTGCTTGAGAACCCAGAATCATTAACAAAAATTTTTCATTCGGGTTATTTGTAAACCTTTGGCTAAAAGTTCTAATTTCAACTAGCTTCTTTTGATCTAACAAATCTACAAGTGCTCCAAGGTCACCAGCATTTCTACTTAGTCTATCTGGGTGCCAGACAAGAATGCCACTGAACTTACCGCTTCTAATGTTTGTGAGAAGCTGGTTATATACCGGTCTTTGACCACAATCTTTGGCTGAGTGGGATTCCCTATAAACCTCTGCCACAGTAAGGCCATTTCGGTCCGCTACGGCAAGCATTTCCTTTACCTGGGATTCTATTGAAAGTGCTTGCTTCTCCTCAGCTTCGCTCGATTTTCGCGCATACAGGCAATACTGGATGGTATCAGCGACCAGTTCGGTTTGTGGGCTAATATATAAAGTCTTTTCTTGCATACACACATTAAGCCGCACACAAGGATATATAGCAAGCGGGGCTATAGTGGATAAATATAGACAAAAAACTCTCTGTTTTTGCTTATATTTGTTAAAATACTGCCATGAAGATAAATCCATATTTTCGGACAACGCTAGCAAAACCTTTCCAGGGTAAATTTTTACACGAAGCAGGTGCTGAGGTAATTCTAAATATTCCTATTAATTCAAAAACAATTGGAAACTTTATCATAATGCTTCCAGATCCAGTTTCTCTAAACTTAAATAATGCCCAAGCTTTTATAGATAAGTGGGTAAAACTAAAAGAACGCATCAATAAATCAAAAAACTTCACCGTTTACAGCAGCGCTCTTTCTGAGGATGACATATCGGGTAAAAGCCAAGAACAAATAAAACACTTGGATCCTAATGCAAATTTTTATAGAACCTTAGATGAGGAAAAAGTGTTTGAGTGTATACAAAGTAGTATAGGCGTGGTTATCTCCTTAATCACTGCTATGGAAGCCTTCGTTAATGTTGTCATTCCTCATGATTACATTTTGCAGAGGACTAATAAACGAAGTGAAAAAGAAAATCTAAATAAAGATTCTATTGTAAAAAAACTATCTATTTCGGAAAAGATAATTTTAATTGCAGATATAAAAGGCAAGGCGGACTTGAAAGAACAAGTATTCTGGTCAACTTTTCACGAAGTAAAAAAATTGAGAAATGATATTATTCATTTCAAAAAAACTGACGCTAACATAAATAATATGTGGGCTCCTATAATTATCGGTTTCCTAGATTCCGATTTACAGAAATTTTTTGATCACTTCGTAATTATGATTGATTATCTTCACTCTGGTTATTTAGATACTAAAACTAATATCTAGGGTTTCTAATCTAAATAACCCCCGTGCTTATCTCTAAAATCTTTGGGAATTAATTTATCAGCGCTTCTTAAAGACCTGTAGTGATAGACTACACCCATCACTATAACCACTGTGGTTATAGTGATGGTGAGCATCAAACTTATCTTCAATGGATAAACTACAGCCAAAGCTTGTCCTATAAAACCTAAGATTAAAAAAGTAAAACCAAAGTAACTACTTAGACGTGTTTCATGTTCGGAAGCTTTTGCGTACGGGTTTTCATCAAAAAAAGTATCTGCTTTTAACTTACTTACTCTTGAAGAAGTAATAATGATGCTTTTTACCAACCAAAAAGATCCATACACGTCTAATATTAAGCCTAGGAATGATATAGAATATTGTTTAGATATAATTTGAACTAAAGTACTCATAGCGAATCGTCGATTATACGGGCCGTTCTTCTTCACTGAGATCTTATATTTTTTTCTGATGTTCAATCAGTTGATTGTTTAGCATAGTTTTTGTTAATCACCCTTGGATTGTTCGAAATCTAGCACAAAACCAGCGTGACCAACTATTTGGACAGCTTTCTCGTAAAATTCTATAGCTTTTGTGTTAAGAGCATATTTTATTCTGATGGCTAATTTCAAAGAATTCTCAAAGGTAAAATAAATACCAAATATTTTAGTTTGTATTTATTTTCTGTGCCTTGATCTTAGGACCCGCAACTGTTTCTACCAACACCATTAATCAAGAGTATTTTTCTTCACAAATACACCTTCTATCCCATCGTACAACATGTGTAATTTGCCGTCATTAGTTAGTTTTATTTTGGTTCGCTCTTCTCTCGGAGCCGAAGGTTGATTGGTTACCAAATAATCTCCTTCTATTTGATAAGTTAGAAAAATATACTGATTTTTATCACCTTCTGACGTGGAGTAGGTCAATTTGCCATCTGCTTGAAAGTTCATTGTCACATCACCAAATTTATTATAGGCTTTCTTATTATCGCCATCCGGTGCTAGTACCCATATACCAATAATTTGTGTTTGTGTATCCATATTATTTATCCTTATCTCTTATAACATTTACTATGTAATTTTGAAAAGTTTTTAAGTAGTAATCCTTAGCTCTTTGAGAGGGGGTATAGCGCGAATTTCCGGTTTTAGTTTCTACTCCACCTAAAAGATTTCCTTTTTGATCCTTAACTTCTATATCTATCACTCTCTTACCTAAGAAAGTATCTTTTGTAACTTCTTTTTGAACTAACCTACCATCATTTTGCAATTGATTAGCGACGGTATCTCTAAATGCATCTCCCTTTGCCTTGTTTAATAATACATTAGCCTGTGGTACTTCGCTAACTGTATTGCTTTCAGATTGTAAACGTTGCCACGCTGATATTCCTGCTACGGTAGGAATTGCTGCTAATATATCCACTACCGCCAATGGTGCATCACCCACAATAGCCGGAGCTAGCGGATGATCCATTAACCAATGCGCGCTAGAACTAGAACTATACCAATTATTTGCGTTGTTTCCAACATTTATAACAGCACCGTTCCAAGCGGCAGCGATTGACCACCTACCTGTGGGGTCTCTAAATAACAATGGGTTATTCCTACCATAACTATAACTATTCAAGCTCTGGGGGTCAGCTAAATAACTTTGAGTGTCACTTCCGATCATCGCCATGAGAAGGCTTGTATTTCCCAAGGCCAAAAATGCAGAATCTTCGCTTACAAATCTCCCTATGATCGAATCGTAATATCTTGCATTCATATAGTTCAAACCACTATCAGTATCCAACTCAGATCCTGCGTACTGACGTTGATCGCCATACGAACCAGCCTTTTGGTCTATCCTTACTGACCCGAACGGTAAATAGTCTAGTAGTTCTTCCTGAACATCAGATGAGTTGGTGGTTATATTAGACCCTGTTAGATTATCCGTAGCTGTGGAATGAACAACAGCACTTACTCCTGTACCAGTTACAGTTGCGATCTCAACTCCATTGGCGAAAATATGTTTAGTTTTAATAGTACCATCTGTGTTATAGGAACTCGACGGGTAAACAGTGGTTGAGGAGCCTTTTGTGTAAGTTACTCGCTGACCCGTTGGGTCATATTTAAAGGTAACTGTATTTGACCCAGCGACTGTTTGGGTAATCCGATTATTATAATCCCAAGTATTTGTATAAGAGGTACCTTTGGTTAACATGTTCCCATTATTATCATAGGTCAATGTCGCAGAACCAATAGTTGTCGCGGCGTTAGGGTTTGCATAGTTGCTGCCAGTATTTCCTGCATATGTGTAAGAGCCCGGTCCCGTTTTGCTAGTAATATTCCCTATCGCATCATACGCATAATTTTCTGTGTATGTTGATTGCCCAGATGCTACGCCAGTTGCCGTAGCTGAGGTTAAGCGATTTAAATCGTCATAGACATACGCAACAGTTTTACTAGAGTTGGTTCCGGAAGCATCTACGATCTGAGTAATGTTTCCATTATTATCATAAGTATAAGCCAAATCCTGTCCATGCACAGAACTTGCGATCGTCGTAACTTTATTAGTTAACCGGTAAAGCTTTGTAGCATCGTATGTGTTAGTTGTACTCATACCATTTGCATACGTTGCCGTAGTAACTTGCTCTACCGGGGAATAATCATAATTTGAAACCACATTGATAAAACTGGCATCTGTAGATTCTTTTCTTTGCACAGAATTAAGCAGTCCTCCTGTATTAAAGACGTACTGTATCTGTGAAGAATCAGGATTTGTAATTGTCAGTTGGTTACCCTGGCGATCATAGGTATCGCTAGTAAGATAGGTTGTCGAATTAATAACTTTACTTTCACTCTTTAATCCCCCGTTCGGGTTATATGTATTTGTTTGGGTAACACTTGCACTCGTAGTACCAGTTAGATGACCCTTACCATCTGTTCCTGAGTCATATGTATTAGTTACTTCTGTTCCCGCAGCTCCTGTATAGTCCTCTGTTAGCTGACGGTTGATGTCATCATAGGTATAGTTAACGGTCTGACTCTTCGGATCTACAACCTGGGTTATATTTCCCGTATCGTCGTAGGTATACGCCCAACTTCCGTAGGTCGAATCAGCTGACGCGTGTAGGTCTTGCGCAGTTAATCGCCTACCTAAACCATCATAAGTAAAGTTTCTCACATTGCTCAATGCATCGGTAATGTTTGTAAGATTATTATTAAGATTCCAAGTGTACGTAGTTGTATAGGTTGAAGCAGAATTGTTTTCTTCTACCTTTATCAAATTACCATAAGCGTCCTTGTATAGATTTTTTGTCTTACTACGTGGGTCGGTAATAGTAACTTTAAAGCCAAAATAACTATTACTTGTTGTTCCAACATTATTTTGCTGAGTTAAGATTCGATCTAAAGGATCGTAAGTATAAGTTATAAATAGACTCGTAGTACTAGTTGGCGAGGTCTTACTTGAACCGCTGCTTGCATATGGCAAGGATTCTTGCGACAAGCGACCCGCTGTATCATATACATAATCCTTGGTCGTAAATGATCCTGATGTTTCAGTTTCTTTGCGCGTCTGTAACAATCGACCTCGACCATCGAAATACTGGTATGTATCGACTCCGTTACTACCGTCTAGATAATCTGTGCGTTGAACAGAAAGAGCTCCAGAAGTATCCGTATAAACATAAGTAGTCTTAGTCACGGAAGAACCACTAGAAGGATCGGGCATCTTCTCTTCAATCAAGCGACCAAATCCATCATAATTTGTTGTCCAAACTCTGCTATTTGGATCCGTCATTGTTGCAACCTTGCCATTCAAGTAATTGTAAGTGTAAGTAGTTGCTTGAGTTAATGGGTTTGTAACAGTTGCTGGATAAAGATTATTAATGTCATAAGCATAGGTCGTCACTTTACCTCGTGGATCTGTGGAGGTAGCGACGGTACCATTTGAGTTGTATGTTTTTTGAGAATTTATATAAGTAGCGCCTGTTTTCCACTGTTCAATTTTTGTTAGATTACCAACACTAACAGAGCCATAGGCAAGGGTATCAAAGTAATATTTAGATTCGTTAACTTTTGCTGCAGATGTATCTGTAACGGTAATATCCTTTGGCACAGTTACGTTAGTTGTGCTATTTGTTGCATAGGCATAAGTTGTAACCTTTTTATCAGAACCCATGTCTGTAAATGTCCCATCCGTAGCGCCTGTGACCTGACCCCAATCCGTTTGAGTAGCTAAAGTACCATCTGCATTATTATAGGTGTACTCTGTGGCAGTATCAGTATGGGTAGAGGTTCCATCGTATTGCTCTACAACATCTTTTAATTTTCTTACGAAATCTCTGCCTGTAGCAATATTGTATTTATCCCATATATCAATCGAACGATTATACAGATTATTAGATAAATCAAAGCGTTCCGATCGATACGCTAAACCAATTTTAGAAACATCATCGTTAGCTTCGTAGCTTGCTGAGTCATTTGAATCGCCTTGATGATAATAAGTAACTGTTTTACCTGAGGGGTCTGTTGCGGTTACAGTTTGAAAACCGGCAAATTTCTTTCCTGTATCCAAAGAGTAATAATTTCTGCCATTTACATAATCGTATTGAGTTACTTCATTTGAACCTACGTCAGGAACTACGGTCATTTGCTGAACAACAAGTTTGGTTTCTCCAATGGTATTGGGTTCATCTTGTTTGCCAATAATAGCAACTTGCTTATAATCGACATTCGTAGTTACACCTCTATTTGAGATAGAACTAATTAGATCGCTTTTTTTGCCTTGAGTAATATAACCCTTGCTATCTAAAGAACCATAGTTATATATATAATCTATAGCTATGCCGTCAGCATATAAATAATCAATTACACCATCGCCATTCAAATCGTATGGCCTAGCGCGATCACCATAGCGAGCCGAAAATTTATCAGATGGAATAATGTAAGTTGACGCTGTATCTTGTATTAAATTAGTTCCAGTATTTTTATATACATTGGAGTCAATGATGTCGGGTAAATTATCAGCATTAGCATCTATAATTCTTGAAGGGCCGTCAGTTGTTTCATTGCTTGCCAAAGTATTAGCTACAAAAGCAAATGTTCTATGATCACCGTTTGGACCTGTATATAAATCAGGCATCGCCCAATCAGTTGAAGGTGTATTACGATACCATCCATGCCCATTATTAATGTAAACAGCAGTGTCTGTATTCGTAGCTGGAACTCCGCCCGAACCCCTAATTGCATCTGCCAAAACAATATCAACTAATCCGTCGTTATTTATATCGCTATACTGAAAATCATTAGAACCATTATCTATATTAGGTATCTCAAAACAAGGGTCATAGACCCAACCACTTCCTGTATTTCTGAAGTAACCTCCGCGAGCTTGCCCAGAACAGACACTAGCTGCCTCTATATTAGGATCAATAATATCTGGTAGACCATCGCCGTTAACATCTATTAAATCAGCGTGAAAATTAATTGGCGCTACATTAGATACATTGTTCGGAGCTGAGTAACTAGTAAAAGAACTAGGATATGTTGGTAAACGCCATCCCGTGGGAGTACTCCAACCTGTCCCTGTATTTATAAATACAGTAGCATTTTTCTCATAACAGCTGGTTCCAGAATTATCCATACATCCCGTTGCGTATACCACGTCCATCAAACCATCCCCATTAACATCAGAAAAACGTACAGGATTACCAGTAACACCACCAGAAGCCACAATTTGCTCAAATCTAATAGTAGACGCTGGACCCGAACTTGGAGTATATACATTAGGAAGTTGCCAAGCTGAATCATAAGCCCAGCCATGGGTATTATTAATAAATACAGCCGCAGTATTCCAATAACAACTGGTAACGGCTCCAATACAACCCCCTCCGGTCACGACATCTTGTAACCCATCGCCATTTAAATCCACAAACTTAGTAGAAGCCGGTTGGATTATAAAGGTATAATCACTTCCATTATTACTGTAGAGGGTAGGAAAGTCTGTAGAAGAAGCGTAAGACCACCCAGAGCCACTATTGTTCTGAAGTTGCGGTGGAATATCCGAAGGGCCACCTTTCCAAGCTAAATATTTACTTCCGTCGCTATTGATTATGTCCGGCAAACCATCATCATTGGCATCTAAGACATCCGTGTATGTATTAGTTCCGTAACTAGGAAAATTTAAAGTAGGAGGGGTACGTGATGCCCCAGACCATGTATTTTGAAAAGTTGGAAGCTGCCAATTTGCAAGACTATTGGTTCCTTGCGCCGCTGCTTGATATGAGAAAGTAATCGCCGGCTGCGATACTTCTGATCCTGAAGTTGGATCTTTTGCTTTTTGGGTTATAGAAGAAAGTAGCGATCTGTATCCGTTTACTCCCGTAGTGTAAGCAAGCGCAACGCGACTCTGCCATACTGAGCTTATCTTTGTTTCAATCAAATTTATTCGGTAATTAGTTGAGACAGCAAATCCAGCGAAGTACTTGTTAAACCCACCTGTAGAAGATTCTCTTGAAAAATCTATTTCATAAATAGATCCATATGTTATTGCACTAGGATATATCTGCCCCGCGTCTTTGTAATACGTATAATTGATGGTGTTTCCATTTGCATCAGTAACACTAGTTAAATACCATCTGAAAATATGAGTGCTGTCACTTGGGTCATCTTGACGAGTTGCTGCACTGCTCCCAAAAACATAAACAGTCCCTGACTTATCTGTTACTGTCCACGCACTGCTTGAGAAATCGTATTTTCTAAAATCTCCTCGCTCTACTTTGGCAGCATAGGAATTACCAGAAATAAAGGTTAAATCATCATCAAGGGAAGAATAATAATCTTTATAGGTACTGTTATATAAATCTCCGCTTCCATGTTTATTTTCTCTCTCAATGTAAGGTATGTCTAAGCTCCAACCATAGCCAACAATCGAATCATCTCGTAAGTTTTGACTATTATAAGAAATGTTAATACTTGGTGTGAGATTATTCCTGCCTGGAGGAACAACTACCGGATAAGAATAATGCAGAGCTCCCGTGTTACCTAAAACAGATGCCTTTTGATTTGATAAGGCCTGCTGTGAATAAACAAGTTTTTGGTCTCCTGTTTCCCCTCCTGTGCTACCTACTCCAGAAGCGTTAGAAACTATTCCACCGGAAGTAGTTTTAGGAGTTTTCGTTTTAACCTTAGTGCCATTTTTAGCTTCTTCTTTTTCAATTTCTTTTTCTTGTCTCGCGGACACTTCCTGTTCATAAGGAGATTTAATCGCGCCTCCCTGAGTAGGGTCATCGTACCCAGAGCTAGTAGACGTATCAGGTGGAATAGATGTAGGGGTAGTAGATAAAGAAGTACTACTGGTGGAGGAATCCGCTGTGGGCGTAGCAGAACTATCCACAGTGCTAGCTGCTGGTTCATCAGCAAAAACTGGAGCTAGTGGAGTTAAAACAAATAAAAAAGCTAACAGCACACCTGTTAACTTGCGAACAAAAGCTCCACGAAAAATTTTCATGTAAATTTATTTAATTGCTATTTCTTTAAAAATATACTCTTCGTAATTGCTTGTCAAAGAATTTAATAAATATTTAACAATTTCTTAATATCTATATAGCAAGTGGGTCTATAGTGGATAACTATTAGGTTGAACAAAAGAATCCAATCAAAACTTGGAAATCGGCAAAGAAGAAAAGGATGAAAATTTATTTTCACCCGACCCAACAGATGCCAATCTTGCATTGGCTTGGCTGAGGATTGAAGTTGAAAAAAGAATCCGTAAAATTGCTGAAATAAATGATGTAAAAGATACAAACCGAGGTGTTTCGCTTTTATTACACCAATTAGTTTTAAAAGGGTTTTTTGATGAAAGTACGACTAGTGGCTTGGCTAATCTATTAAGTATTTTAAACGGTGTTCAGGCCATAACAAAAGGCAATCAATTGATAGGTATTCTGAATGCTAAAATACGTTTTGAAAGCAAGAAAAAGATTGCTGCAATAATTTCTGCTTGATTGTTTTACCCTAGTTGGTGTTAGATACCAGAAACAGTTGGGTATTCGTAAAGACTTTTAGCTATTCCATCATAATACTTTTTAAAGTATTTATTATCCCGTTCGATGTCCCATTCTTTTAAGTACGTGAAAAAACCAAATTCTCCTTGCTCACAAAGTTCCTTTACAGCACTCAACATGTTTTCCAGTGTTACCTTTTCCAAAACAATCATTCCAGGAGCAGCCTCAAATGGGTGATGGATATCGGCGTTGCGTTTTAAGGATAGCTCTAAATTATTAATATCATAAAATGTAACCTGGTAACACTTACCGTTTTGAAGCTCTACCAAAACAAACTGAATCCAACCGTTCTCTTTTACCTCAGCGGCCATTCTATCATCAAAACCGCCATAAAATTTTAATTTTGGCCAAACGTCATTTTGATTTAAGGTCAGAGGATGGGGTAAATTTAAGTCCTTCATATGGTTTGGTTTGTATCTTATTTAATGATTCTTGAAACTGTTTTGGGGTAAGGTTTACTCCCTTTTTTGGAACTATTGAGCCATGCCCATTACTACCCTGTAGAATTTCCAGTTGATCAGGAATACTAATTATTTGATTTGCTCCTCCATATTTTACAACATTTGCATTAGCTGGATCAATATTTACTGAAGGGCCTTGTGTTCTTCCTACATATCCTGTCTTTGGATCAACTGTAAAGTCTGCGCCCGCCCTACCAGTGAGATCAAAACTTCCACCTCCGCGGTAAAAGCCACCTTCAACAGATACATTACCTTCAGGAATTGGAATGCCATCAACTGAAATCATATCACCCATAAATATAAACTGCGGTTGATATTTCTTTGTCTGCGCATATTGTTGAGGCTCATAAACAGGATCGGCTTGCAATATTTTGGGTTGTAATAATCCGATAACTATAAGTGTAATAAGATCGTCAATACCGAAAAATTTTCCTGTTGGGTCTGTATATTTTAGAGGATTATTTCGAGCATAGCTATAACTATTTAGAGCTTGAGGGTCTGTTAGAAACACTAGCCCATCTTTATCCGTGTCTTTCTTGATGAGGCTTGGAGAGCCTACTTCCAGAAAGGCAGGATCTTCACTTTGAAATCTCCCGGTTGCTTGATCATAATATCTTGCATCCATATAAGTAAGCCCAGTGTCGGCATCAAATTCATGTCCGGCAAACTTACGTTGTTCACTAAATGTGCCTGCTTTTTCGTCTAATCTGGATGTACCAAATGGGTAATAATCCAACAACTCGTCTTGCGCTCCAACAGCATTAAGCACAATATTACTACCCGTTAAATTATCAGTAACGGTATTGCGAGCGACTGCTGTAGTCCCAGTTCCTGAAATTGTCGCCACATCCATACCGTTTGCAAAAATGTGTTTAGTTATATTTGTGCCGTCCGTATTATATAACTTGGTTGGGTAAGCTACAACAGTTGAACCATTTACGTATTTTGCTCTTTCTCCATTTGCATCATAGGCATAAGCTATGGTTGTAGATCCAGCAACAGTTTGAGTGAGACGATTATTATAGTCCCAAGTATTTGTATAGGATGTTCCTTTAGTTAAGACATTTCCATTTCTGTCGTAAGTGAGTCCGACAGAACCTATTGCAGTTACTGCATGAGGATTCGCATACAAGGTTCCTGTATTACCTGAGTACGCATATGTTCCGGTGATATCAGATTTGGTTAGTAAATTACCGATCGCATCATAAGTGTAAGTTTCTGAATGGTTGTTACTGTTTACTGCACTTGTGGTAGTCATCGAGGCCAAGCGATACAAGTCGTCATAGCCATAAGCTACATTCTTCTTTGTGTTAGTCGTAGAATTATCTACAATTGCAGTTATATTTCCAACGTTATCATAGGTATAAGAAACATCTTGGAATTTAGGATTAAAGTTTACTGTTGCGGTTCTGGTTGTAGAACCTGAACTATTACTTGCAGTTAACGTATAAGTAGTTGTCGTTGTTGGGCTTACAGATGTGGAGCCATGCCCAAACATGCCCCCAACGCCATTATCAATACTAAAGGTTGTCGGCGTACCTCCTGAGACCGTCCAAGTTAACGTCGAACTATGCCCTGAACTAATATTTGCGGGCGTTGCTTGAAAAGTATTAATTACTGGTGCGATACTTGTGTTTCCTATAATCCAAGAGTAAATAGTGCCCCACCAATTGGTGGCAAAGAGCGTTGCAGTATTGGGATCAAATAATAATGCGTAGACTGAATTTCCGAAACTGGAACCTGGAAGACCGGTACTCATTTCTGACCAATTTGTACCGCCGTCAGTTGAAGTTTGCACCCTAGCACCATTGAATACCGAATATAAAGTTGTGTGGCTTTGTGGACTTATTATCATTCCATCATGGGCAACAAAACCATTTAGATCGGTAATTTTGGTCCAAGTGCTTCCCGAGTTAGTAGTTTTATAAAGATGATTTTGATTTGACCAGGAATCCACTGATGCCACATATATTGTACTAGTACTGGTAGGGTCTATTACTAATGCTGTCATCTTTGTGGTGGAGTTCAAAGTGTAGGTAAACACACGAGACCAAGAAGTTCCAGAGTTCGTCGTCTTGATCACTCCAGTATTTACTGAAGCATATAATGTACTTGGAGTCGTGGGGTCTATAACTAAGTCGTAGGGCAAGTCATTTGTGACACCGCTTGGATCATACACTTTAGACCAAGAAGTTCCAGAGTTCGTCGTCTTATAAATTCCAGTAGTATCGTTAACAACGTAAACCGTTCCGGATGTTGCAGGATCAACTACCAAGTCAATATAATTTTGACAACTACTAATTGTCAGTCCACTATTTATTTCAGACCATGTTGTTCCCGCATCTGTAGATTTATAGACACTGCCATGCGCCCAGCATGAAGAGTCCCAATCTGTAGCGGCATATACTGTATTGTGATTCAGTGGATCCACAGCGATTGAATTTACTAACCAACTTGAGGTGGAAGTAATTTGTGTCCACGTTGTGCCGCTGTCCGTCGACTTATAAATTCCATTCCATGTGCCAGAATATTCTATTGTTGAATTAGTTGGATCCATCACCAAGGCTTTTGCAACTTGAGGAGAACCCGAAACCCCAGACCAGCTTGTAGAGATAGTATTGACTGCAGGTGTCGTTGGTGGAGTACCTGCTGATGAAGTAGGTGTTGTCAATTTATTACTTAACCGGTATAGATGGGCGGCATCATAAGTATTTGCTGTTATGATACCGTTCGCGTAATCTGTTTCAGAAATTTGTCCAGTTGGAGAATAATCAAAGTTTGTGACAACGTCCGAATAACTTGAATCCGTAGATTCTTTTCTTTGAACTTGATTTAATAGACCCGCAGAATTATAAATATATTTTACCTGTGAACTATCAGGGTTGGTAATAATTAACTGGTTACCTTGTCTGTCATATGTGTAATCAGTTTCGTAGCTATTTCCACCAATTACTTTTATCTCAGATTTTAATCCACCTAAGGGATTATACGTATTCGTTTGAGTCACTGCACTTGTTGTCGAAGAATAGAGATGACCTTTGCCGTCTGTCCCCGTGTCATACACGTAGGTGTTTTCTGTTCCGGTTGCTCCGGTGTAATCTTCAGTGAGTACTCTATTTATATTATCAAAGGTGTAATTTGTAGTCTGACTTAAAGCGTCTACCTTCTGAGTTAAATTACCTGCGTCATCATAAACGTAAGCCCAGGTGCCATAAGTAGCATCGGCAGAAGCGTGAAGATCTTGAGCAGTTAGATTTCTACCTAAACCATCGTAGGTAAAATTACGAACATTTCCAGAAGCATCGGTAATCTTTAATAGATCACCTAAGAAATCATAAACATAATACGTACTATAGGTGCTACCGCTATTATGCTCATCGACCTGAATTAGGTTTCCATAAGCATTTTTATAGAAATCTTTGACTTTAGAATTTGCATCATTTACAGTCAGTTTCCAGTCGTTATATGTGTTTGTGGTGGTACCTGCAGCATTTACAGAAGTTGTGATTCTATTCATTGGATCGTATGAGTAGACAGTATAAAGTGCTGTGGTAATGGTTGGAGAAGTTTTAGTTGTTCCTATTGAGAAATATGGCAGAGATTCTTTATACAAGTTTCCCCTGCTGTCATATACATAATCTTTTACCGAGAAATTACTGCCCTCTGCTTCTGTTCTTTCCTGTAATTTTCTACCTAGACCATCAAAATAGGTATAAACATCAACTGTTGTTGAAGAATCTAGATAATTTGAAATCAAAGTCTTCACAGCACCAGAAGTATCTGTATAGATAGTAGTGTTTTTTGTAACCAACGTCGAAGGAGTAATTAAGTCCGGTTGATCTTGTTCAACCAAACGATCTAGCCCATCATAAACGTTTTTAAACACTCTAGTATTAGGATCGGTTGTTTGTAAAACCTGTCCTGATGAATAATCATACGTATTCGTTGTGACTTGAGAAAGTGGATTTGTTACCGTTGTTGGATACAGATGATAGGTATCATAAGAATACGATGTTGTTTTTCCTCTTGGGTCTGTATCTACTGTAACGATTCCATAGGTACCATCATAAGTTTTTTGAGTATTAACAAATGTCGTACTCACTTTCCACATTTCGTGTTTAGTCTGATTTCCTTTTGTAACTGCTCCAAAAGATTGGGTATCATAATAATACTTATCCTCTTTTACTTTTGTAGCACTATGATCTGTTACAGAAATGTCATCGGGTAAACCAATAACATTAGCTCCGTCTGTGGCATAGGTGTACGCGGTTGTAAAATCGTCAGTTCCAATATCAACGTAAGAACCATCGTCACTGCCAGTAACTTCACCTAGTTCAGTTTTCTGAGACACGTTTCCTGTTGAATTGTTATATAGGTAAGTTCTTGCAACATCTCGGTGTGTACTATCTCCGTCGTATGTTGAAGTGACAGTGCGGGTCACCCTTACAAATTTCTTTCCGCCTGTTAGATTGTAGCTATCCCATCTATTAATAACCTTTGAGAACAAACTGCCACTAGAATTAGCGACGGTCATGCGATACATTTTTCCAATTTTCCAGTACTCATCGCTATACTCACCATGTGTGGAGTCACTTCCATTGCCTTGGTGAAAATATGAAGTCATTACATTTCCTGACGGATCTGTTTTAGTGATTACTCCAAAGCCTGCAAATTTACGGGTAGTAAAATCTCCACTGTCGAAATAAAAAGACCCTAAAGAATTCGAATATGTGTCGGTACCGGTTGTTCCTAAACCATCGTTAGAAGTAACTTGATAAACTGTTTGGATTACATAAGGAAGTTTTGGGTTCAATCCGTTATAGCCAGACAGTGCTGAAGACTTGTAAGTAAACGTACTAGACCCACCAAAAGGAAAAGTTGTACTAGATAGTAGGTCTGTTGCTGCACTGTTGTTTATATAAATAGAAGTATACCCATCCGTAATATCTGCCATCCCATCCCCATTCAAGTCTAAAATATCCGCGCTTGAACCATACCCGTTTGTAAAAGAGAATGTTCCAGGAGTATTCCAGCTAGTAGTATTCGAGGTCCAACCGTTACCAGTATTCAAATATGTTGTTCTATAAATTGCTCCGTACCAATTTATAGATTGGATCAAATCTGGTAAACCATCCCCGTTGACGTCCGCAAATCTAACCCCCAGATCTGAAGGATAGTACCCACTCAGATAAGAAGTTGTTAGTGCGGGTGTATAATCGGTGCTTGAAGTCCAGGTTCCTTTACCATCACCTAGATATGCGCTTGTATTAAACGTTGTACCTGTCCAAGCCAATCTTATAATGTCTTCCAAGCCATCACCGTTTAAATCTAAGAATGTAGCGTTATCGCCGCTTATAACAGGGAAAGTCCAGCTAGAACCCACGTCGCTGGTCCATCCAGAACCTGTGTTTAAATAAACATGTGCTGCGATTGAACCTCCCGAAATTGTATTTGATTGAAATATATCTGGAAGACCGTCTCCGTTTAAATCCACTATTCTCGTGCCAAAATCTGACCATAAATACGTAAAATTAATTGGAGAAGTCCAAGCCGTAGTTACTGTCCACCCACTGCCATTATTTATGTATGTGGCAGCTGTAATCGTACCAGAACTGTCTTTGTTCGAATATATTAAATCAGCCAAGCCATCGCCGTTTACATCAATAGCGTGAACATTAAAATCAATGTTACTTCCGGCATTAAATGATTTAAACGGGGTAGGAGCGTTGTATGCGGAAGACGCCGTCCAAGTGCCACTACTATTATTTAAATATGTAGCACGATAGTCAGTTCCGTTTGAAGCGGTGAAAGAAGTGATAATATCAGGCAAACCATCACCATTTATGTCTGCAAATAAAGATCTTCCATCGAACGAGGTGTCTGATGGAAAAGACCAACTAGAATTCTGTGTCCAACCAGACGAAGTTGTGGACGTGTACGCATTTGTTGTTGCTGGTAATGTAACGGTTGAGGTGGTAATTTCATCTGTTCCCGCTTCTGTTATAGATGTCAGTATAGAACGTGTACCGTTATCCCCTGTTGAGTACGCAAAGGTGTACTTACGAGTTATAGTACCATTTGTTTTTATGTCTATTTCGTAGATTCGATAATTCGTAGTTGTGAGAAAACCGCCTTGATAAGATTTGGTTACATCACCCCTGGTTTGACGAAGGAAATCTATTTCAAAAATACCGGTCGTTACACCATTCCCCGTATAAATTATTGTATTTGGATAAATTTGTCCACTGTCTTTGTAATATGTGTAGGTAATGTAGTTGCTGTTTGTGTCTCTTACTTCATCTAGCATCCACTTAACCACTTTAGAAGAATCCCCCGGATTATCCTGTCTTGAACCAGACGCTGTACCAAATTTATAAATAGTTCCTTTTTTATCTGTCACTGTCCATGCAGTTCCATCAAAATTGTATTTAAGGAAATCTCCATTTTCTACAGTAGACGCGTAAGTAGTTCCAGAAACAAAAGATAAATCTCCAGAAAGACTGGAGTTAAAATAATTATCAGTAAATAGAGTGCTTACACCTTTTTTATTTACTCTGGAAATATAAGGAACAGTGGTTGTCCATCCATACCCAACGGGACTATCACCAGAAACAGATTGGCTATTGTAAGCAAGTTTTAAATCCGGTTGCATTCCGTTTCGGCCAGGTGGAATTGTGATCGGATAACTTGAAACCAATGCTCCTGTTGTTTGATCAGGTTGTGGAATTATTTGCTTAGTTACGGTAGGCTGTGGCAATCCGGTTGCTACATCCTGTTGGATTAGTGCACTTGATTGTGGCGCAACTTTGACCTTTGAAGACTTAGCCGTTGCTGACAAAGGGTCAGAGCTCAAAGAATCAGTGGTAGGGTCAAGACCAGCAACATCAGGACCTGCTACTGTTGGATCAGTCACAGGCGCGGGAACGGCAGCATTAGGAGTGTTTACTACAGGATCGGTAAGGGGCGCAGTTGGAGTATCCACCACTACAGGGGAGCTAAGAGCATTACTAGGAGTATCTGATACGGGCGCAGAAATAACAGTATTAGAAGTATCTGCGAAAACAGGAGCTAAAGGAGCTATAACAAATAAAAAAGCTAACAGAAAAACTGTTAACCGAGTTACTAGACGCCTCTTAAATAGAGTTGCCATTATTTTGTTCAATTAAGATTTAATCTATTTTCAATATATTCTTTATTTGAATTGCTTGTCAAATCGATGTAAGTATGGCTTTATAAAGGATTGTCTTTATTATATTGCTCATATTCAGCTTCGCTCATATCATTCTCCAGATTAGAAAAGAATCGAGAATCTGTGAGCAGATCCATTAGCAAACTATTGTATTTATTTTGCAACCATTCTGGAAGTTTGTCGATTAAGGTACGCATATCATCTTCACTAAAATAACTCTTCTGATTTTCATTTTTAAGTATCTTTGGATCAAAGCCTTCAATATAGGCCATCCAGAATCTCTGACTTTTTGCATTCCCTTTTATAGCGGCGTTGTACATCGCCTGAAGCATAGCTGGCAGCCTATCCCTACCCCACTGTTTTAAAATTGCATCAACCTGAGGCTTAAAGTCCGCCCGATTCTTCCAGTGTGTTAGAGTATTCTGGTTTATGTTATAATGCTCCGCAAATTCGCCTTGATCGCTTAGGTGAAGCCTTGCTCTTTCAAAAGGAGGAAGCGCTGACCAGCGAATGAACTCCCGGTAAACATCCACTTTATAAACCCCCTTCTTTTCTACATTTGTCTGCATTTTGATTTCTGCTGATTGAGTCGATAATGTCTTTATTATGGGCCAAATGAGCAAAAAAGTTAAATCTTTTAGATGCAACTTGCAATAGGGATTGTGATTGGCAATCACTGTTGCTTTCGCTTTCAATCCGCTTTGAATCACTATTGAAAATCCGCATAGAAAGCGACCTATCCGGGTCATTTCCCTATTTGGAAATATCCCCAAATACCCCTTATAATCCGTCTATATTCCTGGGACTGGACCGGCCCCTCCAGCCAGACCAAACACGTTCCCCGCTGACCTAGCGGGGTTAAAAAAATAAAATCGCCGAAGAGGCGATTTTTTGTTATGCTAGATATGTATTAATGTCAACTTTAAAACCTGCAGATCAGCGGCTCTTCTGAAAATGAATGAACAATATGGATGTGCTTCAAATCTTAAATACAATTTTTACCGGTTTTACTGTAATAGTGGCTATTATTGCAGTTATTTTGGCGTTTAAAATAGGGCAAAAACAAAATGAAATAAATAACCGGCTCTTATCCCTTCAAGATTACGTTGCGATATCTTTTATCCCTGATTCCCGCAACGGTGTTATAAAATTACTCAACACTGGAAAATCAAATTTGTATTTGTGGGGGTTTGATTGGAGTTTTAATTCCGCTAATAACAACTATCACTATGAAAAAGCAAGGCTCATAAGCGCAGGCACAAACGACTCT
The DNA here is from genome assembly GCA_028286905.1 of Candidatus Doudnabacteria bacterium. Lineage (GTDB taxonomy): Bacteria > Patescibacteriota > Doudnabacteria > UBA920 > VMFF01 > JAQBQP01. Next base: position 434,151 of record JAQBQP010000002.1, read on the forward strand.
TCGTACTATTGGATTCCTCTTCCAAAAAATATTGATAAAATTTCTACCACAACCAATTTTGATATCAAACTTTATTTAGAAGATGACTATGGAAATAAATGGGTTTCGGAGGGGGGAGGTGAGGCAAATCCAATAAAAATTATGAGCGATGAAAAAGAAGTTCCCGCCGCTGCAATTACCATATGGTCTTATAAAACTTATAAAGATAAGTGGTCATTTTAAAACGGTATGGCGGACAAGCTGCCTCACTCTAATCAAAGTTCCAACTTCGTCCCATGTCCGCGGCCAATTGACAAATACCATTAAATATGGTATTTTTTTATATTCAAGTTAAATTGGAGGATAACCCTTTCATCACAATGGAGTTTCGACATGCGTATCTCTCGGAACAGTCTTGCCTACCGCATAGCCTTCGCCTTTGAGGACGAGAAACCCTCCCAGGTCGGGCTCTGCGAGCTTTGCTGGAGCGTCATTCTTAGCCCTATGGCACTCTTGTTCCACGGCGCGAAGATGGCGTGGCTGTACTTCTGGGGCCTTTTCATCGCTTGCAAACCAATCGGTACTGAAACGCGTTACGTCGGGCGATCATATGCGTCCCCCGATGGGTACGCCAAGATGACCCTCTGGGAGACCTACCCCCGGTGGCCGAAGATCCACGGAATCGTGACTCGTCCGGTGTACCTGATCGGCGCGCTCGGCGGACTGGTCTTCCTCTACGTCACCTGGAAGATCCTCATCGGCATCGGCGCCTTCATGCTTCTGCTATTCTCGATTACCGCAGGAGTCGAAGGTTTGGAGAAACTCTACAACGGTCTCTACAACGCAGCCAACAGGAAAGGGCTGTGCCCGGTGGTGGAAGTGAAATGAAGCAACGCTTCAATGCGTGCAGAAAGCGCGGTGCCCCAAGGTGCCGCGCTTTTCTGATAAATTTTTTACAATTGTCCTTCCAACTTCGTCCCATGTCCGCAGCCAATACTTTTAATCGCCTAATAAGCGGTTTTTTGTTATACTTAGAACAATTAAATGACAATATGAAAAAACTATTTTTATCAATCTTTGCCTTAGGATTAATCGGAGCGGGTTGCAACCAACAAACTGCTACGCCCACAACAAATAATCAACCTGAAAAAACCGTCTCCATCCCGGCTAGCAACACAACCACTTATGACGCTAAAGATTTTCAATTTCAAATATCTTACCCTAAAGACTGGACCGTTACACCCGCATCGGAAGCAGACCATGTAAAAGTAGGTTATCAATTTTCAAACTTCAAAAACAACGAAACAGACTTTTACACGCTTGTAGTGACCAAAGAGCCAAACACTTTTACTCAACTTACCGGGTCTACAAAAGTTAAGTTACCTAACGGAATGGATGCAACAGAGTATGACAATAAGTACGATAACCGGGTTACCGAACAAGTATTCCATATTCAACAAACTGGCTACTATTACACCCTAAGCTTTCAAGTACACCACGCTATTCCTAGCGATGGTACGGTAAATCCACCAGCTTTAAGCGCAGAAGACCTAACTGTTAGAGATTCACTTATCGCTTCATTTAAAATGACAGCTTCTTCAAGGTAACCTCGTTAACTTCTGTTCCAACTTCGTCCCACAATTGCAGCAATGACCTTCATCTGGGATGTTTGTGCGGGAGCGTCAGCGAAGGCAAAAATACTTTTTCGAAACTAAAAAATCGTCTCCATGACGATTTTTTGATATACTCAGCTCATGTCAGAAATTCCACATCTTGATAGAGCCATTGGCCTTCCTTCTTCTGAAAGTCATGCCCAGGAAGAGTACGAATCCCATATTAGAGAAATTTATGAAACCAGGGGCGTAAATCCTTATGAAAATTTTGAATTGCCTAAAACAGAACGCGACAAAGAGATCATTGATTTTGTTCAACAATCTTTGGATCAGTATCTTGCTATTTATAATCGTGAAAAAATAGTGAGCGTACCTGTTTCTAAAATTCATATTTTTTCAGAGAATGGAGTCAAGGACTTCACGAATGGTAATGTAGAAAAAGGATCTGCAGCTATAAAATTTGGGAGTATGCTAGTAGAGAGGCCTGCTTCAGATATACAGTTTGCGCTTAACGTTTTTCATGAGATGGTTCATTTAAAGTCGTACTCAGCGGTTCAAATAGTCAACCAACCAGAGGGACTGGAAATAATTAACTATCGTTCAGGTTTTTCAGTTACAAGTCGCGAGGGTAAAAATTTATATTTTCAAGATTTAGAAGAAGGAGTGATTGGATTTCTCGTAAGAAGATTTTACCAAGAACATGTTCAAAATAATACGATATTCTCCGAAAAGAGAGCCATGTACAACTATTCCAGAGATGAGGAGTATGGGAAATTGGAAGCTCTGATCCAGGATCTTTGGGAAAAGAATCAAGATAAATTCGAAAATATAAAATCAATTTGGGATATTTTTATTAATACACAGTTGAATGGGAATTTATTACCAATTGGTCGCTTAATTGAATCTACCTATGGTAAAGGATCATTTCGCAAACTAGGTGAAAATAATTTATAATTATTTATTAATTGATCTATTTCAGTTTCCGACTTCGTCCCCCAATCGCAGCCAGAAATTAAATCGCCGAGCAGGCGATTTTTTGTTAAACTTAATATGTAATTAAGCAGAGCATTTATGAAAAACATCAAAACCAATCCCGCACTAAAGGATCTTGAATTACTTATTGGACATTGGACAACAGAGCTATCGAACGCTTCGTTTCTCAATGACCGATCAGCTGTCCTACAAGGCAATGCCTCTTTCGAATGGTTTGGGGACGGAGATTTTCTGGTTTTATACCAAGGGACAAAAAATGTCGATGCGGCGTGGGCGACATGGATTATCGGCCGAGATCAAGACACATCGGACTACACTATTCTTTATTTTGACGATCGACGTTTTTCTCGTGTCTACGAAATGAGCTTTAAAAAAGGCGTTTGGAAAATATGGCGTAATTCTCCAAAATTTATACAAAGCTTTAAGGGCGTAATAAGTAAGGATAAAAAAACAATCACGGGGCGCTGGAGAAAATCATCTGACGGAAAGCGTTGGGAACACGATTTTGATTTAGTCTATAAAAGAGTTAGCACAAAAAAGAAATTAACGTCAAAAAAGAGATAGTCTTTTTTACCTCCATGTGCTTTATTAGATCCGAGCTAACCGTTCCAACTTCGTCCCATCTCCGCAGCCAATACCGCTAGATCTAAGCCAAGCCGCTTGATTGTCGTAAAGATAGGTCTGTGCTAAAATTCTCGCAGTATTAGAAGGAGGAGTTCAAGCAGACAATATCCCCTCCTTAGCCCTTAACTAAGACCACAATGCCTGAGAGATTTTTCGGAGATTTTCACGATCAAAAGAACCCCATCAATCCAGAGAAAGTTGAGACTCACCATCGAATGGTTGTAGAATCCGCTCTAGAAGGACCTGAGGGCGAACATGCTCAATTGAGTATCGCCTTAGATCAAGATGGCGTAGCCCGTAGGGTCAACTTCTGGGATCTGGATAAGACCTTGCTCCGAGCTGAACCGATACACGCTGTGGCTGTTACGGAGATCTTCCCGCACGTTCAGGATGTTGATGAACTGCGAAAGATCTACTTTGCAGGTTTCAAACTCGGCAATTCATTTCGAGAATGGGACCGGATGCACCGTATTTACACTGAGGGTCAAAACCGCTTCAAGGACCCACAAGTGTACTTCGACGAAGTGATCGCAGCGGACAGCGAACGCCGCAAGGTAGACGAAGAAGGAAACCCAACGCACGAGCGAGCTAACGACACGCTTCAGCGTTATGGCAAGATCGCCTATCAGCTCATGGCTGATCGACGGACTCAGGAAACCGAGGAAGGAACACCAAGCTTTTTCGAGAGCAACGGATTCCAACTGGAAGCCGCAGTACATCTGCTCCGCGCAAAATCGCGTATGGGCGAGGTTCATGTTTTTATGACCGCGAACCAGCAAGATTTCGCTCGGGCGTTAGTAGCGTTCTCTGGCTTATACAAGCATGGAATGTTCTTGGCCACAGATGAAACAATGGTTGGAGGCGGTAAAGATATCGCGATCTTGAAGCTCATCGCGCAAATCGAGGCTCAAGGGATAAAGGTTCCTCGACACGACAAGCGTAGACTCGTAGTCTACGGCGACTCAGCTACTGGAGATATCGGTAGCAGCAGCAAGATTACCGCTGCACATCCTGAGTTTCAATTCTCGGGCGGGCTGGTCACCGATGATCTTGCAGGAGTAGAAGACTGGAAACGCAAGATCAAGGAAGAAGAAGGTCTTCCCGAAGCCAAGCAACAGTTGACCGGAATATTTCGCACTGTCGACACCATCACACTTCCCAACGAAGACATCGCTCGAAGCGAACGCGGAGTGCACAAGCTCGGTAAGAAACGTTCCCAGGTTTAGGTATTGAACTGTATAAGAACAACTTTACAACCGGCGGTCTCCATTAGGAAACTGCCGGTTGTTGTTTTTCATGTTCTCTAATAATAGTTCCAACTTCGCCCATGTCCGCAGCCAATACCAGAACTCAAATGTCGCCGAAGCACGCAGCAATGACCATAATTGGATTCACAAAAAATATGTTAAGATTTTGAAGATGAAATAACTTTAGGCCAGCTTGGTGCTTTACCCTATCCTGAATTGCATCAATTTACAAAAGAATATTCTAAACGTGTCAGCGAAGAAGCTCATATCTGGCTACGTGAAAAGGGAATGAAAATACAGATCTTTACAGTCAAATATCCTACTGCTATACTCAGGCATAACTTGAATGAGGACGAATAAAAACCACCTTCTCAGAGAGGCGTAAAATGAAGAAACGCTCTCCGAACGGTGGAGCGCTTAGTATTAGAGAGGTGTTGGCCACCCAGACGGAGTTGGAACTGATAAATCGTTTCCTAGGCGGCGAAGAACGCGCCTTTCAGGAACTTGTTGAGCGTTATCAGACTAGACTTCTGAACTTCATCTATCGCACAATCGGCGACAGAGAGAAGGCGGAAGACCTTGTCCAAGAAACGTTCATACGAATTTACCGCCATCTGCATCGCTTTGACCGCGACAAGAAGTTTTCGACTTGGGCCTACACGATCGCATCGAACCTGGCGAAGAACGAACTCCGAAATCGTTCGCGGAATCCGCTCGTCCTATTTCAGACAATCCAAGGAAATTGGGAAGATGAGGATCGGCCTCTGCAATTCGAAGATACCCAAGCACGCCCAGACGACATGTTCAACAAACGTCATCTTCGCGAGTTGGTTGACGATGCAGTAGCCTTACTCCCCGTGCATCACCGCTCTGTGTTCATAATGCGAGAGTTGGAGGGCAAGAGCTATGAAGAGATTGCCGACGAAACCGACACAAACCTTGGGACAGTGAAGTCCAGGTTGAACCGGGCTAGGAACGCTTTCGCAGAACTGATCGAAGATCATATCGAGCAAGAGGAATTTTCACAGTCCAAACCCCTCCCTCCCAACGGAGCGCTGACAATGCCCATAGAAACGGCTATCAGACCTACTCAGCCCTCCGCAAACGGAACGGCTCCGGATGGTCTTAGGGACACACTGCGAGGTGTGTTCATGTGGTGGCTGGATTTGGAGAACGCGCATATCGTTTTTCAGATTCTGAAACCGCCGAAGAAGTTCGACGATTTCGCAAACATTTTTTCGCAAATCCGCGCCGAAATTTGGCAAAGAAATGCGAAAAGAGCTTTGCCGCCAACGTCCCTGATGACGAAGGCGCTGCCCGTGATAAAGCAGATTGCGGAGCGAGCCAAGCAGATGCGACTCCCGAATGTTCCCGCCGTACCCGGAAGCGAGCCTGAAACACTCCAACCCCCCGACAACGATATGAGCGGTAAATATTCCGGAAGCAACAACCGTCGGCGCGTCGAGAGTGAGTCAGCCGTCGTCAAGCGGCCCCAGACCAAGGACGAACTGGAACACGAAAAAGCGCGGATCCGCGCTAAGCTCGTCGAATACCTGGGCAGACCGGCGAACTGGGAAGTTCTTCAGAGCACCACCTACTCGCATTTCTGCAAATCAGCCGGAATGAGTCTGGCGCGCAATGAATTCAACATCATGTTCTCCGAAGTCAACGCCGAGCTCAAGCAGCTAAGAAGAACGGTGCGCGCGGCATCGACGAACGGTTCTGCGCCGCACGTTGAGCCCGCTAGTTCTGTCGTTGGCATAATCGCGCCGGCGACACCAGCTGTACCAATCGCGCTCGTAACACCACCATCGCCGGCAAACACTTCAGCCAACACGACAATGCCAGCAAAGATCGTCTGGCTAGCTGAGAATGGTAAGCATGGTCAGATGTACGCCGCCGACAGAATTCAGTTGGAATCCATGCTCAGCAAGTTGCTAGTCGCCGAGCCTACGATCACCGTGCAAAAGGCCTACTCTCACCTGAAACCTCCGGTGAGTGAGGTTACTTTCAAGAAGCACTTCGCGGCTGCACAGTCACGTCTTGCCCCTTCGGCGGATGCCGAAGAAGTTGTAGCAACGGAAGCGCTTCCGGTCTTCGAACCCGAAGCAGCGGCCGAGACAACAAAGGCAGAAGTGCCGACAATTGCCGAAGTCACTTCGGCCACGACGATCGAAGCCGCAGAGCCAGCAACGACGGTCGAAGATGCGCCAGCAAAGCAGGCTCGCAAGAGCATTCGGCTTCGTAGCGATGAAGTGTTCTTCCGAGCCGTACCGAACGATGATGGTACTTGGGCAGTAGAACAGCACTACCGGAGCCTGGACGCCCTGACCATGCTAAAGATGTTGGAGCTGGCCGCCCAGCTTATGACCCAGGCGTAAACAAACAACCCAAAGGAGAAACAGGAGAAAAACGAAAACTCCGGCACCGATCTAATCGATGTCGGAGTTTTTTTCTTAATAACGCTTTGGCGTGCATGGACTCAACTGCACTAAAGAAGCTTAAAAAAATATTCAGTAAAAAAACAAAGCACCGCGGTATACTTCGACAATTTGTCGAAGTATACCGCGGTAGCGCTTAGCAGGACGCCCTGGCCCTTTGGTGGGATGAGCGTTTTCTTCTTTCCTCCGTTCTTTTGATTTCCCCTTTCGTCGCCGGACGCGGGAAGCTTGGCACTTCCTGCTGGAACGACCAGATCGTTTCCGCGAATCCGGTCAGATTGTACACTCGCGAGGCGACCGAGCGAGCCTGCCCTTTGAATGCACCAACAACGGCATGAACCATACCGGCCGTCAGCTCTTCACAGGACGCCTTCATAAGCGACCCACTGAAGCTCTGCTGAACGACATAGCGAACTTCACGTTCGTTCAGAAAGTCACGCCCTGGGACATACAGAACGTCCAGATCGCCTTCGAACGAACCGTCATAGCCGCCGCAGATCGCATCGTCAACGAGCTGAGCGTTGACGGAAAGCCGCTTCAGCGAAATGACACGCGAGCCCTGCTTCGGCCTGAACTGCGCTGGCAGCGTACCCCACTGACCAACAGCACGACCCTGATCGTGAGGCGTGCGAACTTCCGCGTGCACGCCGACCAGCCGATCGCCAATCTCCCCCCTGGAGAGGCGGACGATGGACTTGGCCAGCCGATCATTGGTATCGTCAGGCCTTACCATCTGAACGAAGCTGATGAAGCTCCGGTTGTCGACAACGAAGCCAGAGGAGTCTGGCCAGGCCGTCAGAGAGACGTTGACCATGTACTGGTCGTCCTCGACGTCTGAACCAATACGCCCCCTCGTATCTCGAGAGACTGGAAAGTCCTTCAAGTACAAGGTCACCGGCGCAGAACCTTTTGGTTGCACTGCAACCTCCAGTTGAAAGTGATCGCCTAAGCTTTGGCGATATAGAAGAGTAGCATATAACTGCCCTTTTTTCAAGTTCAAGTGTGTTGGTAAAAACAGTTCGATTTTTTGTTATACTTTATATATGAAACCGACACTAAACTTGTTCCAACTTCGCCCATGTCCGCAGCATAAAAAAAGTACACCGCTATCATGATGTACTTTTTATTTCACTTACTTTTTGTAAAAGTTAATCAATACCTAACCTAATTTTGTAATAGCTGTTTCCATTTCATCTAACATATATTGTCCCTCTGTCGGGTATTCTGCCAACGCTTTTTGAAATAGCGGAAAGTAGATTTCTCTTGTTTCAGCAACAATTCTTCGCTGCTTTTCAGGGGTTGTTCCAGCCAAACTTCTTAAATTGTGCAGCCTGTCAGCCATTTTAGCTAATATAGTTTTTGCAGGAGCGTTGCTCAAGTTTTCAATATAAAAATGATGGGCTTCTGCTTTAGTCTTTAATTCTTGTCCATCAACTTTTGGCTTTGTCAAAGTGATAACTATGTCAGCAACCTGTGAATTGAAAACCTTCCTCAAGCGAAACTCAGCAACCTCTTTCCATTTAGAGTAAGCTTGGGTTGCATTTCCAAACATAGCTGAATCTTCAACTGAATCATGTAAAAGACATGCGATAATTAAATCTGGATCTTTAATTTTGCACTCATCAATTAAAATTAAGGCTACCGCTCTTAAGTGTTCAAAGTAACGCTCACCGGTATCACGCTCATGCGGGCGATGAGCTTCTTTACCCAAATCGTAAGCAAAATCAATTGTATTGATGACTTCTATTGGCAAGCCTTCTAATCTTTTGAGAAAGCTAGCTCGATTTTCCAATTCTACTTTTTCGTATTCTGCTTCAACCGGATTACTAATGCGCGCGGCCTCCTCATCTTCTATAAAAGGATGGTTTATTTCCTTGCCCTCCCCCGCTGATTGAGCCGCGAGTCTTGCCTCAATATTTTGATCCATACTTGTAAGTTAATTTATACAATTATTATAGCTTTTTTTGAATCTACGTGCTAACCTTCGCCTTTATAACCTCAAGCAGTATTTTAATCGCCTCTAAGGCTATTTTTTGATATAGTTTAGACATGAATGAAAATAGAGAAAATCAGCGAGAAATAGGGACCAATCCTTTCTGGGTTCGGCCAAACCCAGAAAAGGAGCAAGGAGAAATTCAAAGGGCTGTTCAAGAATTTCTGAAAGTACAGCCCAGTGGAGAGGTACTCCAACAAGTTATCGATCAGATTAATATATCTCCAATTGTTGATCTTGCCGATGATACCTGGAGCCTTTTGGAAAACACAGACTCTTACGACATCAGACCAGGATTTCTAGAAGATGCTGAAAACCTAACTGAAGAATATAATTCCCAATTATCTGTAGAAAATAAGCGTAACTTTAAAGCATTGGTTCAAGGCTTTAAAAGAAACCAACCGATGGAAGTCCCTATAATCATAAAAAGTAATGATCGACTTCATTTACTGAGCGGTAATACTCGCCTTATGATTTCGAGAGCGTTATCCATTAAACCGAAGGTTATTATTGCAGAGCTTCCATAATTTCCGCTCTAGCGCAGTTTTCTGTTTCATCTATATGATTTGGATATGAATGAAAGCCCTCTCATGAGGTTCCTTGCGTTAAATTTATAAGCTTATGAGTACGTACTGATAAGTAATAAAAAGAATATTAGTCCATTCAATGTAATCAAGGCTGTCCTAATCCAATGAGTTTCTCTCAATCGTTTCATTAATGGACTGGTTGAACTTTGATGCTCAGCACTTATTTTTCTCTCCCAGCGTCCCCACATACTCCCTGTAAGCACAAGGATCATATATTGAATTAATACAGCGAGCAAAAGTAATGGGAAGAGAATTTTTGCAGGATGCACCCAAAGCAGTATGGTACTACAAAGTACCAATATTCCCGTTGGAATAAATACCAAATACGGTAGTACCCTCCAATGAACGCCCCGGACCTTATGGAATAACTCAGTATCGTCAACCACCATCCATGAGCGCAATGTTATTAACTCCATGGACCAGATCAGGCCAATCCCGTAAAACGAGAGCGCTCCGCAAAGCAAAAATAAGATATTAGGGAAATGCATAATATTTTTTTATTATTTCTTTAGATTTCTTATACTACTAGCGCAACAAGAAGCGAAAAACCTCCGACCAGTAATACCACTTCGCGTATCCAGGAGAAGATGAGCCACAATCTTGTACCCGTAATGATTTCTGTGGACGAAGGAACGAATGTTCCGGCCTTACCCCATTCAATAATCTTTGGAGCCAGGTATGCTCCGCTTAAAATTGCTGTAACTATATAGCAGATTCCGGCAAGAAGAATGAGCATACGTCGCTCAGGATTGTTCCAATTGAGCACTAACGCCGTCACCATTACAAGAACTGTCGCAACTTGCAGGGCAATCCAGAAGTTTTTTTCCATCGTACCATTTTGATTTATCTTCCCAAACGACACAGGAGGATTCGCAAACCACGTGGGCATGACAACAATGCTTTGGTACATTCCTATACCGACAACCGTTACCAAAAGAAAGCTAGCAATAATTAGAACCAAACTTGCAGGTGTAAAATTCATATTCGTGTCATATTAAGATTAAAATTTGACACTTGTCGAGAGAAAAGCAAAAGAGCAGACTCTCTATCAAGCATCTTTCAAACACAAAAATATCTCTAGAGTATATCCAGTGTTTGAAAGAACTGCGATTCGGAGTTTTGCTCCTAGATAGAGAATCTACTCTTAAAACGTAAGTGAGTATATTCTTTTCAGAAATTTCCTAAAAGGGAATTTCCTAGATCAGTTCTTATTTATATAATACGCTGATAATGGTAAAAACTCAAGTAACCACAATACTGTGGCTACTTATAGTACTCGTCAAATAAAAAGTTCTAACATTGTCCTATGTTTGCAGCCATACTCTACTCGCCCCTTAGGCGGTTTTTTGTTATGCTTTAAATATGTTTTACGATATAGGCATAGGAATTTTATTGTCGTTGGGTTTAGCAAATCTTTTCGATACACACTTAACTGCAAGTTGGATTATTTTAGGAGTGGTCTTCTCTCTTATTCCGGACTTGGATTATTTGTTTCATCTCCAAAAAGGAGGCTCAACAAAAAATGCTCACGAACATAGGGACTACTGGCACTACCCAGTGGTATTTATTCCATTTGGCATGTTGCTTATTGCTCTACTTGCCAATTGGCATTACGCTGTTCTTTTTCTTTTTGCCACCCTGCTTCATTTTATCCACGATAGCATCGGGATCGGATGGGGTGTACAATGGCTCTATCCTTTTAACTCAAACCATTATTCTTTTTTCTACCACTACGAACCTAGCGACAGAAGACTAGCTCGAAAAAATCTTTACATTTGGAACCATGATGAAATAAATACGTTATCAAAGAAACATGGAGACGACGAATGGGTAAAAAATATTTATTTTAAATTACATCCTTATGGACTAATTGAATACGCTGTTTTTATAATAGCGCTTGTGATACTAATTTTTGTTATTGGCTAAAATCGTTCCCGCTTCGTCCGATGTGGCCAGTCTAAAAACGAAAGAATACCGAACCCAAACAAATTTGAAATCTTTGTCAAAGTACTTCAACAGGAAATTAACGGCCTTAACTTATGCCCAGTATATATACCCAAATTGCATATTTGTCTTGGAACGCAATACTCTTGGTTTGGCTGCCCGGTTATTTTACGGGTAAACGCACCATACAAAGACCAAATCCAATTCGCCGAGCCTTTGCATTCGCATTGATAATTGCCGGATTTATGTTTTTGTTTTCCAATTCTGGACCTGGAAATTCTTTTGCAGAACGCTTTCTAGCTGTCCCCCATCTTTTTATTACTCCCTCTACGGTACCTTTCGGCATAATCGGCCTCATCATTGACCTCACAGCCATAGTCTTTGCGATATGGGCACGTATAGCCTTAGGCAGAAATTGGTCTAATGCCATCGCACTAAAAGAAAACCATGAACTAGTACAGACCGGACCATATGCTATAGTTAGACATCCAATTTATACTGGCTTGGTATTCGCAGCATTTGGTACCGCCTTGACCATAGGCAGACTTACTGACTACATTGGTGTCATACTACTGTTAGTAGCAATTCTTATTCGGATTCAAGATGAAGATGCGCTTATGGCCGAACAGTTTTCAGAATCGCATCCTGCATATAGACAACGGACTAAAAAATTGGTTCCGTTTGTTTGGTAAACATGAATTCCAGGAACCCTGCTTGGCTTTGGAGTTGGAACCTACACGTAGGAAGAATTTTATCTGTAATAACAAAACGATGAATAAATCAATTTCCAGTGGTACGGTACATACATTACCCAATGATATACGCACAGCTTTAGCTTCGGACAAGGCTGCACTAGAAGCATGGGAGGATATCAGCCCACTTGCTCGCAATGAATGGATTTGCTGGGTCACATTCGTTAAAAAAGATGCAACTAGAAAAGAGCATCTCAAAAGATTAATAAGCGAACTCAAGGAAGGGATGCGAAGGCCTTGTTGCTGGCTAGGTTGTATCCATCGTAAAGATAAGCCTATGAGCGCTTCTGTGCAGTATGTGCTCAACAGACAATCAAAAAATTAAAATAATATTATACATATGATAAAAGGAAATTTTCTTGGTGCAGCAATTATTGCGATAATATACACGGTTTATATTTTAATGAATCCTAGTGTGGCGACATCAAAACCAACATTCGTTGCAATATTAGTAATTCTCAATGCCTTAACTATAGTGTTGATGTATTATGCGTTTAAATAAAAGCGATTGTTAAAATATTTGTATGGATATAAATACATCTTTAATTACCGCTACGAAATGTCCTGAATGTGGTGCTGTTTCTAATTTAAGCTGTTGGGAAATGCTCGGTGTAATTTGTTCTTGGGAATGGGCGGATCGTGATCTACAAAAAGAACATTTTCTTATTGTTGCGTCTTACAACCTTCAACACCCCGCCAAATTTGTCGACGAAGCGATTAAGGGTCTACAAATAGCCTTAATTGATTATTTAGATCACGGCATCTCTCCCGAAGAAATACGCCGCAGAACGTCGAGAGCGTACGAAGGAAATAAGAAAGTTTTGAAAAACGATCAGAACGTTACCTTACGATTAAGAAACTGGCCGGTGACAATAGATAATATCTACGCAAACGGAGATCTAATTGATGCTGCCACTCGTGTAAAAAAATGGGGACAATCCATCAAAGAAGAACTTCTCAAAGATGCCCAGTAATAATATCAACCGATCGCCTCTCAGGCAATTTTTTGTTATAGTTTAAGTACACACAACATATATAATTAGAGGTAAAGAAAACACCATGAAAACAATCACACCTAATCTATGGTTTGATGGAAATGCTAAAGAGGCGGTCGATTTTTACCTTTCGGTATTTCCAAACAGTAAAGTAATCTCGACTGTTTACTACCCTAACAGTGCCGAGGAAGGTTTGGCTGACTTCCAACTTAAAATGGCAGGCAAGGTTTTGAGTATTGACTTTGAGCTTAGTGGCAACCCATTCGTAGCTATCAACGCTGGTCCGGAGTTCAAATTCAACGAATCGGTATCTTTTTCAGTGCCTTGCGAAGATCAGCAAGAGATTGATTATTATTGGGAAAAACTTTCAAGTGTTCCAGAATCAGAACAATGTGGTTGGTGCAAAGATAAATATGGCCTAAGCTGGCAAATTGTCCCTAAAAACATGGAAGAATTAATGAAAAAGCCTAATGCTTACATCCATATGATGGATATGCATAAGATTATTATTAACGATTTTTAAAAGGATTAATTTTAATTAATAACAGAATGAAAAACGTAGATAATTATATTGCTCAATACCCGAAAGAAGTTCAAAATATCCTTAGGAAGTTGCGAGAAACGATATTAAAAAAAGCTCCCCAAGCCAAAGAATCAATTAGCTACGGAATGCCAGCTTTTAAACTAAAAGGTAAACCTTTAGCCTACTTTGCAGCTTGGGAAAACCATATCGGGTTCTATGCGACCCCCTCTGGCAACCAGGCTTACAAAAAAGAACTATCTGTTTATAAAAGCGGAAAGGGTTCAGTTCAATTCCCCATTCAAAAACCATTACCCTGGGAATTAATAAAGAAGATTGTTCAGTGGAAAGCTAACGAGATTGCAAAAAAGCCCCAAACTAATGAATTTCCAAAATTATCAGCTCCAGCAATGCGCGCTCTTCAGAACGCTAAGATCAGAACCCTTAAAGACTTATCAAGATGGGACGAAAATAAGCTTCTCCAATTGCATGGACTAGGACCCAGCTCCATTCCTTTACTCCACAAAGCTTTAAAATCGAAAGGTTTGTCTTTTAAATATAATTAACTTAATTTATCATAGTCGCCTCTTGGGCGATTTTTTGTTATGCTACTTCTATACAAAGTTGAGTCTTTATAAATTAACACATAATAATCAATGAATCTTTTTGCCATTTTAGTCGCAGCCACAGGTGCATTTATAATTGCATTTTTGTGGAACGGTCCGATCTTTGGAAAGTTAGCAATGCGTTTAGCAAATACCCCACCCAATGCAAATCCTCCTAAGGTCTCGCAAATAATCTTAAACTATTTAGTTTTTCTTGTCACTGCATTTGTTATGTCCCGTGTCTTTCAACTGGCATTTGCATCATCTCTGATGGGAGAACGAACATGGTATCATGGCGTGGTTATAGCAATATTGCTCTGGCTAGGATTTATAGTAACTTCGACATCTGTTGAAGTCATATGGAAAGGGCGTTCTTGGAAATTATGGTTATTTGAATGTGCAGCTTCGTTCGTTGCTTTCGCATTTATGGGCAGCATTCTTGCGATACTATAATACTAGCGATCATTACTGTTAAAATCGTACAACATAGTTAAAAATAAAAAACTAAACCGCACTCCAAAGGAATGCGGTTTTTAATCGAACAAGACTTAACCGTTGATTGGGCTTTTTAGATTAATTAATTTATTTCAGGATTAAGAAGATATTCTGACTCTTCAGGGGTTAACAAACCTTCGTCCCGAAGCTGCATACATTTAATCATAAGTCTTTCCTCCACCTCAGGTCTGCGCAGCGGTTTAATTTCTTTCAGAGCTTTCCTAAACCAACCAATCACTTGTTCTTTAGTAAAAACGTTAAGCCGTATAGCCGTTTCTAAGTTCTGATTAAGAAGATTATCACCAACTAAATTCATGAAATGAGCTGGATAACCGACCTCTTCGTCAATTTGTCGGACAGTTTGCTTTTGGGCTTGATCCAATTCTTTGGAATTAAGACCTAACTCCACTTTCTTATGAAATGTCAAAGGAACCTTCATTAAATCCAAATATGTTTTGATGCGGCCTGAGGTTTCAACTTTTTCTGCATCCTCGTTTATTACTTTAACAGCCTCTTCAAAAACTTTCTCAAATGAAGGATCTTTTGCAATTTCTCTCGCAGTTTTTGCAGGCAGAGCTCCCATGATTTCGGCTAACTTATATGGGCTTAAGTCCAAAAGCGCCTCATGAAGGTCTTCAACTTTAATTAATCCTTTTTCTAACAAAACTGGAATCGCTCTCCTCACACCAAGCACATATGCATAATTTAAACTTGGAAGCATCGCTTTCAAATTAGCATTCTCTGGCTTGTCCAGGTCTTCTATAAGGACTATTCTTTCTTCTATTCTAAGCCTGCCATCCATCTGCTCAAGCATTCCTTTTTCTTGATCATACAGCATCTTTACTGAATCTACTTTATTTCTGCCTTTGTCTTCCACAATTGCTGCGACATGTTCCTTAGAATCAACCATTGATGGAGGTTTATTCATTTCATAAGCCTGGTCTTCCAAAGCATTGCGAGCTGCTATCTGGTCAGGTGTTTTAGTATCTTCCATTCGAGCGGGAACTATATTTTCTGCAGTAGATTCAGCTCGATTAAATTGATCCTGAACATCTTTTAAACCCGCTTCGGTTGTTGCGGCTTTATTTTGTTTTTCCGTTAAAACAGTCCTTTTTTGTTCATACAAAGCATTGAGCTGTTCTTCCATGCCTGCCGCTTTGAGCGTTTCAGCTGCTGCATCCACTTGGCTTATTTCTGCTTCAGCAAAAAATACTTGTTGCTTTGCTTCTGTTATTTCAGCTGAAAGTTGATTAATCTCTGAATCTCTTTTTTTTGCCTCGCCAATAGAAGATTCTCGCGCAGTTAAATCATTTTCAACATTTACCTCTTTTGATTTCTGTTCTTCTTCTTGTTTCTGTTTTATTTTCTCTTGCGCCTGCGCCATTAAGGCCGCTAGATCCATATTTTCTGGCATTTTTTTAGATTTAATAGCTAATAATATTATAACAGCTTTGGACTATTTTATTAAATTCGAGGCCCTGAGCCCTAAATAAAACCGCGCTTGCCTTAATTGGCAATGCGCGGTTTTCATTTTTTAAACTAGGTCTTTTTTCTTTTCTTCAAATTCTTGCTTATTGATTTCGCCTTTGGCGTAGCGTTCTTTAAGTATATCCAGTGCCGATTTATTGAAGCCTTTGTTTAAGTCGTATTTGCCGTACTTCATTCTTCTCATAAACACGCCGAATACCGGCCAGATAAATGCCCAGAGAATAATCCATATAAATATCCAATAGTGGTCGTTCATATATGTAGTATGCCTTGATTACGTTGAAAGTCAACTAAATAATCTATTTGTATTTCTGTGGAATGTTCAAATTTGCACAAGCTGTTTTATCATCTAGCGATCCGCTATCATTAAAGCTCTGATTACCTAAGTTTGCGGTATAAGCTGAGTATTGATTAATTCCTACTTCTTGATCAATCTGTTTTTTAAAAGCTAAATAAACTTGATAATAACCTTGGTTCAAAGGAGCTGGGATCGGGTTTTTTGCTACTATCGGATCAATAATAGAGCTGGCGCATTTTCCATATTGTTCGTATTCTTTGACGGAATTTGGGATCGGGTTTTCATAAAGCATATGCATGACTTTATAAGCCATTACTAAATCCGCTTGGCTGGTTGGATCAAGATTTTTATACCAATTAGGAAATGACTGATCAATAAAATTTGCAATTACCATATCGCCTGCGGACGGATTGATAGCAGTAGCTGAAGCATTTGAAGCATCTAGTGGTTTAACGCTTGGCTGATAACTGCGCGCGACGAAATAAAAAACTATTAAACCAGCGATAACAATGGGCCAGAAAAGTTTCTGAAATATTGAGATATGAAATTTTTGCCCTGCCCTGACTCTAGAAAATCGAATAGAATTTATAAGGATTGCCAAACCAATTAATAAACAAATTAAAGGGATTAAAAATAGAGGCAAGCCTTTATGCATTATTACGTCTCCCCCGCCTTCTATAATCAGAAGTCCTATTAAGCTATGAACAAAAAGAAACGGTACTGCTCCCAAGACAATTATGCCAATAATTATTCCGATCAGACCTAAAATCCTATTTTTTAAAGACTCCTTTGGAACTACCGAGATCGGAGAGTTTGAAGTATTCAATTCATCAAAAACCTGGTTAACATCATCTTGGCTCCAGCCATTAGCCAACAAGGCTTGTCTTATTTGGGCATCATTCATTCCAAGTGACCGTTGAGAGTTAATAAAGTTTGATATTTCGGGAGTTATCATTTTGTTTGATTAATTGTTTTAATTTTAATTACTACCTAATTTAGAAAGCTTTGTCGCTTCTTTAACTAGTTTTATTAAGATTGCTTTATCCACGCGATCCTTTTGCATAAAATTTATGGAGCGATGTTTTTTAGAATCTAATCCGCTATTGAAATTCTTTTGCTCTTTAAGCATCGCGCCTTGAAAGAAATTAAATTTAACATGGTCCTTAAAAGCGCTTATGGCACAGACCAACTCTCCATTAGCCAAAAACACGGGCACACCCCATTTAAGACCCTCTTCTATTTTTGGATTGGCTTCGTGAATAAGTTTTCGCAATTCCGCTAAAAGCACCCCGCGCCAATCTTTTATAGCACTTATTTGTTTGTCTACTTTGTCTGATGTATTCATACAATAATGATACACTAGCTACACATTCAAATAAAGGCGTTATTTACAACTCCAAGGGTCTATTGCTATACTCAGACATAACCCGAAAGAAGAAGCACACAAGATACCACCTTTTCTGAGGAATTACGATGAAAAGAACTCTCGGGGACAGTGCAGCAGTTAGCACAGTGTTGGCGGAGCCGACCGATAAAGAACTGATCAAAACTTTCCTTGGAGGAGACGAGCGTGCTTACGCCCACCTAATGACCCGGTACCGCGGGCGTTTGATAAACTTCATATATCGAATCATTCGCGATGAAGCAAAAGCCGAAGATTTGGTACAAGAGGTTTACATTCGGGTGTATAGGAACATCCATCGGTTTGATTTGGAAAAGAAGTTTTCTACATGGGTATACGCCATCGCATCCAACCTCGCAAAAAACGAGCTGCGCAATCAGAAACATAACCCCGTCGTATCTCAACTAGCCTTAGGAGACGCCGGTATTTATGGCGCTCGCTCCCTACGGCTCGCGGATTCAGGACATCAGCCAGACGAGATGTTCAATAAGCGCCAGTTAGCGAGGCTTGTGCGAGTGTCGGTGGAAAAACTGCCGGAGCATCACCGAACGATATTCACGATGAGGGAACTAGAAGGCAGAAGCTATGAAGAGATAGCGGATAGCGCCCAGATAAAATACGGAACGGTAAAGTCGCGGCTAAACCGAGCCAGGGTTGCTTTCGCGAAACTGATCGGAAGGTCGATAGAGGCCGAAGAGTTCGTTCCCCCCAAGATTCACAACCCGAAGTTGATCTGGGCAAACGAAAGGCAGCAAATGAAGGCTTCACTGCGCGAGCTGCTAATCGTCGAGCCTGAGATTACACCGGACGCGGCTTATTCTCGCCTAACGCCCCCAATTAGCGCCAGGAGGTTCAAGGCTTACTTCAAACGGATCAAAGCCAGACTGTAAAGCACAACACAAAGGAGATTCAGGAGAATTTCGAAAACCCCGGCACTCGACTAAGTCGCTGCCGGGGTTTTGATTTAATCCAATATGCGTGTCATAAATTTAATGTATAATAAATTTATGACACAATGTGCAATTAAAGAATTATTTGTCTCTATCAAATGAAAAAACTTTACTTATCCTTATTATTTTTGAGCCTTACAGCAGTTAGCTGTAACAAAACAACAGCACCGTCTACAACTGCATCAGAAAGTGATTTTGCACAAATCGAGACTTGCTCCCCTGCCCAACCTCAAGGAAGGGACGCGACTTATGCCGATTATAAAATTATCGATAATCTTAAATTTTATCAAAACGATAAATATCATTACTCGATTAGCTATCCAGACCTTTGGTATCTAAACGATACCTTCGCTAATGATGACTTTAGCGGCCGAAATGAAGAGAATCAATGCATCGGCGGCGATCTAAATATTACTAACCAAAATCCGTTATATTCCAACAAAGAACAAGCAATAGCCGCAGACAATTTAGTTATGTATATCTTTAAAGTGAATCCTAAAACAACTTTAAAAGGATTTGCAAAGCTTTATTTTAAAAACGATACTGCGATCACTACATCTGAATTTTCTTTTAACGGCACCCCTGGTTTATTGATTTATACTACTACTCCAGATAATGACAACAAATCAATTACCCAAACCTGGGCGGTAACGAAACGCGATAATCAATTGTTCTTATTTGGCTCAAGCAATGATAAAAATGCATTTAACAAAGTTATTAGTAGTTTTAAATTTATTCAATAATTAATGCTGTACTTAAACAATAATTCTTTGTAGACTAAATATATGAAAATAACAAAAATTGGCCATTGCTGCTTAATTATCGAGACCAAGGGTAAAAAAATTGTTACCGACCCTGGGTCTTATACAATTGAAGCAAATGCTAAAATCGAAAACATCGACTACATTCTCTTCACCCATGAACACCAAGATCACTACCATCTTGAATCATTGAAGGAAATGATGACAAAAAGCCCCCAAGCAGTTGTATACTGTAATGATTCTGTTGCGGCATTATTAAAGACAGCGAACGTCCCGCATACTCAAATTAACCACAACGATACAATTTCCCTTGGAGAAATTAAAGTTACCGGCATCGGAGAGAAACACGCGATATTACACAGTTCAATTCCGGTTACTTCAAACATTGGCTTCTTAATTGATGACAAACTTTGGTATCCAGGTGATAATTTCACCAATCCAGAATTAGAAATAGAAGTTTTGGCTTTACCAGCGGTAGCACCTTGGTTAAAATTAAGCGAAGTAATTGATTATGCAATTGCTTTAAAGCCTAAAATTATATTCCCTGTTCACGACAGCGGTGCGCACAGTTTTATGCACCTAATGCTCGAGAAAATACTTAGCAGCCATGATCTGGAATTTGTGCCAATGTCCGAAAATGATGTAAAAGAGTTTTAAATAAAAATTCCCGCCTAATCACAAGGCGGGAATTTTTATTGCAATTCTGCTTCTGGTTTTAAATGATCTTTAAAGTTTTTATAGAGTTTTTGAATTTTGGGATCAATAACCAACTGACAGTATGGATTGTTTGGGTTGCGCTTATAATAATCCAAATGATAGTCTTCGGCAGAGAAAAACTTCGTGAATGGTTCTAATGTTGTAACTATTGGATCAGAAAAATCCTTTAAGTGGTTTTGAATTGATTTTTCTGCCGCTTCTTTTTGCATTTGGTCGTGAAAGAATACTGCCGAACGATACTGAGTGCCAACATCGTTACCCTGTTTGTTTAATGTTGTTGGATTATGGGTTGCAAAAAATACATCTAAAATATTTTCAAAGGAAATTATTTCAGGATCATACTTAATCTGAACCGCTTCGGCATAAGGCGTATTGCCCATGCTAACGCGGTCGTAATTAGGAATTTTACCGTCATCTCCGGCATATCCAGAGAGAACTGATTCCACACCCTTTAAACGCTTAAAAATCGCTTCTGTGCACCAGAAACAGCCGCCTGCCAATGTTGCTACCTCGACTTGGTTGCTATTCATAGTACTCCTTTTATTACGGGTGAACTAAATTCAAATTAAATATATCATAATTATTATATATCGTCGTGCGCTTCTTCGACGTAATTCTAAGTTGTGATAAAGGCTGCCCACCAATCCAGAATTAAAAAATCCGCCCCGACTTAGTCGGAACGGATTTTGAGCTGTAAAAACTACATGCTTGGCTGAGAAGGAGAAGACATTTTGCTTGTTCCGAAACCTAAGTACAAAAGTACTAAAGTCAAAACGATGTGCAAAATATTGTCAGCCATGTTTACATTGATCAAGCTAGTCATCAAAGATGGGGTCACAAAACCAAGGATTGTAACAAGCGCGTAGATAACACCAAAAGTCTTTGCAGCCATTTGGGCAGCGTCTTCACTCTTTGAAGCTGCGAAGATAAGCAAAAGACCAGAAATTAAGTGAACTAGGTTGTGTACCAAATTTGTACCAAAGATACCCAAGATTGGCATACTAAAAAAACCAAGGATACCTACTAAAACAAATACTACACCTAGAATCATAACTGCTTTTTTAAGCATAATTTTATATAAATTTTAATTTTTACCAAATAAGAAACTTATAAATATGGCGTTCGACCTACGCTTTTCATAAATTAAGCATAATACATTTAAACAAATAAGTAAATTAAGAATTATACTTAATGTATATACAAAAAGTACAATATTTATGCCAATTCTTCCCCAAAAACCTCTAAAGCTATACTAGAGGTGTCTGAGTTTTCCGCAGCTTCTACTTTCTCTAAAATTGTAGTCAAACGGAATTTGGTATTAAAATGACCATTCATTACACCCAAAAACGTGCTTTTATTTTTATAGGCATCCAAACTATCTTTATGAAATTTATAATTAAAGGCAATCACAATTATATTTTGTTCAACGCTTTTTACCTGAGCGCTTTTCATTACAGTCAGCAAAGTACTAGCCACCGCGCGCACCTTCTGCATTAGCTCCGGCCAGGCCAATAAAACCTCTTGGTAAGATACTATTTTCAAATCTGCGAAGTCTTGATCTGATTCTTCCTCTAAATTTTGTTGCACCACGGGCTTAAAAGATTCTTCTTCTACAAAATTTGTTGAGTGCTGAGGCTTCGCAGCTGATGCAAGTGAGCTGACCGGCGTGGTTTTTACACTGGCGGTGCTTTGTAACGATGCCGGCATGGCATTAAGCTGCTGCCCAAGGCAGGCTTCAGCTGCTGCAATCTCCACTGGCAGTTCAGAATTCGGACTAATTTGAAAATCTTTATTGGCGCGCAAAAACAATCGAATAATAAATAACAACTGGTTCGGTTTAATCTGTTCTACTTGGCGATTTAAATTTTTAATTTGATTTTGGTCAAAAGCGAAGTTAATATTACCGCCTAGCGATACTAACAAAACTTTTCTTAAATATTCTAGAAAATCTTTATTAAACTGAATTGGGTCTACTCCCCCAGCAAACTGCTCTTGTAAAAAATTTAGCGCTTTTGCAGAGTCTTTTACAACTAGCAAGTCTAAGAAGTTTTGTGCAGCCAGTATATTTGTTAAACCCAAAAGTTTTTCTGCCTGAGCAATATCAATATTATCAAATGTAGAAAGTTTGTCTAAAATGGAAAGCGCGTCACGTACGCTCCCCTCTGCGCTGTTCAAAACTAGTTCTAAACTAGCGTCATCAATTTTAATTTTCTCTTTTTTTGAAATGTCTTTTAAATGCGCGAGCAGCTTTTGGTTGTCGATTTTTTTAAAATCAAAGCGCTGCGTTCTTGAAATTATTGTTGCTGGCACCTTATGTATTTCTGTGGTGGCTAAGATGAACACCGCGTGCTGCGGCGGTTCTTCTAAAGTTTTCAGGAGCGCGTTAAAAGCCCCTTTTGAAAGCATGTGCACTTCGTCGATAATAAAAACTTTGTACTTTGATTGGGTTGGACTAAACTTCAAATGTTCAATTATCTCGCGAATGTTTTCAACTCCGGTATTTGAAGCAGCGTCGATCTCAATCAAATCTAAACTATTATTTTCCAAAAACTGTTTGCAAATTGCACAGTTATTGCAAGGTTCACCATTTTTTTGCTCTGGACAGTTTATTGCTCTAGCTAAAATTCGAGCGACTGATGTTTTACCTGTACCGCGAGTGCCTGTAAACAAATAGGCATGTGCAAAACTCCCGGCTGCAACAGCCTTCTGTAGAGTTGTTTTGATATGTTCCTGGCCAATTACTTCTGCAAAGTTTTTAGGCCTATAATTTCTGTATAAAACCGGCATAAATCTATTATAGCACCTAAAGTTTTTTAGCGAATAGTTGGCAGCTCACTCTTCTTAAAAACAACGAGCTTATAGCCAAAAAAGTTCCAAACTAAGCCAATTGCGGTACCGCAAAGCGCGCCGAACCCTGGCCAATAAACAGCCAAGCTCTCCGGATGGCCAATGTATTTAACTACCAGAGTAGCCACGCCAACATTTATAAAAAATCCGATTATACTAACAATAAAAAATTCACTTAATTCCACAACCTCATTTTGCTTGCGACTCCCAGCGAAGGTCCAATATTTATTCATGAAATAGCTGTTTACCAAAGCAATGACGAAAGATATCGATTTAAATACTATATAATAAATGCCATCTTTACCTTTTCCGCCACTAAGCCCAATTAGCAAATATAAAATTACCAGATCAATTCCGGTATTAATTATCCCAACTATAATGAAGCGAAAGATCTGTTTCGCTAATTGTTTATCAATCATAGGTTTTAGGTGCTACTTAAATTAAACTTCGTCCATTTCGTGCTCTTCTGGATTTGTAGCGCGTTTTGGAGATTCAGAATCATCGTTAAGTTCAAAGTCGGCCGGATGATCGCCAGGATTTTTAATAACATTTTCTACTGCTGCCCAATTCGAATCTGAATCTTTTGGCACCACAATAGTAACTTGGTCACCAACATCAGCTTTAAAATAAGTTAAAGATGCTAGTAAAACTTTATAAGCTTTTCCGTCGGCAATAATTTTGTGGTCGCCCTTGTCATCTTTAGTTAACAAGCCAATGATTTTTCTGCGTTCAATTGGACCAATTTGTTTGTAAATAAAGGAGCCATCTTCGCTGATGGTTAACTTCAAAACATCGCCCTCGATCAATTTGCTCTTAGAGGCATAGTTCGCTGGAACTGGATATTGCTTGCCGTCCGGCCCAATCATGTTCTGACCATCAAAAACACCTTCTACTACCTTACCGCCATCGGATACCGAAAGCATCTGAGCTTTCTCAGTAAATTTAGCGCTTTGATCAAAGCTTAATTCTTTTCCGCCCATCATCTCCTTTAATAACTGTTTCGCAGAACGAATATTCTTTTCCGCTGAATCAATCATCTGGACGATAAGGGCCAAATTCGATAATTTATCCATAATTTCCTTATATTTATTTTAAATTTATTTTTGTTTGCGTTTGGCTATATTTAGCCTGGGACCGGCCTTTTGTTTTTATATCAAATAGATCCGTTCTTAACAATGTATATTATAACACAGGTTTTATGAAGAATAGGTGAAGAGTTGTCCCCTGCTGTTTATAACCCTTTTTCAACCGCGGCAGGGCCTGCAGACATGAATTCAGCCACCTGGCTGCTCTCTAACAAATTTGCTTCCACTTCTTGGCGTGAGCGGCCAAACTTTAAACGTGAAAGCTGTCGAATAGCATTAGCGATCTCTTTAGAGCCTCCTGCAGGTGGTGGTAAGGTTCCAATATTAAAAGGCTTTGATGCAGTGCCTTTTACCATTAATTTTACGTACGCATTAAAACGATCGATGTTAACCAAATCAAACTCATTAAAGACTGGGGCAAATTCTTTAGCCATAACTTCGGCATCTTCAACTCCAATACGGAAAGCTATTTCAGTACCGACGTTTCCGAACACCGCATCGCGAACATCTTTGCTACCTGCACCAGCCGCTCCCGCGCCTTGTTCCAATTGTCCTAAATATTGGTGGGCAATAATTAAGTTCAAGTGATATTTTCGGGCTTCTGAAAGAATTGATGAGAAAGCATCTGTAATAAAGTTTTGGAATTCGTCGACATACAGATAAAAATCTTTACGATCATCTTCATTTGGAATATCTGTTCTAGAAAGCGCGGCCATCTGTAATTTAGAAACGATCATTAAACCTAAAAGCTTGGCATTAATTTCGCCGGTTTTGCCTTTTGCCAAATTTACCAACAAAATCTTTTTATTATCCATGACATCACGGAAGTCAAAACCGGATTTTGATTGACCAATAATATTACGGATCATTGAATTTTCCACAAATCTTCCCACTTTTGAAATTAAATAGCCAAGCATTTCGGATTTATGAAAATCGGAAGTCTTTGCCATTTCTTTTTCCCAATAATTTCGAACAACTAGGTCCTTAACCTTGGAAACTTTATATTTTTGGAATTCCACATCGGTAAAAATTCTTGGAATATCTGCAATTGTCCCTGGGTGCTCATCATCTGCCATTAAAGTCAGCATCGCGTTACGCATGTTGTGTTCGAACATCGGACCAAGCATTGCTGGATCTGTCACTAACTTATAGAAAATTGAAATCATCTCCTGAACAGCAAAATCTTTTTGTTCTTCGCTTTTTACTTCCAGAATATTCAAACCCATCGGTCGGTCCAGATCAAACGGCTCAAAAAGAATTACATCTTCAGCGCGCTCTTTCGGAATATGCGGCAAAATATGTTCGATCAAATCACCATGCGGGTCAACCACACAAACGCCTTCGCCGTTAATGATGTCCTGGATTACCATGTTTTCCATCAAAACTGATTTACCCGAACCAGTACGGCCAATAATGTACATATGTTTGCCGCGGTCTTCTCTGGCAATTTTTATTTCGGTTTTAACATTGCGGAAATTATTTATTCCCAACAAAGTTCCTTCGGTAGCCAGGTTTGTAGGTGCCGGCGCTTTTTTGGATAGCAGCCATTTAATATTTGGCGTTTCAACAAACGGTGTTGGCAAATGCCAAATACTTGCCAACTCTTCAGTATTTAAAATAGTTTCTTTACCGTAATCATTAAAAACACGGAAAATGTAATCCAATAAAATGCTTTTATCGTTGCGCTTTTTAACTTTGAAACCATTAAAAGGCGGCATCGAATATTGCATGAAAGAGGATAGCAGGTTGCGCATATGCAAATCGGCGCTAGTCATATCCGTAGCAGAAGTAATAATTCGAAGATTAGTTTTGAAGCCCGGCCTGCTGGCCTTTTCTTCTAAGCGCTTAACGATATCCTGCTGCATCGGCGTTAAATTTATCGGACTATGTTGGCCCGTTAAATCTTTGTGGTCGTGAGACTTGGATTTATTTGAAGAAGAAAAAATATCATGAATCGCACGGGCAAATACACCCTTCTCTACTAATGAAGGGTTTTTGCCTTGCTGAATTTCTAAAGCCATATGCCTTGGCTTACTTTGCCAGGAACTACCCGCCGGACTAACAATAAGCTGAATAACCGCGCCTTCATTTTGATCCATCTTAGACATTGCACTGGTAATCGCATTTAAAGGATCCGATTCCATTAGCTTGTAGGTGCGAAATGGATAAACATAATTCTTTTGTAAGACTAATTCTGCGGTAGACTGAACTGTTTTTGGCGCGAAGGGGTTGTAACCATGTACTTTCTCAATTTGAGCTTCCGGATATTGGCCATGCACTTGCTTTTCAATTAAGTCCTTAAGCTCGTTTGAGCAGTTAATATAAAAAGAAATTTTCTTATCAACAGCTGCTATTTCGAAAGAAATGTAATCATGGTGGCTAAAAAAGCCTTCTTTTCTGCCAGCTTCTGCTAAAGTGGTATAAATTTGTTCAGCAACAGCAATCATCTGCTTCTGATGTTCTTGATCTCGGTTTTTATCACCTTCTGCGATTTGTTTTGGTACTTGAATTTCAAAAAATACCGAAGTTTTCAAACGTGGCATTACTAATTTAGAAAACTTCCGATGACGTTTCCAATAATGCCAAACGACAATAAAAAACCCTACAACCGCAATTGCAAGGATTAAATATAAGATTAAAAGTGTAGTTGAGTTCATTTATTTTTTATTTTGATTTTGATTTTGAGTTTTTGAACGATCTGGCTATTTATTTTCTTCGTCTGAGTTCTTACCAACGAATTTTAGCATGTCATTTACTAAGTCATGCGGGTCTTTGTTAAATATTTCTGATTCAGCCGCCGGATCCTCGCCATCCCCAATCACCTTTTCAATCAGCTGAATCGTGTCGGATTTAGATGTAGTATCTGCAGAGATATGGATTTCTGAACCTTGCAAAGGCACTTCTTTTTCGATAAGCCTACCATCAGCGCTAAAAATCGGCACATTTGATGGTTCCTCGATTGAATAATGCTTTACCGGCTCAGGAGCTGGCACTTCCAGTTTTTCTGAACGATCTAGTCTTGGCTTAAGTGAAACTTCTTTTTCTGTTTTACTTAAGTCTAATTTTTCGGATTTAATTTCTTCTGGCATAATTTCCTTATTTAACAATATTATAACACTAATTTGCCTTTAAGTTAACATCGAATTATAATACAAATGAAGTTAGTTGTAAAGACTGAAACAAAAACTATAAAACTAGATGAGTTTAAAAATAATCCATACTAAAAATCTTCGTTGGATTGATATCATGAACCCAGGTAAGGAGGAGATCGATTACTTAAAGAAGAATTTCGATTTTCATCCATTGGACTACGAGGACATTTTAGGCAATTCCCAACATACTAAAATGGAGACCCACAAGGACTACAGCTTGTTGGTGCTTCTTTTTCCGGTTTATAATCGCCAAACTAAAGAAATTTCTCCCGGAGAAGTAGATTTTTTCGTGGGTAAAGATTATTTAATCACAATTCATGATGGTGCAATGTACACTTTGGTGAAGCTAGTGAACAGTACTCATACGGAATTAGCAAACCGCCAAGAGTTCATGTCCAAGAACTCCGGATATCTGCTTTACCAAATTCTTGAGTCTTTATTTAGACGCAGCTTTCCAATTCTGGATCATATCAATAAGGATATGAATGAGATTGAAAAAAATGTTTTTTGGGACTTAAGCTTACGAATGTTAGAGAATATTTCTTTAATGAAAAGGAATATAATTGATTTTCGCAGAATAATGAAAACTCACCACTTGGTGATCAAACGTTTAATTCAGAAAAAAGAAACTTACCTAACTTTTACGGACAGCAAAGTTTATTACAGCAATCTTTTAGAACATTCGGAAAGCATTTGGGATATTTTAGCCATTCAAAAGGAAACAATTGAAGCGCTTCAAGACGCCAGCACTTCACTAGCGACCAACCGCTTAAACAAAACTACAAAAATAGTAACCATTCTATCGGCATTGTTTCTGCCAGCCACATTTGTTATGTTTATGTTTGGAGTAAAGACCGCAAGTTTGCCACTTGAACACAATCCTTATGGCTTCGAAATAATTGTGGCGATTTCTGTTGGCAGCTCGGTACTCACTTACATATTGTTCAAAAAGAAGAAATGGCTTTAAATCTATGAAATTTAGCTTTTATAACACTCTTAAACACCGGATTGAACAGTTTAAACCGCTAAATAAAGCTGAGGTTAAGCTATACACTTGCGGACCTACTGTTTATAACCATGCCCATATCGGCAACCTTCGAGCTTATCTAAGTGCGGATATTTTAAAGCGCGCATTGCAATTTAATGATTACGATGTAAATTGGGTAATGAACATTACGGATATTGATGACAAAACAATTGCAAATACAATAAAAGAACATGGAAACAGTGCAAATGTTGAAAATTTAAAAGAATTTACCAATCGTTTTTACCAGATTTTTTTAGAAGATTTAAAAAAAATTAATATCGAACCAAAGGATATCAGTTTCGTAAAGGTTACCGAAAAAATTGCTGATATCCAAGAGTATATCGTTAAGCTAATGGAAAAAGGCTACGCTTACAAAACTGAAGACGGATCAACTTACTTTAGCATCGCAAAATATCAAAAAGACTTTGGCGATTATGGCGATTTAGTTGGAGAGAAGTTTATCGAAGGAAAAAAGATTGGCGCACGAGTTAAGGTAGATGAATACGATAAGGAAAATTTATCAGACTTTGCTTTGTGGAAAGCACATGGCGATGATGATGCAGAAATTTTTTGGGACCATCCAGTGCTCGGCAAAGGCCGTCCTGGCTGGCATATTGAGTGTACTCTAATTAACTATTACAAATTCCCTTCCGGAACCGACATTCATACTGGCGGTATAGACTTATTATTTCCGCACCACACTAACGAGATCGCCCAAGGCCAAGCTTTGTATCGTCCTTATGTAAACTATTGGATGCACTCCGACCATATTCAGGTTAAAGGCACAAAAATGGCAAAAAGTGCTGGAAATTTTCTATTGTTAAGTAATTTAGAGCAGCGTTATATTAATCCCCTGGCTTTTAGATATTTAATATTACAATCTCACTACAAGAGCAAGTTAAATATTACTGATGAGAGCTTGGCGGCGGCACAATCTGGTTATAACAATATTATTAAAGAGATCAGTAAATTAAAAAACGAAAGTAATCCTAGCATTACGGCTACCCCAAACGCTATATTAGTGGATAAATTTAGACAAGCGATCAATAATGATTTAAACACTTCCGAAGCAACTGCGATAATATTTAAAATATTAGATTCGGAAATATCCGTTGAAGAAAAGTTACAGACTCTTTATAAAATAGATGAGGTTTTAGGTTTAAGCTTAGAGAACTCTTACGCCCCTGATATTATTAAAATTTCTGATCTACCGGAAAAAATTCAAATTTTAATTCAAAAAAGAGACGCCGCTCGAAAAAATAAAGATTATAGCGCTTCCGACCAACTTCGCTCCGAGCTCGAAGAACTTGGCTATCTGGTGGAAGATTCTCCGAAAGGCACCAAAGTTCAAAGAAAACCATAAGCAGCAGTACAACCTTGCCATAAGCAAGGTTTTATTGTAGAATAAATCCCATATGTCAGAAAAATTTTCTTGGGAAAAATTAAAACACCCTGTTGTTGCTTTAGCGCCAATGTCTGGTATCTCAGATTCACCAATGCGCTTAATGGCAAAGAAATTCGGCTCAGATATTGAGTTCTCCGAGTTTATTTCAGCTGCCAGTTTATTTTACAAAACTGAAAATGAAAAAAGCTTTGCCTTAGCACACTTTCTAGAAGAAGAGCGCCCATACATAATCCAGTTATTTGGCAACGATCCGGCGCATTTTAAAGTGGCTACGAAAATTTTAGCAGAAAAATACAAGCCGGACGGCTTTGATATTAACTTTGGCTGCCCAGCACACTCGGTTGTTAATTCAGGGGCTGGCTCCGCGTTGTTTTGCGAACCTGCAAAAGCGAAGCAAATTATTGAAACCGTAAAAGAAGCCAGCGGTGGGTTGCCAACCTCTATAAAACTACGCGCAGCATACAAAAAAATCCCTGCGGCTGAGTTCATAAACAATATTCAAGGAGCTCCATTTGAAAATGTGACTTTACATATGCGCACTTATGAGCAATTGCATACCGGAGAACCTAACTGGGACACTGCTAAAGAGCTTAAACAGATTTTAAAAGTGCCATTAATTATAAACGGCGGAATTAACAGCGGGGAAAAAGCCAAAGCAGCTTTAGAATATACAGGCGCCGATGGCGTTATGATTGCTCAAGCTTCCTTAGGTAACCCTTTTATCTTTAGAGAAATACAGGCGGCTTTAAATAACCAACCAATCCCTGTTACGACTTTACAGGAACGAATAGAAACAGCCTTAGAGCATGCGCGCTTAATGGTACAAACCAAAGGACCAAAACATGGCGTAATCGAAATGCGAAAACATCTAGCATGGTACTTTAAAGGCTACCCAAACGTTTCAGAATTGCGTTCTAAGCTAGTTAGAGTTGAATCATTGGCTGAACTAGAAGAAACATTAAAAAGTGCTGTTTTTAGTGTTTAAAATAAATCTGGGTACAACTCCCCTATACTGGTAAATTCGTTTGCTCCGACAACAATATGGTCAATTAATTGAATGCCCACGACCTTGCCAGCGTCGGATACTTGTTTAGTTACTTCCAAGTCCGCTTTACTAGGGAGACTAGCTCCTGACGGATGGTTATGTGCCAAAATTATGCGTGAAGCATAATTTTTTATTGCAGCAATATAAATTTCTCGAGGGTGCAATAAAGAAGAGTCCAGTGTTCCTATTGAGATGGTTCGAGGGTCTGTTATTAATCTTGATCTACTGTCTAAGCAAAAGAGTAAAAGGTGTTCTTTTTTCTCGTTTTTTAAATACTTGTCTGCTAGCTTAAAAGCATCTAAAGAATTAAAAATATTACCCGATTGAGGTTGGACATATTCCACTTGTAATCTTTTGCCTAGCTCAAATGCTGCTTTAATTTGGACAGCTTTAACATAGCCAACCCCTTCAATGGAAGTTAGGTCTGGAATGCTTGCATCATTAAGCTCTTCTAAGCTTTTATATTTGGAAAATATGTTTTTTGTAAGATTTATCACCGAACCAACCTTAGAACTTCCATGCCCGAGTATAATCCCCAACAGTTCTTGCAAGGACAATGAACTCGCACCAAAACTGCGTAGGCGCTCTCGAGGTCGATCTACTAATGGTAAATCTTGAATTGTTACTGACATTTAACCCTCGCTATAAACTTGCTCTAGCTTCCACTGCAAGTTCTTAGTATTGAACGCTAATTTAAAGAAATTAGCACTATCTGAAACAGAGAAATAATGAATTAGCGTTTGTCCTTCTAAAGTTTGATGGCGCATATTTACTTTGTTTATATTGTAAACACGACCATTCCACTTTAAAGCCTTCGGCCAAACCAAATTTTTCTTGAATATTGTCATCACTTCTACAACTTCATTTACTTCTGACAACATTTGCCTCCTAACGAAATATTATTCCACGAAATTCATCGTTAACTATTAATGGTATGCCTCTAATAGAAGATACTTGGTCAGATATTTTTTGAATAGGACAATCATGTTTTTGACCGTTAACGCAGTGTGCGCAAAGCCTTTGAATGTTTTGTATTATTGTATTTTTAGTTTTTTCAAGCTCTGACATACAACCTCCATTAATCTTCTAGATTTCTAATTACACCAACTACTTTACCTTGTACGGTCCATTCTTCTTGAGGATAAATATTTTTAAAATTTTCATTTTCTGGCTTTAGATAAGCTCTGTTCTGTACTTTAATAAAGCGCTTAACCGTAGCTTCATCGTGAAGCAATGCCACAACTATATCATTATTCTTAACATCTTTAGTTGGCTTCACAATAACTAAATCGCCTTCTAAAATTCCTGCATTTTTCATACTTTCTCCTCTAACCCTAAGCAAGAAAACATCTTTTCTACTTTTAGTTAAAGTTTGAGGCAAATTAATCCAATCTTCGATATGCTCTTCAGCCAAAGTTGGCATACCTGCTTGGATGTTTCCCAAAATTGGCGCTCTAAACATTCCTTTATTAAGAGATTCGCCCATTGTCTGTAAAACTTCTATTCCTCTAGCCTTTCCCGATATTTTGATATATTCCTTTTCTTCAAGTTGATCCAAAAGCTTTGATACCGCATTCTTTGAGCTTACTCTTAAGTACTTTGCCATTTCAGATAATGACGGCGGCAAACGCTTTTCTCTAACCTCAGAAACTATAAAGCTAAGAAGTTTGGATTGTTTTTCTGTTAATTCTTCCATCATCGGGATTAAGTAAAAAAGTTAGATTTGATCCCGACAACTTATGCCAGGATATATCTATAGTAAACGATCGTTCACCTGGTGTCAACTCTAAAATTATCTAGGCTTTTTAAGCGCTAGACGCAGTTATCCACAAAAAAAATAGAACACAAAAAGGTTCTATTTGAATTCCGCTATAACATCGTCATCTTCCCCAGCACACTCTTTGCAAAGGTCCGGCTGAGTTACAGATCGATTAGTTGCACTTAAATGCCGCCCGCAAATTGCACAAGTATCAGCATCGGCATCTAATTGATCATATGGGTCTGCCATATATCTTCTTTAATTTTATTTTTTTGCTAAAAGAAAATTTATTATATGAACCACTGATTCCCAAATATTTTTTAATATCGGAAGAGACGCTGGGAGCAAAATTATCAAGGCAATTATCCAAATAAAGTCTTTCGACAGTACTTTGAATATTCCATAAATAATCAATATTGCCAACAAAAAAGAAATTACCGGGTGCAAACTAACTGGGAAATAACCTAAAAATTGATTGTAAATTGAGTATATTCCATCCATGTCTATATTGTAGCAAATCCACGCTAATTGGAAAGTGTTGACCAAGAGAGCATTTTATGGGATTATCCAGATATGAACGAGCGTCGTCGCTAGCAAGCACGAAGGCCTTCAGATTGATGGAGGATTTCATCATGGAGCTGGAGCAACAGATACCGCTGTTTCCGGAAGACGCAGAGAAGTTGCGTCAAATCGCGATGGTAAGATCATCTCTCGAAGGTGTTCGTCGCCATAACGACGACATTCAGCTGAGGGTTGTCTGCATGGACGGCCTTCTGCAGCTTGAGACTTACTACCACAGTCCTCGCGGAGACACCATCTACTACCTCGTTTTGTATCCCGGAAACAAGGGGTACCGCCGAGTCACTGGCCTCCGGTTTGCCTACAACCAGGTCACAGCCTCGTAGCCACATAACGCCCTACGGTAAGCCCCGCTTCACGAAAACGAAAAGCGCGAACGACATATTATGCTCGTCCGCGCTTTTTCTATTCCAATTGTTATTTCAGCTTATTCACAATTACGATATGCGGATTTTCAAAAATATCTTTCATAAACCGATCAAAAATACTTTTGCGGTATTCATACTCTTTTGTTTCAAAAACTGCGTAGTTTAATTCTAAGCCCATAATTTTCTCTGCACCAGCAATAAAATTTGATAGCGCCTTCTCAGAAATATCTCCGGCTAACAAAATATCGCAGTCTGTCTCGGTATCTGCGCAAAAAATTCCGCAAAGAACTCCAACTTTCAAATTTGGAATTTTTTTCATATTCCGAACCAACTCATCTTCATAATTTTTAAAGGTTTTGGAAACAGACAAACGCAAATCATTTAAAAAAGGATTTTTCTTATTCACGAGATAATAGCGTTTTTCTTTCTTGGTAAAGGTCATCAAAAGGCCGGTTTTAACAAAAAAACTTAAATGCGGCGCCAAGGCCTTAGAAGATAATCTTTTTTCCAATTCACCCAAGTAAAAACTTCTTTCCGGGCTTGCCAATAACAAGCCAATGATTTTGGTTTTAAGGTTATTTTCTAGAATGCTTTCAAGCAGGTTCTCTGACATATGAAAAAGTATACCACAGGCTTGAATTTTTGTTGAGTTTTTCCATAATTTATGCTATTTTTTAGGTAAGAAATGAACTCTTTAGAAACACAAGTCGGCCAAATATTTATCAGCGACAAAAAGCTTTCCAAAAGCTTTGTTTGTTTATTATCAGAAAAAGTGCCGGAGACTAACGCAGAGATTTTTTCGCTCGTTGAAATACCGATTCTAAATCCAAGCGCTTGGTCTGAATATGAAAAGTTGGCCAAACTAATCCAAACTATTTTACGAAAGAACTTCCGCAAAACTAATGAAAATGCTTTTGAAAACTCGATTGCCCAAATAAATGATGAGTTAGCAAAGTTTGCCGCCGCTGGACAGACCGCTTGGGTTGGTAAAATTAATGCTTGCCTGGCAGTTCGACAAAACGATAATTTATTTATTTCCACAACCGGCAAGATTCATGCTTATCTTTTCCGAGATAAACAACTTTCTGATATTGCTGACTCGCCTACAAAAATAAATCCTTTGAAAACTTTTGAAAACTTTGCAGTTGGAAAAGTTGCCAAAAAGGATTTTTTGATTTTTACAACTACCCAGCTTTTAAATTACATTTCAATTGAGCGATTAAAAGATATTATCAGCAAGGCTGACCTCGGTGTTGCCTGCCAAAGCATTGCTGGTATTATTAAAGATTTAGCTGATCAAACTGTTTCTTTTGGGACTTTCATTTTGGAGTTAGGAACTCCCAAAGAAAACGGAGTTGAAAGTGTTTTAAAATTCACAGGCTTAACAGAACAGAAATCGTCTCAAAAAATAATTTCGAACTTAACGCCGGTAATCGGCACTTTTTATAAAAAAGTCCTTTGGAAGATAAAAAACTTTAAAAAGCCGCAAATTAATTTAAAAGATGTTAACCCGATGCTAATTGCAGAACGGGCTAAAAAGATGACCGATTTAAATAAGATTAAAGCTTTGCCAAAAGCAAAAAAGTTCTTTTTAGCATCTGCGGCATTGTTTATTATCATTCTTTTAATAAATCTTTTTGTTGCAATCCATGTCCGTTCAAAGCACAAATTAACTGACCAAGCGAATCAAGTTTTTGCGGACATCCAAACTAAGATTAACCAAGCAAACAGTGCTTATATTTATAACGATAAAACTCAAGCAGCTACATTGCTTGCGGAAGCCCAAGCAGAGTTAACAAAAATTCCTAGCGGAACAGCTTTTGAAAGCCAAAAAAATAAAACTAACTCGGATATAATTGATCTACAAAACAGCTTAGGCGGCCTAAGAACAGTTCAAGTTACTGAAGTCGCTAAATATTCTGATAATACAGTGAGTAATTTTAAAAGTGCCGGGGGCTCGATGTATCTCAGTAATGCCTCTGGATTGTTCGTACCATTCAAAAACGGCTCGCTAGGACAAGCATTTACTCTTTCGAATACATCTATCGCCGGCATAAATACTACTGACAGCAGCTTAATTTTTAGCGATAACAATGGACAGCTGTTTCAAGTCGACCCAATAAATAAAATCGGCGTAAAAGAAGCTGCGAATTTAACCTTGGGCAAGGGCTTGGCCTTTTACGGGAATACCGTGAAAGCTTATACGGTAGATACTAGATCTAACCAAATTCTAAACGTGACCTTGAATAAGAATGCCCAGCAAACGAACTACTTAAAACAATCTTCTGATTTATCTAACGTCATCGATTTAGCGATTGATGGATCAGTTTATCTTTTATACCCTGATCGTATCAAAAAGTTTGTTTCTGGCAACGAAAAAAGCTTTACAAATCCAAGTTTAAAATATTCAACAAAAGCAAAAATCTACGCAAATAGCAATTGGAAATACCTTTATGTTCTTGATCCTGATGCAAAAAAGATCATAGTATTAGATAAGAGCGGCAGTGTGAAAGCACAGTACACATCAGATAAATTTACAAACCTCAAAGACATGGTTGTTGATGAAGCCGCTAAAAATATTTACCTTTTAAACGACACGAGCATTCTAGAATTTCAATCGCCAATATAAAAACGTCGCAACATTTTTTCCGCATAATTAATCCTAGTTTTCACGGAATACACTGGGATCTTTATGATCGCACTAATTTCCTTGTAAGTGAGATTTTGGAAGTAATAAAGCTCTAAAATTATTGAGTGCGTTTTATTGATTAAGCTTAATGATTCAAATAGCTTGTGGCTTATTAAAGTCTTTTCCAACTGCGCATCCGGTAAGATATCACCGGCAATGCTAAAATTATCAAGCGGTTCAGCGACAGGTTTCATCAAAAAAGTTTTTACGCAATTAATCGCAATGGTATAAAGCCAGGTCTTCCATTTTTTGGTTTGATCAAAAGTATCGCTTTTAAGATAAGCTCGGATGAAAGCTTCTTGAACAATATCCGCTGCTTGATCATAATCTCTTAAGTAATTATGATAAATGAAATTTAGCAAGGGTTCTTGATGACGGTCCACCAAAATTCTGTAAGCATCCGGATTTGAAACGGTTTGAATTGCTAACTCTTCGTCGCTTTGCGGATAATGGAAGCTGAGCATATTTTTAGTTTTAATACTGCCCACTAAACATACTCCAACAAAATTAAATAAAAATAAAAAAAGCACCGTATACTTTTTCGACCTTGGGAGGCCTAGAAGTATACGGTGTGCTCGTGGGAGGCACGATTTCTTTTTTTGTTTTACCGGCCTATCGGTAAGCGATTGGGTTGGGATTGGGCCCCTACCGACGCTTGCGAGAGTTCTCTCCGATTCAGCGAAGCCGAATAAGAAAGCTGTTCGCCAAACAAACTAAGAAACCAACACAGTGAGTGACCGGCCCAAGATCGAGACTCTTTTCAAAGCTTCCTTGCGGTTGCCTCTAGAAAGTTTTCGTCTTGTGACGATATCTGACTGTTGTACCTACAGCGCATGGTGCAGTCGACCGATGTGACACATCTCGTTCAGGTTCACCGGCAAAGGCTTGCCTGTTCGAGGGCCGCATGATGCTGGACCGAACACTGTTTGGATAACTCCTCCTACGAGCTGTCCTTTTTCGCGGATCTTTCCTGCTAATCCCCTCCACCGGAAGGTTGTCGCAGACCAGATTTCGCGATTCAGTAATTGCAGAATACTCCCAACCAATAGTATGGTCAAGCACGGTTACAAGCATCTTTTCCACCAAGTTATCCAGTTCTTATCCACTTTTGCTTCAAAATTAGTGACATTAAAAAAAACGGCCCTTTCGGACCATTTTTATAAACTTAGTAGAACTGAGGCAGTAGTTATTTCAAAACTGCTTTACCACCAGCTTCTTCAATTTTCTTTTTCATTTCTTCAGCTTCAGCCTTAGCAACATTTTCCTTGATTGCTTTTGGAGCGCCATCGACTAAGTCCTTAGCTTCCTTTAGACCAACGCCTGTGATTTCACGAACAACTTTGATTACGCCAATTTTGTTAGCGCCACTTTCAGTTAATTCTACTGTGAATTCTGTCTTTTCTTCAGCGGCAGCAGCACCACCGGCGGCAGGCATAGAGCCCATCATCATTGGAGCAGCAGCTGAAACGCCAAACTTTTCTTCTAATACTTTAACTAATTCTGAAAGTTCCAAAACTGATAGTTTTTCGATTTGTTCAACCAAACCTTGGAATTTTTCAGGAACTTGTGTGTCTGCCATATAATAAATTCCTTTCTAATTATGCTTTAGATTCTTTAATTGCATTCAATACATTAACGATGCTGCGAACATTGCCTGCAAGGACGTTAACAAAACTGGAGATCGGCGCGTTGATTGTACCAACCAATTTGCCAAGCATTTCTTGCTTGCTTGGAAGCGCTGCCAAAGCACCGACTTCTTCTGCACTCAAGAATTTATTATCCATAACACCAGCCAAAATCTTAACATTCTTGTTTTCTTTTACGAAAGCCGCGAATATTCTTGCTGGAGCTACTTCATCCAATTTAGAAACACCTAGAACTACAGGAGCCTTAAAATCCATGCCGCTGATATCAACACCATGTTTTTTTAGAGCTCTTCTGATCAAAGTAATTTTAGCTACTTTGGTGACAATGCCTTCTTTACGAAGATTGCTTCTCAGTTCGTCAATTTTCTTTACAGTTGTGCCGCGGTAATCCGCGAAAACAATTGATTTAGCATTTTCTAACTGCGCTTCTAGCTCAGCTAAGATTTGCTCTTTTGCACTTCTTTTAACAGCCATTTAGGTTTATCCTTCTGACCTTATTTGGAATAGAGCCGACCGTATCCCTGTTAAAAATAAATCTCGGTTCTCACCGAGTTTGAACTAGCAATTTAGCGCTTAACGCCAGTATCGCATAGATCCTCGGTAGGCTTGCCGCTGAGCGGATTATGTCTTTATCAGACGCCGACTTTCTTAGGAATATTCTATTCTGCTGAAACTATAACAAAAACAACACCATAAGTCAATAATACGGCTATTTTAAGTACTTGGCCTTGTTTGCGTTCTGCTCATCCAAGGTCTTAGCATAAACGGCAGTGCCATCGGGCTTGCTTAAGAAATAAATATAGTTTGATGGTAGGTAATGAACTACTGCCAAAATAGATGACAAGGAAGGGTTTCCAATCGGTCCAGGAGGCAGTCCTTTGTATTTATAAGTGTTATAAGGAGAATCAATTTGCAGCTGAGCCAAAGTGGCAGAGGGGCTCTTACTTTTAGTTATATAGCCGATCGTGGCATCGCTTTGAAGCGGCATGCCTCCTTTTAAGCGATTGATGAAAATACCGGCGACAGTTTCCCTTTCTGTTTGCAAAGTAGCTAAATCAGATGCCGAAACGGTGCTGGTATTACGGCC
Organism: Candidatus Doudnabacteria bacterium; assembly: GCA_028286905.1. Classification (GTDB taxonomy): domain Bacteria; phylum Patescibacteriota; class Doudnabacteria; order UBA920; family VMFF01; genus JAQBQP01. The sequence continues at coordinate 473,244 of JAQBQP010000002.1, forward strand.
CACTTCCCTTTCAACAATTGAAGCTAAAGTCAGTACCTCATAAACCGTTTTCTTTTGAGCATGAATATCTGAAACGATTTCAGGAGTTATTTTTGTAGAAGTATTAGCCAAAATCTTATTAATTACATCCGCTGCGGTAGCGTCTTTTGCAAAAAAATAAGTGTCTGGAAATAAATAGCCTTCAAGGTTTTTTATTGGCACTTTTTCACCAAAATAATCAAACGTTAAAGCTGATTGTGCTAATTGCTTATCAAAAGCATTTTTTGAAACAATGCCTTTTTGCGCTAAATCATCTGAAATGTTTTGATTAGTCCAACCTTCCACTGCCCGCCATTTAATTTGCACCGGCGCGGCCACAGGCGGCTTGCTGACTCGGGTAAAATGGTTATATACGCGCGGGCCTAAGCTAATAACTCCAGCTAGAATTAGAATAAAAACCAAGAACTTAAATATCTTCATAAATTAACTTTAGCACAAACAAAAAAATCCCGCCTGGCTCAAAAAGCCGGCGGGATTTTTAAAAACTATCTAGTAATATCTTTTTCGATCGCATCCAAGACCTTTTTAGCATGGTCTCTTCCACCTAAACCAAAAGCTAAACCACCAGCAATTGATAGCATTGCTACAATTCCGATAAATAAGCTCTTGATAAATTCAGTGTCAATGCTCAACTGACCCATTGCAGTAAGAACTGCCATGATGATTATTGACCAACGAGTAACAGCTGCTAGAGCGTTAGCGCTGCGCATCTGTCCTGCTTGCAAAGCTCCTTTAACCAAATCGGCTAAGAAGTTTGCAGCAATAATACCAATCATTAACATTGCTACTGCTACGATAACGTTGCCAAAATATGGGAATATTCTGCCATACAAGAAAGCACTTACTTGGGTTAAGCCAAGAATTTCAGCGGCAGCAATAAAGACTCCAATCAAAACAAACCATTTAATCAGCCATTCGCCCAAACCAGAAATTGTTAATTTTCGGCCGGTACGTTGAGATAAAGTGTCCAAACCTAAACGATCTGCAAATTTATCAACCTTAAGAGATACTAAAATCTTCTTAACTAATTGACCCAAAAAGATCGCGATCAACCAACCTAATATCAAAAATATGATTGCTGCGATAATGTTTGGTAGAAAACTTAAAACTTTAAACCATAGCGCTTGCAGTGAATCCACTACGCTGCTTTGGTAAGTTCCATTGTAATAATTCATTATATTTATATTTCTTAATTAATTTATTTTTTAATCCAAAACCGACCATTCGGATTGTTAATCACCCATTATTTGAATGATGTAATCGCGTTTGCGCGATCCATCCATTTCAACAAAGAAAATACTCTGCTTTTCCCCAAGCATCAATTTTCCAGCATGTACGGGGATCGTTTCTGAAGAACCTAGCAAAAAGGCTTTAATATGAGCGTGTCCGTTGCTTCGTTCGTTTACGGAAACATTCTCCCTAATCTCAAAAACATCATGGGCATACCCCACATTAACCGGAACCAGCCGATGTAACATCTTCATAAAATCCTGAAGCAACAATGGTTCGTTATGATTTATTCGGATTGCTGCAGTGGTATGATTAGAAAAAATCAGCGCCATTCCGTTCTTTACTCCAGATTCTGCTAGCGTTTCTTTGACTGTATCTGAAATGTCAATCGGTTCAAATTGTTTATTGGTCTGAAGCTCTGCTTTTTTGGTATGTACTTTCACTTTTTTGTTTCGAGATTTTAGTGCTTTTAACTAGTCTAATTATACCACAACAAGGTCAGTCCTTCCACCCACACCTCCTATCGGGAGGAACGGGTGCGAGGGCAAACCTTTTTTGCTAAAACGTTTTGCCAAAAATAAAACCACCGGGCATATGAACCGGTGGCTTATTTTGTTTCTACTTATTGCTACTAAGCATTTTACTGCTTTTAGGCAATCGCTTACGCTAGAGCTATCAATTAAAGGATAGCGTCTTTTGCAGCCTTTGAGACCCTGAACTTTACGACAGTCTTGGCAGGAATGCTGATAGATTCGCCAGTAGCAGGATTGCGACCCATGCGAGCTGCACGAGCTTTCTTTTGCAATTTGCCTAGACCAGGAACAGTGAACTCACCATTCTTTTTAGCTTCGCTATAAGCTAGGTCGACGATCATCTCAAGCATTTCAGACACTTCCTTACGGGTTTTGCCGGACTTTTCTGCCAACGTCTGCAACAGTTGGGATTTATTCATTGGTTTTGCCATATTTAGATTTTTAATTATCTCCTAAGAAGTATAGCATAGATGTCAAAATATGCTAATAAAACCGAGTGTTTCTGAGAACCTGTCAACTCCTTAGTGTACTATTGAATACCGCCAGGGCTTAAAGTATGCAAGCCAGAGGCAAAGTTTTCAACGCTTTGACCAAGACAAAAAGTATAGGTAAACGTTGGGAAAACATTAGTTGTATTATCTTTTGGACTTAGGAAACTGCTTCCACCATTGGCATATGTATAGGTATTTTGAGGATCGCTACAAGACCCGTCGGCAGGCATCGGAGCTGTAGGCAATGCACCAATATAACTAGGAGATAAATCGGTGTCGGCGTTAGGATATCCACCCCATTCATTATTATATTCTTCCATTGCAGTACTAATTTGGTGTACATCGGCCAAACGCTTAGCATCACGGGCTTTAACCCTAGCGATGTTAAGAGCTAGCAAAACCACACCAGCTAACAAACCAATAATTGCGATTACAACTAACAATTCAATCAAAGTAAAACCTTGGTTGCTATGTTTTTTTTGCACTTTTTGCATTTTGTTTCAAAATTTATGAATATTTTTAGATGAAACCACTAGACCTTATAATTTTATAACGAAATTGCAGTTATAACAAGGAGCAATAAAACCACCTCATAATTGAAGTGGTTTTATTTATCTCTTTTTCTTTGGCACCTTCGCACCTGCCTGGCGTGCTTCAGACAAGCCAATTGCGATTGCCTGTTTGCGGCTCTTCACTTTTTTATTACTTTTACCGCTTTTTAAATCCCCAGCTTTATACTCTTCCATAACCTTTTTTACTTTGGTTTGAGCTTTTTTTGAATACTTTCTAGGCATATAGTTCCCTTTCTATACCCGCTGCTAAAATTATTAGTTTATAAACTTAAAATAATTTGTATAAGGTCTTAAAGCGTTGCTGCCGCGCAAGTAATAAACATTGTTTCCGTATGCTAAAGCAATTACCTTAGAACCGCCGAACCTTTGATCGTTAAATATTAGTGCTGGCTGACCATTAATAGTAATTTGCTGAATGTTCGAAACATTTTTGTTCGCAGAAATTTCATTACTCAAAGATTCAAAAGACTGTTCTGCATCGGAAATAACTTCAATCTGCCCAAATTCGGTTCCGCCTGGATTATAAAAGGCTAAAACGTTCCCAGCTGCGGTTTCTAAGCGAGGCTGTAAATTACTTGGCACGCTGATAGAAAAATTAAGCTCAGCAATTTGATAGTTACTAAGTCCTGTAGGAGCTGAAGTTACTGGCTTTGGGACAGGGGCTGACACTGGAGTTTTCACGACCGGCTTTTCAGTTGCACCAAGCACCGCACCGCTTGAAGGCTGAGTATTAGTAGGCGCCGGAGTAGATACTACCGGACTTTGAACTGGAGCAGTGGAAACATTGGTATTGTTGGAATTATCTGCAGGATTTGGATTTAAAATACCGTACTGTTGAATCGGAGTGGTTCCAGATTTATGCGCGCTATAAATAAAAAAGATGCCTCCTCCTAAAACCAAAAGCAGTAGTACTACATATACAATTTTTTTCATACGGATCTAATAGATTATTCCTAAATTATAATGGTTCTGTATCGATTGAAAATTATAGCATTTAACCAATAAATTAGCTAATAACATTAGCTTTTTTGAACCTAACGGAGAATAATGGCTCATATTCGTTATTATCTTGGTCGACTACTTTGACGGTTTCGCCTTTCATTAGAGTAGAAAGGGCTAGGTCGCTAAGCATCTCACGATCTTGTTTTAGATCTAATTTTGTAGTTTCAAATTTATCTCTGCTACCCGCTTCTTCCCAAGCGATACCTTCTAACTGTTTTTTACGAGCACGAAGCTGCTCTAATTTTTCGGCAATTTCACGATACTCCCCGGAAGATTCTAGAGCATCTTTATATAATAACTTAATACTTCGGGTTTCTTTTTTGCTTTCCTGAATTCTATTAAATACGTCCTGAATATTTTGCATTACAAGTTTTATTTTTAATTATTTAGTTATTAACCTTTGTATTATCTCCAATTGGATCACTTAACGCAAATTTCATAGCGGCAATACCGCCCGCAACAATTAGAATTAAACCAATCCAAAATAAAAAGGCTGCGATTTGATCAGTATATTTCAAGGCATTCAAATCACTCAAAATCCAATGCCAATCATGAATTGAGGTTTCCCCTCCTAACAATGGCAGTTCCATTCTTACCGAGTCCCCGGCGTAGACTGAAACATTTATAAAATTCTGACCGACCCATAATAACAATAAAGCCGCAGAGTAAAATTCTTTGCGGATCCAAAAATAAAAAACAAAAATCGTTGGCAGCAAACACTGCATCAAACTACCGCCTAAAACATAAATAAACATTCCGAACGGCATAAACACAATATGGCCGCCTTCATGAATTAATAAGTTTACGTTATCGATAAAATGCCAGTTATCGCCGGAAGCATTATTAAATGCGCTGGAAGCGTAATAAAGAAAATAACTCAGTGCTAAGGCCGCGAAAATCGCTTTGTAATATTGTTTATTCATCTTAGAATTTGAAGCTTTTAATCGGTATAAATTTTTATTTTGCCTTTTTGAATAATACTACTAACTACCAGAAAGCTTAAGCCGCTTAAAAACACTAAGCCGGTTACCAGCTCTAAACCAAATCGCAAGCCAGCATGCGAACCAAATAGCGGTGAATTGGTTAGGTCGGAGATTTTTCCCACTACTGCTGGAGCAGGAGTGTCCCCTAGTAGATGGATGATCAAAACATAAACAGCAAAAGCGCTAGCACGCATGTGTTTGGGCACAACGTCGTGAATTACCGCTGTAGCAGGACCATGATAAAAACTTAACAATACGGTGCCGCTAAAAAATAAGAACAGGAAAAGGAATTTCGAATGATCGTCGTGTACTCCAAAATACATCAAGGGCGCTGCTAATATTAAAGAAAAAGCAATCGTTAAACTGCGTCCCCAGGCGATGCTCCGTTGCAAATAATCTGCAATATAGCTGCCCAGAAAAACTCCTATGACTCCAGCGAGCATCATCGTTACACCCAGTATTATACTGGCTTGTTGCAAATTATAACCTTTATATCTTCGAACAAACTCGACGCCCCAGGAAACATAAGCACCTACCGCAAAGGTTACCAAAGTTCCGCTAATAATGATCCAAACAAAAGCCGGATTTTTAAATAGCTGCCAGAGCGGAATAGTCTCTTCTTCGTGAACTACAATTTTTTCTTTAAGTTTCGTACTTAACCACGCCAAAAAGAATCCTGGAATCGAAACTAAGAAGAACGCATAGCGCCAGCTAAAATGATATGCGATAATTCCGCCAATCATCGCACCGAGCGTGCCACCCACAAACATTCCAATATTAAAATAGCCTTGGGCTTCAGCTCGATTTTCAGACGGAAAATTATCTGAAATCATCGCAGTAGCTGCAGGTGCATAGCTAGCTTCACCTATTCCAACCATTGAACGAATGCCAAGCAAAGCGCTAAAATTCGGAGCTAAACCAGAGAGAAAAGATGTAATGCTCCAAAATGTTACTCCGGATGCAATCAGTTTTTTTCGAGAATACTTATCTGCTAGCAGTCCCAATGGCACGCTTGCCAAGGAGTGCACCAACATGAAAACAGTTCCCAATAAGCCCAGCTGGGTGTCAGTGACATGAAATTCATTTTGGATACTATGAAATAAAGGAAAAATGACCTGACGATCAATATAATTAAAAAAGTTTATAAAAGCTAAAACCCATAATATAAACTTCTGATCACGTGTGAGATTTTTTATCATTACTTACAAAGTGTAGCAAATAAGCTTACTTTGTTGTAGTTGCGTAAATTAAATGGTTGGTTAAATCTTGAGCATCTTTTTGGCTTAAGCCAAGCTGCTGCTTAATTTGATCTGCACTTACAGCTTTATGCAATATTCCTTTTAGGTTTATTTTTGCGCCAACTTTTGGACTTAACTTAATATCTGGAGAAAAAACATAGAGCATCAAAACATTTTTAGAATCTGTGCTAACAATAAAAACTTTATCCGATATCACTTTAGTGATTACCAATCCGTTAATCTCAAATGGACGGTCCTGAAGATTATCAATATTTGCAGTATGGTAAATGCCGTCAAAAGTTGTCAGCACTGAAGTTTCTTTAACAAAAACAGGTTCGGTGCTTGGTTTAATAACATTCGTACTACTATCTTTACCATGTTTGGTAACGACGATTCCCGTGACAATTACAATAATTACAATCACAGCTATGATTATTATTTTATTTCTAGTCATTTCTGAAGGCTTATTCATAATGTTTTATTTAATTAATTCTTGATAATCTAACCAGCTTGCAAGCTCATTTTTATTTTGGACATAACCGCGATATTCAATCGCAGTGCCCTTATGGATACTAAGGTGCAAATGTTTTCTTTCACCATCGGTATCGTGGCTTTGCGCTGCCCCAAGAATTGCTATTTTATCACCTTTCTTTTCTATAGTGCCAATTTTTGGCAGCGAACCTAGGTTTAAGTGGCCATAAAGCACGGTTACATCCGCGCCTGAAATAACACACTTTTGGATGATAACTCCGCCGTAGCCATTTACAAAACCCGATACCACTATTTTACCATCACAAATTGCTGAAATTGGAACAGCTAAATCCTTTTCGGCAGCTGTTGTTTCAAAATCCACACCGGTGTGATAACCGGTGAATTTTTCCGGCTGGACCGGTGAATTTTTCGGTGTAACATAGGTTCCAAAAAATTTCTTTGTAATCCTGGTGTTGGCATTAGATATCGGCTCCGCTAATACAGTTATAGCAGTTGGAATGACTGGAGTAGTTGTTGGTGGAGTGCTAAGGGTCGGCTTGGCAGGGTTGGTTGGAACAGAAGTATTTACTGAGATAGCCTTAGTTGAACCGCAGCCGACAGCCAAAAATAAGCATCCACAAATTAAATATTTCTTCATATTGGAAGTATATAGGTTTTTAACCAAAAAGGTTAGCAATTTCTTGCGCACTTTTATTAAAGTTTCCCAGATTCTTATTGTAGCTTTCAATAAAAGTTAAAAGGTCTCTTTTCTCGGTGATAAAAATGCTTTCCGATTCACGAGGACCATTTAACAGTTTTCCACGGGATAAGGCCAAAATTCCAAACACCCAAATGTTTAGACCAAGGCGCTTTTGGATGTACCGGCGTAATTGCTGTGCTTCATAATTTGTCTGACGAACAAATCGATTTATTCTTGGGTCTTTGTAGCTAAACCGTCCGCGATGGCTTTTAACTTCAACTGCAAAGACTCCGTTCGGGCCGATTACAACATAATCAATATCTCCAACCCCTTCGATTTTTAAATTGTGCAAAACAATGTAGTCATCAGATAATTTTTTAAGTTCTCGTCCGATAGCTTGTTCTCCGACAATGCCGAAAGCATATAAATCTGATTTGATTAAAAATATTTTTGATAGCTTATAAAAAATTACGATTAAAATAATCATCATTAAATATAAGAAATATAAAGAATCTGGAGTTCCAGAAAGGTAAATTGAAATCCATTTTATTCCGCCGATCACCGCCAACAGGCATAATAAAAACAAGGAAGTATATAACAATTCCTTGCCTCTTAGATAACTGCTTTTATTATAAAATTTTGCCATCGATTATTTACACTAAAACTAAAGGAAGAACGAAGCAATTGCAGCAATACCTGAAACGGTCATTAACGCTACGGTTAGCCACCCAATCCAGCGGACAAACTTATGATTCTCATTACCTTGCATTATTTCTTTGCTACTGCTCATTTTCACGATCAAAACTAAAATTATTGGCGCAACAACGCCATTAGCCACTGCCGAATAAATTAAAGCCTTAATCGGATCTAATCCGATAAAATTCATTAGAATTCCAAATACCATCGACACCACAATTACTCCGTAAAAAGCATAGGCTTCTTTTAACTTTCGATAGAGGCCATGCTTCCATCCAAAACTTTCAGATAGAGCGTACGATGTTGAACCTGCTAAAACTGGAATTGCCAACATACCGGTGCCAATTATGCCGACTGCAAAAAGCCAAAAAGCCGCGTTGCCTCCAAATGGACGCAAAGCCATTGCAGCGTCCGACGCAGTAGCGATATTGGTTATGCCATGGGCGTACAACGTCCCAGCACAGGCCGCAATAATAAAAAACATTACAACATTTGAAAAAAACATTCCTGACCAAACATCAGCTTTTAGATCACTAAGCTGTGCAGATGAAACAGGTTGATGCCAAGTATCCTCTTCTTTACCTTGTAGGTTTTGTTCTTCTACTTCCTGAGAAGTTTGCCAAAAAAATAAATAAGGCGAGATAGTAGTGCCTAAAATTCCGCAAATGATTAACAACTCATTCTTATTAAAGTGGATCGAAGGAATAACACTGTGAATAAAAACTTCCCTCCAATTCAAGCCGCTTAAAAGCGCGGAAATAATATAAGCGAACAAAACCAAGGCCAAATATTTTAAATACCTTGCGTAAACAACGTATGATGTAAAAATTTGCAACAGCAAACTTAGAGCGGCAAAGAATATTACTAAACCAGCAAAATTAATTTGCGGGTTTAAAAGTTGGGCGCCCTTGGCCATTGCCCCAAGGTCTGCGCCAATGTTAAAAGTATTAGCTGCAAAAAGTAGTGCAGTAGTTAGATACAAGACCGGTTTAGAATAGTTGTGCCTGATGTTCGCTGCCAATCCTCTGCCAGTAACAACTCCGATTCGGGCACACATTTCCTGAATAACACCCATTAAAGGAAGGGTGAACCATGCTAACCATAATAACCGATAGCCATAGCGGGCACCGGTTTGTGAATATGTTGCTATTCCAGAAGGGTCATCGTCTGAAGCGCCAGTTGTTAAGCCAGGGCCAAGCTTATGCCAGTATTGTTCCGCTCTTTTTAAAGGAACTTCGATTTCTGTTTCGAAGTTTTTTTTCTGTTGCATAACTAAATTATAGCAATTAACGCTTGTAATTAAAATCTATCAGGCTGTTTCCGAATGTTCTTTTTTCAAAAGCAAACAAGCAGAATTTATACAAAAGCGCTTGCCAGTGCTTTCAGGACCATCATCAAAAACATGGCCTAAATGCGCGCCGCAACGTGAACACGTAACTTCGGTACGATTCATATCAAATGCATGATCATGCTGCATTTTTACACTTCCAGGAATGGCTTGGTCAAAGCTTGGCCAGCCGGTACCAGATTCAAACTTAGCATCCGATTCAAAAAGTTGCTGACCACAAGCGGCACAACTATACATTCCTTTATCCTTAGTATGGACGTATTCTCCTGTAAAAGGTGCTTCGGTCCCTTTTTCTCTCATTATGTGATATTGTTCAGGAGTTAACTCTTTCTTCCAATCTTGATCAGTTTTTTGATTTTGCATTAGATCTCCTTAAAATTACTTTTAAGCGCTTTGGTTTTCCTGAACAACAGCGAACCATTTCTTTTCAATTTCATCACGCTTTGCTTTTAGCTGCTGCAGAGCTTCTGCATCTTCCTTACGATGAAAGAATTTTGTTGCTTCCTGATAAGTTCCGGCGGTAGTTTCGGTGAAGAACTCTTTTAGCAGATCGTGGTAATCGTGCATTACCTTTTTATACTCTTCGGTCAATTTAATATATTCTAAATTTTCCATAAGGTTTATACTTTTAATACCTTAATTATACCAGAATACTGTTAAAATCCACAATTGTTAATTTAATTTACTAGCTTATGCTTAACTAAAGGAATACAAATATATGGGCCAAACTAATGGAGTAAACACACCGTTTTATGATAAAGATCTGCCAGGGACAACATCAGAAGACAACAGACAATTAAAAAACGCCGAAGATTTTATGGATTCTGAAGGCATTTTTACTAATGATAAAATTAATCAACTAGAACATGATGCCAGCGAAGGCTCTTTAGAAGCCTTAGAAGAGCTTTTGGAGATGGCGGATAAATACGGCATTTCCGCTGACAATACTTCTGATATTAGTTCAGTAGTCCAGCAACTGATTATGTTCAGAGATAATCAAGATGCTCCAAACACCTTTAATGGCACTGAATAGACGTGCTAGAATAAAACCATGAATAGCTTCCAAAATAACTTAACCACAATAGACCCAGTTGTAATAAAAGATCAATCGGCTTTTCTTAGTAGAGTTTTCGGCTGGATGGCTTTGGCATTGTTTATTAGCGCAGGATTAGCTTACTTTGTTGCTGGCTCCGTTGCGGTTCAACAAATAGTATTTGGCAGCCCGCTGATATTTTTCGGATTGATGATTGCAGAATTAGGTTTAGTAATTTATTTGAGCGCAAAAATCACAAAAATGTCAGTTTCTGCCGCTAAAATATCATTCTTTTTATACGCTGCGTTAAACGGACTTACACTTAGCGCTATATTTTTGGCATATACTGCAAGTTCGATTGCCGGAACTTTTATTGTGTCGGCTGCAACGTTTGGAGTAATGGCTTTATATGGATATATTACAAAAAGAGATTTAACCTCTTGGGGCCACCTGCTAATGATGTTCCTGTTCGGAATAATCATTGCTGGAATTGTAAACATTTTTATCCAAAGCACTACCTTGTACTGGACTACGACCGTAATTGGCATCGGTCTGTTTGTCGGTTTGACCGCGTACGATACTCAGCGCATTAAAAATATGAGCATCGGTAATATTAACTCTCCTGATGAACAAAAAGGTGCGATCCTGGGAGCGTTAATTTTATATCTTGATTTTATAAACTTATTTCTGTTTGTATTAAGAATTTTTGGTAAAAGAAAATAAACTAAAAAGACTCTAGTCCTTCTGTGGTTAGCTGTTCTTTTTGATTAACATTCTTGCAATCTTCAACTGTTCGTAAGTGTATCGCCCTTTTAGCTTAGCGAAGATTGGAGTTAGCTTATCTTCTTTTGTTTCTCTAAATATAGTGTGAATTTCTGGAAGCGCTCGCTCCAATTCTGGCGAAAGTAATCTGGATAAATCTTTTTGATTAATTTTTTGTTCCTCTAACAACTCTTCTAGGTGTCCTAAAATAGTTGTTTGTTTTAGGTTTCTAGCAACGCAAATTTGTTCCAGAGTCTTGCCTTCTTTCCACAACGTCAGCGTTTCTAAGGCAGTATCGCCTTTTTCTTTTTTCTTTGGCTCTTGCACTTCGTGGGCATCAACTGTGCCACCAATACTGCTGAGATATTTTCGCTGAATCTTTATCAGGTCCTCAGGAGTTAGTGCGCTGAAGTTTTTTTGTGCTTCTTTTGAAGCGGATTTAAAATTACTGTCTTCCTGTAAAATTTCCGGGTGCACTTGGAAAGCTTTTTCATTTATTCCAAATAAGTGCAGTCCGGAAAGCCTGCGCACTCTGGAGATTGCAACATAGCCTTGGCCGTATTCAAAAACATCGCTTAAGTCGATTGCTGCTGCATCCATGCTCATACCTTGGCTTTTGTGAATTGTGATCGCCCACGCTAAGCGCAACGGCAGCTGACTAACCATCGCTCTAAGTTTGCCGCCTTCTTCCGATTTCCAATCTTGAGGAGTAACTACAACTCTTTTACCGCCACGAATTTCAACCAGTGGGAAACCTTCGCTAAGATCCCGAACCACGCCAAGGGTGCCGTTGGCATAGCCGGCTTGAGGATTGTTCTTAGTAAACATTACCACTGCGCCAACCTTTAAATAAAGCTGTTCTGGCGAGAGACAGCCTTTTTTAAGCGTATCTACCAAAGAGCTGCGCCCGGTGTTAGTCATTACATAAAGGCGGTGCTCGCCAGGAAGCTTTTGCAGCCGTTCATCGTTTAATTTATCTACAGAAACATTTCGAGTAAACAATCGCGGAATCTGGATTGGCGTTACAGCTCTTTGTACAATTCGAGATTGAATCGATTCAAAATGCTCTTCTTCTAATTCATTCCGGCGAATTGCTGCAAGCATATTTAAAAAAACCGGATCGTCTTGGCGGTGCTGCTCAGTTAAGTAACAAACGGTCGGATTCGCACGTTGCCATGCTGGAGAGTTATATGCAAATTGCTTATGCGGACTTTCTAAAGTAGCTTGTTTTAGAATTGGCGGCAGTTGAAAAAAATCACCAACAAAAACCACTTGCATCCCGCCAAAAGGTTCTTGAATTTTTCGAACCGATCTACAAACTGCATCCACCATTGAAAGTGTTCGCTGAGAGAGCATTGAAATTTCATCGATAATCAAAACTTGGGCTCGCAAAATTCTTTTGGCAAATTTTGGATCAGCAGCGAGCTTATGCAAATCTGAAGAAGTTAAATCTTCTTTTATTCCAATGCCGCTCCAAGAGTGAATAGTCATTCCGCCGATATGAGTTGCAGCAATACCGGTAGAGGCTGTTACTGCCGGTTCAATGCTATGCTCGCGCAAGTAGCGCACAAATTTATTGATCGTATGAGTTTTGCCAGAACCCGGCTCCCCTGTTAAAAAAACGTTTGCGCCGGATTTCAAAATGTCTAAAGCTTGCTGTTGAGTCATGGAATGAGCATAACAAAAAAACTTTCGATCGGCGAGGTGAACGAAAAAATACACCGGCGATACTCTCCTTTCGGATTTCTCGCCGGTTACAGCTTCTGGCCGAGGCTCTACCAGCGCTTCTGCGCCAGCGTTACCATCAGGACTGTGAATGCGATGCCCAGCAGAATGCAGCCGGACGCGATGTTTGCGAACCGTTCGGCGCCGAGCAGAACCATCTGTCCGTGGCACTCATAGAGCATCCAGAGCAGGCCGCTGGCTGCGAAGATGTCCACGAAGAACATCAGCTTCCGCGACCGCAGCTTCGCCTTGGCGGTTTCCCAGCCCGACTGCTGCTGTTCACCCTCGACGCTTCGGATGTACGCCGCGATTCGATGGATCGAATAGTCGCCGCGCGCGATCCAGAAGACCATCGTCATTCCGAGCGCGTAGACGAACTTGTACAGCGCAACGTTCAGGGTCATCTCAGCAGCGATGAAGCTGAGGAACATGCTGAACGCCAGCAGGAACACTCCGTTGATCATCAGCTTATCTTGCTCGATGATCTCCTTGCGGAGCTTCTTATTTTCCGCAGCATTCTGCTTCAGTGCCCGCATCTTCTCGTCAACATCCTCGAACATGGGCCTCACTTTTATACCCTCTTGTTGAATTGTGGACTATTTTATGAACAATCACAAAATACCATATTTAATGACATTTGTCAAAGGTATCCTTCTTACAATTGATAATATATAATAAAAACATGCATAAAAAAGCTACTTTTGATGAAATATTTAATATTTGGCTTGATTCCGAAGCCAATCAAATTGAGGGCAGAAATATCTTGCCCGTAGCTAAAGCTAAGGGTTTTAACTCAGTTGCAGAGTGGCGCCTATCCACTGCTTTAAGATTGGGTATGGATACCAAAATCTGGTCCTTGGAAATAATAGAAAACCCAAACGAAACGCTGCCTAATATTATTATTGGCCCATATCAAGGATGGTCAAAGTTTTTTAATAACCAATTGCAAACTAGTTTTGCAGAAGCGCTAAAATATAAAGAGTTCTCGGAATGGTGCAAAACTCACGATCGGATCATTCCAATATCAAATAATTTTCCATTACCCACGACGATTATTTTATTTCGCAAGCCAAATGGCGATTTGATGCATATTGAAGGCGGCCATCGAATTTGTGCAGTAGCATATAAAAAATCAATTGGTTCACCAATTGATTTTGAAAACAAACCAAGCATTACCGCAGCAATCGCAAATGTAACTGATTCAGAAATTGCACAGATGCTAATTTTTTTGAAAGAAGGAACTTTTAAAATCTAGTTTAAAAACTAATTCTTTAGCGGTGTTTAAAAATTATCAAAAAAATCTTTTACTTTCGCCTTAATAGCACTTTCTACTACATCCCGTTTATCCTTAGAAATATCAATTCTTTCAAAATGTTCGTGCCCAGAAAGCGATAAGCCAATACTACCGTTAAGGTGCTTCTGTACGTAGCCTTCAAGAACCAACTCATTTTTATCCAAACCCAATGATTGAATTATGCGATTATGGAAATCCGTTCCTAAATACACATCCCAATTTGATGTGATTATAATTCGCAAATCTCCTTTATCTAAAAAGCGTAAAATCATTTTTTTGTCTTCAGCTGAAGAAACCCTTATAGTAAAGAATTCTTTCATCGCTTCTATCTCATTTAAGCCTCTGGTTTCAAATTCTGTCATGATTTTATAATATCAAAAAAACATCACTCCTACGAGTGATGTTTTAGATTATTAATTTTGTGTATCCGCACTTGGACCATAAATTGATGGAACCACTGCTCCCATCGCTCGCAAGTATGTAGTCAGTTGTCCGCGATGATGGATAGCGTCGAATAAGAATCCCCAAGCCATATGATATTTTTTATCTTTCCAAGTTTCACCCCAACCAGAATCACCGTTTTCCCAATCTTCTTCAGAAATTTGCTCAAGGTCTGTTTGTAGCTGCGCCATTCCCTGATCAAACTTAACAAGCATATCCTCTTTGGTTTGCTTTTCCATTTCATGCGGGTTAAAGGCAGGTACGCCTGTAGTTATAATTCCAGAAATAGCTTTCCATTGCAAAGATAATTGTGCGGCCAAGTTTCCAGCGGCACGAGATCTTTCATGAACTTTATGAGAGTGCTTATCTTCGGACAAAGCTTCTATCGCCACTCTAAACTTTGGTGCTTCTTCTTGCAGAGTTTTTAGGAAAAATTCCTTGTTTGTCATATATTTTTTTATTAGTTATAAATTCATTATACCATATCCACTATTTAGTGCGCTGCTGCAGGTTGCTCTAAAGTCTCTACATTTTTTTCTTTTGGAAGTTTAACAGAAATCAATAAAGCAAAAAGTATAAAGACAATGCCGTAGGTTAGAACGGCCTTATTCGCTTTAACAGTCGCCTCATGGCTGATGCTAATTATTTCATTTGTAACATTTTGCGGTGTCCCTGCCCCAAGGTTAGCGCCTGAGCCAAATTCAATATTTGAACTTTGCTGGACGACTGCCTGGCTTATTGCCGGCTTCATTTCTGATGATAAAACGTTACTAGAATTTACACCCGCAGCCAGGTTTGAAGATATGGTGGTAAGCAAAATAGCTCCGAGAATTGCTGAACCCAAAGTTTGCCCCAAGGTTCTTATTGTACTTGTTACTCCTGAAGCCTCGCCTGCCTGCTGGGCAGAAACAGCTGAAAGAGTTAGATTGCTAGTTTGAGCCATCATTAATCCCATGCCCATACCAAATAAAGCGAAACCGGGGGCCAAGACCCACGGATTTGCACCAACGTGCAAGCTTTGTCGCAAAACAATAAATCCTAAAACATCAAATAAAATACCAATTTGAATTATTCTCTTTGGCGAAATATATTTGCTGACCCAAGCAGACAACGGTGCAGCAATCAAAATAACTGCGGTCATAGGAATCATAGCAATGCCGGTGTGCACCGGATCAAGTTTTAAAACTGATTGAAAATAAACAGGCACAGAAAAACTTAAACCTGCTTGACCTAACGCTAGCACTGCAGAGACTGTAGAACCTACCACAAACGGAGAGTTTTTAAAAAGTTTTAAAGAAACCAACGGAGTTCTACCTTCACGTTCATGCGCTATTTCCCAAACTATAAAAAGTGCCAATATTATTATTCCAAGCAGTATGAATACTGGCGTCATTGATAAGCTTCCGAAGCTTAGAGCTGTGGATCCAAGAGTAAATATTTCTTTTGCTTTCCACCAGCCATAGGTTGAAGCTTCTATCGCACCAAATACGACGAAAAACATTCCTGAAGCAGATAATAGTACTCCCATAAAATCTAAGTCCGACTTCTCATCTGTATCCCGAGATTCTTTTATAAACCATGCTCCTATCACCAGCATTGCAGCGATAAAAATATTAATTCGAAAAGCCCATCTCCAGCTATAAGCAGTTGCCAACCATCCGCCAATAACTGGTCCAAGCGCTGCCGCCGCCGCGACTATTCCGCCCCAGACACCAAACGCAATTTGACGATCCCTGCCTTCATAACTGGTTCTTAGCAATGATGCCGTAGCGGGTAACATAAGCGCTGCTCCAATTCCTTCAATTATAGCTTCGCCAATAATCATTGTCCCAACGGTATGGCTAATTGAGGTAATAAAGGAACCGACCGCAAAAATAACCGCGCCATAAGCAAACATTTTTTTACGTCCAAATAAATCGCCAAGACGGCCGCCGGTAATGGTAAAAGCGGCAAGCATCAAAGAGTAGGCTGTTATAACCCATTGAATTTTTTGAATGGTGGTATGCAAATCGCCGATTATAGTCCTTAGCGTAACATTAAGGATGGTTGTATCTAGAATAATAATAGTAAGGGCAAGGCTCATTACTAATAATGGAATCCATTTCTTGAACCCGGTGTTTTGAGTTGTCATAGTTATACGGGAAAATTATTATTTAATTCTTTTAGCAACTCTAAAAGTTGTTTTTGTTTAGCTACACTCAATTTAGAAAAAGCTTTGTTCAAACCAGACTCACTGTCCCCCATTGGAAATTTGCTGAGCAACTGAGTTCCTTTTTTGGTAATTACCAGATTAAGATTCCTACGATCTTTTTTATCCGGCTTTCGCAAAAGATACTTTTCGTCTTCCAAAACATCAACTAAGGGAACCAACGAAGGGGGCTGCATACTAAAAGTCTTAGCCATTTCTTTGATTGTAATTGGTTTGGACTTAATTAAAACCAAAATGCCGTATTGCAATGGCGTTACGCTTATCTTGGCTGCAGAAAAGCGCTTCTCCGCATCGGCTTTAGCGGTCTTAACCAATTGATACAACAATTGTTTTAGAGGATTTGATTTGAATATCATTCAATAATAATAAGGTACCTAATCATTACTGTCAAGTTACTTGGCAAGCATGCAGTTTTCATAACAAAAACTAAAAGCGTAGGCCAAGATGAAAGAACCTCCGTCAAAACAAAAGAGCCTCGACAAATGAATGTCGGGCTCTTTTCGTTAGCGCATCATGCGCAATTAGAAGTTCCTCCTTTACCTTAGAACCGGCGCCGGCAACCCGCGGCCCCGAGCGTACCGCCGCGCAAAGAACATACACAGCGGATTAATCGTCCGAACACTGAGGCTCACCCCAAGTACTAAACCAACCACGGTGACCACCAGCTCCCGCTGCCACGGGATGGGCATTCTCACCAACACCGCTACCGCCATCGAGGTGAACAACGCGACCAGCCCGATGAACGATATGACCATACCCATGATGATTCGGAAGAAGAACGCTTTCTCAACGTACGCTACTCCCGCCATCGATGCCCCAAAGAGAGCCACGAACGCAAAAAAAACAGGCAACAGGACCAACTCCCACTGGATTAAAAAGCTTTGCATTGAAACCTCCTGTGGAGGACTTGTTACGGGGATAAATAAAAATAGCACTAATAAGTGCTATTTGCAAGATCGGAGTTTCGCAGACCTATAAGATAAACTGGAATAACAAAGATCGCTAAATCGTATATTCCAATATTTCTTTGCCTTCCAGCAAAGAACTCAAATCAAACCTTCTACTTTCCTTCAATTCTTTTGGTTCCCCTGAAAGATCACCCGGCTCAACAAACACAGCAAGTTTTCTGTTACGAGAAAACTCAGGTCCATTTTTAAAATCTTGCTGCCCTTCAGGGTCAACGCCTTCTAATATTCTTTGAACTAAATTAGGATTAGAAAATAATAAGCCTTTTTCTCGATCTGTTCCGATTAATGCAAGAATAAGGTTCTTAGGCAAAGCAAGTTCGTAAGTCATATTATTCCTTCTCTTCACTGAATCCCGAAAAGACGCCCGCCTAATTATAATCATATTAAAAAATGAATTTCCCATTCCAGGATTTATATCTTCATATTTAACGGGGACTACGGCCTTTTCATAACTAATATCATCGACCATCTCCCTCTTTTCTTTCCCAAACAATCCCTTAGCAGGTATAATCTTTTCTCGCCTATTAGAGACGCTTCTTTGTACGCTCTGGCGAGCAGCGCCAATATATAAAAGTTCTGCTTCTTTTTCGTCTACTCCTGGAATTATAGGAGGTTCGTCCATGCGAACATTATTTACAACACGTAATTTTGAGAACGATAATACTTTATACACATCATTAATTAACCTAGTGCATGAATACGGATACTTTCCGGTTTTAATCCCTTCTACTATATCATTAACAATTCCTTTTTCGTTAAATTCTGGAGTAGTTGAAAGTAACTCTTGAGCTTGCTGATAAGTATGATCTGGAACATCTCCAGCATTAATATTTTTCAGCATTTTTTGAGACTCTTCCCAAGCTTCTTCGGAGCTATATCTTTCGGGCATAGTATATTTTTAATTAACATTAGCATATCAAAAAATCATCACAATTACGAATAATGAATTCTTGGCGCCGCTATAAGGACTATTAAAAAAAACAGAGGTGATAAAACTAAAAGCGCGGGACCAAGATGTTTGTCCGCGCTGTTTATTTTGTGGCTTCCTCCTACATAATGATTCCGCAGTACCCCGTGCTCGTACCCTCCAGCCACTCCAATCGATAAAGCGGATGGCTCAAAATGAGCTTACCGCTCTCCCTCTCGAAACGGAAAGGGCAGAAACTCAGCTGTTCAACTGGCCCCCATGTCCCATCCGGATTGAGGCGCTGCACCGGGAAAGTTACATCCTTCTTCGCTATGGAATCCTGGGCCGTCTTCACATCCGGCGACTGGATCAACCGATACCAACGATCCTTCGAGCCCCTTGCAACCACTTCTTCGAAAAGATTCATGGGCCAGGGCTTCGAACTATAAAAAGCTCTGCCGCCGCTTGCTTCATCAACGACGATGGGATCGACAAGCGGAGCTTCGCAGTTTGCTACCGCGCCCTTCTTCCGATTCCGATACCAGTTGCTAAAGAACAGTAGGACCCGCATATTACCCCCTTAGTTGAACCCAAGTGAGAGATAAATAAAATTACCATGGGTAATGGGAATTGTCAAAAGCCCACCTCAATTACAAAGTGGGCTTTTGACACGAGTTGTACAGAAAAACTATCCACAAAACACCATATAAAATGATGCGCTCTGGGTAGACGCTCTCGAAGTTTCGAGAGCGCACCGAATTCACGAGATCTTGAAATATTGATGCCATAACGCCTCTCCTTCCTGATCCAGTGGCAGTCGCAGAATCAGCGGTGGATGATTCCCTGGCAGGATGGTTTCGTCCATGACCAGGTGTCCGTTTTCCAGATAGAAGCGCCGGGCAACGATCGTACTCTGAACGACCAGAACTCTGGTATGGCGATCCACTATCGCCTGCTTGCTTTCGCCGTGATACACCACGGAGTAGTGCTCTTTCTGGGCGGCGTCCCAAGCCAATGCCCCCAAAACAAATGCGTGCAAGGTCAGAACCAAGAACGCGGCACAGAGTTCTTTGCAAATCATTTTCATCTTCAGCTCCAGATCAACGTGATTTAGAATCCTCCTCGAAACCGACCCAATTGCCGGATTAAATAAAATACCACGATTAGTGGTATTCGTCAAAGAATTGGAAAATTACCGCTGCCCTTTAAACAAAGCAACGTGAAATCCAAAATCTTTCCCATACTCACCAATAAATATTGGCACGTAAATTAAATCTAAAGAAAGTCCTAGCTTCTTTTTATCAGATTTATTAAACGCTTTAAAATTAGTCAGTTTTTGGATATCTACATTAGCCCGAGCCAAATCTTTTTTATAGAACGTTTTCCCGGTAAATTCAAAAAGATCTGCTAATCCATTTTGAGTCGGAAATGGCAATTCGAGCGCGCTTAACTTTTCCATTATATATTTTACCGTATATATTTTTGAATTTCTTTCTAATTCGATAGAAAAAAAGTTATCAGGATTAAAACTTGATACGGAACCCTTTCTTGGCATAATAAGAACTTTATTTAGTTTAAAATATTTAGCTAAATTTATATGTGCTTTATTAGGTTTGGTCACAATAATTCCGCAGTCGTTACTCTTACTTTTGGTATTATGGAACTCTATAATAAAACCTGATTTCTTAAATGTCTTTTTTAGAGATTTCGCCAATTTATGCTCGTAGGTTTTGCCTGGCAAATCAAAATTCCTGTTAAGATCTGCTTCGATGAATCTTAAATTCTTCTCTACAGCTTTCGGATTTGCGATTAAAGCTTCTAAATTTTTATATTCTTTCCTTTGAAGGCTTTTCACTACAGACACGCCGGTCTTTTCATTACCATGAGTTCCGCCAAGTATCAAGATTTTATTTTCTATTTTCATAGCAAAAGCATAACAAAAAACCACCTCAATTACGAGGTGGGCTTTTGGCAGGGATTGAGGGAGCAAGTTAGAATAATATTAACAAATAAGTGCCGTTGACTTTTACCACAAAACATCATAAAATATCATATTCCTGGCGAACGCCTTGAACACACTCCAACGGAGGCAACAAATGAAGATGCATATGCCGCGTCTCACCACGATTCTTTCCACCCTTCTCCTGACGGGTTGCGCGGGTTTCTCACGTTCCTGCTCTTCGTGGAATGCGAGAAACTTCGCAAGCGACTGGGTCGTCGTGCAGTACAAGTTCGACGGATCACCCATCAACTGCTGGACTCTCAAGGGCACCAGCGTTTCGAACGAGGGAGGGTCTGACGGCATCTACTGGAAGGACGGGACAAGCGGCCATCTGGTTCACATCTCGGGATGGTACAACCGAGTCCAGGTCGCCAACAACCAGTTCGCGCAAGCCGCGACGCTGATGGGGGTAGACGCAAGCAAGTGCGCAAACGGCAAATACCAACCGTAACGTTTGTGCCGAGCACCAAAACCACCAGGTTCTTATTGAGCCTGGTGGTGTTTTATTTAAAATAAGCGATGTGGGTTGCTAGAAGAAGTTAGAACTTCAATTGAATATTCCTAGTTTTTGAGTTCCTCGGCCAATCCAATAAGAATTCCTTCGGGCCCACGAATATAACAAAGCCTATAAGAATTCTCATATTGAACCACATCGCCTACGAGTTGGGCGCCTAACTTTTTAAGCCGTTCAACCAGCTCATCAATGTCACTTACAGTGAACATTGCTCTCAAATAACCAAGAGCATTCACTGGAGCATTTCGATGGTCGGCAATGACAGGAGGAGTAAAAAAACGCGAAAGCTCAATTCGACTGTGGTTGTCGGGTGTGACCATCATCGCTACCTCAACGTTCTGGTCACCTAATCCAGTAACACGTCCCGCCCACTCTCCTTCTACAATAGCGCGACCTTCAAGCTTTAAACCAAGCTCGGTAAAAAAAGAAATAACTTCATCGAGGGATTCCACAACGATGCCGATGTTGTCCATGCGTAGCACTTTACTTTTTTCTGTCATTTTATTCCGTTATTATTTTAACTGTTGATACCTAAAAAGCATAACAAAAAACCAGCTCCATTACGAGGTGGCTTTGGCACGGGCTATGGGAGCAAGTTGGAACTAGAATTGCTCAAAAAAACCACCAAATTTAGACAGTTATTTTTTACAACAGGATTAGAATAAGAGCTATGATCGCCATTCCGAAATCCTCAATAAGCGTTACGTAGGTAAGTGGGACTTTGAGAAACGTTCCTAAACAAGCGCACATAAAAGGTTCTCGCCTTGCAAACTTAATCGCGACTCCTAATCCGCTAAAAACCATTACAACAAATTCCGCCCACAACAGCCACATCGAATGCAATCCTGATAACATAGCAAAACCAAAACCTAATTCGATGAACGGATATATGTACCCATATCCGAACCACTTTTTAGCCAAAAGATCATAGGTAGAATAACCTTCAGCAAAACCTTTTACGTCCATCAATTTAAATCCACCGAAGACTAAAAAGAATCCAGTCATAAAATTCAGAAGAAAACCTGTCAAAGAAATTCGTCCGTTCCAAGCAGTAATTACCGAAGCAATAAATATCAGAAGAATGATCACTATCAAAGGTTGATAACTTTTCCAAGTGATCACACCTAAACCTTGTTCAGAGGTTGTGTGCGCCATTGGTTTGATCTGATCCTTTAAGACAAGCGTCATTCCACATTTTGGACAGCGGCCTAGTTGATCTGAAACAATATCAAGGTGCATCGGGCAAGTATAAATTTGATTATCCATAATTTTGACCTTTCTTAATAAAGTTTCATTATTTCAACAAAATTTTCTTATCATAAGACGATTATACCATACACTAAAATTACGGGCTGTGGGAGCAAGTTAGAACTGAAATAAGACAAGAATGCTCGTTTTAATGCGGATGGTTATGCAGTGGTTTATCGTTTGGGTCGTGCTTCATCCGAGTCAAAAAAGTCACAGCCAACACAGTCGATATCGGAACTGCAAGTATTAAAGAGATACTTCCTACCAAAGTCCTAACTATTTCTTCCATCACGAACTCGCTATTCAAAGTAACCCACAATGGTTGAGCCGTATTTAAAACAAATAGCAAAAAAAGCGGTAACGAAGCGCCGGCATATGCAAGCACCAATGTATTCACCAAAGAAGCTATGTGCTCTTTCCCGACAGATATACCACCTTGGTATAATCTCTTCTTTTCGATTTGCGGATGCACTTTACGTATTTCATCAACAGAAGCCACTTGGCTTGTGGTAACATCATCCAGTACTCCCAGAGTTCCAATAATTATTCCACTTAAAAGTAACCCCTGAAGATTTAAAACACTTCCATAGCCTGCTTGGAGATAATACGCTTCTTCCGAGCCAAGCCCAAATAACTTTGCTAAGTGCACAAAAAGTGCAGCCATCCCAATTGAAATTACCAATGTTATCAAAGTACTTAAAACAGCAATGCTAATACGCTTATTAAAACCATGTGCTAAATAAATAGAACCAACAGATATTACGATGGAGCCGATTAGGGTTACCAATAACGGATTACTGCCATGCAAGATGGATGGAACTATGAATTTTAATAAAATAAAGATTGTGAAAACTAAACCTAGAATTGATGTGAAGCCACGTAATCTGCCAAAGAAAATAACTACTGCTAAAAATATTACGATCATTATGCCCAATGCTGGCAAACGATATCTGTCGACAACCGCATATTCGGTTTGTCCTTGATTCATATTTTTAGTTACAACAACTATTTCGCCTTTAACAAGCCATTGTTTATACGTATCTGGATTTTCATTAATTCGATAATTAATGACTTTATCTTTTTCTGGACCGTCTAAAATTTGTAGTTTAGAATCTTGCTCTCGGGCAGGGATCGTCTGACTGCTGTGGGTTATTTCGCTGTTCCATCGCTCATCTTTAGTTATTTCAAGAACTTTGGCCTTTTGAAAACTTTGTGGCACTACTGCTCCGGGCTCTACCACCTCTAAGGGAATATTGCCAACACTTTGATTGTCTTGTGCTTTGGACAATAAAGGCACTGAGGATAAAAGTATACAGATAATTAAAAACAGTTTTTTCATATATTAGGATTATAGCAATAAAATACTGTAAGCCCCCAAGATATAACACTCAGGGGCTCACAAGTGATCAGTCTGACGATCAGCAATCTGCCGAAGCCAAAGCGCCGTTCTGAAGCTGAATCTGCTCCAACGGCGACATCGCCAGTAGCTCGCGGGTTGGCGCTGCCACAGAACCGCAGCAGTTGTAGAGACCGAAAGCGACGCCGAACTCAGCTTCGCAGATACTGCGAGCGATATCCGTTCCAAGCAGACGGGTGATCTGCTTACCCAACGCTGTGTTCGGGTCCTGAGGATCCAGGATCTTCGCAGCAGACGCCTTCGTCCTTGCTGCGAGCTCGCCCAGATAAGCGACGCCGAGCGGCAGGTCACGCTGAAACGCTTCGAAGAGTGCGCTACGCATCTGACCCTCACTTGCGGTATCCAAATCAACACCGCGCTCGTCCAGCACAGACACGATCGACTGATAAGACATACATCCTCCGATGATATTCTGAGTACCAGGGCCAAACAGAATGTTTGGAACTGGTTACAAAATATCAATCTCTCAAAACAAAATCTGGGTCGACTTGTTTTCGCAAATCCTTACCAATAGAAACATTTCCCCAACTTTCCGAATTCTTTATATGAAACTCTACTGTCTGTCTGTAAAACTTCGTCCAATCTTTTTTTGACTCTCCTACTATTTGGATTAATTTTTTCAGCGCCTGGATATTTTGCTCCTCCAGAAAATTAATCGATATAACCTCTCCTCTTTCTGAATTTTTAACGAAATCAGATTGGCCAAAATAAACCAACAAGTCTTCACCTAGTTTGTTTTGCAAAAATTGTAAGTCTGAATTATCAGAAATTTTATTTCCAATTGCGACAACCTTTACATCGTAATCTTTCGCAAACTTTTTATACTGTTCAAATACTGATACTGATTTTAAGGTAGGCTCAACGACAACAAAAGTAATATCGAATTTTGTAAACATACCGGAAGCAAAGGTGTCCGCACCCGCGGTCATATCCACGACAACATATTCATCTTCTCTGTCCAACATATGGTTTAACAATAATTCCACTGCGCCCACTTTGGAGTGATAACATTTAACTCCCAAGTCCTCTTCGCTAAACTCACCGACAGCCATAAATCTTAAGCTACCAGCTGAAATAGAAAACTTTTCAAATAGTGGGTTCGTTTCTTTTAACCTTAATAAATTAGATCCTGCGCCAGGTGGGGAAGTTTTTATCATTTCTGAGGCTGATTCTATTCGGGGATTAGAACCTCTTAAGTACTCCTTTATCTCTGGAAGATACGTACCCAAAGACAAGACTTCAATTAATGGCAACCCTAAAGATCCTTTCATGTGCTGATTAATGTCGGCCTCAATTGCAAGGACAGGACAATTATTCTGTTGTAAGTATCGGCAGAAAAGTGTGCTGGTAGTGGTTTTCCCACTACCGCCTTTCCCCACAAAAGCTATTTTCATAAATGCAAATGATTTGCATTTACTATATACGAGGTCAGGAACAAATGCAAGTGACTTGCATTTAGCTAAACTTTGTGCCATACTATGATTATGGAAAACAAAGAGCTGGTAAAATCTTACGGCTTAAAAGCAACCCCCACTCGCCTTTCAGTATTAGCGGCGCTACAGAAATATTCAAAACCTGTGAGTGTATTTGATATATTAAAAAACTTGAACAAAAATACTGATCAAACCACAGTATACCGAATACTAAATGTATTCGTTGAGAAAGGTATGATAAAAAAAATTGACCTAAAAAAAGATTTTTCATTTTTTGAAATCAATGAAGGAAAACACCATCACCATTTGGTGTGTCAAAGTTGTTCCAAAATAAAAGAGATTGAATCTTGCGATATCTCTGCCATAGAGAAACAAGTGTTAAAAAAAAGTGGTTTCAAAAGTATTGATGAGCATGCTTTAGAGTTTTACGGACTTTGCGAAAACTGCGCATAAAATTTTTATAATAGACTATCAAAAAATCTCCACCCTATTCGGGTGGAGATTTTTTGGCACGGGCTGTGGGAGGTTAGAACTGAAATGACAAAACAAAACGGAAAGGTGCCTTTTGACAGCTGTAATTAAATATGTCATTGTGTGACATTGGCATTCACCCTCTTACCTTTATTTCCATGCCTAGCAGAGAAGAACTAGCGGCACAGGTGATATGGAACAGCGGTGGTTCCGGTCTCGGTATTTGCCGAGTCGCTAACGCCCTGATACGGGCGATGGACCGGCCGGGACCTAACAATCCCGACTACCCTTCCATCGTAGCTGTGTCCGATCCACCAGAGAAGTACACGGACGAGGAACTGACGCTGATCGTAGAATTCGCTCAACGTGCAACGGCCAAACACGACGAGATGTTTCGCTTCCGTCGTGGCGCAAACCTCATACTGTTCGACAAGGAGGAGTGGAACGGAAGAACTGTGTGGATGCGAAAGCGTCTAACATGGGAGTACGGTCCGATGTTCTCACCGACGTTAGTGGAAGCAATTGCGTCCATGGATCGGTAAAACCACAAATCACAGGAGGCTGTAGTTCACGTCATTCTTGGCGTGAGGTCCCGGGGAACAATAGCATGTTCCCCTTTCCTCTAAGCTCATCAATACTGGTGATCTTAGAGAAAATAACCCCCCTCGAAAGGGTGTTTTTTGATACGGGCTATGGGAGCAAGTTGGAACCGAAATAACTAAATACCCTGTCGCTTTACTGCTTTAAGTATAAAAAAGCCTGGGTATTTTTTTCCATCAATTTGTTCCGCTGATGGGTCCCATTGTTCGTCAAATAATTGAACATCGAAATTTTTAAAAAGAAAGTCGTTTAAGTACTCGTTCATGGTATGGGAAGGTTCCTTTACTAGAATAGTATTGTTCAAAATATTGGAATCAACGATTTGTTGCTCAAAATAATCTGCTGTATTATCTTTCTTTTCAAAGTATTGTCTAAATGGATGCGTTACCAAATACATCATTACTCCGCCAGGTTTCAACACTCTGTGTACTTCTTTAAAAACTGGTTTCAGGTCAGAAGAAGTCATAATTGCATATTTGGAAAGTACAACATCAAAAAAGTTTTCCTCAAAAGGGAGACTTTCAAAAAGACCTGTTCTAATGTCAGCGTCAGGCATTCTGGATTGGGCTAAAGCTACCATTTCTTTGGATGCATCAATTCCGTATACCGCAGCCCCCAATTCTTTATAGTAAAGTAAATCTAGACCATCGCCACAAGCCACATCCAGTAATTTCATTCCAGGCTTAACAAAATCTAAATAACTATAAAACAACTTCCTGTTTAAATTATTACTGTTTTCACCGGTGTCATGAACCTCGGAAAACTTCTTAGCAAAATTATTATATTGTGTAGATAATTCCATAACCCTAGCATAACAAAAAATCCCCACTACGACGAGTGAGGAGTTTTTGGCACGGGGCTTGCAGCTCCTTACAGTCGCTGCATTCCCTCTTCGTTTTGCTAACGCAAAACAAATCAAAGAAGGTCAGGAATCGAGTCGTATTCCATAGCTACCAAATCAAAAATACTCCATCCTGATGGATGGAGTATTTTTGGCACGGGGCGTAGGAATCGAACCTACGTAAGCGGTTTTGGAGACCGCCGTAATACCACTATACGAGCCCCGCATGATCACACTTAAATTATACACTACTTAAGAAAAACAGCTTCCGAGCATATAGCGCGCAAGCTGTTTAATTACTTGGTTTCTTTGTGCAAGGTCATCTTACGTTCATGCTTGCAATATTTCATGATTTCCAAGCGCTTCTGATTTAGCTTCTTATTCTTTCTAGAATGATAATTCAGGTTTTTACACTCTGTGCATTCTAGCTTTATTAGGTTATCTTGTGACATATTTTCCTATTAGGTTATGGAGCCGGCTGTCGGACTCGAACCGACCACCTACGGTTTACAAAACCGTTGCTCTACCGGATGAGCTAAGCCGGCAAGTGAATGCCGTAGGTCAAATTAACTACTAAAATTTAACACAAATTCCCAAAACTGTCAAAGACTATGAGGCTCGCTTCGTGCCTTATAGACTCTCCAAGAAGCCTTACCTCTCACTATAATCCAATTAACAGGCTGATCCCATTCTTGTCTTATAAGCTTAAGATCTGAAAATTTTGTACTATCAATAATACCTACTTTTACCCAATTAGAGGGAATTTTAGAAAGAAAACGATCATACCACCCAGCGCCTTTTCCATGCCTGGTACCATAAACATCAAACATTGTTCCTGGAATAAAAACCGATACCGGGCCATTCTTAAATCTAGCTAGACAATTATCTGCCCACTCAAATGGATCACTATTTTTATCTTTTGGAATGACAATGAGATTGTTTTTGTTTATTTCTAAAGGAAATGATAAATCGTTATAATCAACTTCACTTTTTGTGGGTACGTATAAAACAAACCCCGCGCATTGGGAAAATATTTCTTGTAATTCTTTTAATGCGGCTACTTCTTCCATAGATGTATTTTAAAAAAAGATGCTGGAGCGGTGAAACTCCAGCATCGGTGGCAATTGCCCGGCGTTTTGATTAGTGCTCCATGTGTTTGAGAACCTTCACGTATAACTCCTCCACGACCTTCTCTTGCGCTTTGCCAATCTTGGCGTAGTGATCCAGCCCTGGCGCAGAGTTGACTTCGAGAACCCAAAATGTACTTGGTTTCTGGCTGATGTCGCCCTCAATCATGAGATCAACGCCGCAAAGGCGCAACCCCATATCACGAGTAAGCTTCACGGCCAGTTTCCTGAACTCCGGATGCACCTTATCGGTTACATCAACAGAATCGCCCCCAGTGGATAGATTGGCGTTGTCCAAAAGGTAGACCCTCTGACCCTTTGCAGGGACCGAACGTAAGCTAAGCCCTTGATGGAGCAGCTTTATCGGAATTCGCGGGTCGTCCGCCTTGATTTGGGTGTCTCGACTTGAAGCGACAAACTGCCTTTGCTTGATCTTCAAGAGCCGTTCGACTGTGGATTTTCCATCGCCGACAATATTGAGCGGGATGCGCTCGTAGGCAGAGATCACTTTTTTGTCGAGTACGACCAGGCGATAATCCACCCCAAGTACAGGCTGCTGAACGAGCGCTATTCGATCGCGTTTGAAAACAGCGCGAATAGCTTTGTAGAACTCTCGCTTGTTGTGGACTAGCGAAACACCGGCGCCTTGGCTGCCGCTGTTCGGCTTCACGATGACCGGAAAACCAATCTTACGTGCGTGCCTATATGCGGCGTCCATATTTCTGCGAGGGGCGCCAATCGCTCGGCCCCACTGTTCAGAAAAAAAGGTCTTTGAGCCTGGCACGATCGGGTAACCCATCTCTTTCATGAAGAAGTTCGAGTAGTCCTTGTCACGAGCGATTTCTGACCCTCCCATTGGGTTCAGATCGAGAGTGTTATAGCGGAAGTAGGAGTGCTGACCACTTTTGAAAGTGATCTGGCCGACGATTTCCCATTCCGGCTCCATAAGAACAGTCGCCCCAATACGAGGAGCGATCTTCTGCAACATCCTTCCGAGCACTAATGATTCTTTCTTCTTTTTCATCGTATCTCCTATGACTTGGGCTAAGGAAGCAGAGACTGAAATTTCAGCTTTTTCTGGTTCAAAAACTAATGCAAAGATAGCACTTTATTAGCTTTTAATCAACTTAATTAGATACCTCTTTTCTAAGATATATGTTATATTTTTAGCGAATCAAAACAGAAATCTATGAACAAATTTGAAAAGTACCACAAAGCAATTAATTTTCTTGAAGGCTTAAACAATCTGCCCTTACAAGGAGATTATATGATCGATAAACATCATGCGGATGTGTATCTCAAAAGGATGCGATATTTCCTTGAACTCCTTGGCAATCCAGACGAAAAAATAAAATTTATACACATAACTGGAACTTCAGGGAAAGGAACAGTTACAAATACAATCCATGAGATATTAAATGCTGCAGGCAAGAATGTCGGTTCTTTTACTTCCCCATCTGCCTCTACATCTCTTGAAAAAATTAAAGTAAAAGATAAATACATAGCGCCTGACGAACTTGCTGTAATTGTTGATTACTTGAAACCTTTCATAGACAAAGCTTACATAGAGGGTCCATATGGCAGACCATCTTATTTCGAGATATTTTTAGCTATTGCGCTAGTCTACTTTAAAAGACAGAAGTGCGAGTGGGTGGTCTTGGAAGTAGGTCTTGGTGGCAGATACGATGCGACAAATGTAATTAAGAGACCAGTTATTACTGCTATTACAAACATTGATTACGATCATACTGAGCTTTTAGGTAAAACCTTAAAGAAAATTGGATTTGATAAGGCGGGAATAATCAAGAAAGGATCCATAGCTTTCACAACTGAACAACGTCCTTCAATTTTAAAAATATTTAGTGAAATCTCTAAGAAGAAAGGCGTAGAGCTAAATGTGTTATCCAAGGAAAACAGTTACAGAAAATACAATGCAGAGTTGGCAACAGCTATTACTGGACGCATTGGTATTCAGGACAAATATATTATCCAAGGAATAAATAGCGCTCGCCTTGTATGTCGGTTTGAGCTTATACAGGATAAACCGATGGTAGTTCTCGACGGTGCGCATAACCGATCTAAAATAAATACTACAATCTACAATTTAAAGCAGCTAAGCTTTAAAAAGCTATACTTAATTATTGGGGTTGCAGATAATAAAGATCACATCTCTATTTTAGAGCAAATAATTCCAGAAGCTGACCATATCTTCTTTACTAGATTTCAAAACAAAGAAAGAAAATGTGCTCACCCTAAAGAACTATTAGAGAAATCTAAAGCATATTTTAAAAAAGGAGTGGAAACAGAAATCTATCTTGATCCAGAAGATGCTTTATCTAAAGCTCTAAGACTTGCGAAGACTAATGACCTAATATTGGTTGCTGGCTCCTTCTTCTTAGCAGGTGAGCTACGCAAACGATGGTACTCCGAAAATGCAGTATTACAGAAAAGAAAAAGTTTTTAACCCCAAATTATGAAAATTATTTTATTAATGGTTACCTCCCTTGATGGCAAGACAACAAGATGGAACGAATCAAGAATATTTCAATGGACATCAAAAGAGGATCAAGATAATTTCTCCTCTCTTATCAAAAAAAAATCTTTGCTTATTATGGGAAGAAAGACTTTTGATGCTGCTAAAAAAATGATAAAGCTTTCTCCAAAAATATTACACGTAGTTTTCACGACGGAACCTGAAAAGTATCTAGACTTAGTGGTCCCAGGACAGCTTGAGTTTGTAAACGGTAGTGCTATTAACATTATCAACAAACTTGACGATCGTGGTTATAAAGAAGCACTGCTGCTTGGTGGAGAGCACCTAAATACGGAATTCTTTAAAGAAAAATTGGTGAATGAAGTGTGGCTTACTCTTGAACCCTATTTATTTGGTATTGGAAATCAGCTAGTCCTCTCCGAAAAATTAAATATTGACCTAACTCTTCAGAGTATTACTAAACTTAACAAAAAAGGCACACTTCTTTTAAAATATGAAGCAAACAAGAATTAAGGTCTAATACTTTTTTAAAAGAATTTCCATTATTTGTATAAAACAACCCTTGCTATTAGCCAATTGCTATGCTAACATGTTTAAAGTCTCGATTAAACAATTAACTATCTGGAGAATTAAATCCATGTTTATAGACGAAACTGAAGAAAAGCAAGACGACGCTGCTGCTATGCCAGCTGAAGGTGCTGCTGATGAAGCTACACCAGCTGCTGATGATACAGAAGCCGCTGCTTAATATTGATTCTCTGAAATCAAAATGAGAAAAGGCGATCGCATTGTGCGGTCGCCTTTTTCGTTTGCTTTGATATCTATCCTCCCTACTTGATGTGCTCGGCTGTCTACACGACCGCCATGCCTCGTGGCTGAGCAGCCAATCCGCCGCACTGTACAGCGGGCGGCAGGCCTTCGTGCAGTCTACGCTGCCACTCGACGACGTCTGCTCGTGTGATTCCCAGGATCTCCACGAACCGATCCATGTCTCCGTCGCAATCGGTGACGAACTGATCGCGCTGCTGTTGGAACAACGGCAGCGCATTCAGTTCGCCTGCCTTTAGGCGCGCCACGGTTTCCCTGGCCTTGCTCAGCAGCCCTTCGCGAACCGCTTCGAGCGATTCTCTTTGCATAATCGGTGCCCCCCTCGGTGAAACGGTGAGTTGGCTATGCCCTAATTCTATTGCCATCAACAGAATTAGTCAAAGCTTCTTACCGCAATCACCAGCGTCAATGGCAGAACGTCGCCAAAGGGGTTAAGTTCGACATACGGTTGCTGCATTTTCCAGCTCCGCTTGTAGAAACCAGGCGGAACTGGTGCTACAACCCGCGGCTCGAAGATTACTGAATCGCCGGGTTTTACTTCTGGCAAAAAAATCTTCGCGACTAGGTCTGCCGGTTGAATGCGAACTGATTCGAACCAGCGGTCTTTCCATACCACGCCGCCGCAATTCCGCAACAGCCATTTCTTCTCGACTACTTGTCCGGGAGTAGCCTGAACTGTGTCGATGTGGAAATAGCTTTCGCTAAACTTCATGCAGTCATCCGACCCGCGCGAAATATTTATCCGACCCTGAGCGCTACTCGTGATCGGGGCCGCAATAAGCAAAGCGATCAACAAGTAACGCATCTATTTCTCCGTTGGGGATTTTTGAGAATACAATAAAAAAACCACGCGGTCAAGCGAGGAAAATTGTTCTATTTACTTCTGGTTATTTCTGGAGCCGTTGATCGGAATTGAACCGATGACCTACTCCTTACCATGGAGTTGCTCTACCAACTGAGCTACAACGGCATGTCGCCATTCGACAACTTATGGTTTTGGTGGGCGGTGAAGGATTTGCACCTTCGAAGCCGTAGAGGCAGCTGATTTACAGTCAGCTCCGTTTGACTACTTCGGTAACCGCCCATGATTTATTGTTGAATTTCAACCAGCTTTTGCTGGATCTCTAGATTCTCCGGATAACGATTGTTTGCCGCGCTTAACATTTCAATCGCGGCGTCTTTGTCGCCTTTCTTTAACAAGGCATCCGCAAAGATAACTAAGTATTGCATATTGGCTGGGTCCAAGTCTACCGCTTTCTGGAAGCTCTCGATTGCTTGACCTAATCTACCTGCGCCCTGCAATGACAGACCTAAGTTCACAAACCTTGCTGGAATTGAACTATTCAAGGCTAAAGCTTTTTCATAAGCTCTTACTGCTTCGTCATATTTGCGCAATGAAAGGTTGGCATTACCAAGCTGCGCTAAGTACGAATCATTCTGAGGATTGTGTGATACTAGATATTCTAAAATTTCAATAATATCATCGTACTTCTTTTGCTTAAAATAAATTTTTATCAAGCCTTCATAAGCGCTGTACTCATGCGGATGCTTGCGAATCACTTGAATGTAGGTTTGTTCCGATTCTTCGTCTTTGCCTTCTTGGAACAGACGCGCCGCTTTGCCAATGCTATTGTAGGCGCCAATATTTATTACCCGAGCTTTTGGTTTAACAAAAGAAGCGAATTTGGAAGCCAAGATCTGACCTTGTTTCAAATCCTTGGCTTCCAACATAAAGTGCCAAATTTTATTTATTATTCCAACAAAGAAAGAGTAAACTGCAGATTCCGAAGGTTCTGAGCTCCCAGCGCTGCCGCCAAATTGTAATTGACCGTTTTCTTCTACGACTTCAGGAATTCGGCGCAAAAATATCACTAGAATTCCCAGTACGCAAAGAACGATAATTAAATTAGCGATGAACTGAAAGGACATAAACCTCCGACCCTGCCCTACAAATTTAGGTGGGTACTAATTACCTAAATGATAGCGTGTAAATCGTCTTACGACAACATTCTCGCCAAGTTTCGCAGCTTTTTCTGCAATAAAATCTTTTATCTTCTTTTCAGGCTCTTTTACGAAGGGTTGTTCCATTAAACAAGTCTCCTCAAAGTACTTTGCAAGTTTGCCTTCGATCATCTTTTCCACAACTGCTTCTGGTTTTCCGGAATCTTTTGCCTGTTCTTTGTAGATTTCCTTTTCCTTTTCAATAACTTCATTAGGAACATCTGCTGTAGTTACGTACAAAGGGTTTGCAGCTGCAATGTGCAAAGCTAACTCTTTAGCAAGATTCTTAAAATCATCGGTACGCGCTACAAAATCTGTTTCAGTATTAAGCTCCAGCAATACGCCAACTTTTCCGCCGGCGTGGATGTAGCTTTCGATCAGACCTTCGTTTGCAATACGGTCGGATTTTTTCAACATCTTTGATTGGCCTTTTTTGCGCAAAATATCGATTGCTTTTTCTTTATCATTGCCAGCTTCATCTAGAGCTGCTTTGATGTCCATCATCCCCGCGCCAGTTAAGTCGCGAAGTTCTTTTAATAGTTCCATGTTTAACGTCTCCGAAGGTCTGCCCTTACGCCTGCGTCCTCCACCAGGAGGACCGGGTGGAAGGACGGACCTTGTTGTTATTTTTATCTTGTAATAAAAGTATTAGTACGTACTACTTCGCAGCTTCTGTTGCTGGCGCTTCTTTTGCAGCGACGGGTGCTGGCTTTGGCGTATTTACCGCATTGATCGGAGCATTTACCGGCACAAAAGAGTTTTTGCCATCGATAATTGCATCAGCCAAAGCATTTGCAACTAATTCAACGGCTTTAATTGCATCATCGTTTGCAGGAATAACGTAATCAATTTTATCTGGGCTGCCGTTTGTATCAACAACTGCGATAATTTTAACTTTTGATTTCTGAGCTTCTGTTAAAGCAATTTCGTCATGCTTAACGTCGAAAATTACAACTGCTTCAGGAAGCTTACGTAGGTCTTTGATACCTTCGAACAAAGTCTTCATTTTTGTAAGCTCGCGTTCCATCATCAAACCTTCTTTTTTAGTGTAATTCTTTTCCATTTCGCCGGTAGCTTTCAAGTTTTCGTATTTTTCCATCTTCTTGATAGATTTCTGGATTGTACGGAAGTTTGTGAAAGTACCACCCAACCAACGCGTGATAACATAAGGCATTCCAGCTGAAATTGCAGCTGCTTTTACAGCATCTTTGGATTGACGCTTTGTGCCTACGAACAAAACATAACCGCCCTTAGCAGCAACCTCTTTTGAGAAAGTCATGGCATCTAATAGCTTCGCACGGGTCTTTTCAAGATCCATAATATGGATATTGTTGCGGACTGTGAAAATATAAGGACGCATCTTTGGATTCCAACGTGAAGTTTGGTGACCAAAATGCGCGCCGGACTTCAACAGTTCCGGTAAGGAAACATCTTTCATTCGATAAACCTTTCTTTGATAACCGCTGGCAGCATTAAAGCGCCAGGCAGAGATCCTTGTACTTCTATTTCGGTGATCTCGATTGAAGCCCGCAGGCCATCGAGACAGGATCTGTCCGAAATATGTTTAATTAATAACAAGTGGATTATAACAGGTTATCTATAATATGACAAATAGTCCCTGGCATGCTTTAATTAGATATATAAAAACAAGAATTCTATGAAAAGATACATACTGACATCAACCGGCTTATCAGATCCAAAACTTAACAAAGAGATTGCTAAATTATTAGAAACAGATCCGAAAGAAAAAGCAGTTATTATAACAACTGCTGCAGAAGAAAAAGACCATAGTAAATATGTTCAAGTGGCAAAAGAACAGCTAATTAAGCTTGGTTACAAAACCGTGCTATTTGTTGATTTTGAAAACGAAGGTTTAGAGAAAATTATTGACGCTGATTTAATTTATGTTGCCGGCGGCAATACTTTCAAACTTATGAAGTTTGCTCGAATGCGAAAGTTCGGCTCTCTTTTAAGATTAGACCTTTCGTCGACTAAGACCTATATCGGAGTCAGCGCAGGTAGTATTATTTTGGGTAACTCCGTAGAAATTGCTGGTGCGTTAGGCGGCGACTACCGTGATTCAAATGAGGTCGAGTTAAAAGATCTTACTGCGATAAGATTAGTTATGCGAGACATTTACCCACACTATACGCCAGACCAAGAACAAGAAACACAAAAGTATGAAGAACAAAAAAACATCGAAGTGCTTCGCATTGCCGATGATCAAGCGATGCTATATGACAGCAATGGTTTAACTTATTTGGAATAAATCCCTTAATCCATAAAAGGCTGGTTTTAAAGGCTTGGGCCATAGGTTTACAAAACCCGTCCTATATGTTATTCTATTGGGTATGAAAAACGAACTACACCCAAAATATAATCCAAACGCGAAGTTTAGCTGCGCATGCGGCAATAGCTTCACATCTGGTTCTACTAGAGATGAAATCCATGTAGAAATCTGTTCAAATTGCCATCCTTTCTATACAGGCAAGCAAAAGCTTATGGATACAGCTGGTAACGTTGATAAGTTCAGAAAGCGCGCTGAAAAAGCTGTCGTTTACGCTGAAACTAAGACTGTAAAGAAGCCTCGTAAAAGTCAGGCTGAAAAGAAGACTGCTAAGTAGCTACTATAAAAAACGGGCAGGGGTCCTGTCGGGGTAGTAATTTTTTACCGAAACTCACGAACAGCAAAAGTTCGTTCCGTTAAAAAATTCTACCACCGCCACCCCCAAAGCCCGTTTTTTATATGCCCTAAATTAAGCTGTCCCAGTTTTAGACATTAGATGTTACAATATATCCATGAAGCCTTCGTATACCAAAATTTTAGAAGAATACCATTCCCTTTCTGAAAAGCTTAGTCACGCTACTCCGGAAGAAATTGCTAAGTTCGGCAAACAACAGTCGGACCTTTTTCCAGTTGTTGAGAAAATTCAAGAATTAGAAAAACACGAAAAAGAACTTGAAGAAAATAAAATTTTAGCCGAAGGCAAGGATGAATTGGCAGAAATCGCTCAAGAAGAAATTCGTGTAATATCTAAGCGCGTTGCGACATTAGAAGAAGAAATCGAAACCTTGTTAATTCCAAGCGACCCTTTGGATGAAAAAAACATCATCATTGAAATTCGAGCTGGAGCGGGCGGTGATGAATCGGCTTTGTTTGCTGCAGAACTTTTTAGAATGTACGCGAAGTACGCGGAAAAACAAAAGTGGCAAACCAGCATTATTTCTGCCAGCCGCAACGATATTGGCGGATACAAAGAAGTCGTTTTCGAAATGAAAGGCAAAAAAGTTTATTCCAAAATGAAGTTTGAATCTGGGGTGCATCGCGTTCAAAGAGTGCCGGAAACCGAAAAAGCCGGGCGCGTACACACCTCTACTGTAACAGTGGCTGTGCTTCCAGAATTTGATCAGACCGACATCGACATTCCAATGAAAGACTTGGAAATGACAGCGAATACTGCCTCAGGACACGGCGGACAAAGCGTAAACACCACATACTCCGCTATTAAAATTGTGCACTTGCCTACCGGCATCACTGCACAGTCCCAAGATGAACGCAGCCAAGCCCAGAACCGCGAAAAAGCCCTTGCGGTTATTCGCAGCCGTGTAGCTGCTTTCTACCAAGAACAGCGAGAAAAAGAATATAAAGATAAGCGTAAAGCTCAAATTGGCAGCGGCGACCGTTCTGAAAAAATTCGTACTTATAATTTCCCCCAGGATCGCTTAACCGACCATCGAATCAACCAAAACTTCAACCAAATCTACACAATTCTCGAAGGGAATTTAGATTTGATTATTAATGCTTTATTAGAAGAAGACTTGAAACTAAAAAAAGCGGCAATTTAACAGTACATGGTACTGAATACTAAGTACTTATATGAACCTACAAGTTGAAAAAGAAATAATTCTTTCGGAAATTACTGGAAAGAGCAAAGAGTTCTTAATTGCCCATCAAGATTTTGTATTGAATAAAAAACAATCAGCTGGATACAAAAAAATGCTTTCGCAACTGCAACGCGGAAACCCTTTAGCGTACGTCGTGGGGTACAAGTGGTTTTTTGGAAACAAATTTACAGTAACTAAAAACGTTTTAATCCCCCGTCCAGAAACAGAGCAGTTAGTAGAACGCGCAATTCAGTTAAACGACAAAGCAACTTTTAAAAAAGTAATAGATGTCGGTGTTGGCTCTGGAGCAATCATTATTTCTTTAGGAAAGACTTTAAACAAACTCAAAGCGGATTTTTATGGAATTGATATTTCCAGTAAGGCCTTAGCGATTGCCAAAAAGAACTCTAAAAATATTTTAAAAAACTCTTCAATCAAATTTGTTAAAGGCAACTTGATTAACCCTTTAGCTAAAAAACTTTCTGGGCAACAAAAGGTTTTAATAACGGCAAACCTTCCTTATCTTTCCAAAAAGGAGTTAAGAGAGCCAACGATTAAAAAAGAGCCGCGATTGGCTTTGTATGGCGGTAAAAACTCTTACGATTTAATAGAAAAATTTATTAAACAAGTTTCTTTATTGGATTTGAAACAATCTGTAATTTTGTTAGAGATAAATTACAATCAAGCCAAAGCTTTAAGCTCAAAGATAAAAAAGTATCTGCCGAACGCAGATATAAAAATTCATCAAGACTTTTCGAAGTTTGACCGAATTATTGAAATTACCTTGGCTTAGGTTTAGCTACTTATGCAGGGTTATTCCAAGCGATTCAGCAAAACGATCAATCCCTTCCACACCATGCACGCGCACCCGAGGCATCTCGTATGCGTTTTTATTTTCGCCGTAAAATCCTGGAGCGGTAGTGAAAGCCATTTTAAAACCACTGCCGGCAACAATCGCTTCTGTTTCTAAATCATGGTGCCCATAAGGATAAACAAAGGTAATCGGTGCTGTATGCAGATGCGCTTGGATATCTTTGAGACTGCCTTGAATTTCGTTGATCTTATCCTGATGGGAATATTTTCTGGATGTGAAATCGATATGGTGCTGGCTATGCGAAACTATTTCCATTCCGACGGTTTGTGCTCCTAAAATTGTCGGCCAGCTAGCATATTCGGAGTTTGCAACATATTGAGTTATTACCGCGAAAGAACCAGTCATGCGATATTTAAGCAAAGTTGGAATAGCATTCTTAAAAGCATCATCAAAACCATCGTCAAAAATTATAACGCACGGTTTTTTTGCCAAATCTACTTCGCCCTGCTGGTATTGATACAACGCCTGAGTACTAATGCAGCTATAGCCGGCGGCATATAAAAACTTTACTTCTGCTTCGAAGTCAGCAGTGCTAACAGTTAAGTCTCTTCGGTAACGATCGGGGTTAGAGGGCATTTCACCAATGTGGTGATACATCAAAACCGGCACCCGTACCGAACGCGGTATTCCTGGTTGAGCCGCGGGATGAATATTTATTTCTGCCGGAAGCTCTGATACCGGCGGCGTGCTGAATACCGGAGCGCTGTTATCTGGACGGGTAAATACTCCAAAGATAATTAAAAGTCCGGCCACAAATAAAATTCTGCCCAATTCTCTGATATATTTCATTTTATTGTGCCGTAACAGTGTTAGCAGGAGGAACTATTTCAATCCAAATCTGACCGCGGTTTAAAGCAATCTCATTACCGGTTTGGTCAAAATATTTTGTGCGACCATCAACCAGTTTCCAGGTACCGTGAATTACCCCGCCATCCATATAAACATCAGCGTCACCGCCCTCGCGAGTACCCATGCTGATCGCATAAAGAGTGTCGGATTTTACCGGCCAATTACGGACGCGCTGCACTATAAGATCTTTAGCATTTACGCTTTTATTATTACCAGCGTCGATTGTGGCCACACCAGCGTTATATCTTTTATATGTGTTTGTTTTAGAGTCATAAAGCCATTTCACAGTGTAAGCCGGCAAAGAAAAATTTATGTTTATCTTTGATGCAGTTGGTTGCGCTAAAGCGGCATCGTCTTTAAAAATGTAATCGCTGTAAGTTTTTGTGGCGCTAAATTTATCATGCTTAGCCATCGCAAACAATTTGTCAGTAGAACTATAAGTGTTATGCGGGGGCAAGCGCGGTGGAATACGGGTCATGTAAGCGCCGTTCACAAACTGATCCGCATCAGACAGTCCAGGAATGCCTTGCTTTAAATAATACAAGGCGTCACTATTGCCACCGACGTGGGCAAAGATTGCCCCTAGTTCTTGTGCCCAATCATTAAAATATGTTCTAGCGCTGCGAATTGGCCCGATTGATTTAACTTGTTGGGTTTGGAAAACCGCCAGGAATCGCGTAATGCCGCCTTCTGCCAAAGCTTCGTAGACAATATCTGCCTGAGAAAGTCCGGATTGCGGTCGAGCGGCAGGAAGATTTTCAATCACTACTGCAAAAGGACGCTGCACCAAAGCGCTTGGAGTCATTACGCCATTTATAGCAGGGATTTTATCAGCATTGGCTAAACTGTTTTGATAATCGCTTTGGGATTGAAAGATTTTTGAATCTTGTTCCGCTGCAGAGCCAGAAACGGTTTTAATGCTTTTCTTTGTAGCAGCGTGAACCATAGCGAAAATGCCAACAAAAATTATCAAAGCGGCAATGCCAATGAATAAGTTTTTTCGTGGCTTATTTAGGTTTTTACTTGATCGATTCGAATAGCCTTGCATAAAGTCATTATAACATATCAAAAATAAGCGATCGCACAAGTGCGATCGCTTATTTTTTGCCTGTAGTAAGGTATAAACTATTCTTTCTTATCAGCTTTATCAGCTGCTTCATCTTCTGGTTTAGTTTCAGCTGCGCCTTCAACCTTAGAAACGTCTTCCACAATTGGAGCGGCTAATTCTGCTTCAACGTCACGAGGAGGGTTAACTTTAGCAACCATTTCTTCATGATCAGTCAAAATTTCTACTTTAGAATCAACTTTCAAATCTTTAACGTGGATAGAGTCTTCAAATGTATTCAAGACAGAAATATCAACCACAAAGTTGTGTGGCAAATCTGCTGGCAAACATTCTACTTCTACTTCCTGCAATACTGTTACCAATGTACCGCCATTTGCTTTAACAGCATTTGAAACACCAATAAATTCTAATTGTA
The DNA here is from genome assembly GCA_028286905.1 of Candidatus Doudnabacteria bacterium. Lineage (GTDB taxonomy): Bacteria > Patescibacteriota > Doudnabacteria > UBA920 > VMFF01 > JAQBQP01. Next base: position 513,951 of record JAQBQP010000002.1, read on the forward strand.
CTGTTGCTTTCAATTTTTCAGTCATACTTACTTCGTAGAAATCGGCATGAATGTATTTACCTGTTAAGTAATGTCTTTGAACATCTTGGATAATTACATTCTTTGCCTTGCCTTCAATAACTAGATTAACCAAGGTTGATTCTCCAGCCTTACGAAAAGCTTTATCAAACAAAGAATAGGACAACGCCAAATGTTCAGTAGCTTTGCCATGTCCGTATATGATTGCAGGGATTGAACCTTCTTTTCTTAGTTTTTCAACTGAGTAAGTTGGTCTAGCAACTGCTTGTAATTCAATCTTTTCCATTCTATAAAACCCCGGGTACTCTTTCCGCACTAATAAGTAGTGCGATACCATCCCCTTTTAATGTGCACGTATTCTAACAGCTTTAAGTGGTTTTGCCAAGTGCTGATTATTTCCCTAATGCCCGGGCAAAGTCCCCATCAAAACCATTCAAAAACTGATGCACGCTATAGACATCGTCTGCGCGCAAAGGGTCTTGTTTGGAAAACTTCTTGGTATCATTGCTGGTTAGATCTGTAACCATAACCGCCGAGAAAATCTCCCCGCCTTCAATAGAAATGCCAAAAACTACCGAGCTTTTGCATCGGGTACAGTCAGAATGTACTAATAAAGTTGCGTGGGTTTGGTCTTCTTGCTTAGTATCAATGATTTTGGTGGTTTCCAAGTTGTATTCGTAACCGCAAATCGGACAGCGCAGGGCTTTGGATAACCATTCTATAACCTTTTTGAAATCGATTCTTTTCATTTTTTTCCTTCCTTAATTTCATTTTAACAGAGTCGATTTTTCAGTCAATTATTTATTTTGAGTTTAGCTTAATTAAGCCGTTTCAGAGCCGAATTCCTCTGGCGTTAATTGCTACCGCTTCTGCAATACCCATGCTAATTGCAACAGTGAGTAGCGAACTGCCTCCGTAGCTAAGCATTGGCAAAGGAATTCCGGTAACCGGCATAATCCCCATGTTCATACCAACGTTAATAACCACCTGAGAGAGCATCATAAAAAATATTCCGATAATCAAAAAACGCGACAAATCATCCCGGCACTGCCGATAGATAATCAGTAATCTAAATAACAAAATAAAGTAAAGGGTAATGATTACCATTGAACCCAAAAAACCAAGCTCCTCTGATGCCGAAGCAAAAATAAAATCGGTTTGCCTTTCAGGTAAAAACCGTAACTGGCTTTGCAAGCCTTTGCCCAAGCCACGCCCAAACACCCCGCCAGAACCAATCGCAATTGTCGCCTGGCGAACATTGTAACCTTTACCTTTTGGATCGCGATCCGGATTTAAAAATATTTCAATTCTATTTTTCTGATAATCGTGCAGCAAAGTTTTCCATGCTACTCCAGAAAATAACGCCAGTGCAATGAACAGATAGATAAAAACTTTTTTATTAACCGTACTGAAAAATAACATTCCCAACCAGATTACAAAAATTACAATTGCCGAACCTAAATCCGGTTGTTTTGCAATTAAAAGCATTGGAATCAAAACGTATAAAAAAGACAGGCTAACATTTTTAAAAGTGTTGATCTCCCCTCTTCGAAGTGCAAAAAACCGCGCTAAAACTAAAACCATAATTAATTTCATCAATTCTGCCGGCTGCAAATTGATCACCCCTAGGTTAAACCAGCGGCTGCTTCCCTGTACTGCTCTACCTACTAAAATCAGCCCGCCTAATAAGGCTACGAATAGCAAGTAATAATAGCGGCTTTGCTTAGTTAAAGTACGATAATCAAAAAAAGCAAAAAATAAAAACAACCCGATCGCAATTAAAGAATAAATAATTTGATGGTAAAAAATTGCTTTACTGCCATTTAAGCTAGTGCTATATATCAAAGAAAGACCAACCAGCAATAAAAGAAAGCAGATTACTGCCACCGTTATGTCCAAATATTTAATCTTTGAAAAAAAGTTATTCATTTAATTCATTATTTGATATTTTCGGGATCTAAAACGTTGGTTTCAATTATTATCCGCGGTGTGCCAGACACTTGTGTTGCTAATGGAATTGGCCAAAACATTTTATAATCTCGAACTTCTTTAGGTGCCAAAGTGTTTTCGGTGCGCTGATTTACGCCAATGATCTTATTGTTTTTATCAAAAACCACCGCACTAATTCGCACTGCACCGATTGTGGAATTGCTTTGATTGCTAATATTGCTTTGCAGGGTAAAACCGATCGGATCAGTTTGGTCTTGATATTGCGGAATACCGGCTTTAATTAAAATGTTTGGGATACTGAACCTGCGCTTCCAAACTGGATCAGTAATTTCAACTTGAACTTGATCCGGCTGTTGCTTTAAATGAATGTTTGGTAAGATCAAATATTTTTGTTCACCGCCAAGCAAATAGGTTTTATCGCTATCACTACCCAACTCCTTACCGGCAGCGTCCAAAAATATAAATTTATACTTTAGCTCTTTTGTAGAAAGATCTTGGTTTGGATTTTTTATTAAGGCATAAGCGGAATAATTATCACCAACCATTGTAAGCGCTTTAGTTTCTACTATTTGCACTGGCAAGGCTTGAACTATCGCTTGATGTGCAGTAATTTCATTTTTTGAGAAACCATTAAGGTATACTTCGGCGACCGCAAACTTTGCAACAAAATAAATCGGAATCAAAAGAATAATAAGAACAAAAAAAGCACGACGGTTAAATTTTGAAAAATTGGCGAAGAAGTCTTTCAACTTAAGCTCCTTCTCGGCAACCTCAATTTCAAGCTTTTGTTTTTCTATTGATTCGCTCATGGTGACTTAATTATACCATGTTATAATGAACTCAATGAAATTCACCCATCTCCACGTGCATAGCCACTTTTCCCTATTGGACGGACTCTCTCAGATTGAGCCGCTTTTAGAACGCGCCCAGGCGCTAAATTTCGAAGCACTGGCTCTAACCGACCATGGCGTAATGTATGGCGCAATCGAGTTTTATAATAAAGCACTGGAATTGGGCATTAAGCCGATTATCGGGTTTGAAGCTTACATTGCAATCCGAGACCTTACAGACAAGCAGGTTAAAGTCGACGACGATTACTATCATCTAACTTTAATTGCAAAAAACTATGAAGGCTACAAAAATTTAATCCAGCTAACCACCACCGCGCATTTAGACGGCTACTATTATAAGCCACGCATTGATAAGAACTTAATGCGCAAATACTCTGCTGGAATTATTGCCTTATCTGGTTGTCCGCGCGGTGAAATATACAAAGCTATAAAAAACAAAAGCTTAGATGCTGCGGAACAGGTGCTCAGCGAATACGTGGATATTTTTGGTAAAGAAAATTTCTTTTTAGAAGTGCAGCGCAACGAACGCGGCAACCGTGATGCTACAAATGAAAAAATTATCCAAGGCTTGGTAACTTTGGCGAAGAAAAATGGTTTAGGAATTGTTGCCACTGCCGACTGCCATTACATTAATAAGAGCGATTCAGAAGCGCAGGACGTTTTAGTATGTATTGGTACCGGAAAAACGGTTCAAGATTCCGACCGCTTAGACATGACTGGGTTTGATCTTTCCTTGCGCAGCGCTGATGAAATGGCGGAGCTTTTTAAAGATTTGCCAGAAGCGATCGAAAACACTCAAAAGATCGCAGATATGTGCAATCTAGAAATTCCGATTAACCAAAGATACTTCCCTGTTTTCGTGACGCCAGCCGGAGAAACGCCGGAAGAGTTTTTGAGGACTGAAACTTTTCATAAAGCTTTAAAGTTTTACGGCATTGAAAATCCGGAAGATAAAAATGGACCTAAAATTTTACCGCCGAATATTATTGAACGGTTAGAATACGAACTGAACATTATTGTAAATAAAGGTTTCTCAACTTATTTCTTGGTGCTGGCTGATATTGTAAACGCCGCCCACGAGATGGGTGTAATTACCAATACCAGAGGCTCGGCAGCTGGTTCAATGGTTGGATACGTTATCGGAATTACTAATGTTGATCCAATTGTTTTTCAATTGCCTTTTGAGCGTTTCTTAACGATGCATCGGCCGACCCCGCCGGATATCGATTTGGATATCGCCGACAATCGTCGCGACGATGTAATTGTTTATATTACTGCCAAATACGGCCGGGAGAAGGTGGCGCAAATTATTACTTTTGGAACGATGAAGGCGCGCGCGGCAGTTCGTGATGTTGGACGTGCTTTAGCAGTCCCCTACGGCAAGTGTGACCGAATTGCAAAAATGATTCCGCTTGGCAAACAAGGCTTTGATATGACCATTGCCAAAGCTTTGGATATTTCTGCTGAACTTCGAGAAGTTTACAAAAAAGATGAAGAAACTAAAAAGCTTATTGATATTGCAAAGATTTTGGAAGGCGGTGCTCGCCATGCTTCGGTACATGCCGCAGGAATTGTGATTACCCCAACCCAGCTGATCGATTACGTCCCTTTGCAAAAAGAACCGGATGGCGAACGAATGATTACCCAATTCGACATGTACGCTTTAGATGTAAATGCAAACGGTAAAGCAATCGGCGTGATTAAAATTGATTTGCTGGGAATTCGCAACCTTTCGATTTTAGAAGAAGCCTTAAAAATTGTAGAGGCGCGGCATGGCGTAAAAGTAGACATTTACAATTTGCCGCACCCGGACAAAAAAACTTTTGAGCTGCTGGCAGCCGGACATACTTTTGGCGTGTTCCAGCTTGGTTCGTCGGGAATGACTAGGTACTTAAAAGAACTGCAGCCAAAAACGATTTTCGATATCATGGCGATGATTGCCTTATACCGCCCGGGCCCACTGCAGTTTATCCCTCTATATATTGAGCGCGCCCACAATCCCCGCTTGGTTACCTATTTAGACCCAATGTTTGAAAAGATTTTGAATAAGAGTTACGGCGTTTTGGTTTACCAGGACGATTTGCTTTCAATCGCGCATGATATTGCCGGATATACTTGGGAAGAAGTCGACAAATTCCGTAAAGCAGTAGGCAAAAAAATTCCAGAAGAAATGCAAAAGCAGAAAGAAAAATTTACTAAAGGCTGTATCAGTCATTCAAAATTCTCAGCGGCAAAAGCTGATGAAATTTGGTCATGGATTGAACCTTTTGCCGCGTACGGGTTTAACAAATCGCACTCCGCTTCTTACTCAATGGTTTCCTACCAAACCGCTTATATGAAGGCGAACTATTCGGTGGAGTTTATGGCGGCGGTGATGACTGCAGAATCCGGTGATGCAATTAAAATCTACGAAGCGGTTGAAGAATGCAAGAAAATGGGCATTAATGTTCTACCACCGGACGTTAACGAGTCCTTAAATAATTTTACTGTTATTGATGAACACAACATTCGCTTCGGCTTAACTGCAATTAAGAATTTAGGTTCGGATGTGGTTGATCAAATTAAGGAGCAAAGGAAAATTGGCGGACAGTTTACCTCATTAAAAGATTTTATCAGCCGAATGCAAACCAGGAACTTTAACAAGAAATCTTGGGAAGCCTTGGTAAAGTGTGGCGCGCTAGATAATTTTGGCGAGAGAAACCAGCTTCTGCATAACACCGAGCATGTTTTGGAATACGTTCGCGAACTTTTTAAATCCAAACAATCGGGTCAAGATAGTCTATTCGGCGGAATGGCAATTGAAACCAATGATTTAACCTTATCGGCTGCACCGCCTGCTTCACAAGATGAAATGCTTTTGTGGGAAAAAGAATTATTAGGTTTATATGTTTCTTCGCATCCTTTGGAAAACTATAAGAAAGTTTTCACTCAGATCATGAAGATCGGCCAATTAAATGATGAGATGATTGAAAAGAATGTTACAGTTGGCGGCATTATCTCAAAAATTAAGAAAAGTTTGACCAAAAAGCAGGAGCCGATGATTTTCTTAACCTTAGAAGACAAAACCGGAATTATTGAAGCATTACTGTTTCCAAAAACCTTAGCAAAGGTAAACAACTTAATTGAAATGGAAAAAATCGTCCAAATGAGCGGGAGGTTGTCAGATAAGGATGGAGAGTTTAAACTAATAGTAGACGACGTCAAAGATCTACCAAACGATATGATCTATGACATGAACATTTCAGACTTTGAAAATAACAGTATGGTAAATATTTCTTTGCCTGAAAAAGTTAGCAGAGAAACAATGGACAAAATAAAAACCATTTTAGAAAAATACCCTGGCAACGCCGCTGTGAAAATTATTATTGTAAATAACTTCGGCACTCAAATCAAAACCCTGCCGACTAAAATAAAAGTTGGCTTCTCCGATGAAATGCTTTTTGAACTAAGGCTAATAAAAGAGATCGCTCGGGTCCAAGTACAAAACGGCGAACAGGTTCAAAGCAACGTCAGCTCAATTGAATAAGCCAAAAAACGTATGGGCATAATCCAATTTCAAAACTAAACTAAAAAAATGATCGTACAAAAATCAAAACAATTTGTTAAAGGATTTACCTTAATTGAATTGATTGTAGTAATTGCAATTATCAGCCTTCTGGCCTCTATCGTTTTAATTAACTTGAATGTTGGCCGACAAAAATCACGCGCAGCAAAAAGATACTCAGATCTAAAACAAGTGCAGTCGGCGCTAGAGCTATATTACACAGATTTTGGATCTTATCCACAAAGCGCCTCTTCCGGAGGCCTATGGAACAGCCAGTGCCCGGCATGGGGTTCGGTGGCTGCTAATTCTGTAATTCCAGGATTAGTGCCAAAATATCTTGCAGCAATGCCCGCAGACCCATCTCAAAATATCCCAACCAACAACAATTGTTACTTATACCGCTCTGACGGTACCGGTTACAAGTTTATGGACTTTAATGTTTATGATATCCCAGCGGCAGATTTAAATAAGTATCCTCAATTCCAAGATCCGGTTTACTACAATTATGCTGCTTGCGGTATATATAGCGCTGCCACAAATGCGATTTCTGTTTACAGCCGAAGCTGGCGTTGCAGCGGATAATTCCTTTGACAGCAAATTAAAACCGATTTATACTGTTTGCATAGTTCTTGAAATGTTGATTCGGCTACCAACCGAGGAATTTCAAACAATTTAAAGTGTGTTTGGGTGGAACCGTTCACTAGCTAGCGCATCGCGTATGCATCGAACCCCAAAGTTTTTTCCTGATTATTTTATCGGAACAAGGCTTTGGGGTTTTTATTTCTAGAAATTAATTTAATTTTTATGGCAAAAAATGACAAAGAAAAAATCCACGACCTCAGACATTCATTAGCACATATTTTAGCTAGCACGGTTTTGGAAGCGTTTCCAAAAGCGCAATTAGGGGTTGGCCCGGTAATTGAAAACGGTTTTTATTACGACTTTTTATTACCTCGCGCTTTGACGCCGGAAGATTTACAACGATTCGAAAAGAGAATGCGGGAGCTAATCCGACAAAAACTTAGTTTCGAACGCGAAGAACTGCCTTTTGAGAAAGCTATTTCTTTTTTTGAAGAACGCAATCAACCTTTTAAAGTTGAGTTAATTCGCGATATCCAAAAACACGGCACCACAGTTTTTAAAGATATAGTCGGCGATGACGGCGCTGCGAAAAATGATAAAGATCAGAGTGCGAAAATTCCTGAAGGCGTTACTCTTTATCACACCGGCAAATTTACCGATCTATGCCGCGGCGGACATGTTCAAAATACCTCAGAAATAAAAACTGATGCTTTTAAATTAGAAAAAACTTCTGGTGCTTATTGGCGCGGCGACCAAGCAAACCCACAAATGCAACGCGTTTACGGCTTGGCTTTTAACACTAAGGAAGAACTCGATGCCCATTTGAAACTCCAAGACGAGCTAGCAAAGCGCGATCATCGAGTTTTAGGACCAAAGCTTGGCTTGTTCTTGTTTAACGAAATGTCTCCTGGAATTCCTTTTTATCAGCCAAAAGGCACCGTTATCAGAAACGAATTAGAAAAGTTTGTCCGTGAAGTTTCTTATGGCGTTGGTTACAGCGAGGTGCGTTTGCCGCAAATGTTTGATTCTGAATTGTGGAAGATTTCCGGGCATTGGGAACACTACAAAGACGACATGTTCACCTTCAAAGTGGATGGCAAGGAATTCGCTTTGAAACCAATGAATTGCCCTGGCCACATGCTTTTGTTTAAACAAGGTTTGTACTCCTATAAAGATTTGCCGCTGCGCATGGCGGAAATGACCACGCTGTATCGCAATGAATTGTCCGGGGCGTTGGGCGGAATGACGCGAGTTCGCGCATTTGGACAAGATGATTGTCATATTTTCTTAACTCCCGAGCAAGTGTCCGATGAAGTGGCAGAATTATTGAAACGCGTTACTCGATTATATAAAGCGTTTGGCATGAAAATTGAAGAGGTTTTTTTATCGACCAAACCAGACAAGGCTTTAGGAACTGATGCCGAATGGAGTAAAGCAGAAACAGCTTTAGCTTCCGCAATGAAAAAAGCAAAATGGAATTTTGAATTAAACCCTGGCGACGGCGCATTTTACGGGCCAAAGATCGACATGAAAATTCGTGACACCTTAGGCAGACAATGGCAGTTAGCAACAATTCAGATGGACTTCCAAATGCCAAAACGTTTTGGTTTGGAATATGTTGATACGGATGGCACTAAAAAAACACCGATCGTAATTCATCGCGCAATTTTAGGATCTTACGAAAGATTCATGGGAATATTAATAGAACAATTCGGTGGCGCATTTCCATTGTGGCTCTCTCCGGTTCAGGTTCAGATTCTTCCTATATCTAAGAAGCAGAATAAGTATGCGCGCAGCGTGGAAAAAGAGTTGCGCGGGTTGATCCCCGGCTTGCGAATGGAAGTGGATGACCGTGATGAATCGGTAGGCAAAAAAATTCGCGATGCTCAAATGAGTAAAGTTCCATACATGCTAATTCTCGGCGAAAAAGAAATGAAGTCCGGCAAGATCTCGCTCCGAACACGCTCACAGCAAGAACTTAATGCAGTCTCGCTAAAACGTTTCTCCGAAAGACTAATCGAAGAAATCTCCGGAAGAAAATAAGGGCTGCTCTCGACTCCAAATCTTTAGGTCATGCCGAAGCGAAGCACACGGCTACCTCTTGGCAATTCCTGTGGACAAGTTTATACTTAGCTTAAACACAATCAAGGAGGTGTTAAACGAGTAGTCCACAGATACTGGAGGGTTCTGTGGAGCAGTAGACTCGTAGAGATGGCCTACAACCTTTGCAAGGAGATTCATGGGTAGACGAGCACTTGCCGGAGTAAACAAGGTCAGTTACACCGGCGACGACAAGATCCGCGGCGGAAACGACCAGGGCGAGTCCCATAGTAGGCATGCTGTAAGTGCCAGGGACTAAGGTCGACGTCGAGATCTAGCGACACGTCTCGAGACGCAAAAAGCGCGGCAACCAAATACTGGTTGTCGCGCTTTCTCCTTTGTATACGGTAAATTACTTATTCTCACTTTCCTCAGCTTGGTCCGTTCGAGGACCCTCGTTATTTAACGATGACGGTGCCGTGGTCGGTTGGGTGCAAATGATCATGAAAGCCCCAGCTACCAGATTTTAAGAATTGAAAAGTGTAAGTCTCACCTTTTGCCAAATTCTTTAGTGCATCAAAGCCTGGGTAACCTGTATGAGTAGGATGCGGGTCTGATGCTGGCCAATGCGGTGCTGTATCAGTGTTAGTAAATTTAACGAAATCGCCTTGATTGATTGTAACAGACGCCGGTGAGAATCCAGAAGAAGTGATTGAAATATTTACAGTCTTGCCCATTGGAGGGACATCTACTTCGCTACCGTCTGAGAAGTGCGTTCCAGCAGGCGGTGTCGTATTGCTGCTAGTATTGGTATTTGCTACTGGCGTGTTAGCAGCAGTGCTCATATCCATAGATGGATTCATATTCGCTGCGGTATTATCCTGGCTTGAAGAACTATTATCGCTAGTTGTTTGAGATGCGGTTTTATTGCAACCCGCTGCAACTAGTGCCACAAGCGCAATAGCTACTATAATTTTTGATTTCATATGCTCCTTTAATAAAAGTTATGGTTTTATTTCGACTGAAAGTAGCATATACTAATTAGTAGTAAAAATCCATTAGTCATTTATGCAAAAAATTATCGCAGTGGTTGGTCCAACCGCGACCGGCAAATCTGATCTCGGGGTGCTCCTTGCTAAAAAGTTCAACGGTGAAATAATATCTGCTGATTCTAGACAAGTGTACAAAGGCATGGATATTGGTACTGGTAAAATTACAAAGAAAGAAATGCTAGGGGTCAAGCATCATCTTTTGGATATCGCCAGCCCGAAAACGACTTTTAATGCGATCAAATTTAAAAAACAAGCTGAAGCAAAAATTAAAGAAATCGCTTCGCGGGGTAAGCTGCCTATTTTAGTTGGCGGTACCGGTTTTTGGATTGATGCGGTAGCCTTTAACCAAAGTTTTCCGGATGTCCCGCCAAATCCTGAACTGCGAAAAAAATTAAACCAGCTTCCTGCTGAAAAACTTTTTAATATCTTAAAAAAATTAAATCCAGAGCGAGCACAGAATATTGACTGGCAGAACAAAAGACGCGTGATCCGAGCAATAGAAATTGCGAGAGGATCAAAGCGCCCAAAAAAATCAAAAGGCCTCACCGCAAACAGTGCACCAAACTCTGCAGCTGCAACAGTTCCGAAACTAAAATATCAAACGCTTTTTATCGGCTTGGACATGCCTGACGAAGTGCTGACTAAAAAAATCACAACACGTTTAGACAAACGTTTAAAACAAGGAATGGTAAAAGAAGTTGAGAAGTTACACAAAAACGGAGTTTCTTGGCAAAAGCTTGATGAATTTGGATTGGAATATCGCTTTGTTGCCCAATATTTGCAAAACCAAATTTCGAAGCAACAAATGCGCGAACTGCTTTTAATTGCGGTGCGGAACTACTCAAAACGCCAAAGGACTTGGTTTAAAAGAAACAAAGAAATAATTTGGTTAAACCCCACCGACAAAACAACAAAAAAAGCAGCTTACACTGCTTCTTCAGAGTTCCTTGCTTGAACATCTTGATCTTCTAGCTGGTTCAGCACTTTTTTTAACAAGCTTCTGGCTTTGATCGAAAAATTAATATCATGCACCATATTCAAAATGGTTCTTTGAGCAATGTCCTTGCGCTTTGACGACCAATAGTTTTTTGTTATGCTTGCTGCCAAAACATTAACATAGCTGTCTAAAAAAAGCTGCTCCGACGAACCGTTATCAATTATATCCAAGTCTGCTTTCAAGGATCGCTTCAGTCTTTCACTAAAATCTAAAGCAGATTCTTTTTCATTTTCTACTGCAGCATTTTTCTTTCGGACATTTTCAGAAGCATCATGCATTCTTTCGTTTATCTGCAATTTTTCTGCTGCCGATCTCGCGGGATCTTGGAAATCCCCTTTTATTATTCTCTCTCGATAGGCGTCTGCGTCAGCAAGCACATCTCTTTTAGATACTTCTGCCATAGTTCTCCTTTATTTTTGCAATTTTTGTTTTAATATTTCGTTAACAACGGCAGGATTGCCTTTACCTTTTAATTCTTTCATTGCCATACCGACTAAGAAACCAAAGGACTTTTGTTGGCCAGCTTTGTAATCTGTAACTGCTTTTTCATTTGCGGAAAGCACTGCCTCAATAACGGTTTCTATAACAGCAGTATCGCTAACTTGAGCCAAACCTAAATCCTCTACAATATTATGCGGTTCGCCGCCGGTTTCGAACATTTTTGCAAAGACTTGCTTAGCAGCACTGTTACTAATTTTACCAGCCTCAATTAGCTTTAATAGCTCCGCGAGGTTTTCTGGACGAACCTTACTTTCTAAAGGATCAATATGCGCTGCGTTCAACAACGCGCTGAAATCTTGTAAACACCAGTTCGCGCCAAGCTTCATCAGCTTTTGTAAATCTAAATCTTTACTAGCGGCCTGATCTGTTTTTAACCATTCTTGGATTTCAGAAACCAGTTGCTCATAATATTCGGTCAGCTCTTTCCAGTTAATCAAATTATTTATATCTGCTTCAGGCAAAGCGTATTCATTTTTAAAACGTTTGCGCTTTTGTGCTGGCAATTCTGGAACCTGCGCTTTTAATAGATCAATGTATTCATCCGATAAATTCAAAACCGGAATATCTGGGTCTGGAAAATATCTGTAATCATTTGCTTGTTCTTTACTGCGCTGTTCAACGGTAACACCGGCTTTTTCGTTCCAGCCCATGGTCACCTGCTTTGGCGTGCCACCTTCTTCTAGAATTTTAGTTTGGCGTGCAATTTCATATTCAATCGCGCTTTCTGCAAAGCTAAAAGAATTGATATTTTTCACTTCAACTTTATAAGGAGGCAGCTCCTGCTGTCCTGGCTTGCGCACCGAAATAGAAGGCTCACAACGCATCGTGCCCTTTTCCATGTCAGCGGTACCCACGCCAACGTAGCGGACGATATTTCTTAATTCTTGTAAGAAAATTCGCGCTTCTTTTGCGGAAGTGATATCAGGTTCGGTTACAATTTCTAAAAGCGGAGTTCCGCCGCGGTTGTAATCCACCAAAGAATAATTCAAACCATCCGGATGAATATTTTTGCCAGCATCTTCTTCTAAATGCGCGCGGGTAATTCTAATCCTGCGAATTTCGCCATCAACTTCAATGTCTAAATATCCGCGTTCTGCGATTGGCTTGTCGTACTGCGAAATCTGATAACCTTTTGGTAAGTCTGGGTAGAAATAAGATTTACGATCAAACTTCGCATCTTTATTGATTTTGCAATTTAATGCCAAGCCGAACATTGTACCCAATCGCACAGCTTCTTTATTTACGACCGGCAAAGAACCCGGCTGTCCAGTACAAACCTCACAAATGTTTGTGTTCGGCACCGATTCATCTGGATTATTCGCGCACGCACAAAACATCTTGCTTTTCGTTTTTAGTTGAACGTGAATTTCAAGTCCGATAACCGGATTAAATTTTGTTAGGTCTTGTTCCATTTTTATCTAAATCTAATTGTACTCGCCCAATCGACACTCTCATTTTGATCATCGCCCAAGATGGCATACTGGCCGACCGACACATAAGCATATTTATCAGGCTTATTTTTATCCATCAGGAAGTATGCAACGGAATTACTAGCTTGGTAATGTGAACAGCTGGGATTAAGCTCCGGAAACGAATACTTTCCGGTCTTGTCTGATACAAAAGCCTGAACATAGGTTGATGGGAATGCCGGCCCACTAAAATCGCCCGTGGCCTGATCCACTACTTTCACCTCACATTGAGAAAGGTCCGCTTTAGTTTGATTAGCGATAGCAGTTTCTAAAGATGTATTGAGGTCTTTTTTATAGACCTGAATAGATTGGCCTTTCAGAGGGTCGGCGTTTAAATCTGCGTAATAAACATAAATCGTGTCGCCAATTTCTTTAACTTTAGTATTAACCTGCTGTCCGTCATTAACATATGTAAAGGTCACTCCTAATTTGTAAGACGTATACCTGTGCAAAGTACCTCGGACCACTACGTCTTCCGAAGCACGATTGGCATCAGTATTTATGTTCTGAACCTGAGAAATATCCGGCTGGGTATTAGACGCGGTCTGATTATTACTTTGCTGCACAGTTGCATTACTACATCCGGCTGCCGTAAGCAGAACAGCGGCTACAAAAATAAACTTTTTCATAATTGTTAGTTTAATATTTATAAATTTTAATCTGCGAATTCTTCAGGGAATTTCTTATGCCATTCTGTTACTTGCTGGAAAGCATGGCCGATATTAAAAATGGTTTGCTCACCCCACTGCGGACCGATAATCTGTAAACCAACGGGCAGCTGGCTTCCCGCTGGGCCATCCGGCGCAGCGCCGAAACCGGCAGGCACGGACAAAGCAGGCAAACCGGCCATCGAAGCTGGAATATTTAATTGGTCTGCAATATAGCCGTGCAACGGATTGTCTTTTGCAAAACCAATTTTAGTTGCGACGTTTGGCACCGAAGCACAAACCAAAGCATCCACTCTTTGAAAAACTTGGTCGAATTCATTCACCAACAAACGGCGAACCTTCTGAGCTTTCAAATAGTAAGCGTCTTTGTAGCCTGCAGATAGTGCGTAGGTACCAGTCATAATTCTGCGCTTTGCTTCATCGCCAAAGCCCTGTTCCCTACTCTGGGTATAAATTTCATTTAAAGTTTTAGCTTCTTTGGATTGATGGCCAAAGCGAATACCATCGAACTTTGCTAGGTTCGAAGAAATTTCAGAAGGCGTTACAATTGCATAAACCAAAGAACCATAGCGAGTTAAAGGCAAGGAGACATCTATGATTTCTGCGCCTAATTTTTTTAATTGTTCAATTGCTTCCATTACTCGCGCTTGAACATCCGGCTCCATTCCTTCAACAAAATATTCTTTCGGGATACCAATTCGCATCCCGGTTAAATCTGATTTTAAATTGTCAGCATAATTTGGTACCGGCTTATTTGCAGTAGTTCCATCGCTTGGATCGTAGCCGCTCATAAATTCTGCTGTAAGCGCCAAGTCCTTAACACTGCGCGCCATTGTACCGGGACTGTCATTAGAAGAGGTCATCGCAATTACGCCGTAACGCGAAACCCGGCCGTAAGTTGGTTTCCAACCAGAAATACCAGTTAAAGAAGCTGGCTGGCGAATCGAACCGCCAGTTTCGGTAGCAAGCGCAAAAGGAGCTAATCCTGCGGCAACCGCCGCTGCAGAACCTCCCGAAGAACCGCCGGGAATTCGACTTAAGTCCCATGGATTTTTACTTGGTCCGTAGGCAGAAGTTTCGGTAGAAGAACCGTGAGCAAACTCATCAAGATTGGTTTTGCCAAGCATAACGGTTTTTTCGGCATACATTTTTTTAATTGTGGTCGCGTCGTAAACCGGAATGAACTGATCTAGTATTTTTGATGAAGCAGTTGTACGTACGCCTTTGGTAGAAAATAAATCCTTCGCCGCAAAAGGGATACCTGTTAATGGGCCTGGATTAGGTTCGTTTGCTAGAATCTTATCCGCCTCAACTGCCTGGGCCAAAGCCAAATCTTCGGTAACTGTTAAAAAAGCATTCAAACTTTCGTTGTGCTTTTTAATACGCTCTAAAAAATACTTCGTCAGTTCAACCGACGAAATTTCTTTTTTCCTTAATTTATCTTGAAGTTCGCTAAGTTCTAAATTTGCTAACATTTTATAAAATATTTTTGATCTTTAAGAAACTGTCTTTGTGGTCTGGGAAGTTGGCAATAATCGCGTCGCGATATTCGCTTTGGCGAGCATGATCATCGCGCAAAACGTTTTCCAAGCCGGTGACCTGGGAGATTTCTTGAACGCCGTCTGTATTAACCTGTTGCAGCTCTGAAGCATATTCTAAAACAACCGAAAGTTCCTTTTGAAATTTTTCGATTTCTGCTTCCGTTAACTCTATTTTACAGAGTTGTGCAATTTTTATGACTTCTTCTTTGGTTAAAATCATGCCTAAATTATAACGTATATTGGTAATTTAGGCCATATTTCGCTAACTGACCTTTTCTAAAGGGACAGTCTGACCGCCAAATATATAAGCGATTCTTTCGCTCTGAAACGCCGTCAAAACTTGATTAGAAACTCCGGTTAGATACCTTCTTCGAACTAAATATTTACTTATTTCTTTTGGCAATGACCTCTCTTTTAAAATTACTGGATCCCCAGTTTCTTTTTCTACTTTATCTAATGGAATGTCTACTAAATCCGGACCAGCTTTTAACCCTTTAATAAACAGCGGCCCTTGTAGGTCAATTAATCTTTGTGCTTGGCTTGGCGTAAGGGTTTTAAGCTGATTCATTACAACTAATCCTTTGAATGCGGCGACTAGATCAATCTCATCATCAGTTAAAACATCAACTTCGGTTTCGGATCCTTCAAAAATAAGTTTCGGGATTTTATCCCAATTGACTTGCCCTTCTTGATCCACAAAACCAAAATCACTATCAAAACTTTCTTCCGCCAAAAACATTTCCCCTGCTGACAAAACCTCTTTTAAGGGTACGGACTTTTTTTCTAAAAAAGCTTCGATGACCCTAGTATACTTTTGATCAATTTTAAGAATATCATCGACATCGCCATGACTTAATTGCTCCCAGATTTTTCCCAACATTATCCGATGTTGTTCTTTTTGCTGCTCTGATTCGCGTGCTTTGATTTCAGCCTCAAAAGGTGTATTTTCAAACTCTCCTGAGTTTCTTTGTCCAGAATTTCGTTCCATAATTATAGTTGATTTTACTGAATGCCTTCAGATGTAACAGTATGAACGCCAGCAGCAAGCCCGCCTGTGGCGACACCAAGACAAAATTCGAATGAGTAGCTTTTGCCGTTATTAACTAGGTTGTAATTATAATCAGTTATAGCAGCACATGCGGGAGTATTTATTTTCTGAAATTCAGGTATTGCTCCAACGTAAGTAGGAACCATCATATTAAGCCTCGGCGGGTACGCTGAATAGTCATTATAATCTAGCTCTAAAGCAGTAGACAGCTCTCTGGCGTCAGCAAGTGCTTTGGCTGATGTAGCATTAAATCTAGCTTCAGAAATGGGGTCAAGCCCACTTGAATCGGCATTGCCTCCGGAGTTAGCACTAGAAGCAACTCCTCCGAACAATTGAGTATAATCCAAGGCTTTGTCTGGTGCTTTCAAATTTAATTTTGCTCCCGGTGTTAGAATCAAACTTACTTCGCTCTTTACAGAACTTGCTGAGCTATAATCTGTTGCTGCTACATTAATATTAGTAGTGACTAGTATTTTGTGTAGTTGTTTATCGCTTGATCCAATCCAAATATCAAATTTATCAAAATTTAGGTCTTTAAAGGCATCATTCATTGCTTTTAAGTTAGCAGCTTTGTCATCTTTCGGATATAAATTCTCTACCACCTGACTAATTACCTCTGCTAAAACAGCTTTGTCGATTTTCAAGGAATAGTGATATGAAGAAAATTCGTTTACATTTTCTTTACCAATATACGTGTGCTCCGCGAAAACTTTACTATAATCAACATTTTCAAATCCTTTTTTCCAATCCACATCAGTACTTGATGAGGTAAGTTGCTTTTGCAGATCGGCTATATTAAATACTATCCAACCACCATAATCTTTGGCACTATCGCCCACAAAAGGTATTTGAGAAATATTTATGTACTCTTTTTTATTGACTTCCCTAGCTTCTATATCTTTTACCGAGATGTCCGCACCCAAAGCATTACTGCTAAGGCTTAGAAAGAATTGTCCTTGCGGATTATTCAAGTCAGACTTATCAGAATCTCCTTTTAGATTAAAAGTATATCCTTGATCTTTAGAATTTTGCGTTACGGTACCAGTAATGGAAAGTTCAAAATGATTAGACGTGCTGCTCAACGCCGAAGCGGGTGCCTTGGCAAATTGCGCAAAAGCAATCATTGGCATTAGCTTGGCATAAGCAACATATCCTCCGCCCGCCAAAATTATCACTATAATAGCCGCTATTACAAATACCTTGCCAGAAAATCTTTTTTTTGCCACAGGAATGACATGCGGCACAATTGCTGCTGCCATCACAGAATCCTGCGCAGTTGGTGTTGGCTTAGGTATCCCGATTGCTTGATCAATGTCCTCATGCTTCCAGCCCGCTTCTAATAAGGTTAGCTTGATTTCATGATCGTTGACGCCAGCTTCTCGAGCTTGGCGGACATACTCAGATATTTCCAGATTCATTTTGTTTTTGTTTCTTTTTAATATCTTTACCGTTATATAAAGTGTACCAAACCTAGTCTTCGGGGACAAATTTGGTTATTTTGAAGACCACGTCAGTTCGGAAGCCTTTGGACTGCAAAGCCCGCACTATCTGAATCCGATTTTTTCGAGGATTCTTTTCAATCAATCGCCGCGCTATTTCTGTTTCTTCTTTTAAAGTAAAGCTTTTTAACAAAGCTTCGATCTGTTTTGAATTGATCTTCTTCTCCATTAACTTCTTTTTGATGCCAAAGTATCCAAAGTTTTTATATTTCTTCAAATTATCAAGATAAATTTGTGCAAATTGCTCATCATTGAGATAATTCAATTCTGATAACCTTTGGATAGCGGCTTCAATTTCATCTTCAGGATAACCTTTTTTGGCTAATTTAGTGCGCATTTGGCCAATGCTTTGGGCCCTTAACGAAACCAAAAACAAGGCATAATCTTTGCATGAAATGTTTTTAAAGCTTCGTTTCTTTTTAAATTGATTCGCTTCGATCATTGAAGTATAATGGAGTTATATGAATAATTTTGCATTTATTTTAGAACGGTTATCTACCCGCGCGAAAAACGCTCTGATTGCAGCTCAGCTTATTTCTGAGGAGCTAAAACACGACCATATCGGCACTGAACATCTTCTCTATGGAATTATATCAGAGAAGAGCTCTTTTGCTGCGGAAGTCTTATTAAAAAACCACATTAATTTAGCAGTAATTAAAGAAGAGCTGACCAAGGTCAACCAAGGGCACTTAACTGACAGTTGGAAGCCAATTCTTTCTGAAAATTTAAAACAGTCTATCGAAAGAGCTGCGATTGTGGCAACCCGTTTCCAATATCAATTTATTGGCACCGAACATTTCCTGCACGGAATATTAGACTTAGAGACCGACCGCGCTAAGGTAATTCTTACTAAACTAGGAGTTGATATGAACGAACTACAAAAAAACCTCATTTCTGTTTTTGAAAACGTTGCAAAGTTCCCAGGGATGATTGAAGAAAATAACCCTCAAGCATCTTTGGGCGGCAGCAATCCAGCACCCAACCGCCAAGATTTTAGTTTTCAAGAAGAACGCGGTTTAAAAACTTCTGCGATTGAAGCATTTACAACCGACTTAACCAAACGTGCAGCTTCAGGAAAAATTGATCCGGTAATCGGTCGCAAACGTGAAATTGATCGAATGATTTCAATTTTGAACCGCCGTACCAAAAACAATCCGGTACTTATCGGTGAACCGGGAGTTGGTAAAACAGCCATTGTTGAAGGTTTGGCGCTGGCTATTGTAAAACAAGAAGTTCCAGACTCATTGCTAGATAAAAAGATTTTGGCTTTGGACTTGGCCTTGATAGTTGCTGGTTCAATGTTCCGCGGTGAATTTGAATCGCGCTTAAAGCAGATTATCGACGAAATTCGAGACAATCCTAAAATCATTCTATTTATAGATGAGTTACACACTGTTGTTGGCGCGGGCGCTACCACAGGCTCTTTAGATGCCGCAAATATTCTAAAGCCTGCTCTTGCTCGAGGCGAACTGCGTGCTATCGGCGCTACAACCCTAGGCGAATACAAAAAACACATTGAACACGATGCTGCTTTAGAACGCCGCTTCCAACCAATTATGGTTGAAGAGCCAACTCAAGACGAAGCGATTGAAATCCTAAAAGGCTTGCGTCCAAATTATGAGAAACACCACAAGATTACAATTCCAGACGCAGCTATTAAAGCCGCGGTGGAACTGTCTTCTAGATACATTCAAGACCGATTCTTGCCGGACAAAGCGGTAGATTTAATTGACGAGACTTCCGCTTATATAAAAACAGTTGGCGTAAATTCCAAGTCGTTGCGAACAATCAAAAAATTAGAAATGGAACTGGATAAATTAGAAGAGGAAAAAACCAAAGCGGTTTTGTCCCAAGATTTTACCACTGCCGACCATTTGCGTATTCAAGGTGAAAAACTTAATAAACAACTGATCGACTTGCAAAGAACCTTAGGCCAAGTGCAAGGCGTGGCAAATTCGATGAATCGCGAGCGCCAAGAAGTTACGGTTGCGGATATTGCCAAAACTGTAGCGACAATGACCGGCATTCCTTTAAACAAACTTATTAAAACCGAAGCAAACAAGCTTACTAATCTTGAAAAAATCTTGGAGAGCAGGATTGTCGGCCAACGCGAAGCGGTGGATGTGATTGCAAAATCAATTCGCAGATCGCGTGCGGGCGTGACATCCCCGAAGCGTCCATTGGGATCTTTTATATTCCTTGGACCGACTGGCGTAGGGAAAACTGAAACTGCAAAGGTTCTGGCAAAAGAAATATTCGAAGATGAAGAAGCTCTAATAAGAGTAGATATGTCCGAGTTTATGGAGAAGCATAACGTTTCTCGCTTAATTGGGGCACCCGCAGGATATGTTGGCTACGAAGAAGGCGGACGCTTAACCGAAGCGGTCCGACGCAAGCCGTATAGCGTAATTCTGTTCGACGAAATGGAAAAAGCGCACCCAGATGTATTCAACATTTTGCTGCAGATTTTAGAAGACGGCCAGCTAACTGATGCTTCCGGCAGAAAAGTAAACTTCCGCAATACCATTATTATTATGACTTCGAACATCGGCTTGCACGATCTTAACCAACAAGCAGTACGAATTGGTTTTGAAGATGCCGAATTAGTAGAAGCGGAAAAATCTAAAGCCAAGGCTAAGGCTGCGGAATTGGCAAATAAAAAGAAACAATCCGAAAAAGAATACGAGCACTTAAAGAATAAAGTGGTAGGTTCCTTAAAAGAACAGTACCGACCGGAGTTCTTAAACAGAATTGATAAGATTGTAGTATTCCGACCTTTAGGAAAAGAGCAAATTGAAAAGATTAGCGAACTACAACTACAAGAGTTAGCAGGACATTTGAAGAATCAAAGCATTAGCTTGCAGATCAACCCTGCTGCAATCAAGTTTATTTCCGAGAAGTCTTTTGACCCTTCTCAAGGTGCACGGTTAGTACGCAGAAACATCCAAGACTTTATTGAAGACCCTTTAGCAGAAAAACTAATCAACGATCATTACAAAGAAGGTTCTACTGTAAAGATAAAAGTAAAAGACAACGCGCTAGTACTAGCATAACGAGGTCTTCCGTGCTAACGCGTTCATCGAACTTAACGAGGTCGGCCCTGAACCCCAACCCTTCTGAACAACCCTCAGTGTGTATATGTGGAAAACCGCTCCTGCTAAGCAGCAGCGGTTTTTTAATTTGTCTTTAATCTCCTAAAAGTATAATAGGTAAGATTAATATCAAATTATGTTACATGACTTCAAAAAATCTAGCCAACAACTTTTAGACTTACTATTCCCTGTCGCCTGCGTTAGTTGCAGCAAGTACGGTAAATTAGTTTGTGACGAATGCTTCGATTCAATTCGAATTTCAAAAATGTTTAATCCCCCTAAAACAACATTAGCTGCAACAAACTACGGCCAAAAAATAGTTTCAACTATTGTCAGTAATCTAAAATACGATTTATTAAAAGATTTGGATGTATTTTGCGCCCAAATTATGTTTAAATTTTTACAAGAGAATAATATCGTATTCGATAATGCATCAATAATAACTTTTGTTCCAATGCATTACAGTAAACAGCAATTACGTGGATTCAACCAGGCGGAGTTAATCGCGCAAAAGCTTAGTGTTATTTTAGAATTGCCCTGCTTTAAAATTCTAACCAAGACCAAAAGAACCACTGCGCAGATGGTATTAAACAGAGAAAAACGCTTAATTAATTTAAAAGGAACTTTTGAAAGTTTTAATTGCGCTGGCAAAAAAATTATTCTTATAGATGACGTTATAACAACCGGCGCAACCTTTGATGAATGCACCAAAGCGCTATATCTAGCGGGTGCAAAAGAAGTTCGCTGCTTTGCATTTTGCAGGGATTAAGCTATAATATCGAAGTAAATTTTGCCGTAAACACATTGGCAATATAATAGATTTTACTTCGAGGAGAGGTCGCATAGAGGCCTAGTGCGCTGGTTTGCTAAACCGGTAAAGGGGTCATACCCTTTCGGGGGTTCGAATCCCCCCCTCTCCGCCATACAAAAGTACACCACAACAGTGGTGTACTTTTGTATTTCGAGGTGGGATTCGAACTTTAGTTCGAAGACCCTGACCTTCATTATTGTGTTTGTGCTGAAGCTTTAGCGTAGGCAAAACATAGAGAGAATGCCGCGAGCGAAACGAAGTGTAGGGAGCGGCCTCTCCGCAAAATTATTTAAGTCTCATTTATTTAGAAATTTGAACGTGCCTGCCAGGCCTTCAAAATCCATGCTTTCAGAAGGGGCAAATTCGATAGCATAGAAAACACCGTCTTTCATAAGAGTGTTGATACGAGCTTGTCTGATACCCATTTCATTATTGGTATAAACCATGCTTCCCTCAGGATATTGACCAAAAGTTGTAAGCGTTACCGAATTTATGACAACGTCTGGAGGAGTACTCTTTTCTAAAGATTTTGTATAAGCTAACAAATCCGTATATATACGACCATTGGCATCTATCGGGTTCTTCTGAATAAAGACCGTCAATTCATGGCCCAAACTTTTATCTTTAGGGTCCGTCACGGTTAATACAATTCCCGAATTATTACTCAGCTTGGACTCTTTATATATAAAATCTTTGGATATGTCCATGCTAAAACCCCAATCTTTATTTGTGTATGTTACTGTACCGGAATTTGTGCTTGGAACATAATCCGATCCGTTAGTATTTTGTTTAGTTTGAGTTTGAGGAGTTGACGAAGTTGATGAGTCTGCGATCAAAGGAGATTGGTTTGATCCGCTATTTTGCACAGTTAAGCTAGAGTTGCAACCAGCAGCCAGTAAAAGCAAAACGGGCAAAACATAGACTATTTTTTTCATAGATATAAATTAATTATTTTAATTATATCAATCTGGGCTTAAAATAGCTATTATTTACTCAGGTCTTCCTACTCTAAAACTCAACTTTGCAACCTCCTCATCTGACAGCACTAAAACCTTCAGACACCGCCATATAACTTTAGTATCAGCGACCTACAGACATCGATGTTTATAATACTTTTATATGAGTAAAGGATACCGAACTTTTCCAAATCAATCGCTGAAAAGGCGATTTTTTGTTATCATTCCAATATGATTCTTCCAACATCTTACAACATAGTGGAAACATGGGATTTTGGTGATGGCGAGCTCGCTGAGAAATTAAAAAACTTAGTCTTAAGCGGAGTCAAAACCGCAACCACAGGTATCTATCGTGACGGACAATTTGTCCCTAAGGTTGGTGACCATGCTCAGATCGCTGATCAAAATAAAAAACCTTTCTGTGTTATTAAATATACAAAAGTAGAAGTAAAAAAATTTATGGAAGTTGGATACGACTTTGCACGGCTAGAAGGAGAAGGTGATAAATCCATAGAAGATTGGCGCAATAGCCATAGAACTTATTTTAAAAAATATTATAAATCTTTTGAAGACAATTCTTTAGTCATTTGTGAAGAGTATGAACTAATCAGTGTGATTTAATCCCCATGAACTCAGAAAACAACGCACTTGAAAGAACTTACTTTATTGGGGGTCCACCTCGAGTAGGAAAAACTATTTTGTCTTTTGCTCTAGCAGACAAAATAGGTGGGCATGTAGTTTCTACTGATAGCATCAGAAATGCCGCCAAGAAAGCATGTTCCGACAAGGAGAGCGATCTTTTTATTATAAATCGAACTGAAAATATTACCGAGGATGAATGGCTTAAAAATCATCTTGAAAACCCTGAAATTGTTGTGGAGTACCAGAATAAGGAATCAAAAGCTTTATGGCCATCGATTGAATCATTTTGCAGTAGTTTCTGCGATGACGACGCCATGCATATATTAGAAGGTGTGGCTATCCTACCGGCCCTAGTAGCAGAAATGAAAAACAAGCCTAAACATATTGCTTTTGTTGGAAATACAAGTGATACACACTTGAAAGCCATGCTGGATCATGCCGAACGTTTTCCCGAAAAAGACTGGATGAAAGCCTTGAATTACAATTCCAAGAGATTTGAAGGAATGGCCAACTTTATCAAAGTTATGAGCTTATATTTTAAAAGTGAAGCTGAAAAATACGATTTCCCTTATTATGAAATAAGCGATGGTGATTTTGAAAATTCCCTAAAAGAAATAATTTATATTCTTAAGAACTAAGCACAAAAATCCTTCTACTTTGTACTCTTCACTTTTGCCTAAAGCCTACGGCTTAATACCAGGTTCAGATCAAAGGAAAAGCCTGTTTCAAGATAAATAATTTTAAAATTTTTACAAAAATATCCAACCTCTCGGCTAGATATTTTTGTTACTACATTTGGCTGCGCCTCTCCGCACAAAAAACATTCTATATAATTACCCCCAAGATTGATCATCCCCAGATGGTCCATATATTCTTGGGATAGGAATCCCCTGCATTCGCATATATACAGTAAGTTGTCCGCGGTGATGCACAAGATGGCGAATTGACGAATCAATTGATTCTTTTTTTGTTTCAGTAGAAAGAATCGTGTTATCGTTCATTTTCAAAGAAAATTCTTTCATCAGTTCTTCGTCCGAAACATTTTCTAAAGCTTTGCGCGCCAAGCTCATGCATTGATCAAAATGCTTTGGCAAGTCTGCAACAGAATTCATTTTAAATCGCTCGTAAGTTGCAAAGTTAATCTCTGACTGATTCACAATTGAATCTATCCATTTAGGAATTTCAGCAACAGTAATTGCCAAACTTTTCAAAGGCATCGCTTTTTCTGTAGGTTTAAAATCCAAGGATTCATCAGTAAGTCGTTCCAAACATTTACGCGTTGCTTCTGCTTCTAACTCAAGTTGAGAAAGATAGATCTGACCAAGGGGAATATTCATAGTGTTGTTTTTACAAGTTTCTTAATTATTATAGACAAGCTCTAACCAATTACTACGACTATTATACACCCGAATTAACAATTGAGTATTGGCTAATTTGTCTCATTTTTCGCCTCCCTCAGAATTCTTAATTATCTCATCCCCATAACAAAAAACAGAACGCTTTAACAACGTTCCGCTTTGTTTCTCCCGGCATAAAAGCACCCATTTTTAGAGTGCTTTTAATTGCCGTTAACTTTTTATTATCTATCGTTTCGGTGTGAAGCTTTTCCACCTTCACGTGCTACACGCTCTCTAGTTTCTTCGTCAGCAGAAGCTAAACCACGTTTGCTATTGCCGTTGTTTGCCATATTTGCCTTTCCAATTAATTATTTATATTTAAATAATACTTTTTCATGTATTTTTTCCAATGCGCACTTTTGTTAAAAAAACGCGCTTGGAAATCCCTGCTAAAGAGCCTTTAGCATAATTGCTGTGGAGCAGCTTACATAAGAGACCGCTAAGCATTTGACCTTAGGCTAATATGCAATTTTTTGATACAATTAGGGTATGCTATTTAAAATAAAAAAATCGAGCTTTTTAGCTCCCGTATTTATTTGGTTCGCAATTATAACAATTATTCTACCGCTGGTAAGTATTTTTGGTAAAATTGTCTATCCTAACGAGGTTTTTGCTGCTGGCAATGGATTCTCATACAGCAGAAGCATAACGATAGACCATACAAAAGTCCCAAATACCGATCAAACTAATTTCCCGGTCGCCTTCAGCGGAATTTTTTCTTATCTTGCTACCACTGGCAACGGTGGAAAAGTCCAGAATGCCAATGGCTATGACGTCGGCTTCTATAGCAGTTCTGACTGTGCCTCTGGCAACAAAATGAATTGGGAAACTCAAATCTATAGCGCCACGGGAACCGGCACTTCAACCTATTGGATTAGAATCCCTACTTTATCACACACTGTCGATACTGTTTATTATGTTTGTTATGGCAACTCCAGTATTTCGACTGACCAATCTTCTCGTACATCAGTTTGGGATTCAAATTTCAAAGCCGTTTACCACAGCGGGGATGGCACAACAATATCCCTGAATGATTCCACAGTTAATGCAAATAATTTAACAAACAACGGCGCAACTGAAACCACCGGTCCTTTAGGTGCGGCTTTTTCCTTTAACGGCACTACCTCATACTTAGAGCGAGTTGGTACAGCGGTAACTTCTGCAGAGCCTGCTACATTATCAGCATTGTTCTTTCCAAATGCTACAACCGGTTATGCTATGGCTATAGATGGAACAGGCGCGGGCGGAGGTTTGGATGCATTGGGCATGCGACCTGCAGGCGTTGTGCGCATGACCCGCGGTGGATCTGTAACTACAAATGCCCCAGACAGCGTATCTCCAAACCTATATACGATTAGCGCATGGAACCATGCATCAGCTGTATTTACCAGTACATCTAGCCGCACAATTTATGTTGACGGCAATAGCACAGGAACTACTGACACCACTGCAGTCACAAGCCCTAACTCGTTAAATACCACTTTGGTTGGAGCGCGAAGGTTTGGAAATGTAATAAACGGCGTGTTTAATGGAGCGGTTGCCGAAGCCCGTTTTTCAAATATTGCTCGTTCCGGTGATTGGGCAACAACTGAATATAATTCCATGATAGGCATTAGTAGCTTTTATGCAATTGGATCAGAGCAAACAACGGGAGTTGACACCACTCCTCCTGTAATCTCTGGAGGATCTCCTTCAGGTGCTCTTACATCAGGTACTACATCAACTACTCTTGCTGTAACAACAGATGAGAATGCAACTTGTAAGTACTCTGCTAGTTCTGGAA
>JAQBQP010000001.1 GCA_028286905.1 Candidatus Doudnabacteria bacterium
TGTTCCAGTTACATTTGTTGTTCCAAGGTTAACAGCGTTTGCAGTTAGAGCTTGTCCTGTTAGGGACAAGTAATTTTCTCCTGACAAAGTTACATCTCCAGTGTTAGTACCAGAGCTGGTGCCAGAGATGTTTGTAGCAGTAATACTACCTGTTGCTGTAATGTTTCCATTCTTAGCAACTTTGAACTGAGACACTCCTCCAACTTGAAGATCTGCAAGTAATGATGCTGCATTTGAAGCAGTGTCAGTTACATTAAGCTTGAACGCTGTTGGAGTGTTTGCAGCATTGGACCAAGTGGTTGCAATGTCTAATAGGTTAACGCCAGAAGTTTCTGCGGTTCCTTGAACTGCAGAAATTAATCTTTGACCGCTTCCTAGCGAAGCGTTAACTAAGTTTGCTGCCGATCCTGCGGTGCCGAAACCAACTCCTGCAAATTGTGGAGTAGATGTTGTTGCAATATTTTGTGGTAGAGATAACGTTACGGCGCCAGTTGAGCTAGATGCAATTACTTGGTTTGCTGTTCCTGTAATTGAGTTAACAACGTTAGAAAGTCCTGCGCCAGAACCAGTTGTGGTAAGTAAAGTTCCGGACGTTGGCAATGTTACATTTGTTGTACCTGTAGTGGTAAGAGTTAGAGCATTGGCACCAACTGTAACTAAGTTACCTGCAAGAGTAATAGTGCTAGAGCCATTGTTAACTCCGGTACCACCGTTTGCACTGCCAAGGATGCTTGTGACATTAGAACCAGAAAGGTTAATTGCATTAGCTGTAATTGCTTGGCCAGTTAGCGATAGATAGTTCTGACCTGACAAAGTTACATCTCCAGTATTAGTACCGGAGCTGGTGCCAGAGAAATTAGATCCTGTTATTGTACCAGTGGCTGTAACGTTTCCATTCTTAGCAACTTTGAATTGAGATACTGAACCTACTTGTAAGTCTTGAAGTAGTGCAGAGGCTCCGGAAGCAGTGTTAGTTATATTTAACTTAATTGCAGTAGGGTTACCGGAGGTGTTCCAAATTTGAGTAGCGTTAATTAAGGCAGTACCATCAGCACCCCCTATCGGTTTAGCTGCAATATCTAAAGCGGCTGCAGGAGTGCTTGTTCCTATTCCAACATTGCCGCTGCTTTTCAAAACTATGCCTGCAACATCAGAGCCAGAGGTTAAATATAAATCTCCAAGACCGCCATTGGTTGTAGACCGCACACCAATTCGTGCGCCTAAACTGCTCCATTGCAACACTTGCAAAGTTCCGTAAAAGTTTTTTCCAATCAGCTGGGCATTCGAATCTCCCACGGTAGGATTTTGATACTGAATGATTCCATTATTATCGTTGGTTGCCGTGCTATCAACTTCCAATAGCGATCCCGGGGCAGCTGTTCCAATTCCTACGCTACCACTAGCTACCAACAAGCCGTAATTATTTGTACCGCCGGAAGCGGAAACTGATAAGCCAACGTTGGTCGAAGCTGTACCAGTATGGATGTTTGCAATTTGCTGGCCATAAGTTGTTTGAGTAGAGTTTGCATTTGCACCGCTGCTCAAAATATTTAAAATTGTCTGGCTGTTAGCTGTTGCAGCAGTAGAGTTTGAAGAAAGTGTAAATGCTGAACCCGCAGTTAAAGCATTCCACTGCCAGACTTGATCAAAGTCGGCATTGTTGATTGTGTTCGCAGTTGTCGCTGCGGTTACTGCCGACAAAGCGGCACCGCTACCAGCTCCGCAAGTGGCATCTGTTTTGTTACATAATACTTTCCAAGAGCCACCTTCAAAAATATTAAACTTTCCAGTTGAATCAATTGCAATCGCCCCTTCAACTCCAGTTGGCAAAGGACCATTGGCACGATCCAAAA
The DNA here is from genome assembly GCA_028286905.1 of Candidatus Doudnabacteria bacterium. Lineage (GTDB taxonomy): Bacteria > Patescibacteriota > Doudnabacteria > UBA920 > VMFF01 > JAQBQP01. The sequence goes on from JAQBQP010000001.1 coordinate 1,854, forward strand.
CTAAAAGATCCGGACTGGCAGAACCAAGTCCGCCACCCGCTGCGCCAATTTGAACTATTCCGGTTGTGGAAGTTCCTGATGGTTGAATTACTACATTTCCAGAAGTTGTACCGATTGTTAAATCACCAGAAGCAGAATTAATTGCCGGAGTGTTTAACTGTGTTGAGGCGGTAACTACACCACCGCTAACTGCGCCGGTACCGGCGTTGATCGAATTATTATTTGTGATAATGCCGTTATTCCAAGATCCACCGATTTCAAATGCCGTTGTACCAGTGCCAGTATTATTTAGGTAAATACCTTTTTCAGTTGTGCCTGTTCCGGCATTGGTAAGACTTAACAAAGTTTGGGTGCCAGAAGTAGTGTTGTTTGTTAACTGGCCGCTGTACAAATTTGCGGCAGTCGCGATCGAAGAGTTGTCGACCGTGTAAGTAGCGTTGAATGGAAAATTTGTTGTTAGATATCTTAAGTCCCCTGCGCCAGCGTTCCATTGCAACGTCGCACTCCCCACTCCGCTGTTGCGTTGAAAAATTAATTGCTTGTTAGTGTCTGCGGCTTCCTGTGCCCCAATTATCCAAGTATTGGAATCAGTTGAACCAGCGCTAACATTTCCTGCTAAGTTGTTGGCAGTAATTGTATCGAAGTAAGCGTTTTTGAAATAGTGCGTTGGCGAACCAAGTGATGCTGTAGTAACACCATTCAACGCGCTTGGTCTAAACGAACCGGTGCTATCAAAAACTACTTCGTTGTTTGCGTTGCCTGGATTTAAATCTAGTAAATTTTTTGCGCCGGAGCCTGTACCGGTACCGGTTGTATTCACTAGCAAACCAGTATAACCACCGGTGCCGGTGGTGGCATCAGTAATATTTAAAGCTAAGCCGTTAATCGTTTGGGCATTGCCGGAGTTTGCACTTACCGCAAAGTTAGCATTGCCTGTAACATCTAAGCTTGTTGCTGGAGCAGGATTGTTAATTCCAATTCTGCCGTTTACCGTATCAATCGTTAAGACCTGAGTAGCACCATCCGCTTTCACAAAAGTAAAAGCGTTGGTGGAATTAATCGAAGGTGACAAAACTAAGCTTGGGTTAGTACCTGTGAAAGTAAATACTGTAGCGCCATTAGAGTTTGTACTACTGGTCCAATTGTTGCTGGTATCAAAACCCAAGGTTAGTTGCGGTGCGGTTGATGTGATAACACTGAATGGACTAGAGAAGGCGCCATTGCTGCCAGAGAAGGTTAGCGTTCCAGAAACAACTAAATTATTTACTGTGGTATTACCAGAAGCATTTAAGTTAGTTAAATTGGTTTGGCCAGCCGCTGTTAAATTATTTAAATTAGTTTGACCGGAAATGTTTAAATTAACTCCGGAAATATCTGTTGCAGAAACAGTAGTTGTTCCTGGATTTGATGGCGATGGATTGGTTGGATAAAAAACTCCGCCAGGGTTATAAGTTCCATTCAAACCGTTTTGTCCATTTTGCCCAGACTGACCATTCTGTCCGTTTGTACCGGCAGGTCCTTGCGGTCCAGCGGGACCAGGCTTACCCTGGAGATAAACTATTTTTGTTGTGCCAGAAATTGCTGCTCCTGGTAACTGATTCTTCGGCGGATTGGTTAAAGCAACCGAACTGTTATTGCCGGAATTATTTTGTGCTTGTTTAGAAATCTGTGCCAAAGTTTCAGTGTTCTGGTTTTGTAACGCAGAAATTTGTTTTCCAGTTTCCATACGGCTATAGCCAACACCGACACCCATCGCTAAAGTCACCACTGCCAAGGTGTATGCAAAATACTTTCCGATATCAAAACGATGTTCGAAGCTTTTATAAATTTTATCAAGATTTAACTTCTTCGTAGTCAAACCCAAACCAGCACTTGCAACAGGAGCCGCAGCTGCAAAGAAAAGCGTTGGCGAAGTTTTTTCAAACTTTTGAGCATTGTATTTTTGCTTTGAATCAGAAACCGCATTTTTCTTTTCTAATTCAGCATCTGCCAACATTGCAGTGCTGGCTGCAATTGGCAAACTTGCTAACTTGCTATCAATCAATTTCTCAAATTCAGATTTAAAATCGCCCTGAATTTTATCGAAGCGCTGATCAATATTTTTTTGTAAATTATCTGCTGTAGTTTTTTCGTGAATCTTTTCTGCAGCCGCCTTTATCTGCGAAAGGTTCGTTTCACCAAGATTTGCCTTCGCTTCCACGGTGGCAGCTGCAGCGTTAGCGGCAGCAACTACTTCTGCGCCTTTGATCGCTTGTAAAACAGTTTCATTAGCGACGCGTTTTGCCAAGTTTGAAAATACTTCAGTCTTCAAATGCGCCAGCTGCCCTGCAACACCAGGAGCTGCTTCAACTGCAGCAGGAATTACTGGGGTCAATGCGCCAGGAACTTCAATCGTTTTAGTATTATTTTCATTGGCTATATCGCCCATCCGAGATTCTAAAACTTCAGTTTCAATATTCTCGTGCGTTAACTGATCCAGCGCTACTTTTGTTGTAACCCAATTTCTGCCAATTTTTTGCGCCTGAAGTTTGCCCGTACGTGCAAGAAAACCAAGGTAGTCGGAATGATACCCGGTGATTTCACTTGCTTCTTGCAGTGAAATAAAGTTATTTAATTTATCTTGGTTTTCTTCTGGCACAAATCTTAAATTTTATTTTTTGAAAGTTAGTTTTGGGAAATCGGTTTGAAATATATTTTTAGAAACTTTTTGATCCGATTTTTTTGTTTATTTGAAATTACATTTTTTGTTAGATTTTTTTGTTTCAAGTTGTTTTTATTGGATCCGAGATTTAATCTCGCCCATCCGATATCTGCTAAAAGTATAGCTTTTATATTAGCTATTCTCAACGCGGTTTACCTCAAATAACGGATAAAGTTGTGGATGAATTTAGAAACATTTTATTGAAACAATTAATAAATTTTTATGCCTAATAATTGCTTCAAAAATACGTTAAGAAACACCAATAACCGATCACGTACGTAATACGTAATACATTTCAATACTTTTAAAGGTTTCACAAATAGACATTCAAAGAACTATTAGCTAAATTGATGGAATTTGTCGAAATAAAAAAACTAAGTTAATAGCATCAATTATTAATTGACCTAGCGTTTGTAATATTTTATATAATATTTAACATAAGATATATGCAGGAATTTCTTACTTAACCTTCACGTTCGTTAAATAATTGGACACGCTTGGATCACGTTCAAGATTCTAAAGAGACCTTGCGCTATACTATAATTGTGCTTTAAAGCGGTTATGTGTATAAAGTGTGTGAATAGATTACAAACGCTTGACGAACGACCACCAAGCGTAATACTATTAGAGTGTTAAATAAGCAAACAAGAAAGAAACATCAAATGTCACAAGTATTAAGCCAAAGTACTCTAAGAATATTGGAACTAGTGAAACAAGAAGGTAGAATTAACGTTTATAGCTTCATAAAGACAAATTTTAAGAACGATTCCTATCGAAAGATTTATACCCACATTTATCAATTAGAAAAGCGTGGGTATTTAGAAAAATATAAGCTAAAAGATTTAGAGTTTATTAGAGTTTCGTCAAAAGGATTAAGCGCGGTTGATACATACAAAAGAGAAAAAGATGGCAAGTGGAAAATGATAATTTTCGATATCCCAGAAAGCAAAAGAACTGTTCGAGACTACCTTCGAACCAAGTTAAAACAACTGGGTTTCAAACGCTGGCAAAACAGCATTTGGATCACCCCCTACCGTCTGCCGGATGATGTTGTTTCAGAATTAAAAGAACTTAGCGAAAAATACTTTGTTCGCCTAATCACAATCGAATCAATCAACAACGATTCCGACCTCAAAAAACTCTTTTAAAGTCCGTCTAAATTCCACTCCCTAAAACTCTTACTCACCGTGAGAGTTTTATATTACATATAAATTAGTAATACGCTTTAGCTAATTTGAACGTCCCATATAATACCTTTTTGTTTTACAAAATATGTTGCACTTACTTTTTACTTTTAGATAAAAAAGACAAAAATCCTTCGAACCATTAAAATTGACAAGGCCCCAAATCAGGACTAAACTAGAGATAGATATTTTACAAATTTGTTTGGGAAGACCGGTGTAAATCCGGCACTGTGCCGCAACTGTAAGTTGCACTGAAAAGTGCAATAAGTCAGATACCAAAAATCAAATTTTCCCGAGCAGGAAAATAGATGTCTCAACATCCTCCCCTGCTCTGTCGGATGTTTTTTATTTTATAAAGCACAAGATCATGCACAGCGAAAATTTTAGCACTTCTCCTGAAGGTTTCTGTGAAGGGTGCGATGGAGCAAATTGTGGACGGTGCGTGAACAATTTATTAGAGGCTACAGTGGGATTGGAAGATTTAGCGCATATTCAACGCGGACCAATTACAAAAACAAGCAGAAGTTTAAATGTCATTAGTTCGCACTCCTCTGTTCCGTCAGAAAATGTGCCTACAAAGATTCCCGACTTTCAAATGATCGGAGCTGCGGAGCACGTCGCTGATGCCGTAGAAAATTTTCCCGAGCACACCAAAAAAATCTCTGAACAAAATGAACAAGAGAAAAATTCAGTTAACAACTCCGAACCTCAGACAACTTTCGAACTTATAGATATTCCAGCGGCTGTAAGAGGTTCCAACGAAACCCCTGAACTCAGTGAATCAGACTACACGATTGTTGAGCTAGAACGCTTAACGCCGATCCAACAAAAACAGATCGAACAACGGTTCGCCCAATCCCAAGCTGCAACCGCGGAACGTTACAACGAACGCGAAGGGACCCAAGAAGGTTTGGAAGCGGTCTTCTCCATGAAGCTGATAGAAAAAGACGGCTCTTTAGATCTGCTCTTTACCAATGGCAGCATGGAAGGAACGACAATGCTAGGCACGGTAGATAACGCCGCGGCTGCTGAAGGCAATGGAGTGGATCGTGCCACAATGGCCAGCTATATAGCCGAGCTTAAAGCTAATTACGAGGTTTACATCCCCATTTTAGTCGATGGGGTTGAAGTAGGTATGATGCGCCTATGGATTTCCGGCGATGAAGTATTTGGACAACCCTTAGATATCAAACGAAATTCTGAGCAAAAGTTCAGTGAAGAAGAACAATCAGGAATACCTATTAACTCGGCTGAAAACGATTCAAACCAAAAAACTATTGAATCAACAGAAGATCAAGCTATCAATCCTACCGCCAAATCTTCCTCTGCTCCCCGCAGAGAAAGCCAATTTGCATTTGCCAACACTGAATCTTTTGAAACCAACGGCATATCCATAGAAGTCGCAGCAGCAGTTCAGACCCAAGATACTCATGTCACCGAAACCAAAACAGTAACCCCTGTTTCCAAACCAATTAGCTTCAGCACTTTCAATGCAATCAGACAATATTTTCAGATACCCCAATCTCAACCGGCTGAACAAACATTATCAAGCCCTACCGCTTTTACCGAGGCCTTCGATTTTTCTAAAGAATTGATAACACCTCCTGCAAACATCAACATAGAAACCGCCTACCAAAACACTGCGCCTGATGCCCAAACTAGAGCTTCTGAAAATTCTGCCATCGAAGAAAGTGAAGTAGAACACAGTGCGGACAAGTCCTTTATCAAATCCGAAAAAAGCCCATTCCTAAAATCAACAATTTCCTCCGAAGGTTCCACTCTCAAAGTTTCTAAAAGCAAAGAACCTGTAGATAATTCTCAACCGATCACGTTAAGCGCAACCAGCGGAAAGCCAAAGCAAGCAGAAAAGCTTAGTGGCACTAACATGACTACACCGGAAAAAACCGCCACCGCAAACATCGATTTGCCAATAGATCAGCCTGATGCGCCGCAGCCAGTTCTAAAAGTTAACTCGATCACCGGAGAAACGATCAGTGCCCATAACGCGCCAGCGCCTACTCCACAACCAGAGCGCTTTGAAACTCATTTCGGAAACAATTTTGATAATTCTGACACTCTTAAAGAACAACCGACAGAACAGACTAAAGACCGAATTGAGACGATCCAAAGTCCGATCGAAATTAAAATCGATGCTCCTAGCGCAATTTTAGAAGCAGAAAATCAACAAAATTCCGAAATCTCAACTACAACAGAACTTTCACCCAATTTACTAGAAGAATTAGAGACTGAAGTTACCACTGGCGCATCAGAGCGACAAGCGGAAATTGCAACGCCGCGTGAACGATTAGCCGAACAAAAAGAAGTCATTAACGCCGCACTAGCAGAAGCGCACCAAACAATTCAACTTATCAGAGAGCTACGCGGCACAGAAAGACTAGCGGAAAGATTAGGCTCCAACCCACCGAAGGACTCCGGTTCCATTCAAATATCAGATGAAGAAAACATAATTCGATCAATCACACCAAATGCTTCAGCACGAGTTCCTGCTAACCTACCCGTTCAACAAGCCGCATAATATTCAAAGCTAGCTAATAAATGATCTATTACGATTTAAAAATTGAAGCAAAGCGCAAATCAATTGGCAACGTTGTTGCTCGCGACACCGAACTGCGTCGAATTGCGCGTACTCTGAAAAGACAATATAACAATAATTGTCTTATTCGAGGCGATAGCGGAACTGGCAAGACTGCTTTGCTCGAAGCCTTTGCATATCAGATAGCAGAAAATAAAATACCTGGGTTTGAAAAGTACCAACTTGCAAAGCTTGATACCACCAGTTTAAAACGCACTATCGCCGGCCTCGCTAATCCAGAAGTTGCAGCGCACCTTATTGGCGCCTTTAGGAACTTACCTGAAAACACTATTGTCTTCATTGATGACTTTGAAAATATTATCTTGGAAAACAAGTTTTCAGATTTCAACCAAATATTTGAACCATTTTTTGAACGAACCGATTTGCAGCTCTTCATCACGATTTCAGAAAATCGCTACATTAAGCTGCACGAAGAGAATCCAAGCTTTTTCCAAAACTTTGAACAAATAAATTTAAAAGAGAGCGACTCCAAAGAAACTTCAGAAATTATTACTGCACTTGCTTCTTCGTTTGAAAAAGAATACGGCATCACCATTGGCCCAGAAGCAATCGCAACTGTTGTCGACCTTGCTAAAAAGATTTCCTCAGATAAAAAATCCCCGCTTCGGGCAATCCATTTGCTAGATGAAGCCTTAGCCTTTGCAAAGATTTCTGCTGATACTAAATTAGAAAAGCTACACGTCCAAGAAATCTTTGCAGAAAAGACCGGCATTCCTAGCGCAACCTTAAACTCTGACGACAGTACTTTGCTTAAAAACCTTGAAGAAGAAATTCAAAAGAATGTTGTCGGGCAAGACCCAGCGATTAAAATTATTGCGGATATTGTCCGCAGAGGCAGGATGGGATTACGTAACCCAAATCGACCTACCGGTTCTTTCCTGTTCTTGGGCCCGTCAGGTGTAGGAAAAACCGAGTTATCAAAGGTTTTGGCAAAAACAGTTTACGGCTCAGAACGCGCCTTTACCAGAATCGATATGTCCGAATTCGGAGAGCAACACACGGTTCAACGCTTAATCGGCGCACCGCCGGGATATGTTGGTTTTGAAGCCGGTGGCCAGCTAACCAATGCTATTGCCGAACAACCCTATTCTTTAATTTTATTAGACGAAATCGAAAAAGCGCACTCAAAGATTTTCGATATATTCCTGCAGGTTTTTGATGATGGCAGGCTTAGCGATGGCCAAGGCAAAACGATAAATTTTACAAATTCGATCGTGATCGCTACTTCGAACCTTGGCATTAATGAAATTGCGGAAGCATTCACCGACAATGTTGATGTAAATAGCCCGGAGTTTATTGAAGCAACGCTAATGCCAATTCTAATGCAAAACTTTAGAACTGAATTTTTAAACCGCTTCGATGCAATAATTGTTTTTAATCCATTGAATATCGAAGATTTAATTAAAATTGCGATGCTTGAAATTCAAAAAATTGAGCTGCGCACTCAAGACCATAAGATCAAATTTAACATCGATCCGGAAACTTTGCGCTCGAAAATTATTTCGATTGCAGACCCTCGCTTTGGCGCCCGGCCAATAAAAAGATTTATAGAAACTACTTGTGAAGGATTAATTGCTGCAAAGCTACTAAACCGATAACTATGTCCAACGAACTACTAAAAAAAACTGAGGAACATAAAGATTTAAATCAGGAGCAGCAAACCTCTGCGGCTATTACTATTGATAGTGAAAAAGTTAAAACATTAGTTAAGGTTAGAAAAGAGAAACTGGAAGCGGTTAAACCTTTCATCAGCTTGAAGCTTTACCAGCAGCTCGCTTTAAAGTTAAAGAGCGAAGAAGAATATTTACTTGGCGAACTGGAATCCAAATCAAAAGAAGCCGCCAAACAGAATCGCGAGCAAGGGCTGCCGAAATCTTTCTTTGAGCAACGGCATCTGAAAATTAAAACAATTAGGATCGACTAAGATGTACGAAGTAGAATTAGGCACAACAGAATACCGCAGCCAAACCCGGGTAGTTGGCATGAAAAAATCTGACCGTTTTCGTCATACTTATATGATTGGTAAAACTGGGGTTGGTAAAACCACACTTTATCAAAACATGGTTTTACAAGACATTAATGCCGGCAGAGGCGTCTGTTTCGTAGACCCGCACGGCGAAGCAATCGACTATATTTTACAGCATATTCCAAAGAATCGAATTGAAGACGTAGTGCTGTTTGATCCTTCAAACCTCGACTTCCCTGTTGGTTTAAACTTATTAGAATGGAAAGATGAATCAGACAAGGATTTTTTGGTATCGGAAGCAATCCAAATTTTCTATAAAATATTTGATCCTGAGCAAACAGGCGTAATTGGACCACAGTTTGAACATTGGATGCGCAATGCCGCACTTACCGTAATGGCTGATCCTGAGGGCGGAACCTTGTTGGAAATTCCAAAACTTTTCGTTGATAAAAACTTTGAAATGCATAAAAGAAAGTTTTTAAAAGATCCGATTGTTCAAGAATTCTGGGAAAAACAAATGGCGAAAACCGCGGATTTTCATCGTTCTGAAATGCTAAATTATTTCAGCTCTAAGTTTGGCAGATTTATGACTAACAACATGATGAAGAATATTATTGGCCAAAAAAAGAGCTCATTCAATATTTCAGAAATTATAGATGGCGAAAAAATCCTTTTAGTGAATCTGTCTAAAGGAAAAGTCGGCGAAGTAAATGCGCAGATGCTTGGTTTGATTTTAATGACCAAATTACAGCTAGCAATATTACAACGGGCGCATGTGCCGAACGAAGACCGCCGTCCGTTCTATTTATATGTCGATGAGTTTCAAAATTTATTAACCGATACTTTTATTAGCATGCTATCAGAATCCAGAAAATATGGATTAAGCGTACACCTAACTAATCAGTATATTGCCCAACTCCCTGAAAACATTCGCAATGCAATTCTTGGAAACGTTGGCACTCTAATTACTTTTCAGATTGGCGCAGTAGATGCCGATTTCTTAAAAAAAGAAATGCAGCCACTAAATGATAACGATCTGCAAAACGTACCTCTTAGAAACTACTATATAAAAACGATAATCGATGGCACGCCCTACGAACCATTTATGGCCAAAGGATTTGCCCCTGCTCCTCGCATCGAAAAGAATGATTATTCGGAAATCATAAGAACTGTTTCAGAATTAAGATTTGGACGCATTGCTTAGTAGCCGGGCTAGGTTATCGCCTTCGGCGACTAACCAATCCAGAGGGATCAAAAAGCCCCGGTCGTATGACCGGGGCTTTTATGGTAGCCGTTCTTCTTTAGATAGCTTATTTAGGTTTCGCCTATGCTTCAAAATAGGTCGAACAATAAAAAGTTATATTCGTAGGAAAGTTTTGTCCTTTTCCCGAAGGAGGGAACAAAGATCCTGCGCGTCTGGTATTGAACCAGAAACCATCCGGGGCAGATCGTCGGAAGGAGTAAAGCCAACAAGCTAAACTACTTAAGGACAAATTTGCGGGATGTAAGAACGAGTGTTATATCAATATTGCTATTGATATACTTATATTACCAAAGGCTAATATTCTCTAAATAGTGTCATTTGCACATATTTAACTGTTATTTGTGGGCGTAAGCAACAAAAACAACCAAAATTGTGGATTACTTCCCAATTGCTAGGAAATCCATAGAAATTAAATAATTATTAAAAATTTTGACCAAAAATTTAGCTTCTCATAGACTATGAGATATGAAAGCACTAATTATTGAAGACGACCCTTCTGTCGCAAAAGTTATATTAATGGGTTTGAGAAATGAGCGGATTGACTGTGATCATGCTCCGGACGGCGCTACCGGCCTAAGAATGGCGGTTGCAAATACTTACGATGTGATTATTCTTGATCTACTGCTCCCTAGTAAAACTGGTGAGGATGTTTGCAGGCAGTTGCGCAATGCAAACTTTAACATGGTTATAATCGCTTTGACTGCGTTAACCGACTTAAGCACAAAGATTAAAATGTTTAATTTGGGGATCGATGATTTTCTTGGCAAGCCTTTTGAATTTCCAGAACTCTTTGCACGAATCAAATCATCCTTGCGCAAGCAGCAAGTTGAGATTGCTAGCGTTTTAGTATACGACGACTTGAATTTGGATTTAAAGAAGCATGAGGTTACTCGTAATGGCAATAAAATTGAGTTGCGCGATAAGGAAATAAAAATCCTGGAGTACTTGATGCGCCATGCAGAGCAAGTATTAACCAGAGAAATGATTTTAAACTATGTTTGGGGTCCAAGCGTGGAAAGGTTTACGAATGTCGTCGATGTTCACATGCATAACCTTCGAGACAAAATCGATAAGCCTTTTGGCACCAAAACAGTCCGAACCGTTAATAACGTCGGATACAAGCTAAAAAAATAGTTTTCCAATAAAAAAAACAGGCCGGCGTGTTAAGTATATTACTACTTAGCAGACCCTTGCCTGTTTTTATTTTAAGTTATTTTTTTATCTGATCGCCATTTATAACTGCTGGCAAATGCTTCACTTCAGGTTTTGGCAAAGTCGGTTTTACAGTTTTAACCACAACTGGTTTGGCAGTTGCTTCAGTGGTTGAAATATTTGGGAAAGCGGCTTTTAAAGCGGTAGCTGCAATCTGAGCTGCTAAATCGAAATCAGTCTGAGCTTTCTTTGCAGCGTCGTTCCTAATCTTAATCAAGGTTTGCATTGCTGCACTTGTATCTTGATGATTGGCATTGGTTTGAGCAGTTGTTTTTAAAGTTTTTTGAGCATCTGCAACAGTTTTGTTGAATGTTGCCTTTACGGTTTTTGGATCAATTCCGGCAGCACAGTCAGTTTTTGCTTTTAATGCTGCGGCTTGAATAGCAGCTTTGAAAAGATCGGTGGCTGTTTGGTTTGATACTTTAGTGGCAGCTGCTAATTGCTGAGAGGCTGCTACGAAGTCCGAGTTAGCCTTTCTGATTGCTGCGGATTTTGCTTCATTCAAAGTGTGGATTGCAGTTCTGAAATCGGTTAAGGCTTTTTTCTGTTCAGGAGTTACAGCATTTTTTTCAAATACAGAAACATTTACTGGAAGTTCGTTGTTCTTTGCTGTGCTTATCCCCTTTACGCGCTGTAAATCACCAGGGTTTGGAGCAACAGGAGGTTTGATCTGAACCAAACGTTCTTTGGTTTTAGTTGTATTCATTTCTAAGCTAATACAAGCAGATTTGCTGCCTTGATGGTTGGGCTCTGCGGCGTAAGACAAGGCAGGGGTGAACATTACTGATAACAATGCTCCGGAGAACACTGTGCTTTTAATAAATTTGTGCATATTTTTGTTTAATATTTATTTAACCTTAGTTTAGCACCTTTTTGGCCAATTCAAAAATTACAAACAAAGGAATTTTCTGATGAATTTCATAAAAACTTAATCGTTCATTTTTTGCACCTATCTCTGCTTTTGGTTCGAGCATGTCTATAATTTCAAAGCCGCTTGATCTTATTTCTGAAAAGATCTCTGCAAACGGCTTGTGGTAATAAGAGACTTTCAATTTATCGATTAGGTTTTCTGTAATCATTCTAGAGTTTAGGTAGTCTCCGTATATTTTGAAGCTTTCATCTTCGGACCTGCTAAAACCAATTAAAGTTTTGCGTTGATTCTGGTCTTGCGAAACCTCCGCTCCCCACTTTATCGGGTGATGGGTAGAAAACAAAAATTTCCCATCATTCTTAAGAATATGGTACAAAGGTTTTAAAACATTTTGCCAGTCCTGGACATAATGCAGCACCAAACTAGAATAAACAAAATCAAAACTATTTTTTTCAAAATCTAGCCGTTCAATATCCATAACCTCAAACTGCACATCAGGGTAAGCATATTTTGCCTGTTCAATTAAACCTTTAGAGACGTCTACGCCTACGACCTTTGCCGCACCAAGCTTCATTAGATAGTCGCACTCCTCGCCACTGCCAGAGCCTAAACATAAAACGCTCTTGCCGGTTAAGTCCGGGAGTTTCGCATATATCGCCGGTTTTTCTAAATACTGGTGTGCGATGCTGCTGCCTTCGCGTTGCCGCTTTGCCCATTTGGCTGCTTGCTGGTCATAGGAGTTTACGGTCTCTGGATCTGCCGGCATTACTTTAACCCCTCAACCATAATCTTTCTTAAAGCGTCAGCGGCATGTCGACAATCTTCCAAAGCATCGTGCGCACCACGCGCTGACAAACCCAACGCTTGCATCATTGGCTCCGAACGAATTGAACCATTGTAACCTTGTTTCAAAAGATAAACGTAAGCAACCGGCCATAGATCCAAATAGTGCGGATCAAACTTTGCCGGATCGTATCCGGAGTTCAAAAACATCCTTTGGAATAATCTTCGATCTAGAAATTCTACCCAAGACGCCAAAAGCACATCGAAACCGAACTTTTCTACGATCGCATCAACGACTTCTTTTTCAGAAGGCGCAGTCTGTAATTGTTCTGGCTTAATCCCATTAATTGCCATTGACTCTGGGTTGGCATCTGTTAAGTCCTGTTGAATATAAGTGCTGTAACTACTTTTTTCTTCCAATGTTTCTTTGTCCAAAAGCACCGCTGCAATTTGAATTGGCAACGCGGTATGCGGATTAATTCCGGTAGTTTCTATATCAATGAGTAAAACATCTTTAGCAAACATTATTTATATCTAATAATTGTTTAAAGCGTTTATGTTCAATACACCAACGCTATTTAGCTAATTATATCAAAAAACCGCCCTGATTGATAATCGGACGGTTTTAAAATATCGTCTCAGTTTAATTAAAATATTACTCCATCACCACTTTTAATTCTTTATATACGTAATTTTCTTGATTGATTTTGGCATGGTCAATAAATTGATCGATTAAGCCCAACGGGTATTTCATGTTCTTCAGCTTTTTGTTTTTAATCGCTTTCTCCAGTTCTTTTATATAAGGGACTGGGTCTACCATCGGATACCCTCTGCCATGAAAATCTTTGATCTCGGTGCTGACTGGTTTGGTAATACCTAAATTGTTATTTACTTCCCCAAGCATTTGGTAACAGCGTGCAAATAATTCTTGACGTTCTTTCCACGAACTTGAATGCACGATTTTTTCCAACAAGGGTTGAAATTTCTTTGCAGAATCCAACTTCGAGAAAGCAGTCCCAAACCATTTGCGATATGGCGCGTACTTCTTTTCCATTAAGAAAACCATCTGCATAATCGTTTGAACCATGTGCCCAGCCAAAACCATCGAGCCTAGCTCATCCTCTTCCTCGCCGCTGCGCGCTTGAAAAGCAAGTTCATTAACTATTTTCCCCCATTGAACCCGCATCGCGTAAATCCAAATATCATTCGGATAATATTCAAATTTATTCCGCATTTTTTCTAGCTCATTCAAGCCATCGTAATAAATCTCTCCAGCGGTTATTTCTATCAAAGCCTGCTCTGGAAAAATTAACCAATCTTTAAATTCGATTTTATCATCTCTGTCAAAATATATGTAATGTCTTAAAAAAGATTGAATCGTAAAAAATCGGAAGATGTGGTTAACTTCTCCGCTGGTAATAAATTCCGCCCGCTGCTTTAAATAAGCTTCTGGGTCTTCTTTTGAAAAATTAGTTGAAAAGCCTTTGTAAGTATATGGCAGATTCTTACGCAACATTTTATTCACTAATGGCGCATACTTTCGAAAGTCTTTCTTTCGAAAAAACATATTTAAATGCGGGCCCCAATTATGGTCCATTGATTTTGGAGTATCGAAGCCCAGAACGTCCGAACCATGGCCATTTAAAGCGGCAGAGTATTTTAAATGCGGAAAGTGTTCTTTCATTAAAGGGCCAACTACATCAGCATAAAACATCCTATTCAACTCTAATCCCGGAATAAATTTCGTTGGGTTATTTTTGATCATAGTCGTTTGCTTTTAATGTTTTTAAGCTAATAACCCCGAACAGCGAAGTCATCTCCTGTGGCGACATCCCTCCGTGAATACCTAACTGGTTAAATTCATAATCCTGAAAGTACTGATACCAAACATGGAACCCTTCTCTCGGCAAAATCATGACATTGCCGATTCGGCGTAAAAATTTTACAGCCGGATCATTTAAACCAAACAAGCCGCGTCGCAAAGCCTCAGCGCTAGAAAGCACTTCCGCTCGATCGCCCAACGTTGCCCTTAAGAACTCGATAACCTCTTCGACTTTATCGGGTTTAATAAAAAGAAAAACATCATGCGGCGATCCGGTGGGCGGAATTCGCTGGCCTTTTTTATTTTTTTGATAGCGCTCCTCCAAGAATTCAAAATTATTTAGATAAATAATTTCTTCATCTCGAATACTTGCTAAGCCGTGATCCGCGGTAAAAGTTAATAAAGCATCATCACTCTTTTCAAAATTGATTTTTTCAACAAAATCTTGCATTAAAACCTTAGAAAACTTTTGAACCTCGGCATGATGCTCTTTGCTTCCGGTTCCGTATTGGTGCTGGACGCTGTCAATTTTGGTCCAGTAAACAAAGTAATACGCCGGACCCGATTCATTTTCTAATTTTTCTGTAAGTTTTTGCATCAAATCTTTTTCATCAACAAACTCAATCACCGTACTACCTTTCTTGACCATCTTTGAATACGCTCCTGATGAAATTTCTTCTTGAATAAAAGAAAAACATTTGACTCCATGTAATGCTAAACGTTCGTAAACCGTATCGCCGTTATACAACATTTCGCCGGTTCCGCCTTGGCTCAACAAGCTGTCTCTGCCGTGGTCATGATGCGGACGGAATGGCAACGTTTCTATTAGCTGGTCCAACTCTTCAAAATAAACGGTCCATTCTAGCAAACCATGCTCCTGCGGAGTTAAGCCGGTATGAATGGTTGTTAAAGCGGCGGGGGTTGTAGACGGGAAAGTAGATGTGATCGGATAAACATTTCCGCGCTCTACGATCCGCTTGAAGAATTCCATTTCGGCATAGTTTTTAAAAAAATAATCATACCCGAACCCATCCAGCATAAACAAAATTAATTTTTGGCTCTTCGGCAAATAATGTTTGGAGATCTGTTCAGGAAAAGCGGCGCGCTTCGTATCAATGCCAAACCAACGTAAAAAAGTGGGCACTATTTCTGCGACCGAGTATTGCCCATAAGCCGGATACAAATGACCGGCGGCATCTGTAAAAAAATAGCTGCGATTGTTCTCGTGAATCATATTGCTATTCTATACAAGGTGTTTAGCAATACAATTGTATATTTTATACAAAAACAAAAGCGCCTCGATTTTCAATCGAAGCGCTTCGCTCTATAGTTCTATCAAAACCTCCTTAGATATCGGGTATCGGAATTGACTGGTTCTTCTTGCGGCGATCTTCGCCATTTTCTCCATTGTTCGGCTGCTGCTGCCAGGCCTGATCGTTCCACCCTCGGCCAGCCATCAGCCACCAGAAACCACGAATGCTCTTTGCGAGCAACGGCTCGAAAAGATACTGCGGCATTTCGGCGGGAGTCATCGTTCGATTTCCGATTGCGCTAACCACCTCGGTCATTATCGATACCTCGCGAGTCCGCAAATCGGGACTGAGGTGCACCAGTCCACCTGTTGGATCGCGACGCCGGCACCAACGCATTGCGTAATGTGCCCAGGTCACCGAGTCGATCATCGGAAACAAGCAGACCATTCGGATATCCAAGCCGAGCCGTTCCAGATCTTCAACCCAGAGAAACATCAATTTCATCCAAGTCAGCCGAGCGAAGATCGTGCCGCGAATGTTGATCTCGGAAATCCAAATCGGCTTCCGACCGCAACGCTCCCAGTACTGTTGCGCAACTTGCACCATCCCAATCGGATTCGGACTTGGGGCGCGCGAGAACCGCTGATAGTACTTCCGTTCGGAATGGGAATAATAATCCAATCCCCAAACCACGGTACCCTTCAGCTGGTGCTTTACGGCCCAGTCGATGAAATCCTCGCCGAAACCGAACTTTCGAAGATAGCCGTTATTCTGGCCGTTGCCGAGCACCAGGTCCATGAACAGAAACCGACGTTCATTCAGCTCCCATTCAAAACTCGGATTGTGCGGCGCCTGGTGATATTCACAGGTGTCGACCCACCAGATCTCTACTTCAGGATCCACCCGTTGCAGATCTTCCGCGATCAGCAAAATCGACTTCACCACGATCTCCACCACTGGAAAGAGCTTGCTCTGCACTTCCAGTTTGGTTTTCTCCGGATCATCCCACCCCTTAACCGTCCAGAACGGCGGCCACTTCCCGAAATGCACTGACAAGAATGTGGTCGCAGTGGGCTCATTGAAAGGGGTGAACTTCTTCAGCCATGGGAATTCTTTTTTCAACGCCAACGCAAATTGGCGCGACGCTTCGACATAGCGCGGATCGGCAATTCCCAAAGTCATCCAACTTGGGTGACAAGTGTGATGGTTTAGGTCGATGATCGGATCCAAACCAAGCCGAAGAATTTCCAGCAGCTGTGCACGGACCGGTTCGAAATCAATCTCACCTTCCTTGCGTTCGCACTTCCACCACGGAATTCCGTAACGGATCAGCCGCATCCCCGCCGACTTTGCCAAAGCAAGGTCTTCGGGATACTTTGGCACAACCCCGTGCTTCACCGCCCAAGGACTTGGGCTGTGAAAGGTCAGGTCGGCGGTATCCACCTGCATTGGTTTGCGGTTGTGGTATAGCCGAGTGCTTTCGATCCCGGCGCCCAATGGTGCTCGCATTGCTCCCCCTGATAAACGGTGTCTGTTGAAACATTTTCAGCCAAAAAAACTTCGACTGATTTTTGATAGTATCATTCGAAGCAATTATGGTCAATATGTAATTTTGTGCGAATTTAAAACTGTTTTAAATCAAAGATCGCTAAACCGTATCTCCAGTACTTGGCCAAGTTTTTTGCAAAGGTTTCCCGAGCTTGATAAAAAAGCAGTAGGTCGCCTTCATAAACAAACCCTGCAGCATGGCCATTCTCACCTGAACCCCAAGAGTCTTGTTTTGGGTCCATTATTGGACCGATACTTTCAAAAGGTCCTTCGGGCTTATCAGCAAGTGCAAAGAAAACCCGTTGCCTGGTACCCAATACACCTGTAGGCAAAAAACAAGTAGCATTTAACAAAATCTTTTTGTTTGGAAGCTCAATTAACTGTGGTCCTTCAATACCCCATTCATAGTCTGGATGATCATATTGGTTATGGTGCCAACTTATATCCGCGTGATCTAAAATTTTCCCAGCACGTTCCCAAGGCCCAGCCCATTCATTAGTTTTGCTTTTTGCTAAATAAACATTCGGCTGAATAATAAACTTTCCTTGCCGGACAATCTCCGGCATCGCCGCATACACTAAATATTTTTGTCCTTGGATTACCGCCGGATGCGGATCGTATAAGCCAGCTTCATCTGTTTTGCGTCTGGAAAATAAGGTTGTGTTTCGCCAAACAAAAGTATCCCCGTCTGTCGAAGTTAAATATTCAATCGTGCCGCCTGGGCCCATAAATTCGGTCATAATGAACATATGGAATAGTCCATTATCAAAAGTTACGCCAGGCGCAGCGACATGTTCTCCGCTAACTAAACCTAAAAATTTTACAGTACTATTTTCAATCCAAGGGCCTTCTGGTTTCAGCGCGGTGGCGTGCAATGGCTTCCACTTCTCTTCACGGACATTCCCCCCTGAACCAAATTTATGCCAAACCCGGCCATCAAAAACCACACAAGGATCTTTAGTGTCCTCATAAAGTTTGGTTTGAATTAACGGTCCGATTTTCTTTTTGGCGATAATTTTTGTTTCGAGCATAGAAGCAATATCTACGCTTAGTTTACCCCGATACATTTGGCTTGGGAAGAACTTTTTCTTGTGGATACGCGAATAAATTAGACAAAATTAAACAGCAAAATTCGTTAAAAATTACAGCCTAAGCTATTTTGTAGCTTCTTCAATTCTGTTTATTGCAACGATGTAGGCTGCGCTTCGGTAGGAAGTTTTATATTTAACTTTTGTTTCGTGCACTGATTTCCATGCTGCGACCATTAAAGCGTCTAACTTTTTTAGAACGTCTTCCTTGGTCCAGCTTTCATTGTGCATGTTTTGATACCATTCGTAATAACTTGTAGCCACTCCGCCGGAGTTAGCTAGAATATCTGGAATAACAACAATTTCTTTTTGTTCAAACAAGCGGTCAGCTTCAGGAGAAGTTGGACCGTTCGCTAATTCTAAAATTACTTTGGCTTTTACTCGAGCTGCGTTTTCCGCAGTAAGAACATTTTCAAACGCTGCTGGCACTAAAATTGATACGGGCAATTCCAAAAGCTGTTCATTGGTTATTTCTGTAGTTCCAGCTAATCCCCGCAAAGCACCGGTAGATTTTTTATGCGCCTCTGCAGCAGCAACGTCTATTCCCAATTCACTGTACACGCCACCTTTACTATCTGACAAAGCTACAATTTTCAAATTCAATCCGGCAGTGCTTTCAGCAAAGTATGTTGCAACGTTTCCAAATCCTTGAATAGCGACAGTTAAATTATCTTTCAGCTCTACGGCATGTTCCTTTAGTACTTCGCGCAAAACATAACCGCCGCCAAAACCAGTAGCTTCGGTGCGGCCTTGTGAACCGCCGTTTTCCAAGCTCTTACCGGTGAAAGTTGCTGGCGCTTTTGTACCGGTAATTTTTTCGTACTCATCGAGCATCCATCCCATTATCTTTCCATTGGTATTTACATCCGGTGCTGGCACATCAAAGCTTGGGCCAATCACTGGATATATTTTCTTAACGTAACCGCGAGACAAGCGCTCTAGCTCTCCTTCTGAAAGCTCTTTTGGATCAACGATAATTCCACCTTTGCCGCCTCCAAACGGAACATTAACTACAGCATTTTTAAAAGTCATCCAAAAGCTCAACGCTCGCACTTCATCTAAGCTAACCTGCGGATGGAAACGAATCCCGCCTTTGTAGGGTCCACGCGCATTATTATGCTGCGCTCTAAAGCCTTGAAAAATCTTTTGAGTACCATCATCCATTTTTAATGGAATGGTCACTTCGACATACCGATCTGGATATTTGATGGCTTCGATAAAATCAAGGTCCGTACCGGCAACTTTAGCAGCATCTTCAAGTTGAGAGATAGCTGTTTGAAAAGGATTGATGTTCATAATTTTATTTATAAAATTAAAACCCAAACGCCAAAGTCATAGCCGCAAAACCAACCCCTACCAAAGCAGAGCTCGCAACAATAGCTGCTGGGAAATTTCTTGATTGTCTTATTTTGTAAAATAACAACCCTTCGACCGCTGCTACCACTGCAAGATAGATACCAATTTTGCTGCAAAAGCTCGATACTGTTCCAGGGGTCCTGCTAGCCCAAACAAGAAGTGAGCCTGTCACAAGTTGTAATCCCAAGCCAACGCCAATATTGGCAGCAAAGGATTTTAGATTATTTAAACGGTTTTTCAAAACTGCCAGTAGCGCCGCTAGCATTAAAGCTGCTAGCCCCAAAGCGCCTGCAAGATGCAACACCAAGATTGTTTTAAGCATGTAATTAAATATTACGACTTAGTTCTTACTCATTATACCATGATTATTGAGCCGATTTAAAAAGACAAGAATGGATCAGGATATAAGTCTAGAATGCGACAAGACTTAATCTTGCCCTTGAGAGTTGTTGCGATGACCTCCGCATTGTCAGAAAATTCAGCAATTTTTTGCCTGCATAGTGCGCAGGGATAAGCGGGTTCTTCAATATCTAGAACGATTAGCACTTTTGTAATTTTCTTTTCTCCGGCAGCAATCGCCGTATCGATTGCATTCGTTTCGCCATGAGTAGTATTTGTGAAAGCAACGCTTTCAACATTGCATCCGCTATAAATTTTCCCGCTCTCGCCTACTACTGCGGCCCCAACTTTAAAATGAGAGATTGGAGAATGGGCATTCTCTCGCACTTTTTTAGCAGCTTCAATTAATTCAATAGTTTGTGCGTCCATAAATATATTAATTACTAGTCTTTATCATCGGTGGCTCCGGGTTGTAATCTGAATATCGCCACCAAGTTGGAACAAATTCTAGAAATATATTTTCCGGTTTATTTTCATATTTCTTTGAAGACGGGTATTTGGCATAATATATAGATTTAGCATTTTTTAATTCAGTCTCTTCCAAAACCGCTTTAATTTCACCGTCCATTTGAACAGTAATCCATTCATCTTCACTGAAGCCAACTACCACTGAAGCGCTCGTGCTTTTGCCATCTAACAAACCTTGGCACTTGCGGCTACTTCTCTCCGTGGAAAAAAACAATTTGAAAGGCGTGTCGCTGTGCGCGTAATGAATAGTTGCAGCGTGCACCCCATGGTCGGGCAAATTTACTGCCATCACGCTAATTCGATGTTCTGTTAAATATTTTAGTAATTCTTCCATAAATATATTATATCATTGAAACCTCGGTGAACCATAGCTTATTAACAGAGTTATACATCAGTCATATGATTCTGATTATAAACCAAAGTATCATAGCCCTGCATAACACGATCTTCTTTAGAGATCCCCAAAGCAGCTAAGAACTCAAACAACTTATCCTGTTCCTGCGTTTCAATATTTTCTTCAACTAGCTTTTCAACTTCTATAAAAGATCCCAGCCCTTCCACATCATCCAGACAAATCTCATAATCTTTATACTTAGATTTCTGTCGGGTCTTCAATACGTGTGCATACTCTTTATAACCCAACAAGTCTATAATATCGGCCATAACTGCCGAATCACTAACTGCGAGTTCTTTTTCTAAACAATCAAGCTCATTAGTAATACTGCGTTTCAAAGTAAACAAAGCTTTACCATTTTGTACTCTAATTCTTAAAACATTTCCCTGATGTGTCGCCAAACCAATATATTCGGGCAACATGTAAATTCTGTCAGACTGCGCAATTGGTTCGTTGAAAACACAACCCAATGCTTTTATAGCCTTCATTGTTTTATTTCGATCTTGAAGCCTTGCTTTAACTTCTATTTCTCTCATGATCACAGAATAACAAAAAAACGCCCTTTGAGCGATTTTTTGTTCTGAATATGAAGGTTCTTTGGCCTGGTCTAATTATAATAGATTATTTTCTTGCAATTTTTCGCTCCACAATTGCAAATAAATTTTTGAGGTGTTTTGGTACGGCTAGAGAAATCTGCAGTAAGCTCTTCTTCTGCTTTAATATCCTTTTTAGCCACCATTATAAAATTATTCACTATCTTACAGTTGGCTGAACAAGAGTGATTTATAAAATCTGATGCATCCAATTCTGATTCTTTTGTTTCCGCCAAATAAAAACCTGGATAAAGCTCTAAAGCATAATTAAAAGCAATGCTCTTTGGTAAAGTTTTAATCTCTTTTTTCGTTATAACACGCCCTCCCCAGACTGCCACAACGGAGCTTTTTTTGATTGTTTGAGCAGCAAAAAGTCCTAAGCCTTGGATCGAGCTGAATCTAGTTTTCGCATAATGGTGAACATACCCATGGACCCGGGGCTTGCGAGTAACTTGTCTAAGTATTTTATTCAAATTCATAAATTTCTGGACTTTTATATGTTTAAAAGATTTACTCCGTCTTTCAAAATGTGTACCCTTTCTTTTCCCTAATAAAACTTTATGGTCTTTGATCAACACCACTCCAACACCGACCTGAGGTCTATTTACTAAATCCATAGAAATGGTACCTAATAATCTTAAAAAACAATTATCAATCCATTTTATCAAAGCATAACATAGGTCGCTCAAAAATTATTTTTATTATTTAACCCTGCGATACTGGGCAATGCCGCTGCGACAATAATCAATAGACCGCCTACTACTACACTAACTGTGAGCGATTCATTAAATATCCAAATACCAAAAATTATACTGAACACTATCTCCAACAAACCCAATAACGCACCAATACTAGCATCAATGTATTTAAAACCTGCAATAACTAACCAGAATCCTAGCAAAGAAGCCACACTATAACATAGCTGCCAAAACCAGGGCATTGAA
Organism: Candidatus Doudnabacteria bacterium; assembly: GCA_028286905.1. Lineage (GTDB taxonomy): Bacteria > Patescibacteriota > Doudnabacteria > UBA920 > VMFF01 > JAQBQP01. The sequence continues at coordinate 24,314 of JAQBQP010000001.1, forward strand.
AAACTTAGGCTGATTTGACGTTCTTTAATTACCAACGAAACTATTAAGTTAGTAACGAGAATTATTCCCCAGCTCAAACAGACCACATACAGTGGCGAATAATCGCCAGTGAGCTTTTTTGAAAATGCAATTTCGCCGCCACTAGCAATACCATTCAAAACAGCCATCGCTGCCGCGAAAGCAATAAAGTGAGAAATAGAAAAGGAAAAAATTAAATACATTCCTATTACAGCAAGGACTGCAGACCAGGATTTAATTGCAGTAAACTTTTCTTTAAGAAAGACAGCTCCGATTAAATTCATTGTTAAAAACATCGAGACGAAAAATAGAAGTGAGGCCGTACCAATATCCATATGGTTAAAAGCATAAAACAATGGCGCCTGTGTTAGAGATGTAAAAACTAAGAAGACAGCTACCCATTTTCTATCTTCGGGTTTTATTTCAACTATTTCTTTACGAATAAGTACAATTGGTGCAAGCAGAACTAAAATAATTAAAGCCCTGGTCCAACCTTGAAAGAAGCTATCCATTGAAGGACCAATCAAGCGCGACCACACCCCATAACTTCCAAACATCAATGCGGAAAGTAAAACTAGAAGGTTGCCGATATTTTTAGGCGATTTTTCCATATACAAAGCATAACAGAACTAGCCGAAAGGTTCTAACCACGCATCAGGGATATAAAATCTTCCAGAATTTCTACCATAGTATGCATTATCTCTTTACTTGCAAAAGCCTTTCTTGTAAGCTATGCATCTATGGAAATAATCAAATCACTAAACTTAGGCGTAGCGTTTTTTCTAGAGTTACTAATGCTAGCTGTTTTTGGGTATACAGGATTTAGCCTAACCCAAAACACTTATCTTAGAGCGGGCTTCGCAATTGCCATTCCACTCGTTGCCGTAATACTGTGGGCTTTCTTAGCTGCCCCTAATTCAGGAACAAGACTGCACCAACCTTGGCTGTTGCTATTTCAAGCAATCCTATTTGGTCTCGCCTTCTATAGCTTGTGTAAATTACACCATCCTAAATTTGCTCTTGCTTTGATCTTTGTTTGGATAATTAGCACGGCTCTTAGCCTGTTTTGGAATCAATAATTTCAGTGGCGGAAAAGTTTCGCCTCCCAAAAAACTTAGCTTGCACCAAACTCCCAGTCCTGATAAACTAGTTCAATGTAACTGGGATGATACCCTGCGAAAGCCGCAGAGATAAGCCCACAAGAACCCAAAGGAGGGTTAAGTGAAAACGCTCACGAATGAGCCGCAGGTCCGCACGCCTTCGGAGAAGATCATTCCGGCAAGTCGCGGAACGTTCTACAGCTATGCCTCCGTGTTCACAATCGCGCGGCCGCTGTTCTGCCTGATGGATTGCAAGGCGAACAAGGCCCGTCCGACAGAAGACGCCGAGACGCTCGTCGAAGAAGTCGACATGGTCTTCAATTTCGGTGATCCGGTCCGGCTCCGCTCGCCGAATTCCAGGACGACCCAGATCGCACGCATCGAGATGAACGACTACGCCTTCGATGAAGTGCGTCAGAAGAAGGACGGCGAGGCTCTGGCCCAGATCGTCCGCCAGCTCATGGCGACCGAACAGGTCACCACGGACATGGCACTCGAGCCCGGAATGGTTCTCGGGGTCGCGACGTCGAACAACAAGTTCGGCCTTCTCCGCATCGCCGCGCTGGCCGATTCATTCGTATCGATCGACGCCTGCCACATCCTCCTGTAACACGAGGGCGCGGTAAGGCAGCACAAAACGCCGTCAGAGGATCAAACCTCTGGCGGCGTTTCTCATATTCATGAACTACCATGGCAGTGGGATGTGGCAACTGTGCTCCGAGAACATACGAATTATGTTCATGTCCCCGTTATGAAATAGCTACTACTTAAATTTAAAAGTTGAGAGAATTTGATTAAAAACTTTATCAGCTTCTGAAGCATCAGGTAGGCCATTATTATAGCTAACTTCAATAAAGGAGTTTGGTAAATTTGGGTTTTTAATAAAAACATCTGGTCCAGACGAAGGCGAGTCCCCGCTTATTTCATACGCTTCTATCTGAGGAAGATTTAGCTTCTTAACCACGTAATACTCGGAACTTACTAAGCTAACATTTTTTACGTCCTGCAGTCCTACATAAATTTCATAACCAGGAATCCAATCCTTTCCCTCCACCCCGGATGGTTTTACCCCTCCCCCATCATATATTGGGAGCGAAGTATTACTAATTCGAAAGGTATGATTGAAAGCAGAATCGTTAGTTTTGGTATATAAGTTTTTTGGGTACTTAAACTCAAATTTATATTTACTGTCGGTATAAGTTTGGAGATTTGCATTTAAGCTATTTGGAGGTGTCTCAGAAACAGGATTTTTAGACTGAGTAGTAGCCTTCACTTGATCGGGGTTATTAACTACTGTATTTGAGTGACATCCCGTTGATAAAAACAAAATACTGGTTACTAATAAAAATATTTTTTTCATGGCTCACGCAAAATTAATTGCTTTAAGTATAACAAAAAATCGCCTATTCGGCGATTTTTTTCTGGGGTCGCATAGCGAAAGATGTGGCAACTGTTCTTCAGCAAACGAAGGAATATGTAGTTATTCCTGATCTCAGATAATTTTCTTATACAAACATAGAGAGTACCGTCACCCACCCTCCCCTGGGGGTCAATTTTATTCATTTAGATGGGGTTGTATGCGAATCGTTTTTTCTGATTTTAAGAAATTTGTGCAGCCACAGCATGGATTCTATTTTTGCATTTAATGGTAAGGACTTAAAGACACTAACATATACTAGCGTCCTGTGTTTGGATCGCACAGTAGACTACGTTAGAACCTATTTTTTGGCTTGCTTTTTTCGTTTTTTTCTTCGCGGCACAACCCATAAAAACGAAGCTAATAAGAGAAGCCCTATTAATAAAAGAAAGATGCGCAGAACGCATCTTTCTTTTATATCTATATTATCTTTCTGTAAGATTGTTGGAGCAGGAGAAGCAACAATGACTGTAGCGATGGCAAGATCTTTTACTAAAATACCATTGGCTTGACCAGTTGCTATCGCTGTATTTGTAGTAGTCTTTAAAATCCTCGTAGTACAAGTGTAGTCCCAAGTCTCAGTAATACCGAGTCTCGAATCACTATTTTTATCACCAGTAACGTATTCGACCGGACTACATTTATCATCAGTGATGTTAACATTACTCAGCGCGATTTTTCCAGGGTTGCTAATTTTTTGAACGTAAGTAATCATCCCTCCCCTTACTGGCAAAGTAAATGAGTTCGGAACATTTATAACATGAATAATCGGTGTTATAACTATAGCTGGCATTCCGACCACAACCGTGGCGCTTGCAATATCTGTTGCAGAAATATTATTGGCCCAACCAGTCGCGACTGCAACATCAATGTTGGTTTTTGTAAGCCTAACGGAACAACGGTAAATCCATATTTCATTTATATCAAGTACGTCGTCAGAATTAATATCACCGGAAGTAAGATTGATAGGCTTACAACTGTTACCAAGTATTGTAATATTGGTCACAGGAACCGTTCCAATATTACGTAACGTGTAAGTGAACGTCACTAAACCCGGGCCGCCAGGCAAGGCCAAAGGATTTGGAATTTTAATAATATCAATAACCGGTGGGGTCGGAACAACGACCGGAATAAATGGAACAACTGGTGGCGACTGTCCACCAGAACCACCACCTCCTGATGAAGGAGGGACAATCAGCGGTGCGATGTCATCATTAATAACTATGCAGAACATCTGGCTGCCAGAAACCACATCGATCCGACCAGAAGCGTCACAATCTCCGGAAAATTCTTGAGTGTAGTTTACATCTGCAGTCTCTGTCACGGTGTACGATGCAGGTGCCGCAAAGGAATTGGTCTGGCCAGAAATGACTGACGAGCCATTTACGAACAGCGGAAAGTCAGCCACGACTTTGGTTCGACCATTATCATTGATCACTGTAGCAACGACATTGATCGATGCAGATGGTGGTGGAGTGGGAGTTGGACTAGGCGAAGGTGTTGGAGTAGGCGTCGGTGAAGGGCTTGGAGCTGGAGGCGGAGGCGGCGCTGGGGCACTACATGAAGGCACGGTAATGGAGTTAGTATCAGAGGTTACCGCTTTGCCAAATGCCAGAGCTCTTCCTGTCCATATCGTGCCAGCACCCAACGTCACGGCCGCAGGATCAATCACAGTTCCTATAAAAGTTGTTCCGGCACCTAGAGTTACCGCACCAGTCGGCGTCCAAAAAATATCACAAGCCGATGCTCCTCCGGCTAACGCAATCGTTATACCAGCTGTAGAATTTAGTGCGCCAACGATCCTGAAGGTGTATGTCCCACTACCGCTAAGAGTGATCCCGGTTGTTATGGAAACAGCACCAGTAATACAATACACTCCTGGAATTATTGGTTGAGATAAGGTGGCGAGATCAGTAGCAGCACCAAAAATAAAAGTACAAGTTTCAGCATTTAAGGCGCTCAAAGCAGTGCCCTGATCTGCTCCTGCCGCCGTATAGGGGTCAGAGGATCCATAATTCGTATGTGTACCAGAAGGTGCAATCGCAGGCGCAACGGTGAAACCGACATCTCCATTGATCGTGGTTGCTGACGTATTGGCGTAAGTACCAGTAAGCACGCCATAAGTTGCCGCTGCTCCCAAAGATGGAGTGGTGGCTGCAGCGTCGACTTGTTGTGTACCAAGCCTAAGCACGAAAAAAACGACCAATAAAACCATCAGGATATTAGCAATTCTTTTCATATTTGTTTTTTACCCTTCTAATTAAAATACAAAACCGGACAAAGTCCGGTCAAAACTCTAATTTTTGAGTGGAATTTGAAAGTAAGAGTACTTACAACGTAAGTATCGCTTCAATTCAATTAAAAAACAATAGGGATCCTTTGCCAACAAAAAACCGCCTTTTCGGCGATTTTCTATTTATGGGGTGCCCGAAGGCTGCTCCTTCCAGTCGCAGCATTTCCTCTTTGGTTTGCCTTCGGCACAACCACACAGAAGAAGGTCAGGAAAGTTTCGCCTTCATGAACTACCATTACAAAAGCCTCCAATTTTTGGAGGCTTTTGTAATGGGGTGCCCGAAGGGAATCGGACCCTCGTGACCGCTGCCACAGAGCGGCGTTCTGCCATTGAACTACGGGCACCATAATATTTTGCGCGACACATAAACATCAGTCGCTTTTAAAACACAAAACTCTTACACAGATGTAAGAGCAATAGATTTGTCCGCTGTGTCAGACAAAAGAATCATACGCTTTTTAGACGCTTTAGTCAATCGCAGTAGCCACTTAGGCAATACGCTTCTGCGCCCATTTCTTCTGAATCCAAGAGTCCAATCCCCACTCCCCACCATTATTAATCATCAAGTACAAAGCCAAAGCTAATAAAATATAATGCGGCCAAACAGCTTCCTTGAAAAACAGCACCGACATCGCCATCAAAACAAAAGTAATTAAAGTATTTAACCGCGTCTGAAAACCTAAAATTATTGCGGTACCTACTACGACTTGCGCCAAGCCAGTCCCTAACGCAATCAACAACGGGTCTTGCGGGAACAGCCAATGGAATTGTGTTAAATGGTATTGTTGAACTATTTCAACAATTATAATCGGATGCAATAATTTTATACTGATCGCCGGATACAAAACTGAAATGCCGTAAGTAATTCTGATAATTGCAATTTCATATTGTTTAAATTTTTCCCGCATCCTGCCTAGAGCGGAGCTCGTTCCTTGCAATAATCGATCAACTGAAAAAACTTTAGAACCAAAAAATATCAAAGCAATAAACTCTCCAAAGTAATTGAAATAAGTTAGAATATAATCCTTATAAACGATCGTTGCCAGAATAAATACCAATAAAGAAACAGCTCCTATTACTTCGCTAAATAAGCCAATAATCAGCATTATCCCTAATATATAGAGTAAGATGTGAATTAACCCGCCAAAAGGCAGGCTATATACACTAATCTCTGGCCCAAGATAAGCGTGAGTTTGCGCTGAAGCAATAAAAGAAATGCCTAATGCAAATCTTAAAACAACGCTGCCGAATGGGTCGAACCGCTTAATAAATTTATCAAACCGAATTCCCCACTTTGAATGTTGAAAAAGAAAATATAAAACAAACAAAATAAAACTGCCTAAACCAAAAGCCACTCCTATAATCAAGTTGTGCGGATTTTTTAAAGCATTAAAAACGTTCAAGCTATAATCGCGCATTCCAGCATCAATTTGAGCATGACTTAAAACATAATTTTCGTGTGCGGAACTTGTAAAAGGCATTGCCCATAAAAAGGCTAGTAAAGCACCGACAATTAACTGAAATTTTATTTTTATTTTGTTTCGCATAGTTTTCTGACCTCCATATTATAGCATCTCTTTGCCTATCGCCACCCTCTTGCGCTCAAACCCGTTTTCTGGCATAATATTGCCAGCGCAGAAAGCGCCTTTTAATTTTAAGATATATTATGAGCCAACAGACCCGAGACAACATCCGCAATATTGCGATCATTGCTCACGTAGACCACGGCAAAACCACCCTTGTCGACGCGATGCTTAAACAAACCCATACCGTAAAAGACGGACCAGATGGTGCTGATTTAATCATGGACTCCATGGATTTGGAACGTGAACGCGGAATCACCATTAAGGCTAAAAATGCCAGCGTTGTTTACAACGGCATTAAGATTAATATTGTCGATACCCCAGGCCACGCAGACTTCGGCGGAGAAGTTGAACGTACTTTAAAGATGGCTGATGGTGTAATCCTTTTGGTGGATGCTAAAGAAGGTCCGATGCCTCAGACAAAATTCGTTTTGAAGAAAGCTTTGGAACTTGGCCACCGCGCGATTGTTGTGATCAACAAAGTTGACCGTCCTGACGCTCAAGCAGATGAAGTAGTAAATAAAACTTTCGATTTATTCGTAGATCTACGCGCAACTGATGACCAACTTGAATTCCCAATCATCTACGCTTCAGGTATTAATGGTGTTGCCAGCTTAACTCAACCAAAACATCCTGGCGCGCAAGCTTTGGAAGATTTAAACAGCAAAGATTTAATTCCATTATTTGATACAATTTTAAAACATATCCCCGCTCCTCAAGTGAACATGGATGATCCTTTTGCAATGCTTGTACTTGCGATTGCTTACGATGCATACAAAGGCAGAATGGGCACTGGAAAGATTTTCTCCGGTTCTGTTAAAAAAGGCCAGAACGTTGTTCAAATAAAAGTAGATGGTACAAAAGTTGCTGGAAAAGTTGGCAACATTATGAGCTTTGAAGGAATGGCAAAAGTTGAAGTTGATGAAGCTTTGGCTGGCGACATTGTTTCTATTTCTGGTTTTGATGAAATCACAATCGGTGAAACGATCGCTGATGCTTTAAACCCTGTTCAGCTTACTCCTGTGAAGATTGAAGAACCTACCGTAAGAATGAGCTTCTCAGTTAACAACTCCCCTTTTGCTGGACGTGAAGGTAAATTCTTAACTTCTAGAAATTTGCGAGAACGTTTGTTTAAAGAATTAGAAACTAATGTTGCTTTGCGCGTTGAAGAAACCGGTACTACAGATTCTTACCTTGTATCTGGACGCGGTGAATTGCACTTAGGTATTTTAATTGAAACGATGCGCCGTGAAGGTTACGAGTTGCAAGTTTCTCAGCCTGAGGTTATTTTCAAAACTGAAAATGGCGTGAAATTAGAACCTTACGAAGTTTTGAGCGTTGATGTACCAAGCCAATATCAAGGTCCCGTAATTGAAGAACTTGGTAAGCGCGGTGGTGAACTACGCCATATGGAAACTAGCCCTTCAGACGAAATCCATGCTGAATACTTAATTCCTACTCGTGGTTTGATTGGTCTTAAGAGCGCATTGCTTACAAAGACTCGTGGCACAGCGATTGTTAACAACATCTTTGAAGCTTACAAGCCAATGGCAAACATTAGTAGCGAAACAACAGACTCGCACGGTTCATTGATTGCTGCTGAAACCGGGGTTTCTAATGCTTACGGTTTGAACAACGCTCAAGAACGCGGAACTCTGTTTATCGGTCCTGCTGTTGAAGTGTACGGCGGAATGATCGTTGGTAAGAACGCTTTCGATACTGACCTTGAAATCAACGTTAACAGAACTAAAAAACTATCAAACATGCGTTCCTCCGGGGCCGATGATGCAATCATCCTTACTCCTCCTCGCGAAATAACTTTGGACATGGCTCTTGAATACATCGGAAACGATGAATTAGTAGAGGTTACACCAAAGAGCGTTAGAATGCGTAAGAAGTTACTAGACCCAAACGAACGCAAGCGCGCCGCCAGATAAGTTCACCCTCGACTCCAAAATCGTAGGTCGTGCCGAAGCGAAGCGCACGGCCGATAGCACCCCTCGGGAGCAACCCTAATTGTGCATAAGTGGATAACAATAATAAAACCGCTCTATCTGTAGAGCGGTTTTATTTTGCGCACCATTTACCACAACTATTATTTCAGCAGTGCTTCTATAATCATCAACATTTGCAAGTTTGCCGGCCCAGAAGTAGTTTTAACTTCCTGGTCCAACGCCTCGAGCTTTCTCAACGCTTGTCTTACCGCCAACGCTGAGAAATTTCTACCCAGTTTTTTATAAACAAATAATTTGCCGCTAGCAAAGCCGCTTGCCGCCAACATCTCCGGTTCGCCCATCCCAGAAGCGGCCAAACCTTGAATTAACAAAATGCTTCTGAACTGTTCCGCCAACAAACCCGATAAGCTAATGATCTTGGCTTTCTCGTCGCCTGGCAAACGATCGATGTACTCGGTTAGCGCTTTGATTGCCGCTGCTTTATTTTTATCGCCCAGTGCGTTGGTTATCGCAAAAATATTTTCATCCAAATTTTCAGAAATTAAATCTCTAATATTTTCTTCGGTCAGCGCCGCTGCTTTATCTTCAACCGCGGCACCAACAGCTCCACCGCTAAACGCAGCTAGCTTCCGCAGTTCAGAATCCACCTGCCACAAAGAATAAGCCGGCGCACCAAACGTTGCTGCCCCTCCTCCAGCAAAACTTGAACCTCCAACAAATCCAATCCGTTCCAAAAACAAATCAAAGCTTCTGCCGCCAAATTTCAAACCGTATAGATTAGCCCGCGCATCAACCCATTTTCTAAATTCTGCTCCCACCAAAGTATTAAACTCCAAGACTTTTAGCTTGGGGTGCGCTAAAATCTTTTTTGTTTCGGTTTTACGCTTATCCAATTTTTCTTCAAAGAAAACAATTATATTTAAATTTTTAGAAATCTCTTCCAAAACCGCTTCATTCACCAAATTCTTAGAAAAGAAATCGTAACCAAAGATAATCTTTCTGCCCCCAAATAGGTTCGCTTCTGTGGCGGTACGAGCCAAAGCAGCGATACCATCGGTATCATAAAAGACCGCCGGTTCCAACCGTTCTTTAGCTTCCAGCCCCTTTACATACTCCTTTTTGGAGAAATCGTCGCTGCCTAATAACAGATATATCATACCCTTGATTTTAGCATAAAAATGTTATACAAAGCATGACGCTAGTTGAACGACTCCAGGAAGCAGAAATGCTGGCAACATTTATGGACTATTACGCTCCACCGCAATGGAGCAAGCGTTTTGCCGAGCTCACGGGAAACCGCGGACGCAACATGATTATCACCCTCGCCCATTGGAAAGAAGATCTCGAAAAACTGCGCGCCAATGTCAAAGCTGAGGCCGAGGCAATGAGCGCGGAGGATCACACCGAGACCGAAGCCGCCTAACCTAGAAACTTCATTCGCAACTACTTTCACCCACTTCACCCGGAAACACCAACAGCCGCTTTCTACCAGAGAGCGGCTGTGTTTTTTACGCTCCAATACTCAGCTCACTTCTGCCTGTTCGGAACCCTTCGTCAAACCAAAAGAATGTACCCCAAGTTTGGGGTACATTCTTTTGGTGGGCTGGGTGGGATTCGAACCCACGACCAATTGATTAAGAGTCAACTGCTCTACCAACTGAGCTACCAGCCCGCAATGCTCGAATGCTGAAATCTTGGTGCGCCCGGCAGGGGTCGAACCTGCAACCTTGTGGTCCGAAGCCACACACTCTATCCAGTTGAGCTACGGGCGCAGAATTCGCTTTACAACGAGGCTTTCGCCAGGTACGCACCTAATCTTAACAAATTAGGCCTAAAATTTCAACCCCAAACCATCGCTCATAACAAGCTGCCAAATCTCAAACTAACAGCAAACAAAATTAGTGCGCTACTGGGATTGGCACCGGGTTAGAAAATGGATCGGCGGCACCTATCGAATCTGGACTAGTTCCGGGGTCATAGGTTTGAGCTTTAGTATATCTTTGGATTGCTTGGTCCATCAGTTTAAAATCTACTCTGACAATATGTTTTTTTATGCTCTGGCTAACGTTTTTATTGTTCAAATTTAAATACAGCTGATACATTAAAAACACTTCGGCCACAATCAATACGAAGAAGGCCAAGTTTAAAACCAAGCTCAGCACTGTTCGCCAATTAGTTTTTGGAGGTAAAATTTTCATTAACGATAAATGTAAAAATTGGTCAAGATTGTCATTGTGGCATTGTTCGGTTGGAAATATAAAACGCTAAATGAAACTACTGGAGAAATAAAAGAACTGTTTTCCAAATACTTCATAAAAGTAACTTCGTTAGGAAAAGGCCCTTTTAAAACAATGGAGTACGGCACCTGAGATAATCCAGAAGCGCTTTGCACCGATTGCGCTTTGTCAGCAGTACCGCTAACAGTTAGGGTTTCAGTTAAGTTAGTTTTTTCAGCGTATTGCTCAATTTCTTTAATTTCATTAACTAAATGTAAGTCTGAGGTAAACAGATCGCTTGGCTTGATTGGCAGTGTATTAACTTTAGTTAAATCGCCTTGAATGTTCTTAAGCGCTTGAACCTGCTCTTTTAAATCTGCTAGCTGGCTAATCTGATCTTGATGATTATTCTGCATGCTTATCAAACCTTTAGATAACCGCGGCATCACTAAAGTAAAGATTGCTCCGGTCAAAATAACCCAGATAAGCACTGTTAAGGTAATTTTTTTTGTTGGAGACATCATAGTTTTAACGCTCCATCCGCTAAGTAGAAAGTAAAGTTAAACAGAACATTGCTGGACTTCTGAAGATTTTCCAAAGGCAAATTTATATTTTTAAATAATGGCGAGCCGTCTATATTTGAACGTAGCTGCAATACCGCATCGCGAGTTAAACCAACGCCTAAAATATCAATCTTTCCAGATTTAGTGTTTGCGTTGAATGAAGTTATTACGACTTCTTTCGGTACAAGTTTTGAAAAGCCAATTAAAACTTTTGACCAGTTTGGATTATTTGCTGCAAAATTTATGTAGTCAGTATTGGTATTGTTGGTTTTTTGAACTTCTTTGCGAATCGTGTCGTTGTCTTGACGGTCAATTAACGCTTGGTTCTTTTTAATATCAATATCGACGTTGTCTAAGGTGCTTTGCAAATAAAATCTCCAGCCAATTAAAACCACGATCACTATCGCATAGCTGACTACAGAGGCAATCAAAAACCTCAGCAAGCCGCCATAAAGCTTTTCTTGCTGCAACACCTTCTGTTCAGATGGGGGAAGTAAGTTAATTAATTTCATTAGTTTACGATTTCTCCGGCATGCATTGCCAACCCAATAGCGGTGGTGTAACTTAACGAATCCTCGCGCGACAAAGGCGCGCTGACCTTATCTTGGGGATTAAAAACATTTATCCAAGGGTTGCCTAAGGTAATATCAATATGGTCTAGGTCAGCAAGCTGTTGGTACAAATAACTGGTTAAGTGCAAAAGCTTTGAGGTCCCACCGCACAAAACGATTTGGCTAATCTTTTCTGGATTGTGCTCATCATGGAATTTGATTATGTTTCTAATTTCCATGACAAGATTATCCACTACGCTAATCAATGCGGCTTTAACGCTCTGGTGTTCTTTCGTATCATCTAAACCAATCTCTCTTTTTATTGTTTCTGCTTCCTCATCAGTAACGCCCATCGCCCGAGCGATGCTTTGAGTAAAGGCATCCCCTGCGATTGGCACAGTAGAAGTAAATTGTAGGTTTCCCTTTTCCACCACTACCAAACTGCTACGCAAAGTATCCATGTCTAAAATTAGAACATTTTTAGCACGCATTTCTGCAGAAATTAAGGCGCGCGTACATGCCGCGGATTCAACCTCAAAAGAGACCGGACGGAAACCAACTGCCTTAAATATTCTCAAAAGAGTGTCAATATAATCTTTAGGCGCGGCCGTAACTAGCACATCTAATTTTTCATCGCGCTCGCCAATAATTTGCCAATCTAAATACGCCTGGTCCAGTGGAATTGGAATGTATTGCTCGGCTTCAAAAGGAACCGCGTTCACCGCCTGCTCCTCGCTCATTTTTGGAATCTGCAAAACTCGCACAAAGGCTTTTGATTCTGGTATCGATGCCACAATTTGGTTGCCGCGCAATTTGCCAAAATTAACATGCTGCAGCATCGCTTTAAGGTGGTTGGTCAGTAAGTCTTCATTTACAATATTATCATTAACAACAACCCCTTTGGGCAAAGGGTAATCGGAGTAAGCGACAATTTTGTAACTCTTCCCTTTTTTCTGCAGCTGCATTACCTTTATTGATAAATCGCTGAGGTCCAAGCCAAAAGGAATCTTTTTTTGTTTCCAAATATCAAACATATAAATTTATTGTAGCATTTATCCGCCAGCGGAAGAAGTTAAGTTATAAATTGGACTGATCAAAGCAATTGCTAAGACACCAACCACTCCCCCAATTACCAAAATCATTACCGGTTCGATAATTGAAGACATATTTTTCATAGTATCGTCTACTTCTGATTCATAATGCTCTGCCATTTCTCCAAGAATTGTTTCGACATTTCCGCTTTCTTCTCCGACCCCAATCATTTGAGTAACTAGATAATCAAACAAGTGCGGATATTTCAGCAAAGAAGCAGTAATGCTTTTACCAACCCGGACATCCACAGCAATTTGATGAATCGCATCTTGGTATTGGGTGTTGCCCATTGAATCGGCAGCAATGCTTAAACTATCTAAAATTGGAGTACCGCTCTTAAGCATCGAGCTCATCGTTCTGGAGAACCTAGCCATATTAATTTTCTTAGCGATTTCGCCAAAGACCGGAGTGTACAATAACACTTTATCAAAAGTGCGCTGCCCAACGTTGGTGCGCATTATCGAAATCCCTCCCCCAATCACACCGAATATTATTCCCAAAGCAATAAAAGTATGGCCGGACATAAAATCTACAAAGGCAATTACCACCCTGGTCATTAAAGGCAGCTGCATGTTTGAATCTTTGAAAATACCAACCAAAGAAGGCAAAACGAAGATCGACATCAATACACCCACTAGCAAGATCGCAAACAGCACCACGCTTGGATAGATCATTGCGCCTTTGGTTTTGGACTTCAATTCGTGTTCGCGCTGCAGCTGAATACTTAGCTGTTCCAAGCTTTTATCCAAAGATCCAGAAAGCTCGCCCACTTTAAACATGCTGATAAAAATATTCTGAAAGATGTTTGGATACTTGGCCAGGGCTTCGCCAACGCTCTTCCCCGATTCAACCTCATTATAAATAACGTTTAGGATCTCGCGCATCTTCGGATTCTTTGCCTGGTTTGAAAGAATTTTAACTCCGCGGGTCAAAGGAATACCGGCTTTCAACATAATCGAAAGATTTTGCACAAAAAGAATTTTGTCTTGCAAGCTCACACTAGAAAACCGGCTCATCATTGATGAAGAAAACTTTGGCTTATTTTCATTCATCTCGGTGGGAATCAAACCCTTTTGATGCAAAACACCAACCGCCTCGTGATACGAGCCAGCTTCGATAGTGTCAGTTTCACTGCCACCGTCTTTATTTATCGCGGTGTATTTAAATTGCATAACGAAGGATTTTTTATTCTCTAGAAACTCTTAATATTTCATCGATCGTAGTTATACCTAAAGTCGCTTTAATAAATCCATCTTCCCACATTAAGATCATGCCCTGCTCTTCAGCTTTGTCTTGAATCGATTGAGTAGTCCCGCGGCTAACAATAAGCGCTTGTACTTCCGGACTTACTTCTAATACTTCGTGAATACCAACGCGCCCTCTATAACCAGTACGGGCACATTTAGAACAACCGGCGCCTTTATAAAAAGTAAGTTCAGAAATTGATTTCATTTTGCTGGAAACAGCGCCTTCTTGAATCATAATTTTCATCAGCTTATCCAAGTTGAAAATCGAAATGCTCTTTAGAGTTTCGGCATCAACCTTCATGCTTTGAATACAGTCAGGACAAATGATACGCACCAAACGTTGAGCGATAACCGCGTTCACTGTAGAAGCAATCAAATATGGCTCAATACCCATGTCCAACAAGCGCGGCAACGCACCGGCCGCGGAGTTAGTATGCAGCGTAGATAGCACGATGTGCCCGGTCATCGCAGCGTGCACCGCTTCTTCCGCGGTTTCCTGGTCGCGGATTTCCCCAATCATAATAATGTTCGGGTCTTGGCGGAGCAAAGCACGCAGCCCCATCGCAAAGGTTAAGCCAATTTTCGGACTAACCTGCATTTGATTAACGCCAACCATTTTATACTCGACCGGATCTTCAATTGTAGAGATATTTACATTCTTATTATTCAACATCGAAAGCACCGAATACAAAGTTGTCGATTTACCCGAACCGGTTGGTCCAGTAACCAGCAAAGCGCCATGCGGCTTTTTAATATTGTTTAGAATTTTTCCTAAGTTGCTGCGCTGAAAACCAAGCTGCTCCAAAGTTAAAGCCTTGGCGCTTTCATCCAACAAACGCATAACTACTTTTTCCCCGTCAAAAATTGGAATAGTAGAAACACGCAAGGAAACGGCATATTCATCTTTTTCAATTTTAAAACGACCGTCTTGCGGCAAGCGATGCTCGTCAATTTTTAAGTTTGCTAAAACTTTAACGCGAGCTACCAAAGCTCCCTGAATTACCTTCGGCAGAGTCATGACCTCGTGCAAAATACCGTCGATACGATAACGCACCATTACTTTATCTTCTTCCGGTTCAATATGAATATCTGAAGCCTTTTCGAATACCGCATACTCCAAAAGCGTGTCGACAACGCGGATAATCGGGATCTGTTCGGCCATTTTCTTTAAGGCCTCGTTCAAATCCTGTTCGTTTTTGGCGCCGGTTACTCCCCCATCTTTCAAAAGATTAGTAAACTCTGTTTCAATGCTGCTGTGGTATTTAGACAAACCGAATTCAATGCTCTTTTTAGAAGCAATGAAGGTTTTTATGGTTAAACCAGTTTTCTTTTTAATGAATTCTTTAGTCTGTAAATCTTCCGGGTCATACATTGCTAGGCTTAAGTACTCTTTATCTTTTGCAAAAGCAATTATTAAATGCCTGCGGGCAATCGGTTCAGGAATGAGGTTTAAGACCTCGGTGGAAAATTCCACATTGCGCAATTCAATAATCTGCGCGTTCATTATCTGGCTTTTGAAGTTCAGGATTTGTTCTTCCGTAACAACGCTCTTTTCCAATAACAAATCCTCCAAATCCACTTTCTGGCTTTGGGCTTCTCTCCTTAGCTGGTCCAACTGGTCTTTCTTTACCAGGTCTGTATCAACTAAGAATTTTTCTAGTACTTGAGAAGAAATCATTTTTGTTTTAGTTTCAGAAAACTGCTATTTTTTAGCGAATTTATAAACTGATTATAGCATATTTTTGCCAAATTTCAAAAATTATTTCTTGAGTTTTTTAAGTTTAGGACTTTCTTGGTATCCTACCTGGTCTTCTCGAATTTTTAAAGCATTCCGTTCTGCAAAAGTTGCTAATTTTTCGTCTAAATAACTTTTTGTGACCACATGGGTCATTTGAGACTCCAATTTATTAAGCCTTCTTTCGATCTGTTCAAAGCGTAAATCCGCGCTTGCTGAGAAATTATTAATTGATATTAGAATCTTATCTAACATTGCATACACTTTTTTGAACTCTTTCTTCGTTTCGATATTCATACTACTCCACTTTAATTTTGTAGTACCACAATAATAAAAGCTAATTATTGAGGGGTCAAATAACTTAATTTTTGCTTAATTTAACTGTTGGATATTATGTACAATTGCTATTAGGCAGCTTAAAGCATATGCTTATGACATAAGTAACAAAGAAATAACAAGGACACACAAATGAAAAAAATGATAATCATGGGCTCACTAGTGCTTTTACTAGCAGCTGGCTGCAGCAAGAGCAATGACAACACAAATACATATTCATCGAGTGATAATACTAGCACACCGGTAGATACAAGTACTACAACACCACCAGTTACTCCTCCTCCGGTAGTTAAGGTCACGCCGCCAGCGCCTACAGCGGGATATACCCAAGCTTTGAAGACCTATGGCACCAACCGCATTGCGTTTGATGAATATTGTACTGCAAAGCCAAATGCAGTCGTATTCAAAAGCGGGACAAAAGTTATGATCGACAACCGTAGTAATGATCAACGAAAAATTACGGTTGGAACAATAGCTTTAAATGTAAAGCCGTTCGATTTCCAAATCGTAACAATTCCAACAGTTAAGGCAATAACAACGATTACTGGAGATTGCGCGGACTTACAAAATGTAGTTACAATTACAGTAAATAAATAGTTTAGTAAATAAAAAACACCCCGGCTATATCCGGAGTGTTTTTTATTTACTCTAATTCCTAACCGACAGTCTTATAAACCTGTTCCGAGATATGTTGAATTGTTGTTTTTAAATCATCTAGATTTTGGCCTTTAGTCATCACACATAATAGGTAAGCCTTTGGCCCATAAACTATTCCACAGTCATGAAGTTCTCGTTCTGTAGTTTGACCATTGGAGTCTAATGCTGCGTATTCACCAAATTTGTGAGCCACCACGGTACCTTGAGGCACACCTGCCACTATTCCCTCATTAAAATCAGACTGCGTCATTAAACCTAAAGCTTGATCGGAAAAATCTTTAGTTAAGTAGGTAGAGTTGTATAGTATTCTAAAAAATAACGAATAATCTTTAACAGAAATAAAATCTCCTCCTGACAAATCTGTTGGCAATACTATACCTAAGTCCGAAAAAATTTCCGCAAAAGAGTTTTTATCGGTCGCTGCAAATAACGCATAAGTGGCGTTATTATCTGAATACTTAATCATGTAATCCAATAAACTCTTTACGTCATATTCTTTGCCCGGTTGAGCAAAAGCTGAGGGCTTAATGGATTCATTAGCATTCTGATCAGGGCCCTCGTACTTTAGCTTTTTGGACATAATGTTTGGATCCTCTTCGGCGTCCTTCAAATAACCCATTAAAATAGGCACTTTAAATAGACTTGCTGGAACGTACTTCTCATTCTCATTAACCCCCACCCAGTTTCCTTTATCTAAGCTACGGTAGTACACAGATGCTTGTGTAAGTTTCCCATTACTTTTCTGAGTACTTATATAGCTACTTATCATGTCATGTAATGGCTTGTATTCAGCAATAGTTTTATTTTCGGGGACATCATAAGCCAATAAAGAGCTCACATATTTATAGCTTGAGGTTTTATCCCTGATTGGCATAATTGCAGAAAACAGAGTTCTTTGAGCATTTATATCTGAATTATGCGCATAAGAATACCCACCTGTTATACCAATCACTAAAATAACTACCATTACCAATATTGTGCTTCTATCCTTGTAATTGATCATACATTGATGATATTAGAAATTGGAAACCTAAGCAAATAAAAAAGACACCCTTTGTAGGGTGTCTTTTTGCTAATTTAAAGTTTTAGCAAACCCGGTTCAATAATCAGAGATTATTGTTTGATTGAAAAGCTTCCTGTTGGGAAGTTGTAAACCAAAGCACCGCTACGAGCAGATAGTGTTCCACCACCAGCTACGTCAGTCCATAGGAAGTTTGTCTGATCAACAGATGTTGATACAGAAACTGTAGCACCAGCAACAACTGTTGCGTTTACTACGCCGTATAGGCTGAATACTTGTGATGTACTAGCAGTGATCAAGAATTCTGGGCTAAATACACAATCAACACGAGTGGTTACACCGCTCGCAGTTGTTGCTGTACATGTAGTACCAGAGATTGTTGTTGTACCACTTGCAATGCGGGCAGAAGTGACAGCCGGACCAACCGACACACCAGAACCACCAACGTTAAAGCGGATTGTACCAACGGAGATGTTACCAGCTGCATCAGCAGTCACTGTAACTTCACCAATCTTGTTTTCTGCACCTAGAATCAAACCAGACTTTTGAGCTGTATCAACAGACAAAGTAGGTTTAGAACCAACTAGAGTCTGAGTAGGAGCTGCAACGTTTGGAGTGATAACTGTTGTTGTACCGCCAGCAACGTACTTAACGTAAGTTAAAGCAACGCTGTTAGTTGTAGCAGAAGCTACACCGGTAACACCAACTGGGCTGTAAGAAACAGTAACTGGAACATTTACACCACCGGAACCGTTAGGAACAGCAATGTTTAAACCAGTTATTGTTGCTACGCCACCTACTACTGGAGCTGTTACGCCACCAACTTTTACGTTAGTAACACCAGAACCAGTTACTGTGAATCTCAACTCATTGATATTAGCAGTTCCGCTAGTAGCCAAGAAGTTAAAGGAAGCCACAGATGCATCAGTAACTCCACTTGCAGTACCGGCAGCAATATATTGTGCCTGTGTTGAAGCAGAAGCTACGATTGTAGGAGGGTTTGTTACAGTTGCTACAGCTACAGTCATTGTTTGACCAGTAATAGGAAGAGATGTTGAAGTCTGATTACTATTTTGACCAATTGAAGTAACTGTTAGTGTAGTAATTTCTGTACCAGTTGTTGCAGATCCCAAGTCGCCAAAGATATCTACTGTACCGCTTGAGCTAACTGGGATTGTAACATTAGGAGAGAAAGAGTTTGAAGCTGTAGGTGAACCAACCGTGTTACCAACTTGTGTGCCATTTACGAACACTTTCAAGTTTGTAAGATTAGTTAACGCTGCAGATCCAGAGATACCTACAGTCATAGATGTAAGACGGATAGGTTCAGAATTGCTAGATTGCAATACGAATGAACCAAGTTTTACATTTTGATTGTTAGGTGAAACGTTTTGGCTTACGAAACCATTGCTTGCAGCAATAGTTAACGCAGCTGTACCAACAGTCAAACTGCTAGCTGCAGTTGCTGCAGGAACGTTGTATAGAGTTCCAGAGTAACGACCTTGCGCTGTGTTAGTAGTGCCAGTGATACTAGCAGTTACTGTACCAGCTGTGTAGTTTAAGTTGTTTGCAGTGATCAAATCAGCACGTACTTCAAGAGTTGAAGATTGACCGGCTGGGATAATCATTGACGAACCTAAGTTATACACCAAAGCTGTTGAACCGTTGAAATTCTGTGAAGAACCAACCTGGGCGCCATTTACGAACAATGTAACATTGTTCAAAGTAGTGTCAGGGTGAGAGATTGTGTAAGCCAAACCTGATGCAGTTGTACCAGCGTAGGTAGCAGACAAAGTCAAAGATGTGTTAGAAGCGATTGAAGAAATAGTGTAAGTTACACCACCAATAACAATCTTATCTAAAGCAACGTATGAGCTGAAGTTTGTACCTGTACCAGTTACTGTTGCGCTACCATTGGTAACAGCAACAGTACCTGTAGGAGCTGTAACTGGAGTTACCAATCCACCAGTGATGGAAGGAGCTAGGGTTAAGCTATTAACTTGCATATCTTCGCCATAAGCTTGTACTTTGTAACGAGCAATTGGAGTGTTTGTAGCACCGCCAGTTACTGTTGTTACAACGCCGAAGCTTGGGTCAGAAGAAATTGTAAGAGAACCATTACCGATAGTAATTGTACCACCGGAGTTTGCTGTAAATTGAGCACCACCAACGTTAGTTGGAGTGATGTTTACGTTAAACTGAGAATCAGTAACCATCAAATCAGCTGCATTTTGCAAGGTGAATTGAACTGTGCGAGTTGCACCAGTTATGAAGTCAGCACGTACATCTAAAGTATGAGAACCAGTATTCATAGTAGCTGGGGTAGAACCCAAGTCAAATGAAACATAGCTAGAACCATTGATGGAAACTAAGCCAGATGCAGAAGCAACTTTGTTGCCATCTAGATATAGACCATAGTTACCCAATGCGTTTGTAGGAGCTGATCCTACTTCACGTAGGGCAAGGCTCTTCAACCATACTACTCTAGTACCAACAGTGATAGGCGCAGACCATACTGTCTGAGTTGTGCTACCAGCGTTAATAGAAGAGTTACCAATTGTATTTGTTCCTACTGTTACAGCTGCTGTTGAAGCACCTGAAACTGTAGAAATGTTACCGCTTACTGGAACACCAGTAACAGCAAGAGTACCACTCATAGCAGATACCAATTGTACACCTACAGTTTGTCCGGAAATTCCAGAAACCTGAGATACAGAAGCAATATCAGCACGAACAGAAACGTTAGCTGAACCATTTACTGTAAACAAACCATTTGGGTTTGAGAAAGAAATGTTGCTACCTGTTGTTACAGAAGCAGCATCAGTTAATCTTGTGTTGCCTTGGTATAGGTATACGTTGTTCAAAGCTGAATCAGAAGAAACTCCGATTCTCTTCAAAGAAACTTGAGTAACAGCGCCGTTACCGTAGAAGGTAAAGTGACCTAAGTCAGCTGTTGCTTGTCCTGCTACCAAAGTGCTGCCAGCTGGCATATCTGAGCTTGCGCTTACAGATAATGAGCTACCAGTTACTGGAGGAATTGTTACACCACCCGCAGCGCCTGTTGGGTTCAATTGACCCATTACGCGCGCTTGCATGATACCAGAGCTCATAGGAACTGCGATATCAGCAGCGTTTGCAGGAACTGCTTTTGCGAATGAGTAACCCCATGTGTTGAATACTGATTCAGATGGGATTCCCATTTTTCCACTTGAAGTGATCAAGTAGATAGTACCACTTTGGTTAACCAAAGCGCCTGTTGGATGTTGTTGTGAAGAATTGGACAAGATTGTAGCAGAAGGCATGAATGATGTATCACCAACCATGACGTTGCTCAATTTGTAACCAAGGCCGTTAAATACAGCCATTGATGTAATACCAGAACGTTGACCATTGTTGATCACGTAGATAGTACCCATATCATTGATAAGGGAACCGTCCATAGGAGGCACGAAGCTTCCTACTGGTAAAGCCAAATCTTCAGCAGATGCTGGCACTACTTGGCTCCATGAATTAAATCCATAAGACAAGAACGCGCCACCTGAGGTGTAACCTCTGCGAACGCCGCTTGGATCGATGAAATAAACTGTTCCATTTACGGAAACGTTTGTTCCAACGGTGTGTACAGTAGCAGTTGCGAAAGACGCAAAGCTAGCAAGTACCAAAGCGGAGGAAGAAGCTACAGCAAAGGCTTTCTTTGCTAAAGTGTTAGACATTTTTTACTCCGTTTTCTAAAATATTGGATTAATTGTTCATATGCGACAATCAATCTTTTTCTTCTAGAAAAAACTATTAAATAATTTATTTTCTGTGTTACCGACTCTATTATATAGATAGAGCGTAACGGCGATTCAATTAAACCATGCGTTTTCCCAAGAGATCGACCATCCTTAAATAGTAAATAACTAAGAAACAGTTAGGTCCGCGGGTTTAATCAACCACGTAATCTCTGACGGCAGTATTTGCATACTGTTACAAAGATTCCTGAAATTAAAAAAATCAGGGAAAAGATACAAACTTGGCCGGAAACATCACGTTTTGGCCTGTTTAGTAGCTATTCTCTGATTTCTTCGAGTAGTCCGATATTAAGCATAGTGTGGATAACCGCTAAGGTCGCGGCTAATATGTGAATATTATAGGATGAAAACCCCGGAACGTCAACCTGAGGATAATCACCTACTGTTAGAAGAAACCACTTATGTATATACTACGCGATTTGCTTACTAAAGTAACTGTGCATATCTTACACAAATTAAAATCCCTGATGTTCAGGGATTTTAATTTGGAGCGGGTAGCGGGAGTCGGACCCGCGTCATCAGTTTGGAAAACTGAGATAATAGCCGTTATACGATACCCGCAGATCAATTTTGCTTCAAAATATTAACACAGCGGTGCGCTTTTGTCTAAACTAAAACCGGCCTGAGCCGGTTTTAGTTTGTAGCAACTATTCAGTTTTAAAAGTTCTTCTTCTTATTCTTCTGAAGAAGAAGAACTACTGTTTGATCTACGTTTGGATCTAGCCAAACCGCCTAGTTTCCCTGCTCGAGCGTGTCCTGCAGAGTCGCCCTTCCAACCACGACCCTTTGCTCCTTGGGAACTATTATTTCCATTATTTGCCATAAAACTCACCTCCCACAAAACTTTTACTTATTAGTGCGCTAATCCATTGAATCTGAATCATAATTGCTATCCGTACCGGACGCATTTCTTTGACTTGATTGATCCGATGATGATTGGTCGGATCGGCTTCTGTTATCTTGCATGAAACCTCCATTGGTCTTTGATAAGACCTTAATTACTTACATAATGATTGTATCTTTTAGGTATTTTAAAACAATTGGAATATCAAACAAAAAACACCGCTTTCGCGGGGTTCTGTTTTGTGGGTCGATATTAGTGATCGGCGTGGCCGCTCGCCTGCTGGCGAGCTATGCACTCCCTATGAGAACGTCATCTTCGATGACATAAGTTATAGTGGTCGGGAACCCGGGACTCGAACCCGGAACCTCTCGCTCCCAAAGCGAGCGCTCTAGCCAATTGAGCCAGTTCCCGAAGATTGAGGCTTATTACTAAACCTCAATTGAAATTATGATTTGACTGCTTCTTTTAAACCTTTGCCGGCACGAAACTTAGGAACTTTCGTTGCAGCGATTTGAATTCTTTCAGTAGGCTTTTGTGGATTTACTCCAGCACGAGCTGCGCGATCGCTTACTGAGAATTGTCCGAAACCTGTAATACTAACTTCATCGCCTTTCTTCAAAGTTTCTGTAATGACATCAACTAAGGTGTTTAGCATTTTTTCCGCTTCAGATCTTGGAACCGCCAATTTACCTGCTAATGTCTCAATTAAATCATTTTTATTCATATTTTGAAGTACTCCTTTTTTAGAAATGCCCTACAAGTATAGCTTAAAGGCTTAGCTTAGGCAACTCCCTAG
Source organism: Candidatus Doudnabacteria bacterium (assembly GCA_028286905.1). Taxonomy (GTDB): domain Bacteria; phylum Patescibacteriota; class Doudnabacteria; order UBA920; family VMFF01; genus JAQBQP01. The sequence goes on from JAQBQP010000001.1 coordinate 47,532, forward strand.
TGAAAGAAGAACTTCTTTAATAAGAGCATCAGCCCTACTCCGCTAGCAGCGGCTACTCCTGCGATTGTTAATCCCTTAAAAGAACCGCCGCTACCTGCTTCAGGGTTTGAACTTGCGGTTGGTATCGTGCTCGTTGGCGAAGAAATCGCCACTTGGCTATTGTCGGGAGTGGTATTAATAGTTGCACTATTATTCGGATCGACAACACTTAAATCTGCTGCGGTAACACTATCTGCGGTGGTCGAAACTGCTGGGTCGGTAGCAACAGTTTTATTCTTTTTGGGCGCTGCCGGTTTCTTGATTTTCTTTGGAGCTTTTGGCGTTTTTGGTTTTGCGGTGCTAGGTTTTTTTGTTTTAGGAATCTTCGGCACAGCCTTGGGTTTTTTGGTCTTTGTTTTTTTGGGAGTAGGTGTACTGCTATTGCTAGGCGTTCCTAAATTCGCAGTTTGTGTATCTATGCTATAAGCCGAGATCGGAAAAGAAACTTCTCTAGCCTGGGCAGTTCCTGCTCCAAAAACCAAACTCAAAATCGCAAAAATTGAGAAAAAATATTTCATTTTAATTAAAACTTAATTTGGATAAAATAAAACAACCTTCTTGTGAGAAGGTTGTTTTATAGAAGTTTTAAGCTTCAGCTTCTGGCTTCGGCTCTTCTTTGTCAGGAAATAATTTTTTAAATAGAGTTCCGAGCACGCCGTTAACAAATTTACCCGAGGATTCCCCGCCAAACGTTTTGCCCAGTTCAACAGCTTCGTTAATGGCAACTTTAGGAGGAACTTCTTTGGCAAATAACAGCTCATAGATACCTATTCTCAAGATATTGCGATCAATAACAGTAATCTGGTCTAGCGGCCATTCTGGAGCGGTCTCGACAATAGTTTTGTCGATTTGTTCCAAGTTCTCAACAATACCGCGAATAAGATCGTAAATGAAAGATGAATCTTCCAATCCCGGAGCTAGCTGCTCAATATTATGTTTAGCTAGATCTTGAATCGAATCTTTTTGTCCGTTAAAGTCCCACTCATAAAGAGTTTGCATCGTAACGGTTCGCGACAAGTGTCGATTAGCCATTTAGTTTGATGTTAGATTACTTAACTTTTCCAACTAGGCGACCTCTGTAATAGCCGCATTTCTTGCAGACTTCATGTGGTCTAACTGGACCTCCGCAGTTTTTACAAACTGCTAAAGATTTTTCAACTAGATGATGATGTGAACGTCTCTGATTTCTACCTGATCTGGTTTTGTGCTTTTTTGGTACACCCATGGTTTTATTGATTTAATATACAGGGTTAATTTTAAAATAAAACCGCCGAAATGTCAACGTAGCCCAATCGATCTAATTATTCCCCTTCCCTTCTAACTCTTATACTTTTTATAGCTTAAATATAAATTAAAAAAGATTCGTACTAAGAGCCTAGTAAATATAGCTCCGTACAAATCTTTTGGGCTGCCCCCAAACCGCATAAAGCGAGCTTAGGAGCCATGGGTATTTTTGTTTGATTTAGGAGTGTACAGGAAATTGGTGGAAATGTCAAGGCTATAGGCGAACAGTGAATTATTTTACCTGCCCAATTCAGACAAATTTTGTTTATAAAAAGAAAGACGCCCACCCTGACTAGAAGTCGGGGCGGGCGTTGATCAGCACTGGGCTGATCGGGCTCTCATGAATCATCCTACGCGGGATCCCTGCAACGCGCGCGAGTGCGCATGTGTGAGCTTCCCTCCGAGTCGGTCGCGATGCGCGCGACCGATGATGAGGTAGACGGAAACGGCTTTGCGGGCCGTCTCAGAAGAAACCGTGGGACGACGACGCGCCGCGGAGCTACGAGGCTTCGGAGCTGTTCGCGGCGCGCGAGCCGGTGGCGACCGAGGTCGACGACGAGCCGATGATGCCGCGCGAGGTGAAGGTCATGGAATTACAGGACACTCTCCGGGTGCTGCGTCCGTGTCGGTCGATGGCTTTGGCCGGCGCGTGGGAACGGTTCATGATGGTTTCCTCCATGGAATGGTCATCAGAGCTTAGACGGTTTGTCCTTGCTCGACGGTCTCACACCTCATTGAGATGTGTTATCGTTTCGACATCATAGCACATCCATAGAAAAAGTCAAGCACTTTACCTAAATTCAACAAAAAACCGCTTAAATAAGCGGTTTTCCCATATATATTCACAATAAGTTTCAGGTATAGGACGGACCTTAGTACTAATTAGTACATATCTGGCATTGCTGGAGTTTTAGGTTCTTTTGGTTCCGGTTTGTCTACGATAATCGCTTCTGCGGTTACCAGCGTGGAAGCTATCGACGTAGCATTTTCTAGCGCTAAACGAGTAACCTTAACGGGGTCGACAATTCCGGCTTCCATTAAATTCTTTTTTCCAAGCTCCCAATTTGATTCCTGGTAAGCGCCAAAGTCATAGCCTTCAAAATCTCCACTTTCCAAAACGTATTTAGCCACTTTATCCGCGTCTACGCCGGTATTTTTGGCAATCTGTCTCAAAGGTGCCTCAAGCGCTGTTCGGACCATCATAGCCCCAATTTTTTCGTTCTCAGAGAAGTTTGCAGGGTCCTTCATAAACACTTCTAGCTTCGGAGCAATCTTTACTAATACCGCTCCTCCGCCAATAACAATTCCTTCTTCAACCGCAGCTTTGGTGGCGTTCAAAGCGTCTTCAATTTTGAATTTTTTTGCTTTCATTTCAGTCTCAGTAAAAGCACCGACTTTGATGACTCCTACTCCGCCCGCCAAACGCGCTAAACGTTCTTGAAGTTTTTCTTTATCAAATTCAGAACTAACCACTAAAGCTTCGCTCTTTATTTGAGCGATTCTTGCTTCAATCTTGGTCTTGTCACCCTGGCCATCTACTATGGTAGTGTGTTCTTTTGCAGCAATAACTTTTCGAGCTGAACCAAGCATCTCTGGAGTTGTATCTTCTAATTTCATCCCGAGGTCGTTGGAAATTACGGTGGCGCCAGTTAGCGCGCCAATATCCTGTAACATTTCTTTTCTTCGATCACCAAAGCCTGGAGCCTTAACTGCCAAAACGTTAAATGAACCGCGAAGCTTGTTCAAAATGAATGTAGTTAATGCTTCGCCTTCAACATCTTCTGCAATAATTACCAAATCTTTTTTACCCATTGCTGCCAGTTTTTCTAATAAAGGCAAAACATCGTGCACAGATGTAACCTTTTTATCTGTAACCAATATGGAAGGATTCTCCCAAACCGCTTCCATTCTTTCAGGGTTGGTAATCATGTATGGCGAAACAAAGCCTTTATCAAAGCGCATTCCTTTAACGGTTTCTTTTTCTAAACCAATGGTCTGGCCTTCCTCTACAGTAATAACGCCATCGTGGCCCACTTCTTCCATTGCTTCAGCAATAAGCTTGCCAACTTCTGGGTCCAATGAAGAAATCGTTGCAACTTGCTGAATTTCCTCTTGGGTTTTAACTTCTTTTTTAACTTTATTTAATTCTGCAACCACGAATCTTACAGCTTTATCCATGCCGCGCTTGATGTCATTAGCATTGGAAAAATCGTCCTTTTGAGTATCAAAAGCTACCTCAATCATTTTTTGAGCCAAAACAGTAGCGGTAGTAGTACCGTCGCCAGCTGCTTCATTAGTCTTGTTTGCGACTTCTTGAATTAAAGAAGCGCCGACATTCTCAAACTTATCTTCAAGTTCAATCCCCTTAGCCACAGTAACACCATCATCGCTAATAGTTGGTGCGCCGTAACCGCGGTCGATAATTACTGTTCGTCCGGTGGGCCCAAGTGTTACTTTAACCGCGTTTGCAGTTTTATCAACGCCGGCCTTAATAGCCTTTTTTGCATCATATCCAAATTTAATATCTTTTGCCATAAAAAATCCTTTTCTTTACTTTAATTTATTCCATTACTGCTAAAACGTCGCTGTGATCTTTTTCAGAGCCAACGTATAAGATTTTATATTCTACTTTTTCTACTTCAACATCCTCGCCGGAATATTTTCCGAACACGACCATATCGCCTTCTTTAAGGCCAAGCTTTTTTAAATCTTCGCCATTCCCTAAAGCAATAATTTTACCTTGTGCTTTCTTTTCTTTTTCAGCACTTGCGGGCAATACAATTCCCGAGGCAGTAATTTCTTCTTGCTTCAACGGCTGAACCAGAATTCTGTTTCCGATTGGTTTGATTTGCATATTGTCCTAATTAAATTAATTAATCGCCTGGCTATTTGGGCCGAGTTTATACTCCATTTTAGCACATTCCCTCAGACATAGGTCAACTTGCATTTTTCCAATGGTTATGCGATTATGGCCTATGTTCGCAGTACTGTTTTCCCAAACACCTGCGCAAGTGCAGGAGGAAAAGAACAGATGCCGCCAAGGACTGCAAGGGCACGCCGCGTTCACTTCGAAAAGATCGGACACTCCCGATCGGGTCCGAACTACGCCGGCTGGGTGATCGGCGCAGCATTGCTGCTGCTGGTATTCTTCGCAATGCGGACCGCGGGCGCCAACAACGAAGCCAAGATCAAGGCAGCGGCTGCGCACGCCGATTCGATTCGGGTGGCGGACTCCACCGCGAAGGCAGTGGCTGCCGACTCCGTCAAGAAGGTCGATTCGACCGCCAAGGCCAACGCTGCAGCCAAGCAGCAGGCCAAGCCGACGAAGCACGCCGCCAAGAAGCGCCGCTAGTGGCTGTTCAATCAACGTACAACGCGAGAGCGCCGAACTGTCTTACAGTCCGGCGCTCTTTCTATTTGATCTTATTGCTTTACTCGAGTTAAATTTTAAACGGCACTCTTTCTAGAATCTGTCGGCCTTTATTGCCGGGATGGAAGCTTAATTCGTCTGGTTCGATAACAATGCTATCTTGAATATGAATTCTGCTTTGCTGCATCTTACCAATTAACTTTTCTAGGTAATCGCCTACTTTGCCATGGAGCAATCTCTCCATAAAAACCTTCACTCTTGAAGTTGCTAAATCTGGATATTTAACTAGCTGCGGTTGAATTAAATAGTTTTTAATCCATTCTAAATTATTTTGCTGAAATTTATATATTTGATCCGCGCCATAAAATGGAATTAACGAAACATACTCCACCGCAGTGTAAACATGCCGTTCTCGGCCAACATTTTTACCATTTTGTACATAATGGTTTAAGCAAAAACGATTTTCCACAAATTTACCATGCCGGCGTACTCCAAATATTTGAAAATAGGCAGTTAAAAACAATCGCGCGGTCCAAATTCGTCCAGGCGCCGTTAAAACTAGCAGGTCAATATCACTGCCCTGTTTGGAATTATTTATCGCTTCGGAGCCCGTTAATGCTACTGCGTTAACAAATGGTACAAAACGTACCCTCGGCAAATATTTCTTCGCTCGTTTTAAACGAAAAGTAGAATAATAATTATTTTCTAACCGGCGCTTCGCGATTTCTGCTCGGCCTTTTAAAAAATAAAAACCTTTAGCGTGCTCAACTTCGGATAATGTCGGTAAAATTTGTTGGATTTCTAAAAGTGTTGCCTGTTTGTTATCTGCAGAAACATTTAGCAAATACTTATAAATTTCTAATAATGTTAAAGGGTGATCCTGAACATTAAAATATTCCAGCGTTTTAACGATCTGATTATTTAAACTATTTGGCGTAGGATCGATCATATAATTCCGATACGGTTACAAACTTATAGCCTTTAGCTTTTAGGTTTTCGATTATTTGAGGCAGCGCTTTTAACATGTTTGGATGATCGACCCCATGCTTCGCTCCAGAACCGTCATGCAAAACAATAACTCCGCCAGGGCGTGCAAACTTTTCAATATAACTTACAATCACGCTATCGCTCTTAGCGCTGTAGTCTTGGGTTAGATCATTCCAGGTTACAGTAATTAATTTTGCTGCGCGCGCTGCACCGAAAGCCCAGGGGCTACGAAAACCAAAGGGTGGCCTGTAAAATCTTGGCATTTGACCGGTATGCGCATAAATAATTTGATTAGTTTCAGTTAAGTCTTTGTAGATTGCATATTCAGTTTCAAATTGCAGGCTATGCGCGTGATGAGTGCTGTGATTTTCTATTTCGTTGCCGTCAGTAGCGATCTTTTTTGCAATTGCCGGATAAAATTTAACGTTATCGCCGACCACAAAGAATGTTGCTTTTACATCTTCTTGCTTCAGAATGTCTAAAACTTTTAAAGTTGTTTCGCCGTTTGGCCCATCGTCAAAAGTTAAAGCAATTACTTTGTCTTTTGTAATTATGCTTTTAAAAACATTGCCATAAAAATTTGAAGCCGGGTCATACGAAAAATATGCAGCAATCACTAGGAATGCCAGGATCAAGCCGGTTAGTGCAAAAATTTTGAACCGAAACCTTAATTTGGAAGACTTCACAATCTTAAAAGATTTGTGCGTTTTGGGCATCCAACTCCTCCCAATCGCCATAGCTTTCTTTATAGAATTTTATTTTAGGTCCAAAATTTAATCTATTCTGGCGGATTACTCTAAAGGTTCCTTTATCATTTGTGAATTCCAAAATATCTTGGGTACCGTCTTTTAACAAGCCGTCGCGTACTTCCACCAGCATTTCTTCGGTGTAGTAAGAAACATTATCAAAGTCGAGCTTTGCTTGTTCGACCAATTTTTCCCATTTATCATCTGTCATAATCCTAGTATATCACTTCTGGCAATTCGTGCAGAAGGTGCTGGTACGACTGCCAATCTTTTGGGCATGCAGCGGCTTGCCGCATCTTGGACAAGGTTTTCCTTCTTTAGCGTAAACCAAATGTTGATCGGAAAATTTTCCAGCAGTGCCGTTAGTCATCAAAAAACTTTCAATCGATGATCCACCCAACTTAATCGCTTCCTGCAAAACTTTCTGAATTGATTGTAATAACAATTTTTGCTGATCCGGCTTTAGGCTACCAACTTTTCTTAATGGACTAATTTTAGATATAAATAATGATTCGTCAGCATATATATTGCCAATTCCGGCAATCACTTCTTGATTCAGCAGAAAATCTTTGGCGCGCTTTGAAGAATGCCTTTTTATAATTTCTGAAAATTCTTTGAGCTTCAAAGTAAGCGGTTCAGGACCGAGCTTTTGTTGACTTAAAACATTTTTCATTTCCTTGTCAGTTACAAAGCGAATATGTCCGAATTGTCGGGTATCATTATAAAATAGCTTATCGCCATTGCTAAATATAAACTCGACATGGGTATGCTTGCTTGGCAGTGTTTGCTTTATTGCAGTCTTTGCTAAAGAAAGGGTCAATGGGTTTTTTAAGACTTTTTTCGGTAAAAATATTAGCTGCCCGGACATTCGTAAATGAATCATTAAATTACCGCCACCCGATAATCGAATAATTAAATACTTTGCGCGACGATCTAAGCCTAAAACTCTTTTGTTTTTTAGCAGAGCCGCGAAGTTCCGCGAAGATTTTTTTGATCCAATTTTAAGGTTTGAAATTTTTGCCGGACCAACCTTAATCATCTTATCCATATATACAAAAACTTCTTTGATCTGCTTCGATTTCAAAGATTTTTGCAATTGTCTTTTAACTGTTTCAACTTCTGGTAGTTCCGGCATCGCTTTGTTAGAATGAGGTTAGATTGATCTGATTATATGAATTTTACCGACTTCTTAAGCAAAATACAATACAAATTTACCGATGAAGAGGAGCAGTTGCTTCAAAAGGCTTTTGATTTTGCTAAAAAAGCGCATGCCGGCCAAATTCGGTTTTCTGGCGAAGACTACTTTGAACATCCAGTTGAAGCAGCCATAATTTTGGCAGATATTTTACCAAGCGCACCAACTGTTGCTGCTACCCTGCTGCACGATGTTCCCGAAGATACCAAAATTACTTTAGATGAAATTCGCAAAGAGTTTGGTGAAGAAATTGCCAGCTTAGTAGACGGCGTGACAAAACTTGGCAAAGTCCGTTTGAGGAATAGCAAAGACCAGTATTATGTAGAGAACCTCCGTAAAATGTTTATTGCTACCTCAAAAGATATTCGGGTAATTTTGATTAAGCTTGCCGACCGCTTGCACAACATGCGTACTTTGCAATTCGTTCGAAAAGAAAAGCAAAAAAGAATTGCTGAAGAAACTTTGGAAATTTTCGCTCCAATTGCTAGCAGGCTGGGCATTGGAGAATGGAAAGATGAACTTGAAGATCTTTCTTTCCAAATTGTTTTTCCAGAAGAATTTAAAAAAACCGAAGCGCTTTTAAAGAATGCTTTGCATGGCCGAGACAAAGCTTTAAAGAAATTGCAAAAAAATGTTGCCGAAATCCTTCGGACCGAAGGAGTGAAGTTTGAAGATTTGCAGGGACGCGTAAAGCGCGTTTATTCTCTGCATAAAAAACTTGATAAGTACGGCGGGGACATTCACAAAATTTACGATCTTGTTGCCTTAAGAGTTATTACCAAATCTACGGTGGATTGCTATTCAGCCCTTGGTGCAATTCATAAACACTTGCAGCTGCTGCCCGGCCGAGTTAAAGATTTTATCGCGCTGCCAAAGTCGAATGGCTACAAGAGCATTCACACCACCGTTTTTGATAACCATAAAAACATTTTCGAAATCCAGATTCGCACCGAACAAATGCATGACGAAGCCGAAAAAGGTATTGCCGCACACTGGTATTATGAAGAGGGCGACAAAGCTGATAAACTGCAAAAGATGCGCGTCCAATGGGTCCAGGATTTGCACGACATGCAAAACCAAATGAACAACCCGGAAGAATTTCTAAACGCTCTGAAAATTGATTTCTTTCAAAAAAGAATTTTCGTCTTAACTCCTAAGGGCGACGTCCGTGATTTGCCAGAAGGCGCAACGCCAATTGATTTTGCTTTTTCAATTCATTCGAACCTTGGCTTTTATATGCAAGGCGTTAAAGTAAATGGCAAAATGGTTAAAATTGATCACGCTTTAAAGAGCGGCGATGTCGTGGAAATTATCAAATCAAAAAAGCCAGTCACTATTTCTAATGACTGGCTGAAGCAGGCAAAAACTTCCAACGCCCGCTCTAAAATTCGACATTATTTAGAAGAGCATCAGACCGGAATCTTTAACTCTTTAAAGAAACTGATTAACCGTAAATAATTTAGTAAGCGATAGTGTGCTTAGTATAATCTGGCTTGTGGTCTAACAATTCTTCGTCTTTGAACCAGACCTTAATCTCCTGTCCGGCTTCTTCTACGTTTCCAGAAGCGTGGATCAAATTATTAATGCCAATGTTCTTGCTATCCGCATGTTTAAATGAAACATGGGAGTAGTCGCCACGAATTGTTCCTGGCGCTGCCGACTTTGGTTCGGTGGTGCCGACTAATTTGCGAACTAACTCTACTGCTTCGACTCCTTCTAAAACAATTGCAACCACAGGCGCGGTAGAAAGCATTTCGACCATCATTTTGCGAACATGTTCGCCACGTCGAATCGAAATATCTTCAGTGTAGTGCTTCATTGCCATTTCTTCATCAGCTTGAACCATTTTCAAGCCAGCAATCTTCATGCCAACTTTTTCAAATCTCTGAATTATCTCGCCGATCAAGCCGCGATTAATTGCATCTGGTTTCAACAATATAAGTGTGCGTTCCATAATTTCCTTTAAGTTATTTTACAGTTGTTACTGTCGCCTTGTTAATTACAATTGGAGTTTTTGGCGAACCATCGTCTGGACCAACCACAGGGTCGATCGGTACAGAACCAATTTTATCAACCACATCCATTCCGGCAATTACTTTGCCGAAGATCGTATAGTTGTGTGGAATATCAACATCGGAGATCATTATAAAGAATTGCGAACCATTTGTATTTGGGCCGGCATTAGCCATTGCTAATGTTCCTTTTACATAACCAGCTTTGTAAGATGGAGTATTTGGGTTAAGCTCGTCTTCAAACTTACCGCCATAAACACTTTCACCGCCGGAACCGGTGCCAGTTGGATCCCCTGCTTGAATTACGAAGCCATGCGCAACGCGATGGAATTTAACATTATTGTAATAACCTTTTTCTGATAAACAAACAAAGTTCTGCACGGTCTTTGGTGCGTCTTTATCAAACATCTGTAGTTGAATCTTGCCCATTGTTGTATCAAGAGTTACAACTTTGTTGGAGATATCTACACTTGGTTTGAAATTGCCATTGGCATCTTTTTGAGAAGCGTCTGAGCAGGCTGCTGTAGCATCAGTCATATTTTTATCTCCTGTATTAGTTGTCGAATTAGTATTGGTATTCGTTTCGGCTGAAGTGTTGTTTGCGGAGGACTGCTCGGAAGTTTGGCTTGTCTGGTTATTAGTCTGCGCTGGAGCAGGACTATCTGCTGTTTTATGCTTCACAGAATAAATAATTATTCCACCACCGAGGAATATAATAAGTCCGATCAAAGCATAAATAAATTTTGAATTCATATTTGATTATTAATGTTAGGCCTTCTTGCTATCTTTTGTTCACTTCGGCATTTTATCAGATAAAGGACAATTTCTGCAATGTAAATCCCAACTAGCTGAACTGCAGTTATTTTTGCATAAATAACAGAGTATTTAAACTGCGCCAGGCCATAAACTATCAAGAATAGATAGTTTAAAATTGCCAATAAAATCTTTGCAAATACTATTTTTAACACTGGCAGACACAGAAAATAACTTAAAGCTAAGATCGGCTCCAACAAAGGTAGAACTAAAAGATTTGCCGGCAAAGCAATTAAAGACAACTCCTTAAAATAATAAATGGTAATTGGCACAGTTACCAGCTGTGCTGAAATAGTAGTACACAGAATATCTTTAAATAAAAAATAATTTGGGACTTTATTAAATACTTTTTGTAATATGGGCACAAAATAAATGATACCAAAGATTGAGCTAAAAGAAAGCATAAAACCGATATCGTATTTTATAATCAATGGGTTTTGAACTACTAATATTACAGCAGTAAACAATAGTGCCGGCAGCATCCGATATTGCCTGCCGTTTATTTTTGCGATCGTGAACATTCCAGACATGATTGCGGCGCGAACGATTCCGGTAGAAAAATTAGACATCACTAAATAAATAGTTGCAGTGATTATGCAAATCAAATAGGTTTTGTTCCTGCCGATATATTTTGCTAAACCGGACAAGATAATCATCATCAATGTTAAAACGTATCCGGACAAAGCAATTAAATGCGACGTTCCAGTTGCTCGGAAAGCTTGAATATCGGCATCTGGCATCTGATCCTTTTGCCCAACTACGATCGCAATCAGCAGCGCGGCTTGTTCCCGAGGCAGTAACGCTTCAAACTTTTCAAAAACAAAATGCTTAACTACTAAAGCGTAGTAAATAATTGGGTTTAGTTTGGACTTCCCTACTACAAATACATCCGGATCGCTTATTTGAGCATAAATATTTTTAGTTTGTAAATTTCTAATATAATCAAAGTCGTCAAAATTCTTAGGCTGCTTTATTTTCCCAATTAAATATATTTTATCGCCATAATTAAATTTGCTTCTTCCAAAAACGGTTACCTGAATTTTTTGACTGTATTGAACGGTGGGGATTATTTCGAAGCGCTGGCTGTGCACATGGTAAATTTCCGGATCCGAAACAATATATCCATCAATAATAACTTTCTGATCAAAGTAGTTTTGATATTGGTTCGGTTTATCGCCGAGCTGAAACCAATTAACACCGGACCAGATCGCAAATAGAAAAAGAATTAAAAATAAAATAAAAATGCTAGACTTGTTCATTAAACAACTCTAGCATTCCAAGATTAAAAGTTTTTAAACTAAGGTTAATACTTACTAAAACGCGTCCATCGCATCAATCTTTACCCGTTCTGCAATTATTTTCCCTTTTGGAATTGGGAAAGTTACGGTAAAGGTTGTGCCTTGGTTTACTCCTGGACTATCAAATGAAATTGTTCCGCCGTGTGATTCCACAATTTTCTTAACGACGTAAATACCAAGCCCGGTGCCTTCACGAGTCAATTCATTTGCCGCAGTTGTTCTAAAGAATTTTTCAAATAATTTAGATTTTTCGGCAGGGTCAACGCCAATACCTGTATCTTTAACGGAGAATTGCAGCATCTCTCCAACCTTCATTAAAGTTAGAGTAACGCCGCCCTTCGGGGTATATTTAATAGAATTATCGATTAGGTTAATGATTACCTGGCGAAGCTTTTCAGCATCGGCGCGGATTTCCGGACAAGACCGATTAATATTGTCGAAGTATAAATATAAACCTTTGTCTTTTGCCTTCTGCGAAATTTCTGTAATAACGCTCTCAATAATTTCACAAACATTCACTGCGTCAAAATCAAATTCCATTCTGCCCGATTCAATTCGAGACAGATCCAATAAATCGCCGACCAATACTGCCAAGCGTTGCGCGGAGTCAAAAATAATCTGAACGCTATCTTTTTGGGTTTTCTCTACTGGTCCAAAGTCGCCGGACAAGATCATCGAAGCATACCCTTTGATCGCGGTTAGCGGGGTGCGCAATTGGTGCGAAGCCACCGAAAGGAATTCAGACTTCGCTTTATCAACTTCCTTCAATTGGATATTTGCAGTCTTTAATTGACCAGACAACAGCTCTAGCTCTTGCCTTTGCTTTGCTTCTTGCTGGACGCTTCGAATTAACAATATTCCAACCAAAAGCAGGGTAAAAAATATAAAGACTCTGAAGATTAAATCGTAAATTCCTTTTGAAGTAATAATTTCAAATAAATTTACAACGATCAGCACCAGAACCAAAACTTCGGTAGAAAAGATTTTTATATTAAACAAACCATGTTTCAATATAGAATAACCCGTAAAAAACACAAACGGCAAAATAAATATCGCGCCAAAAGGAATAAAATCAGTTTGGTTAAAAATGGCTGGCAAAATGAGATTAAAACAAATTATCGCCAAGAACATTAAAACCGTACCCCAGGTGAAATAACGCAGCTGCAAGCGCTCTGCTTTTGGGGTTTTTAAAATTCTTCTAACCAAATAAAATAACCCGGCAGCCACTAGGCTGACTGCAAATATTCCAAACACTGCAATGCCCATTCCCGGAATGAAAACCGGCGTACCGCTCTGATTAAGCCCATCTATTACTTTAACTACGTAGGGCGACAAAGTTAGCAAAGAAACCAAAACAACCGCTGGAGTCAAATATCTAACAATCCATTTTGGCAAAGTTATTTTATCTTCAGGGAAAATATAACTGAGCAAAAAAAATGTAAAGGCTTGCCAGACCGCAAAAAATAAAACTAACCTGGTTAACCACAGCAGCCAAACAGGGCTTGAGAACTGGTAGGACAGATAATTTACAATTCCCCATCCAGAGCTAACTAGTGTAAATGCGAAAAATGTTTTACCAGTAGCGCTATTTCTGTTTTCAAAATAAATTTTATATCCCAACAGAACACTAGCAGCGATAGCTATTCCAACTGACAACAAATCTAAGTTCTGCCCAATGTCTAATGAGATCATGCTAATATTATACCCGTTAATAGCTGAATAGCTAAATTTTTACAGTCCCATCATCTTGAGATAGCCTTTTCTCTTTTTATCTCTCTTTTGAACTTGCGATTTGCTTTCAAAAAAAGGCACAAATATAGAATCGAGATTAACCTCATATCGACCCGATTTCAAATCTTCTTTTAAAATTACTTTGCGCGCCAAATATGTCAGTACCGCGCCGCATAAAGTAGCAGCGTTACCAAGCTGCGGCCAGGAGTAAATGGTTCTGCCAACTTGCATAACCGATTCAATCATTTTTAGGTCGGCAATATTTGCGCCGGCCATCTTTGCGATCGTCCGTGGCAAGTCTTGCGGCTGAACATGTTTAACGTCTTCTGGAGTCATTTTCCCCAAAATTCCATGCAAAATTGGAGTTTTTTTGTTTAGGTCAAAGCGTTCAATGTCAACAATAATGCTATCCGCGTTGTCCGCAGCCATAATTATCGGGACGCCATGCGGCTTAGCAATATATCGGGTCTTTAGTTTTAAGTAAGGATTGTCCATTTCTTCGACAATCAAATCTAGCTTTGGCGAAAGTATAAATTTTTCAATGTTCGCATCGCTAACCCCTTCAGCAAACAACTCAATTTCTGCATAAGGATTAATTTCCATGATCTGTCTAGCAACAACGATCATTTTTCCAGTCCCAACATTCTGAAAGCCAGTTCTAATTCGATTTAAGTTTGAGCCGGAAATTATATCTGGATCTGCAAGCTTAATATGCTTCGCTCCCCCGGTCATAACTATGGTCAGGGCAACGTGGCTACCAACACTCATACCCATGATTCCAACGTTGGAATTGTAAAATCTTTTTTGCTCATCTTCGTTAATTAAAAAACGGTTTCTTCCGGTGCGTAAATGAAAATGCAAGTCTTCAGGCAAAAAATGGATTACCTGGTTCAACCATGGATAATAAAACCAATTTCCGGCATGTACAGGATCTTTACCCTTAAAATGTTTATCTAAAAACTTTTGAAAATGAGCCTGATAATCTTTGTTAAAACGATATTCGGGATTTTGCAAAAGAAAAGCTTCCTCTGTTAAATCAGCATACTGATCAATTATCCCGACGCCCTTTTTTTGATAAGAATTTAATTCTTTTACAAGTTGGTCTTTTTTAAGCTTAATCGGTTTCCAAGATTCCCGATCCACTTTTTCTTTTAGGGTTTTCATATATTACCTCTTTACCCATTTTTGCTTACCACCTTGGTTAAAAAATGGTGCGCTTTCATGGGAAATTAGATTAATTTTAGTTTTACGTTTACTTTCTGGAAGTGAGCCATAAGAGTTTTTGAACTCTGAATTCTTTTCCAACAAAACTGCTAATATCCTCTTCCTTAGCTTCTCAAGCAATTGTTTAGATTTTTTTGTTTTGTTCTTTAATTCAGTATGCACTTCAAGAACTGGGTTATAATTTTTATCTTCCGATACCTCCACTACAAATTTTCCGCTTAAATGCGATGCGACGCTTTTGTGTTGATGCGCCTCTTTTAAATGTTCTGGGTAAACATTTGCACCATACCAAGTAACAACCATATCGCTACGCTCATAAACATAGACGAACGGTAAGTTCCAAATTGTGTCTGCTATTCCCTGCTTTTTTGCTTCTTGGTCCAAATTAGGAATAACCTTGCGCATATCTTTTAGGCTAACGATTCCTCCGCGATCTTTTAAATCATAGCGGACTAACGGGATACCGCTATCTGCCGAACATACTAGATTTCCTGCCAGATCCTCAAAGTAAAACATCTCGGGAATATATTGAGTTAAAGTAGGCAGCCGATGAATCTGGCCGAAAATATTTTTGTAGATCTCTTTATTTTTTACTGCAATTCTTCTAATTAAAATAGAGACTGGGGTTTCGTATGACATCGTGCCCAAATCTACTGTGCCGTAATGGTTCAGAGTATCTAAGTAGATATTTTTTAAACCGGTTTTGGAAGCAATGTAATCACGGAATGATTCGCTAAAGCCTTCTGCGGAAAAAACAAGTTTTAAATTAATTTTTTTCCAATTTAACCCTTGCACAATCCCTTCATCAACGACGTCCTTTAAAAATGGAGGATAAGCGCCAATAATTATTTGATCGTATTCATTTCCAAACTTGCGCACCGCTTTGATAATTTCGTTTTTATTTACCCCGGTGGTTAGTACACTTAACGCATAATTGCCATTTTGAGTAATATTTTTTAAAGCCTGATAAGTGAATAAGCCGCCGATCCAAGGCCCCATTGCAAAAGCATCAATATATAAAGTTGTTTTTTTGTGGATTTGAAAATTGGTTCGCAAATACATTTCCGCGGTAAATGCATATTGCTGGTCCTGCTGATCCGTTCTAGGAAAATAAAATGGTTCGCCGGTTGTTCCAGAGGTTGAAGAAAACACCCAAGGTTGCGAAGCAAATTTGCCGTCCCAACATAGCTCAGCCAAAGGATAAGCTTTTAAATAATTTTGCTTATCAATTAAAGGAACTTTTTTAAAGTCCGTAATAGTTTTTATTTTTGAAGGATCAATTTTATGTTTCTTCAAAAACTTTTTATAAGCGGGCACTCTTTTTGCCATCCGATGAAATAATTCTAGCGCAGCCGCTTCTCCGGCATTGGCCCAATGCGCTTCTGGCTTGGAACTCAAATCGGAAATAGTTTTTATTGGGTCGTTAAGCATAAATTTTAGTAAATTGTTTTTCTGCAATTTGGTTGGTTACTCGATAGTGTGAAATTTTCTGGTCCTTTGCAGTTTTCAAAACTTCAAGGCAGGTCTTTTTTAAATCTGATATTCTTTGCATTACTCGCTCTTTATTGTAACCGCCCGGCTCGAGCTCATCAGCAACATCAATCAAACCTCCGGCATTGGCCAAGTAATCTGGAATGCAAATATATCCCGCTTCAAAAAAACGATCGCCTACTTCTGGGCTTTGCAACTGATTATTTGCAGTACCGCAAATAATTTTGGCCTTTATTTTTCCTAGTTGCCCTTCGCTTAAATCATCGCCCATCGCACAAGGCGCAAAGATTGTCGCCGAAATTGAATTAATTTCTTCAACCGGCACAATTTTTATGCTCGGCAAGAATTTTTTAGCATGTTCGGCCACTGCTGGATTTATGTCTGCCCCCACAACCACCGCTCCTTCATTAGTTAGAAACCTTGCCAATTCTAAACCAGTTTTACCCAAACCTTTAATAGCCACAGTTACTCGATTTAAATTCGGAGTACCGTTTACAAAATTTAAAGTTGTTTGAATGCAATAAAAAACTCCCAAGGCAGCATAGGGCGCAGAGTCACCAGCTTTATTTGCTGTGCCTATAAAATAATTACTGTGCTGCTGCAAAAACGAAAGATCTTTCTGATACATTCCAACATCTTCACCGGTAAAAAAACTGCCTTTGAGCTTATTAACTTCTTCAGCGTACGCCTTTAACCAAGCGTCATTTTTCACTTCCGGTCTGCCGATTAACACCGCCTTACCACCCCCGTGCGGTAGCTTAGCAATTGCACACTTATAGGTCATCGTTCTGGCAAGGCGCATTGCATCCTGCAGTGCTTCTTCTTCAGTAGCATAATCGTAAACCCTGGTTGCACCTAATGCCGAGCCAGGTTTAGTTGTATGGATCGCTATAAACCCTTTCAAGCCTACATCTGGCCGATCAATTTTGACAATCTGTTCGTAATCTTCAACTTTTAATTTCTTTGACATTTTGTTACCTTAACAATTTTATTTAAGCACTTTTTCAATATTCAATCGCGGAGCAAACTTTGCTGTTTTATTTGTATATCCTAAACGTAAAAACATTTGCGGCCTTGTATCAAGGTTTAGAACTTTTTGGATATCTTTATAAAATTCTCCTACTTCAATTGGAGCGCCTAGCGGTGATATTTTCACATTCTCTTTTTCTGCCATCAAAGCAATTCTTTCAAAGACCCTACCAGTATTAACCCAACTTTCTTTATTATCCTCAGCACTGCTAAGAATTACAAAGGCCGGAGTTTTATTTAATAAAACAGTGTCCATTTTCTTTTGCTGCTTGCCCATTTTGCTATTCTTCAAAATTTTTGGAAAAACTAAAGACAATAAAAAAGGCATCCCTAAAGTGTAGCCGGGCATGCCATCATCATATCTATTAAGACTCGGCCTGACCCAAGCAGACAGCTCGTTTCTAAAACTTTGATCATCCAAAGCTACTTCGGCTGCACTAGCTACAATCTCTGTGATTTGTTTCTTCTGAGATTCTGCTATTACAAAATTAACTTGGACCATCGGATCGAGGTTTTTCAGCTTATCTAAGAAATTTTGGTCCGGAATTCTAGGTTCAAAAGGAAAACGATTGCTTTGACGGGTCAAAATATATTTTACCAAACTAGAGTCTTTTGGAGTTGCTGTCCTAAAATTAAAAATGCTAACAAGATTAGAGTCATTCAAATTTAAAGGATCGCTACTTACCTCGAAACCAAAGTGTTCTGCCGCAATTATCAAATTCTCAATTGCCGCTCCAATACTCAAATACATTTGTCTTCGCGTCGGATCGGAATAAGATAACTCCCTGCTTGGATTAATGTAAAGCTCAATCTTGTCTGAAACAATTTTAAAAAGCCATGGTTGAGTGTTATGACTGGATGGTGCAAGCGCGGCAAATTTAATTAAATGTTTTAACTTTTCTGCTGAGCTTAGACCTGCGAAATATTTCAAATCTAAACTTGGATTTTCCGGACGCATTTATTTTTGTTTTATTTTCATTAAGGCCTGTTTATAAGGATATTATACCATACTCAGTACGATTTATGACCTCAACAGTTTTTTAACCTGCTTCACTAAATCTTTAGCTTTTAATTCGACTTGCTTTCTGGTTTTCAAGTCCCGTACAGTGACTTGCCCTTTTTTCTTTTCATTTTCGCCAAACAATATAGCGTAAGGGATAGATTTAGCTTCCGCAAAAGTAAACTGCTTTTTCATATCCGCTTGCTGATAGTAAACTTCGGAGTTAATCCCAGCGGCACGAAGTTCGGTAACAATATTTATGTAGTCTGCTTCCAATTCTTTATTCATATTTAAGATCAGAACATCAACGACATTCTGCTTATCAACCAAATTCAATTCAAGCATTGCGCTAAACAAACGATCGATACCGATTGAGATACCAACTGCAGGGATATCCTTGCCAGTAAATAAATTAATTAATTTATCATAACGTCCCCCGCCAGCTACAGAACTAAAGCTTCCTTCTTTGCTCTTTTCTAAAATTGCCGCTTCAAAAATAGTTGAAGTATAATAATCCATCCCTCTAGCTAAGGCCAAATCAATTTCCAGATTTTTAACACCCATCTCCTTAAGGACCATAAAAACTTTATTCAACTCTTCAAAACCTTGCTGGCCTTGCGGCTGCTTCAAAATATATTTATTCATAAATACTTTCAACGCACCGACATCAGGAACTTTTGTTGAGGTTAATCTGATCAATCCTTCTGCTTCATTGACAGTCATGCCAATTTTTTCTTGCAGTTCAGCAGAAACAGCCTTGGCGCCAATCTTATCTATTTTATCGATTGCCCGAATCGCCACAACAATTTTATCAGCAGGAACTTTGGCAGTCAGCATTATTGCATTCAATATTTTGCGATTGCTAATTTTAATCTTAAATTTCTTAATACCGAGTTCTCTTATAATTTGCTCGGCGATGGCGATACATTCGGCATCTGCAATACCTACCTCTGCTCCAACAACATCAGCATCACATTGATAAAATTCCCGGTACCGGCCACGTTGGGTATTTTCTGCACGCCAAACCGGCGCAATCTGGTAGCGTTTAAAAAACTTTGGTAATTCATTTGAATACTGTGCGACAACGCGTGCCAAAGGAACAGTAAGGTCATAGCGCATTGCAACTTTACGATCGCCATTATCTTTAAAGCGATACATTAACATTTCGCCTTCTTCGCCATACTTTCCGGTTAAAACATCTTCATGTTCAAGTACTGGAGTATCAAGCGGCTCAAAGCCAAAACGTTCAAATACTAGTTTGATCTTTTCAAGCATTCGGGCACGAACGATCTGATCTTTCGGTAGATAATCTCTAAAGCCCTTTAAATTGCGCGGTTCTATTAATTTCATATGGTTATTTTAGCATAAAAAGAAAAGAACCTCACTACACACCTGGAAGGTGTGAGCGAGGCTCTCTGCTTAGAACGTCTTAGTGCTTGATGCGGAGGTGCAGGGTGAACGGACAGGTGCCGACACCGACGATCCGAACTCCATGAACCTCGTCAGATTCCAACGTGCCCCACGGTGACTCGCCCCAACTGATTTTGTTGGAGCTGAGGAATGTGATGTCGTGGAAGATCGTATCGCCCGGCGCACGTACAGTCGTGATCTGGGTTCCCCCGTAGGTTCCCGAAACATTCCGGGCCGTGAACGAGCCAGACTTGCTCTGGGCGTACAAGGTGTTGCCGAGGATCACATTTGGATTCGGGCTCATCCAGGCGGTATCGTTTGGAATAACGATGTCCGCACAACTGAAGTCACCGGAGTTCAAACGGAGCGTCGTACTCACCGTCGTGGTAACCACCGGGTTCGAGGATCGGGGATCGCCGGTCGCGGTGATCAAATAGGTAATGATCGACGGCGTGTTCAAGTTGAAGTCCGCCGGCGGAGCATTTGCCTGATTGACGACGATGCTGTCACAGCCGAAGACCTTCACGGAAATCGGCAGACTAGCGTCCCGACCCAGAGCATTAGACGGTGTCCGGTCAACCTTGCAGCTGAGGGCATTAGATGCCGCCAGCAGAATGGTCGTAGTCCGGTTCAGCGTCTCGAACTTCGGGGGTGGCGGAATGACGCCGAGCGTGGGGCTAGCAGGTGGAATGGGGTTCCCGGGCTGGGTAGTTTCGCCTCCCCCTCCACAAGAAACCACCAAGAGCGCTGAAGCCGCCATGGTGCAAAAAGACTTTCTCATACAGCCCTCCTTGGTGGCTGAAGTGTATCGCATTTACGGATCTGTGTATTTAGACCGCGTCGTACCTTATATATACGGTATTTGGCAGTAAATGTCAAGGGGCTGTTTATACAAATGCTGAGAAAGGATGTTACCTTTCCCCTTTTAAAACCGTAATATACACTATAAGCATGACACAAATAGATGACCAGAGCTTCAACGAGCTTTATGATCTTTATATAACAAAGATCTATAACTTCATTTATTACCGGACTCATCATAAAGAAACCGCTGAGGACTTAACCAGTAAAACTTTTGTAAAAGCCTGGGAAAATCTAAGCAAGTTTGATGATGAAAAAGGTGCTTTTTCATCATGGATATATTCGATTGCCCGCAACAACTTAATTGATCATTATCGCAAAGAAAAAGGCACTTCTGATATTGACCAAATAATCAATTTTTCTTCTTCAGAGAACATTGAACACGACACTGGACTTAAGCTGCAGCTAGAACAAGTTGAGAAATACCTTAAGGAACTTCCTGCGGACCAAAGAGACATTGTAATTATGCGAGTTTGGGATGACCTTTCTTACAAAGAAATCGCGGCAATTCTTAAAAAAAGCGAAGCCAGTTGCAAAATGTCTTTTTATCGAACAATGCAAAAGGTTCAGACCCACTTTCCTATTGCCATAACATTACTTTTATTAATTAAAGCTTTCTAATTATGAACTTACAACTACAAAACTTATTGGAAGAGCTTTATACTCTTGACCCAACACTTCGAACCCGAGAAAAAGAACTAAAGCAAATCATCGAGGTTTTACTAAAGTCCAAACCAGATATTAAACTCGATCAGAATTTTCGAGAACGTTTGCGAATCGAATTACAAAATCATCAACCAAAACAATCGGTATTTAATTCAATAAACCAAAATAAAATGAAAAAGTTTAATATCTACTTTGGATCAGCGCTATGCCTATTACTTATAGCTGGGGCAGTAGCGCTTCAAGCAAACAAAAATAAACAGCAGCTGCAATTAGCTAATGGGACAATGCTTGGCGAAGGAAAAATCATTCGCTTGGCAGATAACGCCTTTGGTTCTCTTAATAACCCCAGTGCTGGCACAGCAGCTAATACTCAGCCAGTAGCCGCTACTCCACTAGCAAAAAGCACCCTTCAGCAAGATGTTTCTAATTCCACAGGTTCCGCTCCTTCTTTAAAACCAATGTCTCCGATGTCTTTAAGTACTCCAGCTTCGGTTCCGCCCGCGAACCCCTTACTGAGAATTTACCAACCTACAGAGCTGCATTATATTTATGATGGCCCTGCCATCACAATCCCAAGCGATAAATTGGAAGTGCTAAAAAAGACCGCGCTTGACCTTACGAGTACTCAACTTAATGACTCTTTAAAAAACTTAAACCTTGGGTTAATTGATTTTGGCACTTTTAAGAATCTAAACGTAGATTCATTTACAGTTTCAGAAAAAGACGGTTATAGCATTACTGTTGATCCAAAAGCCGGCACTATCAATTTATATGCTCAGAACCAAAATTATGGCGGCGGGTGTGCCATCCCATTGGCAAGCCCAATGGCCAGTGCTGGTACAAGCTCTAGCAGCAGTGCAAATGCAATAATACGTCCGTGCATGGAATCCCAAATAAAGATTTCGGATGTTCCGGACGATCAAACACTTATTGATGCTGCAAACAAATTTATTGCTGATCATCATATAAGTTTAAAAAATTACGGAGCTCCTGAAGTGGTTTCTGATTGGAAAATTCAATATGAGCAATCTTCTGATAAAGCAACTTTCTATATACCAACCGCTGGGACTGTTCTGTATCCCGCTCAAATTAATGGCATTGGAGTATACGATCAAAATGGCAATAAAGTTGGCATGGGCGTTGCTTTAAACTTCGCAGATCAAAAAGTTACATCGATCTCTGAACTTAATCTTGGAAATTATCAGAGTTCTCTATACAGCACCGAGACAGATATTTCAAAAATAATGGCTATAGTAGAAAAAGGCGGCACTGATACTTATTACCCGGCTGATGCTAATGCCAAAACCGAAGATGTTCAGCTAGGCTCTCCGAAGCTTCAATTAATGACTTATTGGGATTATCAAAATAATAATTCAACTGAGCTGTTTGTACCGGCATTAATTTTCCCGATTACCAAAGCTCCAGCGGATGTGCCTATTTATAAAAAGGCTGTCGTAGTTCCTATTATAAAAGACATTTTAAGCGCACTTCCACCCCCATATCAAATTATGTTACCGGGTATAAAAAAATAAGCTCAAATAAAAAAACCACCGCAATTGCTGCGGTGGTTTTTTTATTTTTTATTTTTGTAAATAAGTTAAGGTTAGACTAGTTTTGCCATCGCTTTTTTTGTTTGCGACAACATTTACTTCAACGTTATCTTTTATCGCGTAAATGCTTTGGAGATTGGCACTGGTATGATTTTGATTTACAAGGTTATAGCCATTGGTTTTAAAATAACTTTGATACAAACCATACAAATCCTTAGGGCTCATAGCGCTAATCAGATTAACTGTATATTGATTCTGCTTGCTGTAGTCCATGTTATAGCTTTGATCTGGAGTAGCTTTTGAATCAAGTAACAATTCTCTTGGAAAGCCAACAATAACCTGACCAACTGGCGCATCAGTTTTCTTTGCTAAATCCTGACGAGCGAGAACGCCAGTATTTTGAGAATGTTTCTTTTGGTAAAGAACTATGCCAGTACCACCAACAATAACTACAGCTGCTAGTGTTATTAAAACAATTTTTTGATTGCGATCCATACTTTTATCTTTATTTCTTATTAACTTTTGTGTGATCTAATTATATCACAAAAGCCGGGTCAATTTAAAAGTCTATCCCCCGTTGTGCCAAAATACCTTTGTAATACGGGTGCTTAATCATTTTTATCTCCGAGACTAGATCAGAACAAGCAATAATGTTTTCAAAAGCGTCATGCCCGGTATAAGCTAAGTGCAGATGCTTTGGTTTCTGTTTAACAAGCGCGACGACTTCCTTTTCTGAGAACAGGCCCAACTCAACCGCGGAAACTAGTTCATCCAAAATAATTAAATCATATTTATCAGAATTAATTATTTTTTTTGCTAGAAGCA
Source organism: Candidatus Doudnabacteria bacterium (assembly GCA_028286905.1). Classification (GTDB taxonomy): domain Bacteria; phylum Patescibacteriota; class Doudnabacteria; order UBA920; family VMFF01; genus JAQBQP01. Next base: position 71,063 of record JAQBQP010000001.1, read on the forward strand.
ATCCTTTATTTGCTTCCTTAATATGCACAGAGCGCTGTTTTTTGTCTCCTAAAATTCCCACGAAGCCAGCGCCGGTTTGTTCAGTTGTAATTTTGCCGATACTTTTAACGCTGCTTTTTTTAGCAGCGTTAAAAAATAAAATTTCTGATGAAATCGGCCATTCCCCGCTTTGTAACTTCTGACCTTTGGCAGCCGCTTTAGATTTAACAAACTGCAGGATAAAAACATCCATATCCGCACCGGCAGCCCGAGCAGCCAAGCCCATTGCCGCAGTGGTCTTTCCTTTGCCCTTGCCGTAATAAAATATATTCAATCCTTTTCGTGTTTTACGAACTAATGGATTACTGCCCATATTTTTAAACTTAGCTATCTAACATTCAAATTAGGCGCAGTCACAGCGTGAATCGTGAAGGTTATTTGTTGTGAATTTGAAGAATTACATGTCCTAGAATCGGTTGTATAAATATAATTCGCTCTCCAAGGGCCTCCGGGAGGAGAGCTTTGACTTGGAGGAGAGCCACTTGTAACAGCAAAATTATATGTTGCATTCCCAGGAACGCTAAAAGTTGTGTTGGTTGGATAAGCTCCACCTACACTGCTTGGGCCGCTTATATTAAAATTATTTGTACCACCCAACGAAAAATTCCCATTATTTAAATCACCAGCAATGGTAATTGTACAAGTTACTGGAGGAGCCGAATGTTGAACGTAAAAAGTTAAGATATTTGTCCTGTATTGATCTGCAACATAACAGCTACAACCTCCGGAATAATAGGTATTGGTATTGGCTCTTAATTGAACAGTATGAGGACCGTTTGGTAAACTTGTGTCATCCACCCCGAATTGAATTCCGGTACCGCTGTACCAGCCTGGATAATAACTTTGCACAAATAAATTATCGACATAAATTCCGTCCGTTCCATCAGAAGCAAAGCTAACTCCATTTGGCAGATTCTGCCAGGTACCATAAACAATTAACCCTGGATCATCGGCTTGAGCACTTGAGGAATTAGTGGCTCCACCAGTAGTATTATTGGCATAATCCAAACTACCCATCGAAGGGTAAATCGCATGAGCTGGTTTAACCGAGTAGCCAAACTGATAAACGCAAATTGCTAAAACAATTAGAGAAAATAGTGCTTTTTTCATTTTACTTTTTTTTCTTAATTACGTAACTAACGACCACCTTAACATCTTTAGCTTCTTTTAAGATAACTATATTGACATCGTTAACATCGCTTGTGGCATAGATATTGGAAATAGGCAAAGCGTACTTTTTGGTCAAAATTAAATACCCAGCTTTACTTACATAATTCAAGTAGTAATCATAAAGTTCTTTTGGAGTTTGCTGAGAAAGAATTGTGGTAGTATTGTTCTCAACTTTATCGATATTACTAACCTTACTATCTACTAACGTACCATCCTTCGGCATTAAAGCTGTAGGAAAATCAGCGGTTAACTTTACTGGCTCAGGGGTTGTATTTTGTGTTTCAGTGTTATTTGCAGCAGGGCTCGTATTCGGACGTGTTTTATAGTAGATTCCGCCAGCTGCGGCTACTAATATAAATAGCACTATCGGAATAACAATCTTTAAGATTTTACTCATTTTATTTTATACGATTATTGTTTTCTATATTATACACTTAAACCTTGGTTTAACAAAAATCGTCCTATATATTAGGACGATTTTGTTAAGATCAATTTAACCGCACTTTGAGAAACCGCAAGATTCGCATTTCATGCATCCCTCAGCCATTCTTAGCATCGAGCCACATTCCTGACAAATCGGCACATGCCCAAAATCCGCAACTGACATTTTTCTAGTTTCTGGAACGGTGTTCCCTGTTGCCGCAGCAACCGGTTCACTGACCTTTATTTTCACCTCTTCAGTAATATTTTCTATCGGTGCTGTTTCTTTAAAGTTCAGCTGCAAACTCTGTTGTTTGCGATTAATATGTTTTTCCAAAGTCTTAGCAACTCCATCAGGTAGCGAGTAAATTATTTCACCCTGATTAAAAGATACTTCGGTACTGCGGATGCCTTTTAACTGAGAAATTATTTCATCTACTGAAACGCCGGAACGCAAACCCAATGAAATCATTCGGCACAGTCCTTCGGTTTGAGCAGCAAAGAATCCACCGGATTTTCCTAATGTTGCAAATACTTCAAACGGCCCGTGCTCGTCCTCATTGATAGTTACAAACAAATGCCCATAGGTCGTGTTCAGTTTGTAAGTAGTCCCATTCATTTCTGTTGGACGGTCTCTTGGCACTACTTCATATTTGTGTCCGTTTTGGATTAGCTTTTTTACGATAAATTTATTATTGCCTACATGCAAAAGATCTTCACTCTTTTCTTCGGTCTTTTCTGCATTAGCCGCACTGTTTGACTGCACAACCGCAGCCGCAATAAGTGCGTCATTCTTATCAGAATCAATCTGCATCTGTTCAGCAACTTCTTTGCCTAAGCTTTTCTTGTCTGTAGCTAAAATTTGCTCGTCACGGGAACCATCACGATAAATCGTGCCGCCCTTGCAACCTAAGTCATACATCAGCTGATAAAGTTTTTCAGTATCTTCTACTGTGTAATTTGAAGGGGCATTACAAGTTTTAGAAATTGCCGAGTCAGTCCAGCGTTGAACTGCAGCTTGAACCTTAACATGGTCTTCTGGGGCTAAATCCATTGCAGTAGCAAAGTATTCAGGCAGGTCCTGTCCTTGATGCGCGTCCAACCAATCCTGAGCAAGTTTAATCTTCTCTTCGTGGACGCCTAAACGAGATTTGCGGAAATAGCTCCAAGAGAAGAATGGTTCAATTCCAGTAGAAGTTCCAACCATTGTGCCGATCGTTCCGGTTGGTGCCTGAGTCATAATTGTAACGTTACGAATGCCGTATTGGCGAACCATGCTGCGAATATATTCTGGCATGGTCTTCATGAAGCCGCTCTCCAAAAACTTTTCAGCATCAAACTGGGAGAAGGCGCCTTTTTCACGCGCAAGCTCTACGGAAGTTTCGTAAGCAGTGACCGCGATAAATTGGTAAAGTTTATCAATAAATTTTACGCCTTCTTCACTACCGTATCTGATTCCTAAACGCACAAGCATTTCTGCCAAACCAATCGTGCCCATGCCTACTCTGCGTTCAGACATCTGCTGTTTAAAGTTCTCATCAAAGAAATAAGGAGTAGCGTCAATAACGTTATCCTGGAAACGAACAGCATACTGCACTGTTTCTTTTAACTTATTCCAATCGACATCCTGTCCAAGCAAATGTTTAGAAAGGTTAACGTGGCCAAGATTACAAACGCCCCAAGCAGGCAAAGGCTGCTCACCGCAAGGGTTTGTACATGGCAAGGAAGCATAGTAATGCGAATTAGACATGTCATTAGCACGGTCGATGAAATACATACCTGGTTCAGCAGAAGACCATGCTGATGAAATAATCTGATTCCAAACATCTCTCGCCATCACTGTTTTGTGTTTGATTATTTTTCCGCCAAGTTTTTTCCAAGCTCTAATATCCCCTTGAGTATTTGCCCATTCAGTCTTATATAAAGGATCGGAGGTATCTGGAAAAACTAAATCCCAAGCTAAATCATTCTTTACGGCATGCATGAAGTCATCAGTGATGCCAACAGAAATATTCGCGTTAGTAATCTTACCGGCTTCTCTCTTAGCATTTATAAAATCCAAAATATCCGGATGCCAAGCGTTCAAGATCAACATCAAAGCACCGCGGCGAGAGCCACCTTGTTCTATTAATCCTGTAACGAAGCTGTACAGCGAAGCCCAAGAAACAGATCCAGAGGAGCGTCCGTTAACACCTTTAACGTAAGCATAACGTGGACGCAAAGTAGAAACGTTAATACCTACACCGCCGCCGCGAGACATTATTTCCGCCATCTGACGAAGAGTGTCAAAAATTCCACCACGAGAATCTTCTGGACATGGAATTACATAACAGTTGTAGAAAGTTAAATTCTGGCCGGTGCCTGCACCAGTAAAAATTCTACCTGCTGGTACATATTTCCAGTCATCCATAAGCTCTCGAAATTTGCCGTTCCATTCATTCTGTTTTTCTGGAGTTTTTTCAACGCTAGAAATATGCTGAGCGATACGATCAAACATTTGTTCTGGAACTGTCTCCAGCGGTTTGTCGACATGTTCTAAAGAACGAGTCTCTACTGAACCATCGCGAAGCGTTACCTCAACCTGTTTGGTATTTGAATCAAAAGACTTAACAGTGCCAATTTCTCTCTGTCCGGTTTTCAAATTTACACAAACAACAACTGTATCCCCTTCGGTTAAAGTTTCTTTTTTTGCATCTTTAACAGCGTAACGATCTAAAAAGATCTTTTCTCCTAGGTCGGATAAGGCATTAGTTGTTCTGGTTTGTAAGTTTTCGCTCATAATTTTAGTAATAGTTAGTTATTTTAGTTTTAGCCCTAGAGTTTCTGTAATTCTGCTTTGAACTCTTCAATGTCTTCGAAACATTTATATACTGATGCGAATCGGACGTATGCGACCTTATCAACCTTTTTCACTTTTTTCATAACGATCTCGCCAATTTGAGGGCTGCTTATTTCAGGACTGGCTGTTTTCTGTATTTCTTGTTCAATCTGCGATATTAGCTTCTTAAAGCTTTCCTCTGTAATTGGCCGCTTCTCAAAGGCCTTCCTAATTCCTCTTTCCATCTTATCTCGCGAGTAAAGTTCTTTGACTCCATTCCGTTTCACTACGGTTAGGTCTAAAATTTCCATTTCCTCATACGTAGAGAAGCGGAAACTGCACGAAACGCACTCCCTTCTGCGCCGAATTGCTACTCCTTCCCCAGCGACACGGGAATCAATGACTTTAGTATCTTCATGATTACAATTTACGCAACGCATAGAGTTTATTCTTAATTTTTTTGGCTAAATTTGAGCTGAACAAATAAGCGTTTTCGCCTATAAAATAGACTAGAACTTGGATAAAACCTTTGCGAACATTTTTTTTGATATTTGTTTCGGACACTAGATGTAGTGTTCTTGTACTTATCTTATCACTATAGGTTGTGGTACGCAAATAAAAACAAAACCCGCAATTTCCTTAATAAATTAGCGGGTCAAGTTTTTTATCCGGTTTTCGTTCACCTATTTATCCACAAAATTGTTGCTAGTGCGCTCAAGCAAATTTAATCTAAAATTCTGATATACTTTAGCTATGAAAATTGCCCTATTTACCGGAGGCTTAACCGAAGAACGCCCTGTTTCAATAGCCTCTGCCACTAACGTAAACAAATTACTGGACTTTGCTGACACAGAGACCTTTGTAATGCCTGAAGACCTAGAAAAGTTCGTAGCCACTCACAAGAGCTTTGACTTCGCTATACCCATTATTCATGGTAAAGGCGGAGAAGACGGCGTGATCCAAGGGTTATTTGAATCCTTAAGCATTCCGTATTTATTTTCTGGGGTCCAAGCCAGCTCGATTGCAATTGATAAAAAAAGAACCAAGCAAATTGCTAAGGCACTTGGATATACTGTTACGAAAGAAAGTTCAGTTGAAAACTCCTCCTTTCCTCTCTTTGCCAAACCGCGGTTTGGCGGTTCCTCGGTAGCTTCCGGGCTTTGTAAGTCTCAAGCAGACTTAGATAACTTAAAAAAGTTGTGCTCAGACCCATTTATTTTAGAGCAGCCTCTGAAAGGACGCGAGTTTACAGTAGGAGTAATCGAACAGAATGGGAAAACAATAGCCTTACCTGTTATAGAAATTATAACTCCTGAAAATTCATTCTTTGATTTCGAACATAAATACGACCCAAATAACCTCGCGGGCGAAATATGCCCGGCGCAGATCCCCATTGAACTTAACTCGGCGCTTCAAGCCGAGGCTTTAGCGATCCATACAGAAATCGGCGCGCGACACATCTCTCGTTCCGATTTTATTGTTACCAATACTAATGAAATATTTTTCCTCGAAATAAACACTATTCCAGGCATGACCAACACCTCCTTAATCCCTAAGATGGTCGCTGCCGCAGGTTTAAATCTTCGTGATTTATTAAAACAGTGGGCCAACGAGGCGCTGTCAAATTAACCATAGCAATTCCCATTAGCATTTATTAAAATTCTGCTATGGAAGGACCATCTCTGTTTCTGGCAGTAGAGCAGCTAATGCCTTTCAAGGGCAAAACCATTTTATCTGTCTCTGGAAACACAAAAATTGGCAAAGAAAGATTAGACCACAAGAAGGTGCTGGATATTTTTTCATGGTCGAAGCAATTACTTTTTCAATTTGATGACTTTGCATTGCGGACACATTTTTTATTGTATGGAAGCTTTGAGGCCACTGTTGAAGGAAAATCTGTTACTGGTGATTATAAAAGAACTCGCGACCCCCGATTAACTCTGAACTTTGAAAATGGTCAGCTGAAAATGTACGCTTGTTCGGTTAAGTACGTTGAGGACTCAAACCTAAAACGGATTTATGATTTCACTGCAGATGTAATGTCCCCTACCTGGGATGAAAAAGCAGCGCTAAAGAAAATAAAGAATTGCTCGGAAGAACAAATAGCCGACGTCTTGATGAATCAAGATATCTTTGGCGGAGTAGGAAATATTATAAAAAACGAAGTTTTATTTATTCACAGAACAAATCCCAGGCAGCTGGTTAAAGATACTCCGGCAAAGAAAATAAAAGAGATTGCAACAGAAGCTCGAAACTTCTCACATCAATTTTATGAATGGAGAAAAGTATTTCAACTTAAAGCGAACTTACAAATTTACAGAAAAAGCATTTGCCCGATCTGTGGCGGAAAAGTAAAACGCGAAAAAATTGGCAAGGGCCAACGAATGAGTTTTTACTGTCCTGTTGATCAACCGTTTACGACTAAATAAAAAAACTTACTCTGGAAGAGTAAGTTTTTTTAACTTCTTTGGCTAGTTGCCGAAGGCAATAGCCTAGTGTTATGTCGAAGCTTGCACGAAGTGCAAGCGCACGACCTTTCGCTGCAATTTTTTATTTAGTTGTGCTCACGATTTTTGGCTTACGTTTGACCGCACCCTCTCTATGGCGATTCGCATCGCGACCCTGCACCCTCCGCTGTTCACGCCTAACTCTAGGCAATATTATTTTATCTGGATTACAACGTACTCAGGATTCTGAGTAGTTGCTCCAAGCACAGCTCCATCTTGCGAAGGAATTGCATATTCTGCAACTGACTGGTTTGGATTAAGCGCTGTGTATCTCGGTTGACCATACTGATAATCAGACAGTCCTAAGAACGCAACGACTTGTGGCTTCACAACTTCAGCAGCGCTTGCAACAGACCATTGTAGGTTGTCTGCAATAACCGCAAAAGTATTATCTAACTGCGGAGAAATATTTTGCGCAGCAAAAATGTCTGGCAAAGATTTCTCTGTTCCGCTAAAAGAAGCATTGCTGTATGCGACCCCAAACAGGAACATGTTTACTATAAGAGCAAACGCAAGTAAAGGCACCACGACATGTGGTTTGTCATCTAAGTGTTCTGGCATATTTTTTTGTTTTTTTGTTTTATTTTTGTTTCGTGCCTTTTATTTACTAGATCTCTATAAACAAAAGGCTGTCGGTAATCGACCAATTAAAAACTCTAATGTATTTATTAGAGTTTTTAACATTACATATCTATTATAGCAGAAATTTTTGCTTTTGTCTAGCCCCCCAAAAAGTGAGAGAGCGATCGAAGCGAAGCGCACGATCCACCAATATTTTTAGGAAGTTAGCCAGGTAAAATGAAACGCAAAATACAAACGACCAGAGTCAAAATTGCGATTGTTCTAGTCGATGGATTACTCTTAGCTCTTGCCAGAGCGTAAACTGCAAGAACAAAAGCAATTAACAAAGTTGAGTTTACGAACGGCGCTGATGTTGCTAAAAGATTTGGTTGAGTCAACGCGTTAGCATTGAAAGCCATAATCTTCAAAATTATTCCTGGCAATAAAACTATTAACAAAGAAAGTACTGCGGCTGCCAAGTCTGCATCGACAGATGCGAAAGTCGGAAACATCGCTTTATTTTCTACATGTAGATGCTGAGCCAATGGCGCATCATCTTCTCTACGGTGTGATTCAATCATTTTTTTAATTTAATTATTTCATTTTCTTTCTAATAAAAGCTGGGATGTCCAACTCGTCTGCACCAGAATCTTCATCTGCCTGCGGAGCGTTTCCGGTAAACAAAGGCTTACGCGATTCCCTATTTTCTGGTAAGGGTTGTTGAGTGGATTTTTCAGCGGGCACAAACTTTGGTTCTACGGTCGGCTCAATTCTTTGATCCGCTCTCGGTTCAAATCTTCTTGGTTCTTCTCTCTTAAACATTTCATCGCGCTTGATGTCATCAACTTTCTTAGGATCTTTGTTAACACCTTGTTCATCCTCAGTCATTCGAATTGTAGTTGGACGTTTTTGCATCTCATCAAAACCGGTAGCAATAACTGTAATAGTAACTTCTTCACCCATCTCATCGTTGATCACTGCACCAAACTTAATTTTAGCTTCAGGGTCAACGCTCTTTGTAATAATTTTTGCAGCTTCATCAATTTCAAACATTCCAAGACTGCTACCACCAGTAATATTAAACAGCACTCCTTTGGCACCGTCAATTGCTAATTCCAACAACGGAGAATTTATTGCATTACGCGCTGCTTCTGCGGCACGGTTCTCTCCGCTTGCCGAACCAATACCCATCAAAGCGGTTCCGGCATTTTCCATGATTGTGCGGATGTCGGCAAAATCGGCGTTTACAATTCCGTGGGTAGTAATTAAATCGGAGATACCTTGGATGCCTTGGCGCAAAACATCGTCAACAGTTTTGAAAGCATCAATCAATGAAGTTTTTTTATCGATGATTTGCAAAATGCGATCGTTCGAAATAGAAATAATCGCATCAACTTTATCTTTTAAGTTAGAGTAGCCTTCTTCAGCAATCTCGCGGCGCTTGGTGCCTTCAAAAGCAAAGGGCTTTGTGACAACCGCAACAGTCAAAACTCCGCGTTCTTTTGCAATCTCGGCAATAACCGGTGCTGCACCAGTACCAGTACCACCACCCAATCCGCAGGTAATAAAAATCATGTCGGCATTATCGATCACTTCCAGGATATCTTCACGCGATTCTTCCGCGGCATTGCGACCCTGGTCTGGGTTCATCCCTGCGCCTAAACCGCGAGTGACGTTTCTGCCAATATGAACTTTCTTGTCTGATTTAGAATTATGCAACGCTTGCGCATCAGTATTGATTGAAATAAACTCCACACCGTTGATGCCGAGTTCAGTCATGCGATGAATTGCGTTGGTACCGGATCCGCCCACTCCGAGTACCTTGATTCTTGCGTAAGTTTCGATTTTAGGTTTAACTTGCATGCGCTTCTTCATAAATTATTATTAAATTTAGGGTAAAAACTTCTTAAAGAGTTTCTTTACTTTATCGACACCGTCATTATCAAGCAATTTCTTAGCAAAACCGCCAGAAGTTTTTTGACCACCAAAGTATTCTTTTGCCCAAAGGATTAAACCAACCGCTGTAGCAAAGGAAGGGTCTTCGACCCGGTCAATTATAGTAGTAACGTTTGTAGGTACACCTAGCTGCACTGGCAAGCGCAGCTGCTTTTTAGCTAATTCTAGTATGCCTGGCATTTTTGCACCAGCACCGGTAAATACAATCCCTGCCGGCAGTTTACCATCTCTATTAATCTGTTTTAGCTCTTTATTAACCAAATCGAAGATCTCTTCTAATCGGGCTTCGGCTATTTCTGCCAAATGATGCCGGGAAACGCTTTCTTCTTCGGTTGAATCGATCTTAGAAAGATCAATTTCGTCACTACGGTTAATATCTCTAGGAATTGCATGGGCATAATCCTGTTTGACCCGTTCTGCGGTTTCAATGGAAGTACGCAAACCAATTGCGACGTCATTAGTAATGTGTCCGGAACCAACTGGGATAATCGATGTGTGCAACAACTGCCCTTCTTCAAAGACAACAAGTCCAGTTGTACCACCACCCATATCTACCAAAGCCACGCCTAATTCTTTTTGGCGTTTTGTTAAAACTGATTCCGCTGCCGCAAGCGGCGCAAGAACCATGTCATCAACATGCAAACCAGCCTGTTGAATCGCTTTATTTAAATTCTTAATAAAAGGAACTGCGGCTTGGACAATCACTGTATCAACTTCAAGTCTAATCCCGGTCATACCCAGAGGATCCTTTATCCCCGACTGGCCGTCGACAATAAAGTTTTTTGGAATAACGTGAATTATTTCTCTATTCTGTGGAATTGAAATCGCCTGCGATGCATCAATCACTCTTATAATATCATTCTCAGTAATTTCGCCGTCCGCACGAGAAACTGCAATTACACCGTGCGACTCTACTGAAGAAATGTGCGAGCCACCAATTGCAACTGTCGCATGATTAATTTGCACGCCGGTCATTCGCTCAACTTTTTCCAAAGCTGAAGAGATTGTAGATACTGCTTCTTCGATATCAACTACAACACCTTTCCGAATTCCGGAAGAAGGAGTCTCTCCTACACCTATGATGCTTGGCGTACCGGTGCTCTCATCAATCTTTCCAACCACTACTCGAACCGTGGAGGAGCCGATATCCAATCCTACTAAGTATTGTTGCTGTACCATGAATCTATTTTAGTTTTTCTTTTAAAATTTTAGAAATTAATTGGCCGTCTGCTTTGCCTTTTAATTTAGGCATTAACAGCCCCATTGCTTTGCCAAAGTCTGCAGCGGTCAAAGTTTCGCCGGCAAGCGTTTGATCAACGATCTTGCGAACTTCATCTTCAGAGATTTGTTCTGGCAAATATTTTTGCAAGACGGAAATTTCTGCCTGCTCTTTTTCTGCCAGCTCCGGCCTTCCACCGCGGGTGAATGCCTCAACCGAGTCTTTGCGACGCTTAACTTCAGAAGCAATCACCGGAATAATGTCTTCATCTGTGAAGTCTTTACCCTTAGCAATTTCTTCGTTCATTACTCTCGCCTTAAGCATTCGCAAAGTGTTTAACTCGGTTTGCTGTTTAGCGATCATAGCGTTTTTTAAATCCAAAACGATCTGATCTTTTAACATGGCTGATAAATTTAATATTTACCGTATTTCTTAACTGGCATCTTTCCAAATTTCTTTAGATCTTCTCTCTTTTCTTTAAGATCAGCACGTCTGCGAGCATCTTCTCTTACAAATCTCTTGCTCTTCTGAGGTTCGAAAAATCTAATTTTTCTAGCACGAACTAAAACACCGCTTTGTTGAATCTTGCGGTTAAATCTACGTAATAAACTTTCAAATGATTCGCCGTCTTTCTTTTTAACTTCTACCACTACTGTCACCCCCTTCAAAAGGTTTGATAACTAATAAAAAACTATTATGAATATACCCCAAAAAACCCTTCAGGTCAAATTAAGTATTATCCTTTAAATCCCCTGACAACAAATGCAAATGCAGGTGCGGAATCTGAGCGTATTTACCTACATTGAAAATCAATTTGTAATCAACGATGTCCTGCTTTTTAGCAAATTTACTAGCCACTAAAAGCATCACCCCAAGCAATTGCTGATTTTCTGATTGAACATCTGCAATTGATTTAATATGTTCTTTCGGAATAACCAAAAAGTGTGTCTCAGCTGCAGGGAATTTTGAAGGAATTATAACAAAACTCTCGTCCTCATACTTTATAGGCGAGAGTTCTTCTTTATGTGCAATTTGGCAAAAAATACAGTCAGCAGGCATTCTATCTCCCAATGCGTTTTTTAACTTCATCAATTATCTGATCGTAGCGGAAAACTTCTTGCATTCCGGATTTCACATCTCTCAGAATAACCATGTCATCCATTGCTTCTTTTTGTCCGATAATTAAAGCGATCAATGCTTTCTGGCCTTCAGCAAGCTTTAGTTGATTTTTTACTCCGCCGTCACCAAAGTGATCATGCACTGTAATTTTTGCATCCCATAATTCTGAGAATAATCGCAAAGCTTTTTTTGAAGCAAGGTCGCCGAGAGGCGCCAAATAAACTTCTGATTTAATATCGCCAATCGCTTCCAATTTTAAATTCTGCACAGCTTTCTGTAAAACTTCCATGTAACCAGTAAAACCAAAACAAGCATTTTGTTTGCCGGTTAAGTCCTTAAGCATTTCTTCATGGAAAGCACCCTCACCAATAAAGTACTCGTTAAATTCATCTTTGTACCGCATGGAGAAAACGGTTCGAGATGTTCCCTGCTTACCAACCAACATTGGGTTCAAGCTGTAACCAACCGCAAGCTCATCTAAACCTTCTAAGATATGAGTGAAATGTTTATGATCTTCTTCAGAAAGAAAATCTACTACCTGCGGCGCTTCTGCTGCGACAGTTCTGCACTCCAAATTCTTGCAGCGAAAAACTTGCATTGGATATTCTTCGATCGAAGCAACGCACTCGTTACACAATTCATATTTTTTGGACTGCAAGAAGCTGCGCAAAGTTTCTTCATAATCTTTTCTGCTATCAGATTTTCCTACGCTATTGATTTCCAAAATCAGATTTTCTAAACCAAGCGATTTCAAAAATTTCCAAACCAAGCTTATTAACTGAACTTCAATCAATGGAGAAAATTCTCCAAGTAATTCAAAGCCATATTCCCAGCTATTTACAAACTTTTTCTGCTTTTCATCGTAAACAATAACAGGGGCGCAGTGATACCACTTTGAAAGTTTTTGGGTCTCACTAATTTTATGTTCGCTGTAAGCACGCATCAGGCTTGGCAAAGTTTCTGGACGAATTGCAACTCGGTTCCCTTCGGGATCCATAAAAGTAACAATAGTATTTGAATCAACATCCAAACCTTCGTATAAAACAGCGTTTTCTAGAATTGGTAATTCTACTCTGGTAAAACCAAAACCTCGCGCTAGTTTTAACAACTTATCAATCATGAAATCCCAAGACATGTCTGAGGTCGGCAGAATGTCGAACATTCCAGGGACTAACTGCGGCTTCTTTGGTGATTTCTTTTTTTGAGTAGTCATTATTGTGAGTATTCTACGTGATTAAATTTCTTAAAGGTTTGGAATGGGAAGGCTCGAACAAACACTTTACCAACAATATCATTAGTTGGCACCGGACCCCAAAAACGGGAGTCAGAAGAAGCTAGGCGATTGTCTCCTAAAACAAAGTACTCAGTGCTGCCCAACGTTCTAGTATCTTGTCCATAAGGAAAGGTTGTGTCGCCCGCTGGCAGATATTTTTCATCCAAAACAAAACCTTGGGGATTCTGCGCGTTGATGATAATAACTTTATTTTCCTGAATTTTAACTGTTTCGCCTGGCAAACCAATTATTCTTTTAATAAAATACTGGGTATTGTCTTTAGGGTATTTAAACACTATTACGTCCCCTCTTTGCGGTGCACTGATATGATATGTTAATTCATCAATTATCAAATATTCACCAGTATAGAAAGTCGGCTCCATCGAAGAACCCGAAACGATGAATGGCTGAGCAACATAGTATCGCACTGGTAATATTATAACTAAAGCAATTAGTAAAACTTTAATAAGATCAACAACAAAAGTTCCCATTTCAGAAAAATTTCGATTTTGTTTCGGCTGGTTTTCATTCACCTCTGGTGGCAAGGGCTGTTGCTGATTTTCGTTCATAAAAAGTGAAAAATTAATTAGAGATCTTTATAAATATACCCGTTCCTCCCGACAATTGCAAGCCTTTTTTCTTTATCAAAATGTAGTTTTTCTATATACTTATGAGGAACAAATATGAATACACCCTCTAGAGCTTTTCCAAAATTTTTTTGGATATTAATAATAATAGTGTTAGTCCTTTTTGGCATGCTTTTCAGCAAAGCGTACAGTATCAGTTCTAAAGTTTTTGTGAGTAAAACTTCCTTTATCAAAAAAGTTAGCAATATTTTATTTCACGGCGGCTCCACTACGCTAATTGGAGAAGACCAAGATCGCATTAATTTACTTTTACTAGGCTATGGCGGCGAAGGGCATGACGGTCCGTATTTAACTGACACGATCATCGTTGCAAGCATAAAGCCTAGCACTAAAGAAGTATTGTTAACATCAATCCCCAGAGATTTGCTCTGGAAAACAGGTCAGCAAAAAATAAATTTTGCTTATGTCTCTGGATTAGAGAAATCCCAAGACCCAAACCAGGCTGGGCAAAAAGCAGAGCAAGCGATAGAGTCGATTACGGGATTACAGATTCCTTATTTTGCCACAGTGGATTTTAGCGGATTTGAAAAAGCTGTCGATCGTATTGGCGGCTTGGATGTTAACGTTGAAAAAACATTTACCGATTCACAATTCCCTGATTCAGGGATTGGTTATCTCCCCCCGATTACCTTTACTCAAGGGCTTGAACATATGAATGGCGTTCGTGCCCTAGAATTCGCCCGCTCTCGTCATGGCAACAATGGCGAAGACTCAGACTTCGCCCGCAGCAAAAGACAATCACTAATTATTCAATCTTTTAAACAAAAAGCTGGCGATCTTAATTTATTCACCGATACCACAAAAATAAATGATTTAACGAATATTCTTGCAGACCACGCACACACAAATCTCGATCCTGATGCTTTATTAGCTCTTACAAAAATAGTTAATGATAAAAACGCTAAAATAATCAGCCAAAGCCTGGACCCAGACACTCTACTAATATGTCCAGATACTCAAGGCTCTTTGGGCTATACCCTAACTAACTGCCCGGGAGTTAGCGATTCCGATATTCAAAACCTATTTATTAATGGTTTCGACCAATCAGCGGTTCGCCAAGAAAAAGCGACAATTATTCTAGAAAATGCCGGAACTGCTGATACTCTATATACTTCGATTAAAAAAGATCTTACCGGGAGCGGTGTAACTGTCTATGAAGTCCCTTATAAGGGTCTACCATTGAAAAATAGCGTGCTCTATCAGATAAACGCTAAACCTGCTACAATTAACTATCTTGAAGGCAAATTGAGCATTAAAGCCCAGCAAAAACCGGCTCAAATGACAGCTAACTCGGATCTAGTATTAATCATCGGCGGGCAGTAATATTATGCGCGAAGCAATTGTAGCCATCGTAGGCGAACCGAACGTCGGCAAGTCTACTCTATTAAATAAAATCCTTGAGCAAAGAATCGCTCTTACTTCTAACGTCGCAGGGACCACCCGCGATCGTTTTTATGCGCCAGCATTTTGGAACGACGTTGATTTTACTTTGGTAGATACTGCTGGAATCATATTTGAACAACGAGAAGAATTAGAAAAAAACATTCAGAAGCAAGTTGAGATTGCGCTTCAAGAAGCCGATCTTATTTTGTATGTTTTGGATGGCAAAAAAAGCCCAGAAACTTTGGATCGAAATATTTTACTTAAGCTCCGAAAAAAGAAAAAAGATATTATTTTAGTAATCAACAAAATTGATGCACCGAAGAAAATAAAAGAAACCGTTGATCAATATCATTTTACCGGTTTTAAAAACATTGTTGCATTATCCTCTGTTGCCGGAATTGGTGTCGGAGATTTACTAGATGAAATTACAAAAAACCTCGCAGCTAAAGGTTTTGCGAAAATTGAAAAAGACCCGAGCGAAATTTCAGTGAGCCTAATCGGCAAACCGAACGTCGGCAAGTCTTCAATCTTCAATAAAATCATTGGCGAAGAGCGGGTTGTCGTTTCAGCAACGCCGGGCACAACTAGAAATGTAATTGACACCGACATTGTTTATAAAACGAAAAAGATTAAATTCTTGGATACCGCTGGGTTAAAGAAAAAAGAAAAGAAGCAGGCTTTGCCTGATGTCTATGCCTCTTTCCAAACAATTCGAGCAATGCATAAGAGCGACGTTTGTATTCTAGTCATCGATTCTTCTCTAGGTATCACTCAACAAGACCAACGCATCGCCGGTGAAATTGTGGCTGCCAGCAAAGGTCTTATTATCGTTGCAAATAAATCAGATTTGCTTACTCCAAAAGAACAGACGAAATTAGAAAAGAATCTTCCGGATTTCTTTGAGTTTCTCTGGTGGGCCCCCGCGGTTCAAGTTTCTGCAAAGTCCGGACAAGGCATTTCAGAAATCCTTGATTTCATTGTAAAGATTGAAGAAACTCGACACAAAAATATTGATGACGAAACAATGCGCGAGTTCTTTCACGCCAAACTTAAACAGCGTGAACCGCAAAGACTTCGTGATGAACGTATTCCAAAGGTTTATTCCTTACAACAGGTTTCCACCAATCCCCCGGTATTCTTGATGATGGTTAATGAGCCTTCGGCAATTTCAATGCAATTTAGAAAATTTATTCAGAATGCGATCATAAAAGAATTGCAATTTTGGGGCACACCTGTAAAACTTAAGTTAGAAGCAAAGCGCGGCAATCCTAAATTTAACGAAGACCATACTTAAAATATGCAATTAGTTATCGCCCTTGGTAACCCAGGAGAAAAGTACAAACAGACCAGACACAATGCTGGGTTCTTAGCTTTAGATTATATTTTGAAAGACTTGAAAGTAATTTCTTGTACCTCAAAGTTTGATGCGAAGATTTGTGAAGTACATGACCCAGAAAAAACTTTTTACATTTATCCGGAAACTTATATGAATGCTTCCGGACAGGCTGTTAAAAAGATTATGGACTTTTACAAACTTCAACCAAAAGATGTATTAGTACTTCAAGATGAAATTGATTTACCGCTTGGCACAATCAAATTTACTCAAGGCTCCGGACATGCCGGACATAATGGAGTTCGATCGATAATAGACGAATTAGGTACCAATGAGTTTAGAAGAATTCGGATCGGCATTGAAAGCCGAGAAAGAGGCGGACACATTCCTACTGAAGCATTTGTACTCCAAAATTTTAAAGAAGACGAGCTCCCAAAAATCCCTTTCGACGCAATTAAAGCGCGAGTACTATTGGAACTAAAACCTAAAATATAAAAAATAAGTTTAATAAAGAAAACACCTGGACTTAATCCAGGTGTTTTATATTTTATTCAGAACCCTACCTACGAGTGAAAGGAATGCTAGAAAACTCTAACGATACCTTCACTTAACAGCTACTCGTAAATAGTAGGAGGGATTCATACTTACTTTGGCTACTCGTAAATAGGATTCTAAATAAAATCTTGTATGTGCAATGCCACAAATATCCTTCAACAATATTAAATATTAACATAATAACCATTTTTTGTCAACATCTATCAATATAACCCATTATGCCTTTATCTAAGCCATTTTTGCACGCAATTAAACTGCATTTCCCCTATCAAAACCAAATAAATCGTCTGAGCAAACAATTCAATGTCGATTATGAAAAAGCGTGGTATTCACTACTATCGAAAGGAAAAGTACGAGGAAATCCATTGAAAGAATGGGCTAATTTGCAACTATCCGATATAAAAACCGTGGCGATCGACGAAGCTGAATATCCCTATGCTCTAAAAGAAATTAGCGATCCTCCAACGTTACTCTATTATAGAGGAGCTTTGCCACCTGAAGCGCTAAATCTGGCAATTGTCGGGAGCAGAAAGATTAGCAGTTATGGCACTCAGGCTGTTAACACTATTATCCGCCCTTTGGCCTTACAAAAAATTAATATTATTTCTGGACTAGCACACGGAGTTGATGCGCATGCGCATCAGAAGGCGCTCGAGCTTCAACTAAAGACCTTTGCGATTCTGGGTTCAGGTATTGATCAATTAAGTGTTTATCCTTCTCAAAATAGAGATCTAGCTATTCAAATAATAAAAGCTGGCGGAGGGTTAATCTCAGAGCTTCCTCCAGGAAGCCCTGCAACCGCGGCCAACTTCCCAATGAGAAACAGAATTATCTCCGGCTTAAGCCAAGCGATAATAATTGTGGAAGCAACTTATAAAAGCGGCGGTTTGATTACTGGCAAACTAGCCTTGGAACAAAATAGAGATATTTTTGCAGTACCTGGAAATATATTCGATGCTCAATCCGAAGGTACAAATCATCTATTAAAACTTGGGGCCAAAGTAATTACATCTGGCCAAGACATTCTAGATGAATACGCTTTGAAAAATATCCAAATCCCGCAATTGCCAATTGGTTACTCCTTATCCGAAATTGAGAAGAAAGTTTTAAGTTGCTTAACTATAAAGGCAATCCATTTTAATGAAATTATTAAACGCTCAGAGTTAAGCGCTTCCCAAGTAAATACCGCTGTGATTATGCTTGAGCTCAAAGAAATAATTAGCACTTTTCCAGGTCAAAGGTATGCACTCAATTTGACAGTATCTTCTAAGTCTGGCTAAACTCTTAAAGTAATTAATAGCTTCGCGGATTCATTTTGAACTCGAAGAGGATAAAAATGGCAAAAACATTAGTTATCGTTGAGTCCCCTACAAAAGCAAAAACCATTTCAAGATTCCTTGGAAAAAATTTCGACGTCCAAGCGTCTTTTGGTCATGTCCGCGATTTACCCAAAAGCAAAATGGGTATTGATATTAAAAATAACTTCGAGCCTACCTATACAATTCCAGTGAAATCCAAAGAAGTCATCGCCGATCTTAAAGCTCGAGCCGACAAAGCTTCCGGCGTGATATTGGCAACTGACGAAGATCGCGAAGGGGAAGCAATTGCTTGGCATTTGATTTCCGCCTTGAAACTAAAGGGTTCACCAAAGAGAATTGTATTTCACGAAATCACAAAAACGGCTATTGATAGTGCCTTGGAACATCCGCGCAACTTAGATTTAAACTTAGTTGATGCGCAACAAGCCCGACGAATTTTGGATCGACTAGTTGGATACGAATTATCCCCTTTCATCTGGAAAAAGGTTCGTTATGGCCTATCTGCTGGTCGCGTTCAATCTGTGGCAATGCGTTTAATCGTGGAGCGCGAACGTGAAATTGAAAAGTTCATCAAAGAAGAATATTGGTCTATTGATGCAAATTTTATTAAGAACAAGCTCGGCTTTGCTGCAAAACTTAATAAGATTGATGACAAGAGCCTAGCAAAGTTTGATATCAATAATACCACCTCTGCCACTGAAATAGTTACCGACCTTAAAGATGCTAAATATGTTGTCGAAGAAATTACAAAAAAAGAAGTAAGTCGCAATCCATCTGCTCCTTTTATCACCTCTACTTTACAGCAAGAAGCGGCCCGCAAATTTGGCATGTCTGCCAAACAAACAATGGTTATCGCCCAGCAACTTTACGAAGGAATCAATATCGGCGAAGAAGGTCATACCGGTTTAATTACATACATGCGTACCGATTCTGTAAATCTTTCGGAGCTAGCTTTAAACCAAGCTGCTGAAGTTATTACCCAACGCTTTGGCAAAGAGTATTATTTTGGGAGCCATCGAAAATTTAACACTAAATCAAAAAATGCCCAGGAAGCACACGAGGCAATTCGTCCATCAGACTTAATGCGTCATCCGGATGATCTTAAACAATACTTAGACAGAGGTCAGCAAAAAATTTATGACATCATTTGGAAAAGAACCGTGGCCAGTCAAATGGCTGAAGCAATCTTTGATTCAACAGCTGTAGATATTACTGCCCAAGGTATTTCTAAGAAAGGTTATAACTTCCGCGCAAATGGCCAAGTTGTTAAATTTGAAGGTTTTATCAAGGCTTATACTGAAGGTAAGGATGAAGAAGACAGCGAAGTAGAAGGGCAACTTCCAGAATTAGAAAAAGGTGAGAAGCTAGAACTGACCGAGCTTGTGCCTAACCAACATTTCACCGAGCCCCCAGCTAGGTATTCTGACGCCACTTTGATTAAAGCATTAGAAAGCCACGGTATTGGTCGTCCATCAACTTACGCACCTACCCTATCAACTATCCAAGATCGTGGTTACGTTGATAAGATCGAAAAGAAGTATAAACCAACTGAGGTTGGCGTATTGGTGAATGATTTACTGGTTGAGCATTTCCCTCAAATTGTCGACATCAATTTTACTGCTAAGATGGAAAGCGATTTAGATGAAGTTGCTGAAGGAACTGTAAAATGGCAGCCAATTATCAAAGAATTCTACGATCCTTTCAAAAAACTGATTGATGAAAAAACTGAGGAAGTAGAAAAACAGATTCAAGTATCGGAGACCCCTTGCCCACACTGCGGGAAACCAATGATTATAAAGTTCGGACGATTTGGAAAATTCTTGGCATGCCCAGAAGGTGAAAAGATTACCAAACCAATGCCGGAAGAAGAAGCGCAGATCAAAGCACTCGAAGAAAAGACTCAAGGCGAACTATGCCCTCTCTGTGGTGGGCCAATGCGCATTCACAAAGGACGCTTCGGTTTCTTTCTCGGCTGCGCCCGATACCCCGAATGCAAAGGCATCAAAAAAATCCTAACTAAAATTGGCTACAAATGTCCAAACTGTGGGATTGGAGATGTCGTTGAAAAGAAAGCCCGCGGACGTGGTCAGCCGTTTTATTCGTGTTCGCGTTATCCTGATTGCGAATTTATCATCAACAAAAAACCTGAAAGTGAAGCAGAGTTAAAAGAACTTTGGGAAGCACAAAAGCTTAAACCCAAAAAAGCAAAGAAGGTTTATAAAAAGAAAACCGCAAAATAATACTATAAAAACAAAGAGCTGCGAAAGCAGCTCTTTGTTTTTATAGGCTTTAGTCATTCTTTGTATAAAGCTTCGTTTCAAACCAAGCGTAGCTTATGGCTTTATTTAGAGGCATCAGTCGATTATAGTAACGAACATTTGCAAATATTTTTGCCAGCCAAGGAATAAAGCCAGTCATCGTAAAGCCATTTGGCAATGACAACACTGCCCACTTCCCTTTGATTGGAATTATAAAAGGAGAAGACTCCGCAACAAATGTCGGAGGTTTTTTATTCTGTATCCGGGCAGTCAAAGCACTCACAACATAATCAGAATGCATTATTGCCTGAGTCGCGGTTTGCGGTAGAGGCGTATTATGTTTATCCATAATACAAGCGTTATCGCCAATTAAATAAATATTGTTATAACCAGTCATTGTTAAATCTGGTTCGGTCATGCAACGATGCTTTCGATCAGTTTTGCCGGGTTCTGCCATCGGTACATCAACGCTCTTAACCCCTCCGGTCCAAACCAACAAATCATAGCTAATCATCTCGCCATTGTTCAAAGTGATTAATTTTGGAGCGACATTAGTAATCATACTATTCAGCATCACGCTAACATCAAAATTTTTCAAACGATGCAAAACTGCGCCGCTCACTACCGCAGACATTCCTGGAATTAACTGCCCAGAGCCTTCGATAATTTCGATTTGAATTCGCTCTAAAGGATAATGGTATTTCCAGGAAACAATGTCCACTAAATTAATTAGCTCTCCTGCTAGTTCTACTCCGGTGAAACCTCCGCCAGCTATGACTATTCGCAAGAGTTTTTTGATACTATCCTGCCGATGCGATTCGACTAAGAATTCTACCGCGTTTTTTATCTTTAAAGCATCATTAACAGATTTCATCGTTAAAGAATTTTCGGCAACACCTGGAATACCAAAAAAATCGATAGTAGAACCTAGCGCTACCACCAAGTAATCATAGGCCAGTTCCTTACCATCGACTTTTATTGTATTGTTTTTTTGAGAAATCATTTCCAAACTGCCGCGAACAAACTGAATCGCAGTCGGAAGCAATTCCTTAAAAGGCAGCACTAAGCTTTTCTTTAAATCCTTAATTGAAGTAAATTCTTCTTCAGCACTTGCTACTTCGTAAAGATTTGGGTAATACAAATGATAATCTTGCTTATCAACAAGAATTATTTTTGAATCTTTATTATTAAGCCTTTTAGATAATCCTATGGCGGTATTGATTCCGCCATAACCTCCGCCCACTACTATGATTGTTTTTGATTTTTGCATACAAATATTTTAACACAGATCCAATTTACTCGTAACGCAAGGCTTCCATCGGGCTAAGTTTTGAGGCCTTGTTAGCGGGATATATTCCAAACACCAAACCAAACAATGTACAAACACCAAAAGCTAATAAAATTGAACTAATAGAGACAATTGGCGTCCAATTCCCCAATGCGGCAATACCTAGTGCCCCGAGATAACCTAAAATTATACCGACTACTCCACCAAAGACGGTCAAGACCACTGCTTCTATTAAAAACTGAGTGAGGATGTCTTTTCTTCTGGCGCCAATCGCTTTGCGCAAACCGATTTCCCGAGTGCGCTCAGTAACAGAAACTAACATGATATTCATGATCCCAATTCCGCCAACTAACAAAGATATTCCAGCAATCGCTCCTAAAAATATTGTCAAAATCGAAGTTATATTTGTAAGCAAGCTTAAAGCATCAGCTGGATTTTTAACACTGAAATCGGCTTTATCCGGGTCGCTAATTTTATGATTGCTTAATAAAACTTTAGTGACCTCATCAGTTGCTTGAGGAATTACGCTTTCACTTCGAACTTGAACAGCAATGTTGTTGTAATAATTGATGCCTAGCAATAATTTTTGCGCTGTGCTCACAGGCACGATTACTTGGCCATCCTGATCCACTCCAAAAGCGCCTACCCCCTTCGCCTTCGCAACGCCCACAACTCTAAAGCTAACTTGTTTAATTTTTATTACTTTACCGACCGGATCTTCCACTCCAAACAAATCATCACTAATCGTTGAGCCTAAAATTGCAACCTGACTCATCCCATCAACATCCGCTTTAGAAAACCATTCCCCAGATTTTAGAGGAACGTTTCGAACCGAGCCATAATTTTCATCTTCTCCTGCAACCGCACCCAGCTCTTCCTGATTGTTGTAGCTCAAAGTAAACTGTCCACGCACTTCTGGACTAACGTATTCAACATCTGGAGCCAGCGTTTTGTTTCTTAAAAATTTTACATCCTGGTCATTTAAGGAAGTAACGATAATGCCTTGTGCAGACGCTGGAGGTGAAAACTTAGATTTACCGCTGCCGCCAGGCAATACAAAGAGCAAATTTGAACCGATTCCTTTTACCTGATTAACAATCAATTCCTGAGCACCTTGTCCCGCAGAAATTAAAACGATTACAGCCGTAATTCCAATAATAATTCCAAGCATTGTTAAGAATGATCGGGTTTTATTAAGTAGCAGAGCTTTGAAAGCAATTTTTATAGATTGAAAAAGCATATTATTTTCTGATGGTGTTTAAAATGTCAGAAACAATTTCGCCATCCTTTAAGCGAATTATTCTTTTAGCATATGCCGCGACCTCTTCTTCGTGAGTAACAAAAATTAAAGTTCGTCCTTCGTCATTCAGTTTTTTAAAAATGCCCATCACTTCTTCGGTGGATCGGCTGTCTAGATTTCCAGTTGGCTCATCAGCAAAAATAACTGCTGGATTATTTACCAACGCCCGTGCAATTGCAACGCGCTGCTGCTGTCCACCAGACAATTCTGAAGGATGGTGGTTCAATCTGCTTTCCAAACCGACTTGAACCAGCATTTCTTTGGAACGCTCCGCCATCTGTGCCAAAGTATATTTTCGGGCATATAACATTGGCAAGGCAACGTTATCTATTGCAGATGTACGTGCTAACAAGTTAAATGCTTGAAAAACGAAACCAACTTTCTGATTGCGAATTTCTGAAAGCGCATCTGCGGGCAATTCGGTGATTTCTTGATTATCGAAAAAGTATTTACCAGAACTGGCACTGTCCAAAAACCCGATCACGTGCATCAAAGTGGATTTACCAGAACCAGAAGCGCCCATTACAGCAACAAACTCCCCTGCTTGAATTTCAAGGTTTATATCCTTAAGCGCCGCGACTTCATTGTCCTCTCCGTTATTGTAAACCTTTCGAACATGCTCCATCTTAATTAATGCCATTAGCTTGCGGTTCCTTTATCTGCTGGGCCAGCTAAGATTGCGCCCGTTTGCAGTCCCGAAAGAACTTCGGTCATTGTGTCACCTGTAAGGCCGGTTGTAATTTCCACATCAGAAGCTGTGTTGCCGCTTAGAACACTTACAAACTTTTTCCCATCTACCGTTTTAATTAAGCGATTCGGTACAGCAATAGCATGATCTTTTTCTGCAATTAAAATAGTAAGGTTAACGGTCATGCCTGGTTTAATAGTATTGTCGTTCGGAATAGAAGAGATAACTCGATAATTAATAATTCCGGAAACCACTGTTGACGCAGGGTCAATTGATAAGATTGCACCGCTAAAATGTTTATCGGGACCGAAGGCGTCCATGGTCATATCTACGCTTTGTCCTTGTTGGACCTGAGAAATTGAAGATTCGGAAATATTTGTTTCAACGTGCAAAGAAGTTTGATCCAAAACTACCACGGCCGATTTTTGGGGAATAATATTTTCTCCGAGCTTTAAATCAACAGCGGTAACTATCCCGTCGATCGGAGAAGTTATAACATTATTGCTGTATTGGTTTTGAGCACTTTGTAATTGTGCATTTGCCGTTTCAATTTGCGCCTGGGCGGCTTGCAAATCCTCTGGACGAGCAGAAGACTGTTTCAAAGCAAGCTGCGCTTTCGCTTGGTCTAAAGCAGCCTGTGCCGAATCAATCGCACCGCTAGCGCTAGTTACTGCTTGGCTTTGATTTTGAAGTGCGGCTTGATACGCATTTTGCGCTGTTAAATATGTGGAGGATTGGGTGTTTGGCACATCAATAGTCCAATAGTCGCTAGGTGATAAAATTCCAGATGCGCTCAGAGTAAAATAAAGTCCGCGCGTTCCAAGCGGAGCGGGAACTCCTCGATTTAGGAAACCGCTGCTACTATCTGTGCCACCCACTGCGTTATAGTATGCGCCATTGCCTGTGGAGGAGAAGGTTACTTTGTACTGGACGATTTCTGTAGAACTATAGGTGCCTGAAACTGTAAAGATTGCAGTACCCGTGTTGTTAATTCCTGCGGTACCCGCCAATCCCGAATTAAACATTGCCGATTGGGCGTTTGAAACTACAACCTTCTGCTGAGCAACCACAGAATTATAGGAATTTTTCGCGTTATCTAAAGCAACCTGAGCCGCGCTAACCGCAGCCTGGCTGACAGTAACTTCGGCTCCTGAAGCGCCGTTCAAAACTTTATTATAATTTGCTTTTGCAGCCAACAAGGAAGCAGACGCTTGGTTGATGGCAGCGCTGACATCTTTTTGATCGAGCATTGCTAAAACCTGCCCAGTCCGAACTTTGTCTCCGACACTAACATTTAGCTTTTTAAGAACCCCGCCATTTTTAAAACTAAGGTTTAAATTTGATTGAGAAGTTACTGTTCCAGTTGCTAACACGCTTTGCTTAATGTCTTCTTCTTGAACCGTATGCACTGCCACAAAAGCAGCTTTGTTTTTCGAAGACTGAATGCGCCAGCCAATGATTACTACTATTAATACTGCTACACCGATCCAAATATATCTTCTTTTCATAAAATTAATTAAGTTTTGCATTGTTCTTTTTTAACTGTTTAATCATCTTGTCCGGTAGAGAAATAAGTAACTCTCTTTCGTCATTGCTTAAGGCTTTTAAAATAAACTCCATGTGCTTGGCGTGCGCTTGTTTGAACTCTTCGAATTTTTTTAGCCCTTTAACAGTAAGGCTGACCTTCACCATTCGCCGATCATCAGGATCAGTCTGTCTTTGAAGTATCCCAATTTTTTGTAGACCTTCGACCATTTGAGTGGCTGCGCTGCTGGTTACACCCATTGTCGCTGCTATTTCCTTTACGGTTAGAATTCGGCGATCCCCTAGGGCATAAAGAATTTCTACTTGTTGATGAGTTAATCCAAAGCGCTTAATGAAGTTATGTCGACGGCCACCCATTGCTTGGTGCAATGAGGTCATCGCTTCAAAAAAGCGCTGAACCTGTTCTTTTAATTTATTAGTCATATTATGTTAGTTACTAACATAATAACCCAATTCTACCAATTAAACAAGATTGATTACTAGCTTAATCAACGGGGTTGAGTTTTTCCAAGCTTTATTGTAAAATATCAGAGTTATATAAAATCTAATAGATATGGGATGGTAGCTCAGTTGGTAGAGCAGCGGCCTTTTAAGCCGTTTGTCGAGGGTTCGATCCCCTCCCATCCCACCAAAAAAATGTCTCGATATTAATCGAGACATTTTTTATTCCAACCTGCTATGGTCCGAGACATGCCGCCCTACAATAACCAGAAAAACTATTGGCAGCAGCAACCAAACAAATACAGAAGTATTATTTATGAATACGAACTTAACCAGCGGTGCGAAAGTATCTTTTATTTCTGGAGGCAGGAATGTAAAGATCACGCTTATTAAAAAACCGACCTGAAGAAAAGCAAAGACCAAAGAGAAAAACCAAGAACTAAAGCCTCTGCTTTCCACTGAAGTACGAAAGACAAACTTTGAAAGAATCAGAAATAAGAATGCAAATAAGATCAGAAATGTAACTAAACGTGCCAAATAAACTGCAGCGCCGAGCTTACTGCCCACCGCAGCGCTTAAAAACGGCGCTTGGATCACCAATAATTCAGACATATACACCGAAACCAAAATGCTTATAATCCTGCCTCGTCCGGCAGAAAACGAATATATGATAGAAACAATAATCCAAGCAAAGAAAATGAAAGCATCCCAGCTTGGATTATGAAAGTTCACCGTGTGTAATAAATTTGCGTAACTATTGGTATCCATTTTTGTTTCAAAAACTTTTGTATAAAAATATTATACCATAAACCTAATTAAAAATCCCGCCCTGATCAGCGACCAAGACGGAATTTCATTATTCCACTTCTTCTAATTGTTTCAAGAGCTCTTTCTGCTTCTTTGAAAGCTTCTCCGGAACTTTAATATTCACAGTAACATACATATTTCCACGGCCGGAACGGTTTAAATGCGGCACTCCCTTATCCGCTACTTTGAAGACCTTCCCAGGCTGTGTTCCATTCGGAATTTTAATCTTTACTGTTCCATCAATAGTATTAGTTTCAATTGTTGTTCCTAAAGCCGCTTGGCTATAACTGATATCGGCATCTTTATATATGTCCGACCCTTCTCTTCTAAACTGCGGGTCAGGTGTGACTCGAATCGATATATATAAGTCCCCAGTAGCAGAGCCACGATAGCCAGCCTCACCTTCGCCTTTAACCCGAATACGTTGGCCATTATCAATTCCGGCGGGAATAGAAATCTTAATAGTCTTCCTTCCACGCTTAACCCCTTCACCCTTACATTCGGTGCAAGGAATTTCTGGAATTTTTCCGCTACCTTCACAACGATCGCAAACCGCAGAAGAAGCAATTGTGCCCAATATCGTTCTGCGAGTAGTTTTTATTTGCCCCTGGCCATGACATTTTGGACACGTAATTAGTTTGCTGCCAGGCTCTGCACCGCTGCCTTCACAACGCTCGCATCTATTTTTCTTTTCTAGAGTAATCTCTGTTTCTGTTCCAAATGCTGCTTCTTTAAAAGATATTGTTAAAGGCATCTCTAAATCAACGCCGCGATTTCTTCTTTCCGCGCTTTCTGGATCTCCACCGAACATACTGGAAAGGATGTCTTCAAACCCGAAACTTCCGCCAGCGTTGCCAAAGCCGCCTTCAAAGCCAAAGCCTTCAAAAGGATTACCGCCCGCTGCGCCGTTAAAACCTCCGCCAAAGCCGCCCTGTCTTTGCGCTTGATCAAAAGTCTGTCCGTACTGATCATATTGGCTACGTTTGGTGCTATCGGATAAAACCTGGTAAGCCTCATTGATTTCTTTGAACCGGTTCGAATCGCCACCGCGATCCGGATGATGCTCTCCTGCTAATTTTCGATAAGCGCGTTTAATATCGTCTGCAGAAGCAGATTTTTGCACACCCAAGATTTCGTAAAAATTTTTAGCCATTAAAATTCCAGTTTTTTAGTTATAACCTGACTTTCGGTGACATGCAGCACTCCAAGTTTTTTGAAAATGTAATAAAGGATCATTGCGACAAAGGCGAAGAGGAATCTACCAATTGGCCAGATTACTAACAATGAAACGAATATTACAAAAATTCCAGCCTTATCTACATTAAATTCTTTTACAATGTCGTTTAATCGAAAGGCCACAAACTGTTTACCCACGTCTGACATTTTTTCATCACCATTCACATCAAAGCCCACTTGTTGAGAAATTTGCTTCTTCTCTGCATTTAACATTGATGGGCTTGGGTTATTAATCCCTTGTTCTTTGAATTGATCAGCTAGATATTTATTGACTGTTTCCCCGGAATTGAACTGGGACAAATATTTACCCACATATGGCCAAGCAAAATTCGTTGCGCCCTGGGAAAAAGATTGAGTATGGACACTCTCAGCTAATCGAGTTTGAAGATAAGCCGAAGAGATTCCAATAACTGCTAGGATTACTAATGCGATTTTACTATAAGAGACACTGTAATATTTCAGATTTAAACTTCGTTCCAAAGCACTAGGAAACTCCCAAAGCACTTGAGATGACAGAAACATAACAGCTGCAGATAATAAGTTTTTCCAAGTCGGTCCTAAAAACACCACGATCCAAATTGCGCTGAGCAGCGTCGTTAAAATGAAATCGTACCGATCTTTAGTCAAAGCTACGACAAACAGAAAAGCATAGCTCATTGCTAAGAAGACAAAGAAAAGCGTCCAGTTTAGACCGTTACCTGTCAAAACACTAGCAGAGGTGAAAACTCTGCTAAAAAAGTACCAGCCTAAACCGGAAAATAAAACTGTACACAAACTTAGGACCAGTTTTTTAAATGTCATGGTTTATTTATTCTACCACTTCAGCGTCCACAGAACCATCTTTCTTTTGCTGGTCTGTTTTTTCTGCACCAGCTGTGTCGGAGCCTGCTCCAGCATTACCCGCCGGCTGATCTGTAGGTTGCTGATACATTGCTGCACCAACTTTTTGGATTGAAGCGGAAAGCTCGTCCATTGCTTTTTTAATTGCTTCCAAATCATCTTTGTCTTTTACTGTTTTCAAAGCGTCTATTTTATCCTGTGCATCTTTTTTATCTGCTTCAGGAGCCTTGTCACCAGCATCTTTCAAAGTTTTTTCAGCAACAGAAAGCAAGGTATCTGCTTGGTTCCTGGTATCTACTGTTTCTCTGCGCTGCTTATCTTCAGCAGCATGCGCCTCTGCTTCTTGCTTCATTCTTTCGATATCATCCTTAGATAAGTTCGAGGAGCCTTGAATGGTAATATGAGTTTCTTTGCCGGATGCTTTATCTTTTGCACGAACTGTTAAAATTCCGTTAGCGTCGATGTCAAAAGTAACTTCAACTTGAGGCACTCCTCTTGGCGCCGGTGGAATACCATCCAAAATAAATTTGCCTAAGGTTTTATTATCAACGGCAAATTCTCTTTCACCCTGCAAGACGTTAATTTCTACAGAAGTTTGATTGTCTGCAGCTGTGCTAAATACTTGGGATTTGGAAGTCGGTACGGTAGTGTTTCTGTCAATTAACGGAGTGCGCACACCGCCCATTGTTTCAATTCCAAGCGTTAAGGGAGTAACGTCCAGAAGCAAAATGTCTTTTACTTCTCCGCCTAATACTCCGGCTTGGATTGCAGCCCCTTTGGCTACGGCTTCCATTGGATCAACTCCTCGTTCGACTTGCTTGCCAATGTAATCTTCCACGAACTTTGAAACGATCGGCATTCTAGTTGGACCGCCAACCAAAATAATTTTATCAATCTGATTTGGAGTTAACTTTGCATCAGCAATTGCCTGTTCCATCGGATGGCGCAATTTTTCAATAATTGGCTTAACCAACTCTTCCAATTTTGCTCGAGTGATTTTTAAAGCCAAATGCTTTGGCCCATTTGCATCCGCAGTAATGAATGGCAAGTTCAAATCGGTTTCTAAAGTGGTAGAAAGTTCAATTTTTGCCTTCTCTGCAGCTTCACGAACTCTGTTCATTGCCATCTTATCTGCAGTAACATCGATTCCGCTTTCCTTTTTAAACTCCGAAGTGATGTAATTAATCAAAGCCGTATCCATATCTTTACCGCCAAGCTGAGTATCTCCAGATGTAGAAATAACTTCAAAAACGCCTTGTCCAAAATCCATGATTGTGACATCTAAGGTGCCACCACCTAAGTCAAATACTAAGATTTTTTGTTCTTGGCCAACCTTATCAATACCGTACGCTAATGCTGCGGCAGTTGGTTCATTAATAATTCTAACAACTTCCAACCCAGCAATTTCACCTGCATTTTTTGTAGCTTGTCTTTGGGCATCGTCAAAGTAAGCCGGAACTGTAATAACCGCTTTAGCAACTGGCGCGCCCAAATAACTTTCAGCGTCTTTCTTTATTTTTTGCAAAATGAAAGCTGAAATTTGTTCTGGTGTATATTCTTTGCCATTCAAATTGTATTTAAACGCTGTGCCCATTTTTCGCTTTGCCTCAAAAACTGTCCCTTCGGGATTTGTAACGGCCTGGCGACGAGCTGGTTCTCCTACTAATAACTGCCCATCTTTTGTGAAAGCCACATAAGACGGAAAGGCTTTACCCGCGATACTGTTTCCTTCTGCCGAAGGAATAATCACTGGTTTCGCGCCTTCCATTACAGCAGCTGCGGAGTTAGATGTACCAAGATCGATACCTATTATTTTTGACATAATTATTCCTTTCTTTTAGTTATTGTTACTTGTGCCGGTCGGATTAACTTTCCATTTATCGTATAGCCTGTTTGATATTCTTCGGCCACCATACCATCTTCGCTTCCTTCTACTTCACGAATTGCTTCGTGTAAATGTGGATCAAATTTCTTGCCAACCGCTTCTATTTTTTGGATACCCATCTCTTTCAAAGTTGTTTCAATTTGCTTCGCGATACCCATCAATCCGTTTTTCCAGTTCTGATATTTATCATCGGCCACTTCTGGAGCATGGATCATCGCTTGCTGTAATGAATCAATCACTGGCAGTAGTTGAGTAAAGGCGGCGCTTTTCCCGAAGCTCATCAGTTCAGAACTTTCAGCTTCTTTGCGCTTTCGAAAGTTTTCTAAATCTGCCTGAGTTCTCTTCCACCCAGCCAAATTTGCTTCAGCGGATTCCAGCGCTTCGCTCAGCTCTTGTTGCAAATCCTTTGGTGTGTTGTCTTCCGCAAGAACAGCATCATTTGTTGGTTCTATATCGTCCATGGTCAATATTATTAGTTATTATTTAGTATGTAATAAGATTAGCAAGATCATTAGTGTGCCGCTGGATAACAACTTCGCAATGTATTCAACAAGGCTTAAGTTTTTATCATAACGCATCGATTTGTGCCCAATAATCCCAATTACTCCCTTTTTGCCGGAAGGCAGCAACACTTGCGAAACGATCAAGGAGTAGTTTTGCAAAGGCGCGAGATGGTGTTCTTGCCCAATTAAAGCTCCTGGTTCATCACTGACTCGGATTTTTTCGCTAAACATATCTAGGTTATCAAAAAAATCTGCGATTTCAATAATTTCTTTTTTATCTAAATTTGGATTATTAAAAATATTGGACAATCCGGCAGAAGATGTCTCCTCGGGCAATAAGGCAAACGCCGCTTGATCGGATTTTTCCGCCAGGAGCTTGGCAATATTTCTGCCGATCTCTTGGGTTTGCAATTGAAACTTTACCAGCTGACTCCGAAGCATTTTCTGCTCCTTAATCGAAATCTCAAAATGTTTCATTAATTCATTTATGAAATAGCGATAACCTAAGTCGGTAGGAATCCTGCCAGCAGAGGTATGCGGTTGTTCAATGTAGCCCATTTTTTCCAAGGCCATCATTTCGTTTCGAATTGTTGCTGAAGATACACCAAAATTATACTTCTGGTTGATTTCTTCAGAACCAATTGGTTCAGCATTGTTCGAATACTCCCGAACAATTGCTGCTAACAATTTTGCCTGTCTTGGAGTCATGTTTTTATATTAATATTAGCACTCACGACTGTCAAGTGCTAAACAATACAACCAAAGCAAAACCGCCGAACTCGTAAAAATTCGACGGCAGAGATTTAACCATATCGAGGCGGAGAAATTAGGATAAGCTACAGGACTACTCTCTTTGCCAGACACAATATGCAGTGTTTCCAGTTAAGCAATGCCCGTTGTGCGGAGCATTCCAAGATGTATTGCATGCTGCCAGGGCTGGCATATTGGAAGTTTGATTGTTTAAATTTTCCATTGGAGCGATCACAAAGGTTCCTCCGCATGGGTCTACGCCATAATCGTAGTAGTAATAAGTGTACGTGTTAGGAATATCAAGTGGATCATGAGGTACCTTGGCCATATAATTCGGGACAAGCTGGCTAAGAAAATTTGGTTGATTGTCAGCATAATAGCAGCATGGAGTGTAATTAGTTGGCATCGTGCCATTATCAATATAGTAAGCCTGTAAAGCAGTGTTTATCTGCAACAAGTCTGCTTTTCTTTTTACGTCTCTGGCATTACTGCGAGTTCTACTTACACCCACCAAAACAATTGAGACCAAAAGACCGATTATCGCAATGACAACCAACAGCTCAATTAACGTAAAGGCATTCGCAGAAGCTTGATTTGATTTTAGTTTCATTTACTCCGGCTAATTTTATATTAATAGTTTAACAAAGTAATATTTAATAATCAATAAAAAACTGCTCTTTTAGAGCAGTTTTTTTAAATATTGGCCAGTGTAACTTCGTTTTATTTTTACAATATCTTCTGGAGTACCGACCCCTATCAGCTCCCCGCCCTTATTGCCGCCTTCAGGTCCAAGATCAATTAACCAGTCTGCTGATTTAATTACATCTAAATTGTGTTCAATCACTACGACGGTATTTCCTTTTTCCACTAATTTGCTTAAGACTTGCAGCAAACGTTTGACGTCTGCGAAATGCAAACCGGTGGTTGGTTCGTCTAATATATATAGAGTGCGCCCAGTCGAAGCACGGGATAATTCGGAAGCCAACTTAATACGCTGTGCTTCTCCCCCCGATAGGGTGGTCGCTTGCTGGCCAAGATGCATATACCCTAAACCAACTTCTGCCAATGTGAAAAGTTTTCTATAAATCAACGGGATGCTTTTGAAAAATTCTGCTGCTTCATCCACGGTCATTTCCAAAACCTCAGAGATATTTTTGCCTTTGTAATGAATTTCTAAAGCTTCGCGATTGTATCTTCTGCCTTTGCATTCTTCACAAGCAACATAAACGTCCGGCAAGAAATGCATTTCTATTTTAATCACACCATCGCCGCCGCAAGTCTCACATCGCCCGCCTTTAACATTAAAAGAAAATCTCCCGGCTTTATATCCGCGCATTTTTGCTTCTGGCGTCGCCGCAAACAAATCGCGGATGTAAGTGAACACTCCTGTATAAGTTGCTGGATTAGAGCGAGGCGTTCTACCAATTGGCGATTGATCAATATTAATAATTTTATCAACGTGCTCCATACCAACAATTTTCTTATGAGCACCTGGGGCTTCTTTGGAACTGTAAAAATATTGTGATAAAGATTTGGCTAAAATTTCATTAAGCAAAGTGGATTTACCTGATCCGGAAACACCGGTTAAACAAACAAACTTTCCTAATGGAATATCAACGTTGATGTTCTGCAAATTGTGCTCAGTTGCTCCGATGATTGAAATCTTCTTGCCATTGCCAGGGTGCCTGCGCTTTGGCACTTCAATCTTTTCTGCGCCGGAAAGGTATTGCCCAGTAATAGAATTTTTATTCTTTGCAATTTGCGCTGGAGTTCCTTCGCCAATAATTTCACCGCCATGTTTACCTGCGCCGGGACCAATGTCGACAACCCAGTCTGCGGCTTCAATTGTGTCTTGGTCATGCTCTACCACAATTACAGTATTACCAAGATCTCTTAAGCCTTTTAAAGTTTTAAGTAATCGATCATTATCTCTTTGATGCAAACCAATTGAAGGTTCGTCTAATATATAGAGCACTCCGGTTAAGCCAGAGCCGACCTGCGTCGCCAGACGAATACGTTGTGCTTCCCCGCCCGATAAAGTATCCGCGCCACGATCCAATGTTAAATAGTTTAAACCCACATCCAATAGGAAGGTTAAACGGGCGCAAATTTCTTTAAGAATTTGGTGTGCGATTTTTTTATCTTTTTCAGAAAGTTTTTTACTTAACGCCTGGAAAAAGACATCGGCGTCATCGATGCTCATCGTCGATGTGTCAACAATTGATTTATCGGCTACAGTTACGGCCAAAACTTCTGGCTTTAATCTTTTACCATGACAAGATGGACATTCACTAATGCGCATATAGTTCTCGATTTCATTGCGCATGTAGTCAGAGTCTGTTTCTTTGTATCTTCTTTCCAAGTTTGGGACCACGCCCTCAAAAGTAGTATTGAAGCCATACTCATAATCTTCTTTTGAAGCTTCAACTTTTATCTTCTTTTCACCGGTTCCATGCAAAATAACATCAATTGCTTTTTCAGAAAGTTGGGAAATTGGTACATCCATCGAAAAACCATATTCATTTGCAACAGCTGTAAGCATTCGGGAATACCAAGAAATTCGGGAAGTGGTTTTGCTCCATGGTCGAATCGCACCTTCTGCTAATGTCAGCTTTGGATTAGGCATCACCAATTCTGGAGCGATTTCCAAGCGAGTGCCTAGGCCGGTACAAGTGGGGCACGCCCCATGCGGAGAATTGAACGAAAAGTTACGCGGAGCTAATTCCGGCATGCTCATATGCCCTTCGGGGCAAGCAAATTTCTGAGACAATAAAAATTCCTTACCGGTATCAAGATTTTGAACCAGAGCCACTTCATCGCCAAGGTCTAAAGCGGTTTCCAAGGAATCTGCCAAACGAGCGCGATCATTCTTATCAATGGTAATACGATCTACGACGACATCAATAGAGTGTTTTTTCTTCTTATCTAAATTAAGTTGCAACGCTTCGGAAAGGTCCATTACAGTTCCGTCAACACGAACACGGGCATAGCCAGCTTTTTTTGCTTCTTCCAAAACGTGACGGTGCTCCCCTTTTTGATCTTTAATAAAAGGTGCCATCAAAATAATTTTGCTGCCTTCTGGCATTGAAACTAATTGTTCGATCATTTGAGACGCAGATTGACCAGAAATTTTCTTTCCGCAAACAGGACAATGCGGTACGCCAACCCGGGCAAACAACAAACGCAGGTAGTCATAAATTTCTGTTACGGTACCTACAGTAGAACGCGGATTATGCGACGCGGATTTTTGATCAATAGAAATTGCAGGAGAAAGCCCTTCAATGCTTTCAACATCTGGCTTATCCATCAAACCCAAAAATTGTCTTGCATATGCAGACAGAGATTCAACGTAGCGGCGTTGGCCCTCCGCATAAATAGTGTCGAAAGCCAAAGAAGACTTACCGGAACCGGAAAGGCCGGTCATAACAATTAACTTGTTACTTGGTAAGTCTAAACTAATGTTCTTTAAATTATGTTGTTTCGCGCCACGAATTTTGATCATTTTGATTTCGAATTAATGAACGATTTGCTCGGGATTCACTAACTTCCGGTCTTTGTACACGCGGTTAGAAGAAAGTATATACCCTCTGTCAACGTTGGGTCAAGGGTCAAGTTGAGGACGCAGAGTCAAGTAAATTGCTAAATAAATTGGTGGCAAAACAAAGACACCACTCTCAAAATCAAGAGTGGTGTCTAGGTTTTATGACAGATCCGGGCGGGAGCTAGGCGGACTTCACGGTGCTCTCGGCGACCTCTGCGTCCGCCTCCAGCGCGATCGCTAGCGAGGCGTTGAGCTTGCCGGCGATCAGCGCGCGGTCGATGATGCTCTCTTCGAGCAACGCGACGTTATGCGCGTGAACGGTCTCGACATGCGCACGAATCGCGGCGAACACCTCCTCGTTCTCGCGATCGAGCGAGTAGAACACATCGTTGTAGAGGACGCACATCTGCACCAGGTACTCCGACGACGCCAAGGTGTGCGCGGCGAGGAAGTCCTTGAGTGCTTTCAGCTTCAGCCGCGCGTTTCGCTCGTACTGACTGAGGTCCATAGCGTAGTTCTTGGAGAGCTGCTGCACGAACGTGCAGAAGCTCTCCACCTCCGAGCGCAGACCCTTGGCGTCCTTCATCGTGGCGCGCACGAACTTGAACTGCGCGACCATCAGGTCGTTGAGGATTTCCGGCAGCATCGTGTAGGCCTTCTGAAGATCTGCGAAATTGTCGGAACTGATGTCGGACCCGACCCGATTGATCGACTCCACAAGCTCGGGAGACAACACGAAGTCCTCGATTCGCGGCTCCGCCTGCTCGTCTTCCGGAAACAAGGCGGCGAGCTCGGTCGCGAGAGCGCTTGCACGCACCCGCATCTCGACGATCAGGAAGCGTGCACCTTCGATGTTCAGCGCAACGACGGGTGCGGGAAGCCGGCTCGCAAGGCTGAGATCTGTCATGTGATCATTCCTCCGAATGAGGCCGCTTATCGCGGCGTTGTTGGGAACTGTTGGCGCAAAAACCAATTTGATATAGTACCATAAAAGTTATTTTTTGTCAACACAATCAAAAAGCCGCCTCCTTTCTATCCGTAGATAGATTGGTGGCGGCTTTCAGTTTACTCACTCGTGGCTTTGCTTGCTGCGCTGTCCCTTAGGACTTCAGCAGCGGCAGCCCGGCCATCGCCAGCATCGCCCGCTTCGAACGACGGATCCTGGTACCGCACTTCTGCGTACCGTTGGCGGTCGAACCCCTCGGCGCCGGATAGCGGCGACGCTCGGGCTGCTGAACGAGCAGCTGGACCAGTACGATGCGGGTGATGCCGGCTTCCCGAACGACTTCGCGGCGCAGTGAGACTTTCATGAATCTCTCCTTGAGATTTTGCTGCCTGAGGCAGCGGTGGCCCGAATATAACGACTGTTATATTCGGAATTCTTGTGGTGCAGGGGAAGGAATTGCGAAGAGGCCACAATAAAAATATATTAGCCCTCGCAACTCTTTTCCCAACACCATATCAAGATTTCTATAGGATACCAGAAACTTGTGTTTTTGTCAAGCTTATGTTCAAGTGCCAAAGAGTAATAAATACGCTATAATTCAAAGTATGGCTTTAGATATCAAAGAAAAATTAAAGAATATTCCGCATAAACCTGGAGTTTACCTATTTAAAGGAAAGAATCAGGAGATCCTTTATGTTGGGAAAGCGAAGGATTTGAAGAACCGAGTTTCCCAATACTTCAGGAAGGAACACGACGGACGATTGCAAATCCCTTTTTTAATGCAGGATGTTACAGATTTCGAGCACATCATTACCGACAACGATGTGGAGTGCTTGCTTTTAGAAAACACTTTGATAAAAAAATATAAGCCACGTTACAACATTAAATTACGTGATGATAAAAATTATGCCTTTATAAAAATAGATTACGATTGTGAAATTCCACAGATATACACAATGAGAAACCCAGATTCTAAGAATGCTCGATATTTTGGACCATACTCCTCTGCTTTAAAGGTCCGAGAAACTTTAAATTTAGTTCGCAAAGTTTTTCCTTATTGTGCCAATAAGAAGGTAAGCAACCGTCCATGTTTTTATTACTATTTGCATCGCTGCCCTGGAGTTTGTATTGGTAAAATTTCACTTGAAGAATATCAGCAAACAATTCATAAGATTAGTTTGTTTATCGCCGGTAACATTTCTGAAGTTAAAAAAGATATCCAAAAGCAAATGCGTGAAGCCGCTTCACAAAAGCTTTTTGAACGAGCCGCTGATTTGCGCGATCAGATGCGCTCAATAGAAGTAGTTGAAGAGCGACAAAAAGCAATATTTGCAAAAAAGGTTGAATGGGATTTTATCTCTTATTTTCAAACTGCAGATAAATCTACTATTAATGTCTTTGTGATTCGTGGAGGCAAAATGATCGATCGCAAAAACTTTATTTTAGAAGAGACCCAAAACAAATCTGGGTGTGATATTATTGATGCTTTTATGGAAAAATATTACTTGGAAACTTCGGATCTACCAAGAGAGATATTTGTCCAGGAATTGCCGACGGATATTGAAATGATGGAGCGAGTGCTAAATGAAAAGAGCCAAAAGAAGCACAAGATTACAATCACCAAACCAAATCGTGCAAAAAAAGCCGAACTGATTACCTTAGGGATAGAAAATGCTAAAGAATATTTTGAGTCCTGGTCCCGAGATCAAGTTTCTGAGCTTTCAAGAACAACTTTAGCGCTTGATGAATTGCAAAAAGTTTTGAAACTAAAAGAGACCCCTTTCAGAATAGAATGTTTTGATATTTCAAATATTCAAGGTACTAACTCTGTAGCGAGCATGGTAGTATTTGAAAATGGCAAACCAAATCGTTCGCAGTACCGAAAATTTAAAATAAAAATAGACGGTCAGCCAAATGATTTTGCAATGATGAAAGAAGCTTTAACTCGCCGCTTTCATCTTTCTCACCGGGAAGATACCGAGCAAAAGTGGCCTTTGCCTAACCTTTTAGTGGTTGATGGCGGAAAGGGTCAGCTAGGCATGGCGGTTGAAGTATTAAATGAATACGCTTTAGACATACCAGTTATTGGCCTAGCGAAACGCGAAGAAGAAATATTCTGGCCAGGCAAAGCTGAACCAATCTTATTGCCAAAATCAGATTATGCCTTACAGCTTTTACAACGTTTGCGTGATGAAGCGCATCGCTTTGCCATTACTTTCCATAAAAAACTTCGATCGAAACAAGCTTACCGATCCGTTCTCGATGACATTGCTGGCATTGGACCTAAAAAGAAAAAACTTCTTATTAGAAAATATGGTTCGGTTGCGAACATAAAAAAACTAGCGAGCCCCGAAGAACTTTCGGAACTCGCTAGCTTAGTTGGCAAGACAGCCGCCGACGAACTAACCGCGAATTTGTAGCTCCAATCCCTCAACTAGTGGCTGGTTTAGGGCCTCAATCATTGGAGGAGCGACTTGACTCAGATAGCCATACTTCGACTTTCTGAATCGCGCTTCAATCGAAGTGATCGCATCTGCATGCGAAACACCTGGATGAGAAGGGCCACGATACTCTCGCATTCCGACATAGATATCGACGAAATGCACGATCGAGGCAAGCTTCAATTCACGAACTGCGTGAACCCGGTGAGAAATCTGCGCGAGCCTTTCGGGGGTGTGGTGATACCGTACCCCGAAACAAACGCTGCGCAAGGTTTTCCACTCCGCCTCGGTAAGACCCATACTGCTCCCCAGCTGGATCAGCATCACCTTCGAGAGTTTGGCATGACCCTCTTTGGCGGCGCGCTCCGATTCCGGCAATGGTCCCTCAATCCGATGACCATGCCAAACGGTCTTACTGAAGTCGTGCAGATAACCGATCAAACTGATCTTGTAAATCTCTTCCCTACCACACCCCAGCAAGTGGGCAATCACTTCGGAGTATAGTTCTACGTTCTCCAAGTGATCGGCCAGCAAAGCATTGTGGTATCCGGTACGCGGTTCAATAAACTCCTGGTCATGTACATTGACCAACTCTTTCACCCGTGACTTCAGGCGAATGAGTCCAGGAGAATCGATACTGATGTGTCCGCGCCGCTCGACTTCGGGGGTATAGCAAAGAAAAGGGCCCAGCGCCGTCGGCTGTGTCTTGTTCATTCGATCCTCCTAACAGGTATTACGCCCAAACTAACATACTCTTATTTTAATGGAAAAATATTTTTCTACAACCTAGAGATTATTTATATAAAAAATCTCAATTGGTAAAATATTTTGGACAAAATACCTAGAGCGCGCTAACCTTTGACTAAAAGCCCTTCTTTTGATACACTTTTCCATATGTCACATGCTCAAAAAATCTTAAGTTTAGTACAACTGGCTACAGGTGCTATCCTAGTTATTTCGATCTTAACCCAAAGCAAAGGCGTCGGTTTATCCAGCGTTTTCGGCGGAGCAGATACGGTGTACCGAACCAAGCGCGGATTTGAAAAATACCTCTTTTACGCAACAATTGTTTTGGCGATCGGTTTCGTAGGCCTAAGCATCGCTGTTGTACTTGTCAGCAAGACCTAAAGTGCTTAGTAAAAAAATTCAAAATTTAACACTTGAACTTAAAAAGATAGGACGCGGAATTAAAAAACTGCGTTTTTTTAAGTTTACAGACCTACGTCGGATTTTTAGAGTATTTTCGTTTAGGGAAAAGGTTGTGGTTGGATTGTTATTTGCCTTACTACTTTCAGATCTGGTCTTTTTAGGAACGAACTTTTACATTGGCAAAACAAAGGTGGTCCCTGCTTATGGCGGAACATATTCGGAGGGCGAGCTTGGTCAGCCTAGATATATCAATCCGCTGTTGGCCCAAAGTCAAAGTGACAAAGATTTGAGCAAGCTTGTTTACGCTGGACTCTATAAATATGACCCTAACGGAAACTTCGTGCCTGATCTGGCAGAATCAGATCTTAAAATTTCTACCGACCAAAAACAATATACAGTTAAATTAAAATCAGGTTTGAAATGGCAAGACGGCAAACCAATTAATGCCGATGATGTTGTTTTTACAATTCAATTATTGCAAAATCCGGATTATAAAAGCCCATTAAGAAAACTTTGGCAAAATATTCAAACCAAAAAGATCGATGATTTAACGATTACGTTTACCAATCCAGATATTTCAGCACCATTCCTCACCAATCTTACATTAGGAATCCTACCGGCACATATTTGGTCCGGAATAGCTGCAAATAATTTTTACTTCGCTAAAGAAAACCTTGAACCAGTAGGAAGTGGTGCCTATTTCATTAAAGAAATTAGCAAATCAGTAAGTGGCGATATTCGCACAATAACTTTAAATTCCTGGTCTAATTACTATTCTGGTCGCCCTTACATCGATGTGGTGGTACTAAAATTTTACACTGATTATGAATCGATGCTCTCCGGTTTTCATACCAAGGAAGTAGATGCAATTGGTTTTATCCCTTTCGACAAAAAGATTTTTGTGGATATGAACCGATCCAACATTCAAGTAAGTAAAATTCCAGTTTATCAATACCAGGCTTTGTTCTTCAACCTCTCTAAAAGCTCAAAGGTTTTGGGAGACTTAACTGTGCGCAGTGCGCTGGCTCAAAGCATTGATCGAAATGCTTTCATTCAAGACGTTTACTCTGGCCTAGCCTTGCCAGCGGAGACTCCCATTCTTCCAGGACAATTAGGATACACTTCTACAACAATTAGCTTTAACCCGAATGCTGCTGAAACAGCTTTGGACAAAGCTGGTTGGGTCAAAAACGCCCAAACCGGCATGCGTGCAAAAGGCAATGTTGCATTAAAGTTTACGATTACAACAAACGATTTCGTACTGAACGTTAAAAGCGCGGAAAATTTACAACAGCAATGGAAGAAAATTGGTGCAGATATTACTGTTACAGTAGTCCCTACTTCGGAATTAGAAAACAACTATTTGCGCAACAGAAATTTTGAGTCTTTATTATTTGCTGAAAGCACAGGATATGACCCTGATCCCTTTGTTTTTTGGCATTCCTCCCAAAGCGCTAACCCGGGTTTTAACATTGCCCAATACAAAAACACCACCATCGATAAACTGATTACCCAAGCACGAAGTACTTTCGACAAAACCCAGCGCAGCAGCGATTATAACCAATTTCAAAATATTTTCATCCAAGATCTTCCTGCAATAATTTTGGATCAAAGCGTTTTCGTATACGAAACCCGACCAAATGTTCAAGGTTTAAGCCTTAAATATCTCGCAAACCCAGAAGATCGATTCTACGATATCAGCCATTGGTATGTCTCAACAAAGCGCTCCTGGAAATAGTAGATATATTGACAAAAATATCAAATTAAGGTACTATGCGGTTATATAGTTTTTACGTCCTCCCACTTACAGTCACTGTAGGGAAACCAAAAAACATTTAAATAGATAATTAAAAGCCGAATTCATGTGAATATTCGGCTAATAGGAATTTTATGATTAAAAACAGATCCTCACTTAAGGATCAAGGTACTGGCACGTCTGATCTCGAAGATGAGACCACCATTGCCCCCAAAGACACGCATGTCCCTACTCCGGTAGTGGCAACAACCAGTAAATTTACTTCTTCCCGTCAGAATTTGCGCATTATCCCTATGGGTGGTGTAGAAGAAGTTGGAGAAAACATGACCGTATTCGAATACGGTGATGACTTGTTAATTATCGACATGGGACTTGCCTTTCCAGATGAAAGCATGCCCGGCATCGATTACATTATTCCAGACACAAAATGGTTGGAAGAAAATAGAAAAAGAATTCGCGGTGTAATTATCACCCACGGCCATTTGGACCACACCGGTGGTATTCCATATATTCTACCGAAGCTTGGTGATCCACCAATTTACACAATGCCGCTTACGGCTGGCTTTGTGAAAAAACGTTTGGAAGAATTCGGTTTGTTAGGCCGCGCTAAAGTTAACTCTTTACATATTGACGACGTTTTAAGCTTAGGCGCTTTCAAGATTAGATTCTTTAGAGTAAACCACAGCTTCCCAGACGGAGTTGGTTTGGCAATTACGACTCCAGTTGGAACAGTTGTTTATGCGACTGACTGGAAATTTGACCATACCCCAGTAGATAATAAGCCAGCAGAATTTGCGAAGATTGCTCAAATCGGTGCCGAAGGCGTTTTGCTTTTGATGTCCGATTCGACTAACGCCGCAGTTCCGGGATATGCAGTTTCTGAAAGAGAACTTTCTGATACAATCGATCGTGTTTTCAGCGAAGCGAAAGGCAGAATTATTTTTGCGACCTTTGCGACAAACATTTCTCGTGTACAGCAAGTTTTCAACTCTGCTGCAAAATTTAACCGTAAGGTTATTGTTACTGGACGCAGCATGGTTCAAAACATTGAGATCGCTTTATCGCTTGGCTACTTAAACATCCAGCCGAAAATCGTTATCAAAACTGAACAAGCAAATAAATTCCCTGATAGCCAGATTGTTGTCCTAACAACCGGTTCCCAGGGAGAAGAAGCGGCGGCTCTATCTAGAATTGCCCGCGGTGAACACAAAACTATCAAGATTAGAAAAGGAGATACTGCGGTTATCTCCTCTACTCCAATTCCTGGAAATGAAAGATCTGTATCCAGCGTTCTTTCAAACTTAACTCGTGAAGGTGCAAAAGTTCTTTATTATAAAAATTTAGACATCCATACTTCTGGACACGCTAAACAAGAAGATTTGAAGCTGATGATTTCTTTGGTTAAACCAAAGTACTTCATGCCGATCCACGGTGAACACTACATGTTGGTAGCGCACGCTGAATTAGCTAAAATGCTGCACATCCCTGATGAAAATATTTTCATTATGGATAACGGCCAAGCAGTGGAAATCAATTCCGCTCAACAAGCAAAACTTGCTGAAGCAAAAATTCCTGGTGGCTACATCTTCATCGACGGTTTAGGTATCGGCGATGTTGGCGAAGTAGTTATCCGTGATCGTCAAGTTATGGCAAAAGACGGAATGTTTGTGATTATCTTAATGGTTGATCGCAAAACGGGTAAGCTTATCAGCCAACCGGATATTATTTCGAGAGGCTTCATTTATATGAAGGGCTCCGACGAATTGATCCGGGAAGTTAAACATGAAGTCCGCAAGCTCTTTGAAGGCAAAGGCCACGGCGAAGCAAATTACTCTTCTATCAGACAAATTGTTCGTGATGAAATTGGCGAATATCTATATCAAAAAACTGAACGTAAGCCTATGATCTTACCAGTGGTATTAGAGGTTTAAATAAATAGAAATATAATTCCTACCACTCAGTTCGTTTCTGTCAAAAAAATGATATAGCACGTTGCTATATCATTTTTTTGTACGAAACTCAATTCGTGGAAGAAATTATTTTCTTATTTATTTACCCATTAATACAAACGGGAACGAAAATCT
This sequence comes from Candidatus Doudnabacteria bacterium, assembly GCA_028286905.1. Taxonomy (GTDB): domain Bacteria; phylum Patescibacteriota; class Doudnabacteria; order UBA920; family VMFF01; genus JAQBQP01. The sequence goes on from JAQBQP010000001.1 coordinate 114,840, forward strand.
TTTAATAAGTGTTGCATAGGCAATACCATTGCGATACTGATTGTTCGCACCAGCCAACCCCGGAACTAACCGGCCAAGGACGACAGGTGCCTTGTTCTCCAGTAACGCTTGCGGTACTCGCTTCTAATACGGTTGTAACTAATGCTCCGACACCGTTGTTACCAAGGCCATAATCGTAATAATAATAAGGCGCTCCGCCTGCTGGGGCATGCGGAATTTTGGCAAGAATTCCGGTATTAACCAGCTCGATCAAAAAATTTGGTTGTGTATCCGAATAACCGATTCCTATGGTTTGGTTTGCTGGCATCGTGCCAGTGTTTTGATAATATAAATTTAACGCGGTTTTTAACTGCTGCATATCTTGCTTACGCAACGCATCCCTACCCTTCGCTCGAGCAGTGCCCAGAGCTCCCATAACAATCGAGGCCAAAAGCCCAATAATTGCGATGACAATCAATAGCTCAATTAACGTAAATGCTTTATTTGTTTTTTGAATCATAGTAATTCTTTTATACCATTAATTATAACACTAATTTATAATTAATCACCTACCTGCTATAATAAACTCATGAAAAAACAGACTCTGGTTTCCGGGCTTCGCGCTAGCAGCGAACCACATATTGGTAATTATCTAGGCGCGATCCGACAGTTTTTGAAATATCAAGAACTGCATGATTGTAATTTTTTTATTGCAGACCTGCATACCCTGACAACTCCGTTTGAACCAAAAGAACTGCGCAAAAATGCACTTGAAGTGGCTGCAGATTATATCGCATTAGGTTTAGATCCAAAAAAATCTACACTATACCTTCAATCGCAGGTGGCAGAACACGCTGAGCTTGCTTGGATCTTTAATTGCATTACCCCACTTGGCGAGCTTTACCGAATGACTCAATTCAAAGATAAGACCGGAAGCGCTAATAAAGAAAGTGTTAATGCTGGATTATTGAACTACCCAGTACTGATGGCAGCGGACATTTTATTGTACAAAGCAGAGATAGTTCCGGTTGGTGAAGATCAAGTACAACATTTGGAACTTGCTCGAGTAATTGCGAAAAAGTTTAACAATCAATTTGGCAAAACTTTTCCTGAGCCTAAAGCGTTATTAGAAAGTGAAACTGCTCGAATTATGAGCCTGAATGATCCTGAAAAGAAAATGAGCAAAACTGGCGGACAAGGTATTCTAATTAATGATTCCCCTGCTGAGATCCAAAGGAAGCTGCGCAAAGCCGTAACCGCAACCGATGCAACCGGAAAATCAAAAGGGGTCGATAATTTATTCAGATTGCTTCGGGAGTTCGGAAACAAAGAACAAATTCAATTCTTTGAAAACGCTTACCAAGAAAATACAATTAAATTTTCAGAACTGAAAGATATTTTATCTGAAGATATCGCACATTATTTTGCACCATTCAGAGAAAAACGCAAAGAGCTTTTGAATAGTCCCGAATATATCGCAGAAGCTTTGGCAGATGGCGCAGAAAAAGCCCGAGAACGAGCCCGGGCAACAATGCAAGAAGTAAAGAAAAAGGTTGGCTTGCTCTAAAAGCTATCTAATAATTATTTTTTCCAGTTCAACTTTTTTTTGATCAACAATTTCTTGTGAGATACCCTCGACCGCTAATCGTATTAGCGGTTCTGTGTTTGATAAGCGTAAATTAAACCAGTACTCAGGATATTCAACGCTCACTCCGTCGGACAAGCTTTGAATGCCCTTACTATAAATCTTTTTTACGGCTTCAAGTTTATCCAAACCCTGTTGTTGGTTAAGAAGTTTAATGTTAATCTCGCCAACGTTAAAATACTTTTTATACGGAGCAGCAATTTCTGACAAAGCCTTATTTTGTTCTGAAATGAGCTGTAAGAGCTGGAGTACTAAAATAATAGGCGCTTCAAAAGTGCCATACTCCAACTTAAAGTAATAATGTCCGGAGCTTTCACCTGCAAAAACGGAGCCTTCTTTGATCATCAAAGCTTTAATCAGAGAATGTCCGACCGGTGTTAACAGTGGCACCCCGCCTGCTTCTTCAATCATATCTTTGCTAATCTTACCTGGCTTTGTATCGTAACCGATTTTAGCATGCGGGTGATCTTTCAAAATCATTTGCGCGATCAGCCCTCTGAGAATTGGTTGCGGTAAAAGAGCACCCTTCTCATCCACGAAGAAATAACGATCGCCGTCGCCGTCTGAAGCAATTCCTAAATCCGCCTTCTCAGCAAGCACCTTATTCTGCAATGCTTCAATATTTTCCGGCTTAGCAGGGTCAGCTTCGTGGGCTGGGAAATTCCCATCCAACTCAAAGTTCATCTCAATTACTTCACATTTCAACTTACTAAACAACGCGCGCATGTCTGGAGAGCCCATTGCATTAGAGGCATCGATAACAATTTTCAAAGGCTTAATGTTATCTATCTCAGTGTTTTTAATTTGATCGTTTACTTCCGCTTCAACCACTCTGCTTCGATCTCCAAGAATTCCTTTTTCTTCTGCTAAAGGAACCAGTTGATTATTTAATGCATAATCACGAATTTCATAAATTCCATTGTCTTTGCTAATTGGGCAAGCATTGCGCCCCACAATTTTTAAGCCATTCCATTCTTTGGGATTATGCGAAGCAGAAATTTGGAGCCCGCCATCATAGCCATAATAACTTACTCCAAAATAAAAAGTCGGGGTAGAAACAAAACCCATATCGTCTACATTAATTCCGCTATCCAACAACGCTTGGATAACCTTTTCTTTAATGCTCGGACTCGACAAGCGCATATCCGAACCAACTACTACCTTTTTTGTATCAGGGTAATTCTTTTTTAAATAAGTTGCGTAAGCACGGGCAATTATGTAAGAATTTTCTTCATTAATTTGCTCCGGATATATTCCGCGAATATCGTAGGCTTTAAAAATTGACTGATCAATATTATTAGGTTCTTGCATAAATTAAGTATACCAGAAAAACGAAACGTCCTTGCATGCTGAGTTGCAAGGACGTCAAAAGGGTTGTGGTTACTAGGAACAGCGGTAAATCACGATCCGCTTTGGCAGACCGAGATGGATCACCTCCTCCAGGAGTGGCTGGACATAACTCGATTTCTCGAGGTATGCCGGAAATTTGCACCGCGCGCGATCTGGAGAACACGCATCCAGTTTCTACGCTTGTTCGAATGCAAGCCTCTTCCCATGTGTGATACCGGTTAGGGTGACTAACTATTCCTCCATACAAATGTCGTACCTTTAAATTGTAAATTGCTTAGAATAAAAAAACAAGGGGTTCATGATGCATCGTCGCATCACGAACCCCTTCACAGCAGTACGACGTTCACAACACGTCAGCTCCAGACCGGCTTTCCGGTTTTCGTCAGCCCCATCTCCCTGCGAAGTGCATTGCAGGAGAATGTCCGCTCACGAACATGGCCGCAAACCGAAATCTTCAGCTTAACGTGGCGGACGCCGACTGCTTCCGCTCCAATCAGGCCACGACCGTGTGTACCCAAGCAGTAGCATGTAGCTGCTCGAGCAATCGGTAAGGCCCAGTTCATCTGTACACCCATCGGACTGTGTCTGCCGAGATCGCGAATGACCTGGTGAACTTCACGATCGAATGCCTTGTTCAATTCCTCCCTGGAAATATTGTTACCTGCGTCTGAAGTTGGCAGAGTGCCAACTCCGCTGATACCCTTGGTCGAGGCGGGATGCCCTTCTCCGTTTAGGAAGAGCATTGAGGACCCTGGGTTCACCAGCATTGTGCAGCTCCCGGAAACTGGCCCGATCTAGGAAAGGGGTCTGCGCGGTGGACCAGGCTAGAACCGCCGCAGATAGGGACTTCACAATACTACGCCCGGGGTTGAGATTAGTCAACACTCCTGATATAATCTCTGCATGTCATTTAAAATTGGTATCGTCGGTTTACCAAACGTCGGTAAATCTACTCTCTTTAACGCCATTACAAAGAGCAAAGTCGAGGCGGCTAACTACCCTTTCGCAACAATCGACCCAAACGTCGGTGTTGTTGCAGTGCCTGATGAACGTTTAGCCAAACTTTCTGCTCAAGAAAACTCTGCAAAGATTGTACCTACTGTTATTGAGTTTGTAGACATCGCCGGTTTAGTTGCTGGAGCACACAAGGGCGAAGGCTTGGGAAACAAATTTTTAGCGAACATTCGCGAAGTGGATGCAATCATGGAAGTGGTGCGATTTTTTGAAGATAAGAATATTATTCACGTTTCAAACACTGTTGATCCGAAAAGAGATGTCGATACAATTGCCATTGAACTTGGTTTGGCCGATTTACAAACAGTGGAAAAACGTTTGGAAACCGTAACTAAAGAAGCAAAACAAGGAAACAACCGCGAAGCGGTGCAAAAGAAACTGGCTTTAGATAAATTTCAAAAAGTCTTGGCTGACGGTTTAATGGCTTCTGAAGCAGTCTTAACTGATGAAGAACAGAAGGCTGTAAAAGAGTTACAACTCTTAACAACGAAACCGTTTTTATATGTTGCAAATGTCGCAGAAGATGAGGTAGTAAAATTTACGGATCAAAGCTTTATTCCAATCTCCGCAAAAATTGAGAGCGAGCTTTCAGAGCTGCCAGACGAAGAAAGAGATATCTACTTAAAAGAGTTAGGTATGAATGAATCTGGCTTAGATAAAATTATTCGAACTGCTTATAAAACTTTGGGGTTAATTACGTTTATAACGGCTGGTCCGATTGAATCAAAGGCTTGGACGGTACCCGCTGGAACGAAAGCCCCCCAAGCGGCAGGTGTAATCCATACAGATTTTGAAAAAGGTTTTATTCGGGCTGAAGTAATTGCTTGGGACAAACTATTGGAAGCAGGCGGCTATGCTGTAGCAAGAGATAAAGGCTGGCTGCGCGTTGAAGGTAAAGAATATGTCATGCAAGATGGAGATGTCGTCCATTTTAGAGTAAACGCTTAAATTTAGAAAAGTGCTTAAAACCCCTAAAAGGGGTTTTAATTTTGACTTAACCTGCCAAAAGTATAATAGATGAAGACTACTTAAGATCTTTACAAAATAAGGCCTTTCTGTTACAATCTCACTACAAATGAATAATTAATATTCGTCCCGACAATCCTTTTAGGTAGATTGGGGCGATGATGAGAAAGGAATTTGATCATCATGCCAAAATATGAATTGATGTACATCGTTGCGTCAACCATTTCTGATGACCAAATCCCCACAGTTACTGATGGGGTTTTAAAATTTATAGCTGACAATGATGGCACAGTCATCAAAGAAGAGCTAATGGGCAAAAAGAAATTAGCTTACCCAATTAAAAAAACTAGGAATGGTTTTTACGCTGGAGTTACATTTGAAATTCCTGCGCAGAAGGTAAGCGATCTAGATACTAAAGTGCGTACAGCGCCTGGAATCATCCGACATTTAATCATCGGCATCGATGAAGATTTGGAAAGAATGGCTAAGGACGTTATCGCCCAGGAAGCAATGAACAAGAACAGAAACGAACGCGCTAAGACAGCGGCTCCTACTGAAGGCGAATCAGAAGCAACTCCTGTAACAGATGAGAACATCGATCAAAAAATCGAGGATGCCCTATCTGAAGATCTTAAGAATGTTTAATTAACAATAAACACATATGGATTTAAATAAGGCTATGATCATCGGTCGTTTGACCCGTGATCCAGAAATTCGAACAACACCACAAGGTGCAAATGTATGTTCGTTCTCTATTGCAACAAACTTTGTCTATAAATCTCAATCAGGCGAGAAAGTGGAACAAGTTGAATATCACAACATTGTTGCTTGGAGAAAGCTTGCAGAAATTGCAGGTCAGTACCTAAAAAAGGGCAGCAGAGTGTACGTTGAAGGCAGAATTCAAACCAGATCATGGGATGCCACTGACGGTCAGAAAAAGAACAGAACTGAAATCGTCATGGATAATATGATCATGTTAGATTCTAAAGGCGGATCCCCTAGCGGATCAATGGGCGGCAACTCTTTCGAGAGCGGCTCAAATAATAGTTTTGAAAAATCATTAGAACAAATTCCAACCATTAACCAAGATCAACCGATGGACGAAGAAATCTCGGTTGAAGATATTCCATTTTAAATATGCAACCTCAAGTAAAAAAGACTTGTTACTTTTGCAGCAATAAAATAAGCGTTGTAGATTTTAAGGATTCTCAAACTTTGAGAAGATTTATGTCTCCGCATGCAAAAATCTTGTCTCACAACAAAACCGGCACATGTCCGAAGCATCAAAGAATGGTGACCACCGCTTTAAAGCGCGCTCGTCATATGGCTTTGCTTCCATTCGTAGCTAGCTAAAGTTATTAAAAAGAAAATATGTCTTTAGATATATCAGACGTAAAATTAGGTTTGATCCTTTCTTGGAACGGCGAGCCCTACCAAGTTATCTGGTCAAACAGAATGCGAACCGCACAGCGTAAGCCGGTTATGCAAACTAAGCTAAAGCACCTTATCTCTGGAAAAGTAATTGAATATTCCTTTAAGTTTGGTGAAAAAGTAGATGAAGCTGACGTTACCCGCGAAAGAGCAAACTTCTTATATGCGGATGAAGCTGGCACTCACTACATGAACCAACAGACTTTCGAGACAATCGACATGAATAAAGAAGATACCTCCGAACAGGAAAAGTATCTTAAAGAAAACATGGAAGTGATGATTCTTCGATACAACGGCAATCCCGTTTCAATCGAAATTCCAGTAAAGGTAGAACTAAAAGTTGTTGACGCTCCCCCAAACGTTACTGGTAACTCTGGCGGAAGCGTTACCAAGCCGGTAACATTAGAAACCGGTTTAGTGGTACAAGTACCAATGTTCATCAAAGAGGGTGATATGCTCAGCATCGACACTCGTGATGGCGCATACGTATCTCGCGCTAGTAACTAATCTTAGATAAATAAAAAGACCGACGGGGTCCTGCCGAGGTAGTAATTCTTTGTCTGCTGCTCAATGGGCTGCAAATTCGCAGCGAGCAAAGAATTCTACCATCGTCACCCCTTGTCGGTCTTTTTATTTTTAAGCAGTTTAGATGTGATGTGCTAGATACTTTTCGACATCAAGCGCGGCCATTGTTCCTGCTCCAGCAGCTGTTATCGCCTGCCTATAGCGGTGATCTGCTACATCTCCAGCAATGAACACGCCTTCCACACTGCTTTCCGTGTTATTCTTTACGATCGCGTAACCTTTTTGATCTAATTCAATCTGACCATTCAAGAACTTTGTACTTGGAGAGTGTCCAATTGCAACGAACATTCCTCCACAAACAAAATCTCTTTCTTCACCGGTAACAGAATCTTTTAGACGAACTCCGGAGATTACAGCGTCGCCTAAAACATCTACAATTTGTACATTTGTAATAAATTCTATCTTCGGATTAGCCTGTGCTCTGCTTAACATAATTTTAGAAGCACGAAACTCTTCGGTGCGATTTAACATCGTTACCTTTGAAGCATATTTAGTTAAAAAAATCGCTTCTTCCATTGCGGCGTCTCCCCCGCCGGCCACGACCACTTCTTTATTCTTGAAGAAGAAGCCATCACAAGTGGCACACGCTGAGACACCCTTACCACGAAGACGCTGTTCATTTGGTAAGTTTAACCAATTTGCTTCTGCGCCCATCGCTAGAATTACGGTCTTAGTTAAATATTCAGCTTTGTCGGTTTTAATCTTAAATGGTTTTGCAGAAAAGTCTACTGATTCAACATTTTCTTGCATAATTTTTGTACCGAAACGTTCTGCCTGCTTGGTCATATTAGCCATAAGGTCTGGTCCCAAAATTCCTTCAGGAAATCCTGGAAAATTTTCTACTTCGGTAGTCTGCATCAACTGTCCGCCTGGGTTAAGTCCAGCAATTAACACCGGCTTAATTTCTGCTCGAGCAGCATAAATAGCAGCGGTTAAACCCGCTGGACCTGAACCGATAATTACTGTATTTAGTACTTCGTCATTCATAATAGTGCTTTAATGTTTCTATATTGTAGCAGATTTTAATGTATAATAAACTCCTATTGACTGGGAAGATCGCACCAAAAACCCTAGGATATTCAAGCCGGTGGCTTTACAAAGTAGCCTAAAAATGATAGAATGTTGAGGCTAATTTCGCCTCAACATCTCATGGCGCTATCGTCTAATGGTTAGGACGCCAGGTTTTCATCCTGGTAATCGGGGTTCGATTCCCCGTAGCGCTACCAAAAATACAAGACACCGAAAACGGTGTTTTTGTTTTGTTTCTCATTGAGGCAAACAGAGTTTCCCATGTTCCAAAATATGTTTGAATCCTGTTGGTCGGGCAATAAAAGATAGAGTATACTGCTAGTAATTAAGTAATCCACTGGATTTACTCTAAATTTCTTCTCAGTTCTATACTATACTTTATAAAAACATGGCAACAAGAAATATCACAGCTTACAGATACTTTTTTGGATTAAGCGGGCTGGCTGCCCTTCTTGGAGGACTAGATCTTTTTTCCAATTTAGATAAATATTTTCCAAATGGTAGTATTATTTGGTTGATACTTTTCTGTTTTCTATTCTTACTGGTGGGAAATAGTGATTATTGGACCAGTAAAAAGCGTGGGCTAATCACAAATGACTCTGGCACCGCAACAAAAATTAAAAATACCTTCTCCATTTTAAGTATAATATTATCAGTTGCATTTTTAATAGTAATCATTGCCTTTATTTACGCACTCATGCATTTCCTTCACTAGCTTATTCCAAGTTTTACGCCTGTGTCGAAATGGTTTACCAAAATAAACAAACATGTCAGCTTGGCTTTCTCCTCTGTATGTTAATCTAAAAGTTCATACGAAGATCCAACCAACGTCAGGTTTTCTACTTTTGGAGGGAACTCAGGACCGCTTGCCATAAGCTCAGTCTGAAAAATTTTAAACGTCTCCAATCCCGTTAATATTTGGTTTGCCGCATCGCTTTCTGTTACAACAAAATGCATAAAGGTTTTTTTATCATCAAGAACATATGTACTGTAACGGATTCCCGATAGATTTTTAAGCTTGAGCTCTTCCATGACTTTCATTATATTTTTCTTATTTGTTTCAGCGTAGTCGGAAACAACGGTGTATTGAATTCTTTTGATTACCATAAAATTAGAATTTAATTATAGTCTTATTGTATCATTTTAAGCTTTGTTAAAAATATTCTTTATTTAACTATTTATTACATCTGAAGCAGTACTGTCAAGAGCTTTATCTAAACGGGACATATTCACAGTACCGCCAGTTTATATATATGCTACAATCTTTCCATTAATCCCTCTCTATTGTTTTTAATCCACTAATGCAAAACCCATCTATTGAATCAATCTTCCAGCGCTTCATCACCCCAAAATGGATTGGCTTCTATTTTGGTGCGGCGGCGGTGTTAGTTCACCTTTTAACTGCCAACGGCTATGGTTACTTTCGTGACGAACTTTACTATTTATCTGCTAGCAAGCATTTAGCTTTAGGTTATGTAGATTTTGCTCCAATGATTGCATGGTTGGTTAGACTTAATCGCTATGTACTCGGCGACTCTCTCCTAGCTTTAAGGTTTTTACCAGCACTAGCAAGCGCGGCGGAAATCTATTTAACTACTCTTATCACCAAAGAACTAGGCGGAAAACGCTTTGCCACGACTTTAGCCTGCCTTTCGGTTTTCATTGCGTCAGGCATTCTCAGCATGAACAGCTATATGTCTATGAATGCGTTTGAACCTCTTTTTTGGCTAGGCTGCACATATTTTCTTATTTTGGTTATCAACCGCCAAAACCCAAAATATTGGATTGGATTTGGAATTATTGCAGGCTTTGGATTTTTAAATAAAGACTCAATGGTCTTTTTCGGACTTGCGTTGCTAACAGGACTATTATTCACTAAACATAGGCGATTATTTCTGAGTAAGTGGTTCTTACTAGGTAGCCTTCTGGCGTTTTTAATAATGATGCCTAATTTAGCTTGGGAGTATCAACACCAATGGGCGACTTTGCAAGATCTAAGAAACGTCCAGCTTTTAGGGAAAAATACAGTTCTAAGCCCCCAAGCATTTGTTGGCGAACAAGTGTTAGAGTTGCTTCCGCCAACTGTTCTGGTGTGGCTATTGGGCTTATGGTATTTCTTATTCCACAAAAAAGGGAAGCAATACAGATTTTTAGGTCTGGCTTACCTATTTTTAACAATTATTGTAATCGCACTTAAAGGCAAAGTTTATTATATGTTTCCTGTTTATCCGATATTGTTTGCTGGGGGCGGTTTGGCTTGGGAAAAATTATTGTCGGAACGAAAATTTAGTAAAGCAATTAAAGTTTCGTTTTTGACGATACTAACCCTTTCCGGATTAGTATTCGCGCCAATCGTTTTGCCAATTCTATCCCCTCAAACCCTTATTCAATACCAAAAATTGTTTGGGTTGCAAGTACCAAAAACCGAAGTTGCCCATTCTGGTCCTCTACCTCAATATTTTGGCGACAGGTTCGGTTGGCCCGAAATGGTTGCCAATACTGCCGAAGTTTATCATAGCTTAACTACAGATGAACAAAATAAAACGGTCATTTGGGCAAGCAACTACGGCGAAGCCGGAGCAGTAGACTTCTTTGGACCAAAATTTGGCCTACCTCCTGTAATCAGCGCTCATCAAAATTTTTATTTATGGGGACCCGGGAACCATGATATAAATACGATTATTTTACTTGGGTTTAATCAAACTCGCGCCGAAAAACTATGTACCCAAGTCGAGGCAGCAGGAACTGTAGGCCAACCGTATGCCATGACAGAAGAACATTTTACGATCTATCTTTGTCGCGGATTGAAACTTCCGTTAAACGAAATTTGGCCACAGGTCAAAGTTTGGAATTAAGAATTCTTTAACAAAGCCTGACTTTGTTAATTGGATTAACTAAGCCTCTTTTGCTACTATACCTTTATAAGTTCAGTTATTATAATCAGTTAATAAACTTAAATGGAAACAAAAATCAATCCAAATGCTGTCCCTCTACCACCTACTCTTAAAATCTGGGAGCACCCGTGGTTCTGGTTTGCGATCGTTACAGTAATATACTGGGTATCAACATTCTTTGGAGGCACTGCGCTTGGCATCCTACTAGAGTACGTTAGATTTAGAGAAATTATCGGTCTATTTACTCCGATTGGCCCTTTAAGTATATTAGCGACTAATATATACATCCCCGGTACTATTATTGGTTTAATAGTTGGGGAATTTTTACTTAAAGCTCTAAAAGTAAGAGGCCGCCGGGCAATTATCTTCTCTTTAGTGATGCTTTTAGTTATCACATTATTCTGCGATTTGGTAGCATTAGGGCATTGGGAATCGTTCAATATTCTCTTGGGCAAACCAACTATTCCATCTATTACTTAATAAATTATTATTGTTAATTTAAAAGGAGCAAAATTATGATTATCGTTCAAGATACATTTGTTTGTAAACCCGGGAGTGCCTCTAAGGTGGCCAAGCTATTTAAAGAGGTTATGTCTGGGGATGGCGAAGTAATGCATATTATGAGTGATATGACCGGTCAGTTTAATCGAGTCGTAATGGTTTCAAAATATGAAAGCTTAACCGCATACGAAGAAGCTTTCAAAAAATATATGAACCCAACGCCTGAGATGAAGGAAGCAATGTCAAAAATGGAAGGTTATCAAGAAATGTACCAAACAGGCAGTCGAGAAATATTCAAGGTTTGGTAAATCGTAACTACTAGCTTACTAATTAAAACACCTCACGATATGAGGTGTTTTAATTTACTGTATATTTAAATAAGTGCTATCTCCAAGCACCAATAATTGCGCCGCCTGCTACATAAATTAACAAGCTGCTTCCAGCGTTTAGCCAGAATAATGTCATCTTGCCGCCCCAAAGAGTTTCCCCAAATTTTTGAGTGACCAAAAACCCTAACCAAATCCAAAGCGCAGTTACTATTCCGCCCATTATGCTAACTTGGCCGATTCGGTTTATAAAGAGGGCTAGTACGTAAAATGTTACCAAACTCGCAACGAATTGCCCAAGGTAAGAAAGGTTCATGGTTTTTTTCATCTCAGCTTGTTTTTCTGGAGACCATTGATTCATTCCAGAAAGCTCGATAAACATTTTACCAAATAGCGGTCCATACCAAATGCTGCCTATGATTATACTAACAATCGAAGCCACCAACACTGCCAAAAAATTTACTTGCATTATATTTTTCACCCCCTTTCAAAGAGTAGTTCTTGGATAAAGTATATACAAATGCGGCATTAACTTCTAGTACAATGGCCAAAAAATCAGACATACGCTATATTTATATTAATTAAATACGAACATATGAGAAAATTGATTGTAACTGAATTTATTACCTTAGATGGTGTAATGGAAGCTCCTCATGAATGGTCATTTCCATTTTGGACCCCAGAGATAGCGAAGTTTAAAAAAGAGGAATTATTTAATAGCGACATCCAATTACTGGGTCGGACTACCTACGAAGGTTTTGCCGAGGCTTGGCCAACAATGCAAGACGAGGAAGGCTTTGCTGATAAAATGAATAGCATGCCTAAAGTTGTGGTTTCTACAACTTTGACAATACCCAAGTGGAACAACTCCACAATAATAAAAGGCAACGTAATAGAGGAAATTACCAAGCTAAAACAGCAAGAAGGCAAAGACATTTTAATTGCTGGCAGTGCTCAGCTTATTCAATCCTTAATGCCACATGACATAATAGACAATTATCAGCTTTTGGTTTATCCAATAATATTGGGAAAGGGTAAACATCTTTTCCCTGATGGTATAGCTCCGATCAATTTAAAATTAAATGAAACGAGATCCTATGACTCTGGAGTCGTATTGCTTTCGTATTCTAAGAAATAAAAAATGCAAAAATCTTCTGTGCCAAGCTATGGCCAAATACTAAATAAAGTCCCTGAGATTACAATATTTTTTTGGATTATTAAAATCTTATGTACTACCGTTGGAGAAACTTTCGCAGACTTCCTAAATACCCGCCTAAACCTGGGATTAACGGGAGTAACCTATGTTACAGGCGCTCTGCTGCTAATAATTTTGTTTTTCCAATTTAGAGCGAAAAAGTACGTTCCTGGCATTTATTGGTTAGCGGTGGTTTTGATCAGTATTTTCGGAACCTTGATCACTGATAACTTAACTGACAACTTCGGAGTTTCTCTTCAAACAACAACAATTGTTTTTGCGATTGCCCTAGCAGCAACCTTTAGCGCCTGGTATGCGAGCGAAAAAACATTATCGATTCACACAATATTTACAAAACGTCGTGAAGCTTTTTATTGGCTGGCGATTCTATTCACCTTCGCTTTAGGAACAGCAGCTGGGGATCTTGTGGCTGAAAGCTTTAGCTTAGGTTATTTAGTGTCTGCCTTAATTTTTGGCGGATTAATTGTCCTGATTTACCTTGGTCACAAAGCGTTTAAATTAAATGCGGTGTTAGCATTTTGGATCGCTTACATTTTAACTAGACCGTTGGGCGCATCGTTAGGCGACTACCTTTCTCAACCTAAAGACAATGGCGGATTAGAACTAGGTACGGTTGTAACTAGCGGAATATTCCTTTTAGCAATTTTAGCGACGGTAATATACTTATCGATCACTAAAAAAGACGTGAGTGATAAAGAGCTTACAATTTAACAATTCCTTATGAATAAACTGCCTTGTGCACATTTATTAGAAGCAAAAGAAAATGTTAATCCAAAAACCCCAAATGGATGTGAAGAATGTTTGGAAACTGGGGACGCCTGGGTACAACTTCGTTTATGCTTAACCTGCGGCCATGTTGGCTGTTGCGATAGCTCAAAAAATAAGCATGCCACCAAACATTTTCACCAGACCAAACATCCGGTAATCAAATCATTTCAACCCGGTGATACCTGGAAATGGTGCTACATTGACGAAGCTTTCCTAGAGTAGAACCCTAAAATTACAGGATTGCCAAATAGTCCTCCTTATGATATATTCAGAAATCGGCTAAGCATTGAGCTTAACCACAACCTGAATACCTGAGGAGGATTCATGTTTTCATTGAGCGGAGTTGTTAACGTTATTTCCAAAGACGTACTGGTCTGGGGAACCTTCTTGGTGTTCCTGGAAGCATTCTGGGCCTACATGGATCGGATGCTGACGGCCGGCCAAATGCGCAACCGCGGCTTCTTTCGTGGAATTCCATTCCTGCCGCATCCGGCTTGCTGGGCGGACCTGCTGATCTTCACGCCGCTGATAGCATACCTCTACGGTCGATTCGGATCGACCTGGACGGCTAGGGAAAGTCTGGTCTGTATGCTGATTGCTCTCTTCATCTGCTACGGCATGACCAAGATGTGGATCGAGGGCGGACTGGAAATCCCGGACTTTGCCACTTATCACCACGAGCTGACATTAGCGGGCTGGTTACACACGCTGTATTTCTGGGCGGCATTTGTCGCGGTACTGCTGTTCGCGAACACACCAAACGTCCCCCGCACCGAATCAGCAATCCTGTTGTCGATCATCGCCGTGCATGTCACCGCTGGAACCGTCTGGCCGAACATCTACACCCGTCGGCCGGCGTTTCCAAGGTCGACGGTAGCCACACTGCTTCCCTGCTACGCGTTGATCGCCGCGACTTGGTTCTACCAGGCACATCATCGGTAGTTCCCGCTAGCCGCCGTATTCAATGAAAAAACAAAAAGAGAGAAGTAACTCGCCGATCGGGCTTGTGCTTCTCTCTTTTGTATTCCCCATTATTTTATGTTTATTATCCGCCAATATATCCTAATGCATTCAATGCGCTAGCAGGTCTAGCTGGTAGGATATTGGTTTGTGGCAAGCTCGCTGAGATATCATATTGGTTGGCATTAACCACATTTTTTAGATTGTAGCCCCAGGAATAGAAAGTATTCATATCTGGAATTCCAATCTTTCCAGTATTACCAACTATATATACTGTTCCTTGATAGATTACTAAAGTTCCTGCAGGGTGCGTTGTTGCGGCATTACTAATTGGAGTAAGTGTAGTCATAAAGCTTGTATCCCCTGCTAAGACGTTTGCGTAAGAATAACCAAGGCCAAAAAATACTTGCTCAGATACAAAGCCTGCTCGTTTGCCATTTGTAATTAAGTATACGGTGCCATGATCGTTAATTAATGATCCGTCCATTGGCGCTGCAAATGTACTTAAAGGTATTGCTGTATCAGCGGAGGTTGAAGGGAGAGCGTTTGCGAAGGAGTTAAAACCATAAGACAAGAATGCTCCTGCAGAGGTGTAGGCATGCCTATTTGTTCCATCGTAGAAAAATATTGTTCCTTGATAAGTTGTATTAGAACCAGCTGGATGAGCGGACCCTGTTGGTAAGGTTACTGGTGGAGTTACAGGGGTTGTCGGAGACGTTGGAGATGCTGGAGATGTCGGCGTCATACCGGGTTGATTTAGATATTGAGCTGCGGTAATAGTTGAAATGGTATAATTCGCTGGGTTTCCTGGAGTTGGCTTAATTAGCTTTCCTGTTTGCAAATAAAGATTTAGGGAAGCGGTAGTATCAAAAGGGTGCAAACCATCTGATTCAACTAGATACATTGGAGCAACTCCCATAAAAATCACGTCTCCTGGAAACGTTCCTGCGGGCAACAATACTCCTGGAGCTGTTGGAGGAATTACAGGTGGAATGACCGGAGGAGTTACAGAAGTACCAAGACCAACACCTGAAAGAATTACTATTTGCGGACTCCCTGTTACGCCGGGTTCTGTAAACGTAAGGGTTCCAGTTCTTGCTCCACTTTGGGTCGGAGTAAAGGTAGCATAGACATCACAGTGGGTGTTTGAAACAGCGCCTAGGTTACAATAATTTTGGGAAATGGCGAAGTCCCCTGTTGTAGTAGGATTAACTGTAATATTGGCTGTAGTAGGATTGTACAAGGAAATTATCACAGAGGTAGAAGCACTGCCGACGTTGACGCTTCCAAAGCTTATTGAGAGAGGAGTGGCGTACACAAGTGTTCCGGTGGGAGGATTATTAACCGGGTTAGACAGAGTAGCAATACTTAGTCCAGCAGACTGTGAAGAATTATTACCCGCCGCATCATAAGCGCTCACCGTATATGAATAGGTAGTTGCAGCTGTTAATCCTTGATCTAAATATGTAGTTCCAGTAGCAATCGCGATCTGTGTGCCATTTCTATAAATTTTATATCCGGTTACTGCGGTATTGTCTGTTGATGTATTCCAATTTAGAACTATTGAAGTTGTAGTTACAGTTCCTTTGATTAACCCAGTCGGTACCGTGGGAGAAGTAGTGTCAGAAGGAGGAGCTGGTGTGAAAGTACCCGGCGTACCGGCAACAACACCTGTGATCATGGAATTTAATGTAGGAATATCCGCACCTACATCCTTGCCATCGCTTCCGCCATTTTTTAAATTTCCACTGGCGATTAAATAATTGCTATTCGCAAGATCGGTAAAATTTAGAGCCGAAAGCGTGGCCGGATAATAAGTATTGGTTCCAACCGGACCAGTACTCGCACCGCCGACTATGGCATTATTTTTAAAACTATAATTAGTAAAAGATTTTACAAGGCTTACATCGCCAGATTGCGTGCCAGCAGCTTTAAAGCCATAAATGCCGCCCATTATAATATTATTATCAAAATCAAACCCTACTGCATCAATTACCCCGTCTGGCTCCATTGCAGCTAAAATATTTCCTGTCGAAACCATAGTATTGTGAGAAATTTGAACATTTGGCATCGCCGGAGAACCGCCCGTGGTAAAAAGACTAGGGCCTCCTGGATCGCTAAAATAAGGCGCGACGTTAATTTTTTCCACAACATTGTTAGTAAAACTAAAATTATTCATTACTGTGGCAGGAGGTGGATATATTCCAATCAAGCTCATAACAGATCCAACATTGCGCACATAATTATAACGTACTGTTACATCTCCTGTGTGATAATAAGAAGGACCTGTACCGTATTGATTAGTCGATTTAAAATTGAAAGCTTTTCCCCCTTGTTGTCCGGCCCAACTACCGTCCATGACATTGCCTTCTACTAAAACACGCTCGCCTACTTTCAATTCAAAAAGACATTTTATAATCCATGGAGTGCTGTCAGTCATCCATGAAGCCGGTTTATAAAAATAATTATCTCTGACTTCAATATCACTTGGGTTTACTCCCGGGATTGAATTAGGCGAACCTCCAAAAAAAACATTCTCTCCAGCGCCTTCCAAATAATTGTTTACAATTTTATAACCCTCGGCACCGTTCCATCCGCCCATCGCTGCAGAATCGGAACCGGCCTCTTTCCAGTCATTTAAATAAGAATCGATAACAGCGGTCATTCTGCCATTCAAAGCAATTCCTCTTCTACCACCTAAGACCGGGTCACCGGATATAATAACTCTATCAAAAGTAATGTCATGAGGCAGCTGTCCGACAGTGGTTTCTGGAACGTTCGTATCTCCAATACGAATCAGACCAGTGCTAAAAATAGCAGGATTTGGAATAAAGCGAATACCAACAAAACGATAGTGGTTTGCTTGATACTGAGTTTGGATCGCTGTTTGAGGCTGACTGTTTCCACCAGTAATGGTCGGCATGTTTACGGCGTCAGCGAGCGAAACACGTTTTCCCGGGGCCGGTAAACTAGAAAGTTTACTAGATTCGATAATAATCCACTTATTAGATGGGTTGGTTTTATTAGGCAAACTGAAAGTTCCAGGGAAAATGTCCCCTGCTTTCAATATAATAGTATCGCCAGGTTGAGCGTTATTAATGGCGGTCTGTAAATTAGTAGAACAATTTGATAATCCTGCGCAACTATTTGCAACATTAAAAATTGCTCCGGTCTGAACCGGCATTGTTGTATCAATGTAAACTCGAGGCAGCTCAGGAGGCGTTGTAGCTGCGTGCGCACTATGCCCGATGAAGACAAAAAAAACCGTAACTAAAATCACCACTTTCGCTTGAAATTTCATATTCTTTCTTATTATTTTTTGTTTTTGTTTCAATTTGGCTGACTTCCATTAATTTTGATGAAAGCGCGCCTTTTGGGAACTACTTATATAAACATTATAGCATATTGGATAAATTTAGTAAAGTCTTAGGATAGTATTTTAATCCAATTTACGATAGCATCACTAAATGCTATCTTAAAAGAAGTAATAATCATTATAAATAACCTCTATATGAAAAAAGTCTTTCTTATCTCAGCTTTTGCGCTATTAGCTGCAGGATGCACTAGTACGGTAAACACGGATCCTAATGCAAACAATAATAATCCTCCGATTCAGCCGCCACAACAAACACAACCAACAACCCAAACTTATAAAAATAGCACCTATTCCTTTCAATTCCAGTACCCTGCTGACATGGCTTTTGTCACGCCAAACTATGCTCTTTTGAACGATAAAGTCACAGAACTTCAAATTCCTAAAACAGATTATCCAAACACAAACTTCGGTGATGCGGCTTTCTCGGTTAGCGCTTCATACGCGAAAACATTAGCCAGCTGCTTGGCAATGAATCCTCCTGAAAATGGAGATGGCTTTAAAACCACGGTACAAATTAACGGTGTAACCTTCTATACTACTTCTGGCGCGGGTGCGGGCGCTGGAAACCGTTACGATACAAAAACTTATCGAACCTTAGTTGGCGCTCAAAGTTGCATAGAATTAAATGAAACTGTTCACACTTCCGCTATTGGTAACTACCCTGCCGGTACAGTTACGGCAGTGGATATCAATGCTGTACAATCCAGACTGGACCAGGTTTTAAACACATTTAAGTTTAATTAAGCCCATTCTTCAAAAATAAAATCAGGTTCAGATTGTGTAAGCCTTTCCTTCAATCGAGCATGAACTTCTTTTGGGTACCCAGAATAAACAAAGCCGGCAACCTTAACGCCTGCGGCTTTGCCATAATCTAAATCACTGGGCACATCACCTAACATTAAAACTCTTTCTGGTTTTAAATTATTTTTCTGAAAAAAAGATTTTATCGCATCAACCTTGCGATCAGACTCGCCGACAATATGTGCGGCATCAAATAAATCCGCGACCCTCTCTTCGCTAAAGCGATCCAAAATACTTTGTTTCTTTGCGGCCGAAACGATGCCAAGCTGGATCCCTGATTGATGTAATTTTTTTAAAGTTTGCAGTGCTCCCGGAAAAAATTCAGAACGAAAATTATTTCTGTCAGAAATAGTCCAATATTTTTTGTTAAACTGTTCTTGCTCCTCTAACGTATCACATTTCAAACCGAAATGAGAATGTAATTTAGAAAAAGGTTGAATGTATTCACAAATGAATTCATTTACTTCTACTGTTATTCCGTGTTCCTTATACATCTCAACGGCATTCAATGCTAAGTGCTCCATTGAATTCAAAATGGTACCATCATAATCTGCCAATAATGCATCGAATTTACCAACAATATTCTGGTACATATATGTTATAATAACACATATGAATATCGATGGCATCCAAGCAAAACCAAAGCACATTTCGAAACAAAATTCTTTTTTGAATCAACCGAAACCGCACTTTGCAGAGCGACAAGTACTCTCCGCGCCTTATCAACAAAGAACAAAAGCAATTACGCTGACAAGGTTTATAGATAAAAAACAAGCAGCAACTATTGCGATAACTTTTTTAGTGACGTTTATTTTCTCCATCGCTACTAGTAGAGGCTTGGCTTCTTATAATAATTATTCTGATCCGCAAAAATTTTCCAGCGATATTAGTGTCGATCCAACTTTTCAAGTAATTTCCCAACCGGATCAGTTAACACTGGATGACCAAGTGCTATCGCAACCGGGAGAAGTATTTTTACCAAAAGAAAAAATTAGTTTACCAGATCCTTTAAAAAAACGGAAAGAATTTTTAGAGAAATATTTGAAGTCCAAAAACTCGCCGCTAGCGGATCATGTTGAAGCCATCTCCGAGCAAAGCCAGTGGAAACTTATAATTGCAATTTCTAGAGCGGAAAGTTCTTTTTGCAAACACCAAGTAACTAATAATTGTTGGGGTATTGGTGGTGCTTGGAATATGAAGAACTACCAAAATTTTGATCAGGCAGTAGCGGATGTCAATAGAATCCTGGAAGAACACTATATTCAAGCTGGTTTAAATACTCCAAAATCAATCGTAAAAAAATATGTCGGGCATCAGAATGACAACTGGCAATTAGCAGTTGAGCAAGAACTACAGAATCTTTCAGAGGTTCAATAGACAAGAGCAAATAAAAATCCAGGATCCTCATCCTGGATTTTTATTTGAGACCTATCATCCAATGGCTATTTAAACCTGATACCTACGAAATTCAATAGTGTCATCAGGGCGCTTAAAACGCTTGGCATAATTTGCAAACTCTAGCAAATTAGTCTTTAGATATTCAATCGTTTTACTTTGTTCTTTTTGCTTTTTCTTTGATTCTTTTGGATCTTTCTGTAAAAATTCATCATCACTGACTCGGTTGAATATTATGTTTTTAATTTGATCGTGATATACGTTTATTGCCATATGCGTCTCCCTTCCAAATTCATACTAGCGGAAATTCATATTCCTAACATTGGCACAGCGGTACATTTGTTGAGGCATTCTGAATTCTAATTGATTGTTTTATCCAATCCTTGGCATTAAATTGTGTAAAAAGAGGGTTTGTTTTAAGCACGTTCTTTTTCTTGCAAATTGCTCAAGATTGAGGCAAGTTTTAACTTCACTGCATCATTGAAGTTGCGAGGGTCTAATCCAGTAATTTTTTTTATTTTGGACAGTCTATACAGCAAAGTGTTGCGGTGAATGTTTAAATTTTTTGCAGTTTGGGTCAAGCTCATATTTTCATTAAAGAAAACCTCGACCGTCTCAATCAAATATTTTTCAGGCAGCAATTGGGTCAAAAGATTTTTAACAAAGTTTTCCTGCCAACGTTTGTTCCCTCCTGCCAATATTGCAATCATTCCTAAGTCATCGATATGGAATAGAGGCTTATGCTCTTCGAAGTTTAAACCAAGTTGCAATGAAACTTTTGCTTCTTCATATGCCAAAACAATTCCATCTTTCCCTCGATAGAAGTTGCCAAGACCAATTGCAACTTTAGCAATTTCTTTTGGAAATTGACGATGCACAATTGCATTGAAGTCAGCGGCTTTCTTCCGCATTATTTCAATCATCTGGCCACCCTTCATAGTTGGAGTCTCATCAATCAAGGCGATGAATGTATCATTTCCAAAATAAGAAATTTGCACTGCGGAAACTTCACCATAAAATTCTTTTATCGCATCGTAAAGTTTTTTCTTGTAGGTGTGCAAGCGTCCCTGTCTTTCATCTTCACTGGTTGGAGTTTCTTCACTGAACTGAGTTTGCCAAAATCCTGGGGCATAAATCACTACAACGATCTTGTCTTTATGCAAGCTGACCTCTAACAATTCTGCTTCATCGTAAGTGCGTTGATCATCCCAAGAAAGCTTGTGATGCAACAAACCAAAGATGAAATTGTCTTTAATTTTATCTTTGTAAGGAACATTGTCTATTACTAATGTTTGATAAATGAGCAATTCGCCTGTGGTTTTTGCCATTGGCAAATACTTTTTGTAATTATCCGGTTCGTCTTGTATATATAGAGTAGCGACAACTTCTCCATTATAAACCAAAGGAATAATAATACCGGTTTCCAGTGGGTTCTTAGTAAAGCTAAAGTCTTCTTTGGTTACTTCAAGATTGGTGTTAGTTTCAGCGGCTCGCTGCATTGCTGTAAACTGTAAACCGGTCTTGGTAAGATCTGTGCTGGCTAGAATTGTTCCAAGAGGATCGCTAATAATAACTGCGCGGTTGATTAAGGATGATATTTTATTTACAATGGTTTCTGCAATAAGTTCATTGATTGGCATATTGTTGATTGGTGGTTACGGTTTTATACATGTATTATACAAACGTACAAAAGAACGTCTGTTGTACATATCATACAATATAATAGCAATTAATTATACTAATTTGTCCTAAGCATACAACTAATTTTAATACTTTTATACAAAAAATACTTTAAATTATGATCATATTAGCAATAGAAACATCTTGCGACGAGACCGCAGCAGCTGTGGTTAAGACCCAAAAAAGCGTTATTAAGCCTTTAAGCAGCGTCGTTTCTAGCCAAATTCCTTTACATCGAAAGACCAGAGGTGTTGTTCCCGAAGTAGCGGCAAGAGCGCATATTCGCAAAATTAACGCGGTTGTTAAAAAAGCCTTAACAGATGCTCGTATAGGGCTAAAATCTATTGATTACCTAGCAGTAACTAATGGTCCTGGTCTAATTACTTCTCTATTAATAGGCACCGAATATGTTAAAGCTTTGAGCTTAGCCATAAATAAGAAAATCATCCCTACCAACCATATGTCTGGGCATCTTTATTCTGCTTTTTTACAAAACCCGCAGCTAAAGCTCCCAAGCATTAATTTGATCGTTTCAGGCGGCCACACTTATATTGTTTTATTAGCTTCAAAAAACAAAATTAAAATTATCGGCCAGACAATTGATGATGCAGCCGGTGAAGCATTCGATAAGGTTGCTCGAATGCTAGAGTTACCTTATCCTGGCGGACCAGAAATTTCGAAAGCAGCATTACATGGAAAAAGAGATTATGATTTTCCAAGACCAATGCAATATACCAAAGATTACAATTTCAGCTTCGCTGGATTAAAGACAGCAGTCTTATATAAAATTAGAGATGAGAAGTTAAAGATGTCAGATCCACAAGTAGTTGCTGACCTAGCTTTTTCTTTTCAGAATGCTGCTGTAGATGTGCTTGTAGCAAAAACAATCCGCGCTGCAAAACAATACAAAGCAAAAAGCATTACTTTATCGGGTGGAGTAGCCGCTAATAAAAAACTGCGCAAAGATCTAGGGGACGCCGCCAAAAAGGAAAAACTTAAATTGTACGTGCCCGATTTTAAACTTTGCACCGACAATGCATTGATGATTGCAAACGCAGCAGCAATAAAGCTTCAAGGCGGTTTTAAACCGGTTAATTATACAAAGGTTAAAGTTAATCCAGGCCTAGAAATATAAAAGGAAAGCGGCGTGTTCTCAAAGAGAACACGCCGCTAGTACTAACCGTCACGCCTCATGCGACCGCGGTGGCGGGGCTGGCTGACCTCCTGACAGCCAAGCTGGTTGGAGGAACGCGCCCCGCCAAAGCACTCCCCACGCTCGCTTGAACGGCGCCGGGACTTCGATCGGTCGAGCCAGTACTCCAGCAGGAAAACCTGCTGAGGTACAAGTTATGGGTTGTCAGGGCTGGCCGGATCATACTTGTCGGCTCGAGGATCGGTACATACTCGTCGGTCAATGGACTCGTGAGAGGCATCAACGGATGAGTGTAAACGATCGACGAACTGACCGGAACCGTGCTAGCGCCGACGTTCGTAGCAGGTACTCCCGCTGCGATCAAACACATCGCAGCGATTGAACAAGCTACGCGAACCCGGGGTGACACTAACTTCATCACACCTCCTTGGTGGATGCTGCAGCTGACCTGCGCGTAAAAACACTATAAGCTAAAAACGACTGCGGGTCAAATGCCACAAAACCTCATCTTTACAGGGTCAAAAGTATCTGGTAACCTATGAATAAGCCTAATCCGGCGTCACCGGATCTCTAATATAGAGGGGCGTGGAAAGAGCCTTGCAGCAAGCAAGGTGTAGACTCCACCGCTATCCCGCGTAACAGGAATGATTAAGTAATAAATCAAGTTGGTACCTCGCCTTTGCAATTAACGGCGAACTTGAGCACCTTTGGTGCTTTTTATTTTTGGAAAAATATTATGACAGAAAATTCAAACGAGAAATTAGACGAGATGGCTTCTTCCTACGACTCCCGCGCTACAGAGGATGCTATTTATAAACTTTGGGAAGATTCCGGATTTTTTAATCCTGACAATCTTACGGGCGAACCTTTCAGTATGATGTTGCCTCCACCAAATGTCACAGGGACTTTGCATATAGGCCACGCCTACGAAGAAACCCTTCAAGACATTGTCATCCGTTTTCAAAGGATGCAGGGCAAGAAAGTTTTGTGGCTTCCAGGGACTGACCATGCGCCAATTGCTACTGAGTCTAAAGTGGTTAAGCTTTTAGAAAAAGAAGGTAAAAGAAAAACCGATTTCACCCGAGAAGATTTTCTAGCAAGAGTAAATAAATTTGCTCAAGAAAGCCATGACACAATAGTAAATCAAGTTAAAAAACTTGGTGCTTCTTTAGACTGGAGTCGCGAAGCTTATACCTTTGATGAAAAAAGAAACTTTGCAGTTAGAACTGCCTTCAAAACGATGTACGACTTAGGTTTAATATATCGTGGCGATCGAGTTATAAATTGGGACCCAAAAGGTCAGACAACAATTTCGGATGACGAAATTGTCCATGAAGAACGCAAGGCTAAAATGTATACTTTCAAATACAGTGCGGACTTCCCTATTTCGATTTCTTCGACCCGACCGGAAACTAAAGTTGGCGACGTTGCAGTTGCCGTTCATCCTGCTGACGACCGCTATAAACAATTTGTTGGCAAGGAATACGATGCGATTTTCTGCGAAGTTCCAATCCATATTAAAATTATTGCTGACGAAAGCGTAGAAAAAGATTTTGGCACCGGCGCTTTAGGTGTTACCCCTGCACACTCAATGATCGATTATGAAATTGCTCAAAGACATAATCTTCCACTTAAAACAGTTATTAATGAGTTCGCAAAGATGACGGTAGAAGGCCTTTTGAAAGATAAAAAAACTACGGACGCACGGGAAATTGTTGTTGAATGGTTACGCTCTCAAAATCTTCTGGAAAAAGAAGAAGAGGTTGTTCAAAACGTCTCTACTTCGGAGAGAACTGGCGCAGTAATTGAACCTTTGCCAAAACTACAATGGTTTATAGATGTAAATAAGGACTTTGCTTTCCCACACTCCGAATTAGCGGGAATCAAACAAGGTGACGCAATTAGCTTGAAAAAGCTAATGCGTCAGGTCGTGGAAAGTGGCGCAATTAAATTTAGCCAAGAAAATTATCAAAAAGTTTATTTTAATTGGATTAACAATCTTAGGGACTGGTGTATTAGCAGGCAAATCTGGTTTGGCCATCGTATCCCAGTGTGGTATAAAGATTCGGAAATTTACTGCGGCATAGAAGCTCCTACTGGTGAAGGTTGGACTCAGGATTCAGACACCTTAGATACTTGGTACTCATCCGGACTCTGGACGACTAGCACCTTGGGTTGGCCGGAACAAACTAAAGATTTCAAAACTTACCATCCAACTTCTTTGGTAATGCCGGGCTATGAAATTCTGTTCCCCTGGGTTGCTCGGATGATTTTAATGACAACTAGTTTAACCGGACAAATCCCTTTTAAAGAAGTTTTACTGCATGGAATTGTTCGCGACAATAAAGGTAGAAAATTTAGTAAGTCTTTAGGTAATGGTGTAGACCCTTTAGAAATAATTGAGCAGTACGGAGCTGACGCTTTGCGGATTGCTTTAATTTTTAGCACTGCTCCCGGTAACGATGTAATATTTGACGAGCAAAAAGTTAAAGGAATGAAGCATTTCGCAAACAAGATTTGGAATATTGCGAGATTTGTTTTAGCAAACACCGATACTGCTTTAATGAACACAACTAGTTCCAGGAAACCAGAAGGCCTAACAGAAGCTGACAAGGAGGTATTGGCAAAGCTAGATGAGGTTGTGATTGCAACAACTGCGCACATTGAAGCATCCCGTTTCCACGAAGCGGCTCAAGCTTTATACCAATTTGCTTGGTACGAATTTGCAGATAAATACATTGAGGCGAGCAAAGAACAATTGTTGGATGCAAATCAGAAAGAAAACACACAAAAGATTCTGCTTTACAATTTGGATGTAACACTACGTTTATTGCATCCGTTCATGCCGTTCGTCACCGAAGAACTTTGGAAAAATCTAAAGAAAGAGAAGCTGCTGTTAATAAGCGAGTGGCCTAAATAGGTCGCATTAATAGTCCAAAACACCGCTCCCAATAGGCGGTTTTTGGTTTGACTTTGATAAAAATTTCTTCTATACTCCTATATCGTTCTAGTTCGAAAAACGCCAAGGAGGCCTCATAGATAACAACAAAGGTCTCTGGCAACCCACTTTCTCGAGGTGCAGAATGCGTAAGTACTTAGGGACTCTATTTTTAGTTAGCTTGATCGTGATGATAGGCGTCTCGGCCTTAGTCCTCAGATCGTCGCCTAAACCTGGCAGCCGCCTTGCTCTGCAGCATCAATGGGCAGATTCATCGCGGCTCTCTGGACGAGAGATCAGAGTTCTTGCAATGATCCCTGACACCGCGCGCTGCGCAAACTTCTACAACTCGCTCAATCGCCTGGGTTGGGTCCTGCTTCAGACAGAGAGCGATGACTCCAGCTTCTACTCTCATATGACCAAGGAGGATTACGCCCGTGCCGCCCGAACAATCGTGGAGCGCGACAGCGCCTACCGGCAGCTGTGCACGAGTAACCGTACATTCGTAGCGACCCAGAAATACAAGCTTGCAGTCGCGCGCGCAAGGGAGGTGCTTGACCTGGAGAAAGCCTACTACGCGGCGTTAACCAACTCGAGCAGCTTGCGGTAGATACACCCGCGCCGATGTTGTTACAACGAAAACGCCCCGACTTGCAATCGGGGCGTTTTGTTATTTATCAACAGTTTATACCGTAGGGTTGATACCTAGGGTGAACCTTAGGCTTCGACTTCGTCTTGGCCTGGAGCCTTTAGATCGGCGTCGATTAGTTCCTCTGCAACAACGGGGTTGAACCCGGTTCCTGCTGGAATCAACTTACCGATGATAACGTTTTCCTTCAAACCTCTTAAGGTATCGGTCTTAGCTGCTAAAGCCGCTTCGATCAATACACGCGTGGTTTCTTGGAAGGATGCCGCTGCTAGGAATGATTCGGTGTTCAAGGAAACTTTTGTAATACCCATCAAAAGTTGTTCTGCTTGGGCAGCCTTGCGGCCATCGGCAACTAACTTTTCATTGGTGTCATTCAAACGTGCCTTGTCGATCAAATCGCCTACTAGGAATTCAGAATCGCCTGCTTCCAAGATTCTCATCTTAGAGAACATTTGGCGAACGATAACTTCAACGTGTTTATCGTGAATATTCTGACCTTGAGAAACGTAAATATCTTGAACTTCTTTTACGATATAGTTTTGCGCATCTTGGGTACCGCGCAAGCCTAATATTTGTCCAAGGTTTAAGTTACCTTCGGTCATCTGCTGACCCTTAGTAACTAAGTCATGATCTTTAATAGATAGAGAGAACGAAGTTGGGATAGTGTATTCACGAACATGCTCATCGGATTCTCGAACAACAATAATTTTGTTGTTTTGCATGTGAACAATACCTGCAGCCTTAGCTTTTACAGCCTTACCAGCGCCGTTAATAAACAATGCTTCGTTTTCTGTAACCTTATCGCCATCTTTTAATTGAGTTTGAGCTTCATCCAAAGTGTACTCATCTTTCTCTGCGCCTTCGCTTTGAATTCGGACTAAGTATTCTTTGTTGTTAGGCTTGCTGATATAAGCAGTACCATCAATATCAGAAACTGTAGCCTGACCTTTTGGTTCACGAGCTTCAAACAATTCTTCAACACGAGGCAAACCTTGAGTAATGTCGACACCCGCTACACCTCCAGTGTGGAATGTACGCATCGTCAACTGTGTTCCTGGCTCACCAATCGCCTGAGCAGCCACGATTCCTACCGCAGCTCCAAGCTTAACCATCTCATTGAATCCAAGGTCGTAACCGTAACATAGACGGCAAACGCCTCGAACCAATTTACATTTCAAAACTGAACGACATTTTACGGAATCAATTCCGGAATCGGCTGCACCGATCAACTTAGAAATGTGTTCGTCTAAACCTTCGTTTTTCTTTACCAAAACTTTACCGTCATTATCCTTAATGTCTTCAGCGGCAACACGACCAAACAAACGACGGTCGAACCCTTTGTTCATTTGTTCAGCCATTGCGCGAGTTACATCAATATAATCTAAAGTTCCACAATCCTCTGAATTCACAACGATATCTTGAGCAACGTCTACTAAACGTCTAGTTAAGTAACCAGCGTCCGCTGTTCTCAAAGCTGTGTCGGACATACCTTTACGAGAACCGTGAGTAGAAATGAAGTATTCCAATACTGTTAGACCTTCTTTGAAGGAACCTTTTACAGGAAGTTCAATAACGTCTCCGGCAGGGTTTACCACTAAACCTTTCATACCGGCCATCTGAGAAACCTGAGAGAACGAACCTCTAGCTCCAGAAACTACCATTGAGTTTACAGAACCGTTTGGGTCAACTGAGCTGGTAACATTCTTGGACATTTCTTCCAAAACTTTGCTCCAGATTTCGATAACCTGAGAATATCTTTCGTGTTCAGTTAACAAACCTTCTCTGAAATGCTGATAAGTTGTTTCAACTTCAATATCTGCAGCTGCCAACAATTCTTTCTTGATTTCAGGAATTTTCAAATCATCCATACCCCATGACAAACCAGATTTGGTTGCATAGTTGAACCCGGTTGATTTAATTCTGTCGATCAATTCAGCAGTCTTGTCGTTACCTAAAAGTTTATGTGCTTCACGAACCAAAGCTTGCAACTTTTTCTTATCAAAAGTTTCATTTCTGTATCCTAATTCAGGTGGCAAGATCTGGTTAAAGATAACTCTACCAACAGATGTTTCCATTACTTGGCCAAGCATTTTTACTTTGATAATTGCTTTAACGTGAATATAACCCATGTTGTAAGCAAGCAACGCTTCATCAGGAGATGAGAAGGCCTTACCTTCTCCAAGCATACCTTCACGAGTTTTTGTAATGTAGTAAGAACCTACCACAACGTCTTTATCTGGAGTCATCACTGGATCGCCGGATGCTGGCTTCAACAAGTTATGAGAAGAGACCATAATTTCTCTAGCTTCTTTTTGGGCAGCATCAGTTAACGGTACGTGGATAGCCATTTGATCTCCGTCGAAGTCGGCATTGAAAGCCGCACAAACCATCGGATGCAATTGGATTGCCTTACCTTCAATCAAAACTGGTTGGAAGGCTTGGAAACCAAGTCTGTGCAAGGTTGGTGCACGGTTAAGCAAAACGTAATGACCTTGAGTAACTTCTTCTAGGATGTCATATACTTCGCTCTTACCTTGTTCGATCAGCTTGTTAGCAGAACGAACGTTGTGCGCGTATTCACGACCAATCAATTTGGAGATAACAAAAGGTTTAAATAATTCCAATGCCATTTTCTTAGGCAAACCACATTGATGTAATTTCAAATGTGGACCTACAACGATAACCGAACGACCAGAATAGTCGACACGTTTACCAAGCAAGTTCTGACGGAAACGGCCTTGCTTACCCTTCAACATGTCTGCAAGAGAACGTAATTTTCTCTTCTGACCAGTCGAAGCTGTAACTTCTTTACCATGACGAATAGAGTTGTCGATCAAAGCATCAACTGCTTCTTGCAACATACGCTTTTCGTTTCTAGTGATAACCTCAGGAGCTTTAATTTCCAAAAGTTTCTTCAAACGATTGTTTCGGTTGATTACTCTTCTATATAAATCGTTTAAGTCAGAAGCGGCAAAACGTCCACCATCCAACTGAACCATTGGACGTAAATCCGGTGGGATAACTGGAAGATAGCTAATCAGTGTCCACTCTGGTCTTAGCC
Organism: Candidatus Doudnabacteria bacterium; assembly: GCA_028286905.1. GTDB lineage: Bacteria > Patescibacteriota > Doudnabacteria > UBA920 > VMFF01 > JAQBQP01. The sequence continues at coordinate 144,557 of JAQBQP010000001.1, forward strand.
CAGCAGTGATCATTGACTTAACTAATTTCAAGCGCTTTAACATTTTGCGACGAGCCATACCATCAGTTTCAACAAGTTCAGAATCCAACTGACGAGCAAGCTCTTCCATGTTTATATCTTCAAGCAAGCCCTTAACAGCTTCTGCACCGATTCCAGCTACGAATACTGGGCCATACTTCAAAGAAAGATCTCGGTATTCTAATTCAGAAATGATTTGCATCTTCTTGATAGTTTTCAATTCTGAACGAGCTTGATCTCGAATTGCATCTAAGTTTTCAGCTTCTTTTTTCCAAGCTTCCTGAAGACGAGTTACTTCGGCATCAATACCGGCAGCAACTAATTCTGCATCTTTCTTGGAATCTTTAAACTGCTTCGCTTTAGAAATCAAAGCTTCATACTTTGCTTCGATCTCTTTCTTCTTCATTTTAAATTCAGATTCGATTTGTTCTAAGGTGTTGTTTCTAGATTCTTCGTTTACATTAGTAATAATATAAGCGGCGAAGTAGAAAACTTTTTCCAAGTCCTGCACGGAAAGGTTCAAAATTGAACCGATTCTGGAAGGAACGCCGCGCAAGAACCAAATGTGCGCAACTGGAACAGCAAGCTTGATGTGACCCATGCGTTCACGGCGAACCGCAGCGCGAGTTACTTCAACTCCACACTTATCACAGACAATACCCTTATAACGAATTCTCTTGTACTTACCGCAATAACATTCCCAATCCTTAATCGGACCGAAAATCTTTTCATCAAACAATCCGTCTTTTTCAGGACGTTGAGTACGGTAGTTGATAGTTTCAGGCTTCGTAACTTCTCCGTGTGACCATCCTAAGATAGTGTCGGGGCTAGCAAGCTTGATCCTTACTCCTTTAAATTCATCTGATTGAGTGAACATAAATATATACTTTGTTAGTGGTTGAAAGGTGGTAAGGTCAGACCTTCTCTAATTAATACCGTGGAAGGTCAGACCTTTTATGCTAGTAAGTTACTTCTTACTTTTAGCCTTTTTCTTGTCTGCGACCTTTTCTTCTTCTAGTTCAAAGTTCAAACCTTTTTCACTTTCTTGAGTTGCGATCATTGCGGCTGCTTCTGCCGGTTCTTTGATTTCAGAATCATCTTCGATTACGCCTTGTGCACCGAGCAAATCTACTTCAAGACATAGGGACTGCAATTCTTTTACCAACACGCGGAATGATTCAGGAATGTTTGGCTTCTTGATTGGCTCCCCTTTTACAATCGCTTCATAGGTCTTGCTTCGACCAACCACATCGTCGGATTTAATTGTAATCATTTCCTGCAAAGTGTGCGCCGCGCCGTAACCTTCAAGCGCCCATACTTCCATTTCTCCGAATCTCTGTCCACCAAATTGAGCTTTACCACCCAAAGGCTGTTGTGTAATTAAGGAGTACGGACCAGTTGAACGAGCATGCATCTTATCGTCTACCAAATGGTGCAGTTTCAACATGTAAGTGTAACCAACGGTTACTCTTTCATCAAACTTTTCCCCGCTCTTACCATCGTAGATATCTACTTTACCGTCTTCTGGGAAACCAGCTTTTTTCAATTCTTCTTTAATCTGTTCTTCTGTAATACCGTCTAGTACTGGAGTAGCTACTTTGTAACCAAGCGTACCGGCAGCTAAACCTAAATGGGTTTCCAAAATCTGTCCTAGGTTCATACGGGAAGCCACACCCAGCGGATTCAAAATAATATCTACTGGCGTACCGTCTTTCAAATGCGGCATGTCTTCTAGTGGCACAACTTTTGAAACGACACCTTTGTTACCATGACGACCAGCCATCTTGTCTCCAACCTGGATCTTTCTCAATACCGCTACAGAAACTTGGATTGATCGGATTACACCGCTTGGCAATTTGTCGCCGTTTTCTCTGCTGAACTCTCGGATGTTTACAACCTTACCGTACTCGCCGTGCGGCAATACTAACGAAGTGTCTTTTACATCACGAGATTTTTCACCGAAGATAACACGCAACAATTTTTCTTCAGCAGTTAAATCAGTCTCACCTTTTGGAGTAATTTTTCCAACCAAGATGTCACCAGCTTTAACCTGAGCACCAATACGGATTACACCGGATTCGTTTAAGTCTTTAAGTTTTTCATCACCAACGTTTGGAATATCGCGAGTTACGATTTCAGGTCCAAGCTTGGTATCACGAACATCGATTTTAAAATCTTCAATGTGAATAGAAGAGTAACGATCTTCTTTAACAACTCTTTCAGAAAGAATAATCGCGTCCTCATAGTTGTAACCATGCCAAGACATGAAAGCTACTAAAACGTTTTGACCAAGAGCCAACTCGCCGCCTTCAGTAGAAGCACCATCGGCAAGCACATCACCCTTGCGAACCTTTGTGCCTTTAGTTGCACGAACCATTTGGTTGATTGCAGTACCCGAGTTTGTTCTTACGAATTTTAATAATTCATGAACAACTTTTTTACCGGTTTTTTCTTCTTCAACAGTAACCTTCTCGCCGTTAACAGCGATAACTTCACCGTCTACTTCAGAAAGAACTACCTGACCAGAGTCATAAGCAGCTTTTCTCTCCATACCAGTTCCAACGATTGGCGCTTGTGGGCGGATTGTAGAAACAGCCTGACGTTGCATGTTCGATCCCATCAGCGCACGGTTTGCATCGTCATGTTCCAAGAAAGGAATCAACGATGTTGTAACCGAAATAATTTGCTTTGGGGAAACGTCCATGTAGTCGATGTCATTTGTGTCAGAAATAGAAGGAGTGCCGTGAACACGAACAGAAGCTCTCTTCTCTGCGAATCTTCCATCAGCATCCAAAGCTGTGTTTGCTGGAGCGATAGTAAGTTTTTCTTCTTCGTAAGCATCAAGGTATTCAATTTCTGCAGTTGCAACTGGCTTGATTCTTACTGTCTCTTCACCAGACTTAGCCATGGCTTTAGCCATTTCTGCAGTAATTTTCTCGCCTTCTAAATTGTATTCACCAATTGCTTCTTTACCATCGTTCTTAACAGAATTTTTTAGTTTTCTGTAAGGGGTTTCAATAAAACCAAAGTCGTTAATCTTTGCGTAAGTAGCCAAATGGGCAACCAAACCAATGTTTGGTCCTTCAGGAGTTGTAATCGGACATAGTCTGCCGTAGTGAGAACGATGCACGTCGCGAACTTCGAAACCAGCGCGTTCACGGGACAAACCACCGGGACCCATCGCTGATAATCTGCGCTTGTGTTCAAGTTCTGCCAAAGGATTTGTTTGGTCCATGAACTGTGATAATTGAGATGAAGAAAAGAATTCTTGCATTGAAGCAACAATTGGACGAACGTGAATTAACTGAGCAGGAGTAACTGTGTCTAAATCTGCTAAGCTCATGCGATCTTTTGCAATTCTTGCCATACGGGCAAGACCAACGCGGAATCTAGTTTGGATCAACTCACCTACTGAACGAATTCTGCGGTTTGCCAAATGGTCAATATCGTCTGCTTGGTCTTGAGTATTATTCAAACGAATAATCTCGCGAACAGTTGCAATCAAATCCTCTTTTCTTAAAATGTGTTCTGGATTTACACCTAGTGCTAATCTTTGATCCAACTTGTAACGACCAACTTCAGATAAATCATAACGATCAAAGTTAAAGAACATCGCAGAAATTAAGCTCTTCGCATTATCTACTGTTGCTAAATCACCAGGGCGAATTCTTTTGTAAACTTCTTTGAAACCTTCGTCAGCGTTCTTTGACGGATCTTTTTCTAAAGTAGTTGCAATATATTTTGTATCAGGATCAGTATCGATATCCGCAAAGGCAGCTAATATTTCTTCATCAGAAGACAAACCAAAGACGCGCAACAATGCGGTAATTGGGATTCTGCGCTTTCTATCGATCTTAACTCCAATTACTCCAGCGGCATCAGTATCTAATTCCAACCATGCGCCACGGTTTGGAATAACTTTTGCGCCGTAATAATTTTTCCCTCTAGCAGGTTCTGCTGTGAAGAAAACTCCGGGAGACTTTATTAACTGTGAGACAACAACACGCTCCACACCATTAATTACGAATGTCGCGCGTGGTGTCATCAATGGAAAATCACCAAAATAAACATCTTGGGTCTTAGTTTTTCCAGTAATTTTGTTTACTAACTTTACGCTGCAGTACAATGGTGCTTCGTAAGTAGTATTTCTTTCTCTTGCGGTCTTCTCGTCATACTTTGGTTTGTCCAAGAAGTAATCGCCAAAAAACATTTCCAGGTTTTTGCCTGTGAAATCTTTGATCGGAGTAATTTCTGTTAACAACTCCTTCAAACCTTTTTCAAAGAACCACTTATATGAGTTCAGCTGAGACTCAATAAGATGAGGAACTCCGGTAACCTCGCGCAAAGTTGTAAAAAACTTTCTAGGATTCTCCGCAGTTCTCGCAGAAACTAACAAACTTCCTTTTTTTGACATAAAAAATCTCCATTTTAGAGAACGCTAAAATGGACCTTTCGTTAGGCTTAAAAAATTGGGCGAAAATGCATATGTCAATCATAACATTTTGGGGGGCCTTGTCAACTCTTCAGTTAAACCAGCTTTGTCAAGAATTTTGTCATTGATGGCTTAAATAAGCCATTTTTTTTAAAACTTTACCACATCAACTCCACACGATATCCCCAGAAGATTATCCCCAAACAGAAAATGCAAAAAACACCTCCAAATTCTGTCATTACACCCTATAAAATCTCCTGGGTCAACTTTTATACACAACCAATGTTGTATTTAGAGAACAGTTTGCATATACTTTTAGTATGCAAATTACAGAAAAGGTTATTATCGTTTCAAATTTAAATAAGAAGTATAAAGATTTTGAGGCAGTTAAAGGAATTAGTTTCGAAGTTAACAAAGGTGAGGTTTTTGGAATTTTAGGCCCAAACGGCGCTGGAAAAACCACGACCCTAGAGATAATTGAGGGTTTGAAAAAACAAACCTCAGGAACTATTCAGGTTTTGGGCTTAGACAATCTCAAATCCGACAAAGAAATTAAGAAAAGAATTGGAGTTCAGCTACAAAGCAGCGAATATCTTAATTATTTAACACTTGGTGAACAAATTAAGCTATTTGGCAGTTTATATGGGGTAAAAGCTGATCCGATTGCTACTCTAAAGAAGGTTAATCTAGAAGATAAGGTGAATAACGAAGTAAAAGAGCTTTCTGGCGGACAGAAACAACGTTTTACCATTGCCACTGCGCTAGTGCATACCCCAGAAATCCTCTTTTTAGATGAACCAACCACCGGCTTAGACCCCCAAGCGCGCAGAGATATGTGGAATTTAATAAAGGAATTAAACCTTCAAGGTATAACCATAGTTATCACTACGCATTACATGGAAGAAGCCGAATATTTATGCAATCGGGTAGCAATAATGGATTCTGGAAAAATTTTGCAATTAGACAGCCCCCAAGGCTTAATTCAATCCCTCTCTAAGGTTTATAAACTTAGTTTTTTTGTTAACAAGCCTTTGGATAAAGAATTTTTCAATTCTTTTGGAACACTGAAAGTCTATAATGAGTTTCCTAAAATTATTATTGAGCTCGAAAATATTGAACTGTTGCCACAAATCATTCAGAAACTTAAAGATCAAGGCATCGATTATAAGTTTTTGAACCTTAAAACTGCAACTCTTGAAGACGTTTACTTACACTTAACCGGCCGCGAATACCAGGAACAATAAACTATGTCTTTTTACCATCTTTTTATAACCAACATCCGTTTACTCTACCGCAACTGGCGTGGGTTGTTTTTTAATTTATTCCTGCCAATAGTTTTATATGTAGCCATTAGCAAGGTTGCAGGCAACGGATCCGGCAGTAGCAATTATGCAGATTTCCTTTTACCGGGAATTATTGCAATGACTATTATGCAAACCGGCATATTCAGTTTGGCCTATTATTTAGTAGATCTGAAGTCGCGGGGCGTACTAAAACGTTTCTTTGTGACCCCTCTCTCCACCGCTGAACTTACAGGCTCTCTAATTTTATCTAGACTAGTTTTAATGGCAATTCAGATTGCAATTTTGGTGGGAATTGGGAAAATTTATTTCGGTGCACACGTAAACGGCAGTGTTTTGGCAATTATTCTACTGATGGTTCTTGGAGGCGGTGTATTCTTGGGATTGGGCTTCCTAATATCTAGTTTAGCGAATACCTATGACGAAGCGGCTCCAATGACCACCTTACTAAATTTGATTTTCACCTTCTTAGGAAATATTTTCTTTCCAAGCAGTGTTTTACCAAAAGCTTTTCAGGCGATTGGCAGTAAGCTTCCAGTAACATACCTTGCCGAGGGCATGCGCCATAACTTTATTGAACAATGGTCCTTGAAGCAAACTTTACCGGATTTTCTTGGGTTGGCCATCTGGCTGGTAATAATCCTTGCCGCGACAACCTACACCTTTAGACTAAAGAAGGAATAGGCATGAGTCGTCCGCTTCGCTTCGACATAAATCTAAAAAAACCTCGATCAATTGATCGAGGTTTTTTTCTTTATTGTGATATTTGGCTCAGCCCCATAAGCCGGATCAAAATCTGCACCTACCTTTTTAAGCTTCATTTTTTCTAATTGGCTGAGGTCTTCTGGCAAACGATCCTTTTCGACAGCATATAAAGGAATGTTCTTTGCAAATGAAAAAGCCAAACCGATCGTGACACCGACTCGAATTCCAGTAAAAGACCCCGGGCCTGAAACAACAATAATCTTTTCAATCTGGTTCAGTTTAACTTTCGAAGTTTTTAAAAACTTCTCTAAATAACCTAGGGTTTTTTCGGTTTCAGGATAAGTTATCTTAATTTTCCTTGCCCTGGTTTTTAAATTGTTAATCAAAGCAAAATGGATTTGATTATATCCCGCGCTGTCTATAAGTAATATCATAAAGCCTGTTCAATTACTTTTTTCTCATCCCATTCGATTCGTTGATTCCCGGGTAAAATCAAGAATTGCTCGGAGCCTTTTCCGGTTATCAAAACTATATCGTTCGATTGAGCTATTTGAAGAGCTCTTTTGATTGCATCCTTACGATCTAATATCACAATTATTTCTGAAACTTTTTTGTGTTCGGACTGCTTTATCCCTGACATTATATCTTCGACAATCTTAACCGGATCCGAGTCGTAAACATCGTCGTTAGTAATGATAATCTTATCGCTATATGCTGCTGAGATCTTCCCAAATTCAAAACGCTTGGCGACATCCCGATGTCCTCCAGTTGAACCAAAAACATGAATAATTTTTTTGTGCTCGATCAGTGAAATCGCTTTCAAAACGTTTTCCATTGCGACCGGTTCTGGAGCATAATCCAAAAATATTTTTAGCCCTTTGTCATTTGCTATCGATTGCATTCGACCTGGAATCTCGCTAACTGCAGCTAAAGCATTTTTATGGATTTCAAGGTCAGTGACCCCTAGCGCTTCAGCGATGGACATTGCCATGATTGCATTATTTTTATTAAAATCACCAACTAAATTTATTTTAACTTCTCGGTCTAAATTAATTTCAATTTTCTGATCGGCTTTGAAGCTTAGGAAGTATTCTTTATTAGCATCAGCTGCATTTACTAAAATTACTTTGGTTTTAAAAAATGGTTTTACGTAAGATTGCTCCAAAGCGGCGAAGAGCTTACCTTTTGCCTTTTTGTAATTTTCAAAGCCGCCGTGAGAATCTAAATGCGCTTCGGCAAGATTTGTAACCACAGCAAGGTCAAAATCTATTCCAGCATGTCGATTCTGTGCCAAACCTTCAGAGGTACATTCGATGATCGCATATTTACAATCGTTCTGTAGCATTTGTTTCAATTCTTTTTGCAGAAGGAATCGGCCTGGCATACTCATACCATGTTTATTAAGAACATCGTTGCGTCCATCAAAAAAATTCACAGTAGTAATGTATCCGGTTTTTTTGCCGGCGGCATTTAAGATGCTTGCTAAAAACCTGGTAGTGGTCGACTTTCCGGCGGTACCAGTAATACCAACCACGATTAGCTTGCGTGAAGGAAAACCATAAATCACAGCACCAAGATATGCTAAAAATCCATGACCAACCGGCCGAATTCTTTTAACAAACTCTTCGGGCAATATTTTTTTTAATAAATTTAAGAATGTCTGCATTATTTTAATTTTCTGTTTAATGCCCTTAAAAGCTTATAAACATGATACCAGCTATGATTATAAACATAATCGTAAGTACCAATGCTCGAATGCTCTACTCCGCCAAAGCCGGCTTTAAACTTACTAAAACCGTGCCATGGATGCTTCGGGTCACTTTCGTAACCCCACAAATCATACTGAGTATATCCAAAAGCTTTGGCATCTAGAATGGCTTGCCAATGCAGCGCATATGGCGCCATCAAATTTCGTTTTATATCGGAAGAGCCGCCGAACAGATAAATCATCAGATTATTTACCAGTCCATGCTCAGTGTAAATCATTAAGTTTGCAGCTAAGATATCGCCTTCATGCCAAGCGGTGTACAGCTTAGCAGTAACTCCTAATTGTGATTGCGCGAAAAATTGCAGGATCTTTTGATAATATTGTTCTTGGAATGCTTTTATTTTTTGACGCTTTGCTGTGTCCAGGAAAAGCTTACCTGCTTCGCCCAACTCGTTCTGTATCCGAACCTGAACATTATGCTTCTTAGCGACCTTAATGTTATAGCGAGTTTTTGGATGCATTCCTTTTAGAATATCTTCTTCGGATTTACTTATATCTAAAATTAATGTTCGGTGCGGATTTAGATCAGCACTTTTAACAAATTCACTGCTCTTTAAATAAGCTAGCTTTTGCTGAAATTCAAAACGAATAAATAAGAGTTCTGGGTATTTTTTCTTTAGCTCTTTGGCGAAGAAAATAAAATGTTCTTCAAACTTGTGCTCATCGGAAAGCACTGGACCATACGGCAAAAATAAATAAGCGTGCTTTCCTTGCTTACTCAAAATCGCTTGGGCAACGAAAGAAAAAGTTTTAAATTCTTCAATTGCAAAACGTCGAACATCTTTACCAACACTTTTTTGAAAATCTCCCCAAGCCCAACTTTGCAAAAAGCTGCCCTTGGAATTTACCAGGCGCTGATATTGCTCACGGTCTTCTGCTGTTAGTTCTAGTAATTGCATTATTTGCTAAGATGCTTTAAGGCTTGTCTGAGTTTTTCTTCCGAAGTTAAGCTGTGATCAATTTTTGATAATACTTCTTTGATCTCGCGGGTTGAATAGCCTAAGCCTTCTAAGGCCGTAAGGATATCGTCGGAGCCGCCGCCAACAAAGCTGCCGCCAGAAATTGAACCAAGTTTTTCTTTTAGTTCCATAATAATTCGTTCCGCGGTTTTTTTGCCAACTCCACCAACCTTAGTAAATACCGCGACGTCTTGAGAAATAATCGCATTCCGAACTAAATCAATATCCCCCGCTGAAAGCACAGACATCGCCATTTTTGGTCCAACCCCGGAAACGGTAATTAAAAGCTCAAAGAAATTCAATTCTGAAATCGTTTGGAACCCATACAAATTCAAAGCATCCTCGCGTACTTGTAAGTAAGTATGTACTTCTATCTCAGAGTTAAGAGGTAACTCCAAGATCTTTGGAGTAGCCATAATTCGATAACCAATACCATTGTTTTCTAACAATAGTTGATTTTCGGTTTTTCCAATAATTTTTCCTTTGATGTATCCGATCATATCTAGATTATAAAAGAAAACGAGACCCCTTGATAGAGGCCCCGCGGTTTTCTTTGGCTTTCGCCCTCCTTCTACAGCTGACTTATCCGATCTTCGTCGAGTTCGGTTTCAGACTCGGCGCCTTCACCTTGCTCGATTCCGTGCGGTGGCTCCGAGACCTGTGGAGCGTTGCTGGATCGGTTATGCACCGTTCCAAGGTCGATAATGTTCGTTCCCGGCATGCTCTTCCAACGCTGGTCCTCCCCGATCCTGTCCATGACCCACTCCTGTTGAATCCTGTTGTATTTTACGTCCGTTGCGTTATGCCAGTCAAACAAGTAATATTTAATATATGTTTAATTTGGAATCAAAATTCAAACCTAGCGGCGATCAGCCAACGGCAATCAAAGCTTTGATAAAATCGATTAAAAATGGCAACCGCGATCAGACGCTTTTAGGCGTGACCGGATCTGGAAAAACCTTTACGATGGCGAATATTATCCAGGAGGTACAACGTCCAACTTTAATTATTTCTCATAATAAAACTTTAGCAGCGCAGCTGGCTTCAGAGTTTCAAGAATTTTTCCCGAACAACGCCGTGCATTACTTTGTTTCTTATTACGATTACTACCAACCAGAAGCTTATATTCCCCGCAGTGATACTTATATAGAGAAGGAAACTCAGATCAACGAAGAAATTGATCGTTTGAGGAACGCCGCTACACAAAGCCTACTAACTCGAAAGGATGTAATTATTGTCGCTTCGGTCTCTTGTATCTACGGGTTAGGCAGCCCCGAAGATTACGAAAAACTTTCTTTAACTATAAAAAAGGGTGAGAAGTTTAAACGCGACGGTTTGCTTAGACGTTTAACGGATTTGCAGTTTTCTCGCAATGATATCGATTTACATCGCGGAACTTTTAGAGTGCGCGGTGATATTTTAGAAATTGTTTTAGCAGGCGCTGAAGTAATTGTCCGAGTTTCCTTCTTTGGCGATGATATCGAAAGAATTTCTGAGCATGATATTTTAACCGGCGAGGACATCAAAGACCTTGATCAAATCAAGATCTTCCCAGCGAAGCATTTCGTAACAACACAGGAAAAGCTTCAAGCGGCCAGCGAAAATATTCGCAACGAAATGATTGAGCAAGTGGCGAAGTTTCAAAAAGAAGGCAAGTTGATTGAAGCACAAAGGATTCAACAGCGCACTACTTTTGATTTGGAATTAATGGCTACAACCGGTTTTGTAAATGGAATAGAAAACTATTCTAGGCATTTAGATTTTCGTAGCCCTGGCGATCCGCCATCAACCTTGATGCACTACTTTCCTGATGATTTCCTAATGTTTATAGATGAATCGCATATGACCATCTCTCAAATCGGTGCGATGTATGAAGGCGACCGCAGCCGCAAACAAACTTTGATTGACTATGGTTTTAGACTGCCTTCGGCCTTAGATAATCGCCCTTTGAAATTTGCAGAGTTTGAAAAGAAAGTAAACCAAGTGGTTTATGTTTCAGCTACTCCGTCAAAATTTGAAATTGAAAAATCAAAAGATACTGTCATTGCCGAACAATTAATTCGCCCAACAGGATTATTGGATCCGGTTATTGAGATCAAGCCAATTAAAAACCAGATTGATGATTTAATAGAAGAAGTTCGCAAAAGAGTAAGTGTGCACCAACGTGTTTTGGTAACTACTTTAACTAAAAGAATGTCTGAAGAGCTTACTGAATACATGAAGGAGCTCGGAATCAAGGTCCAGTATTTACACTCCGAAGTAGAAACCTTTGAACGTTTAGAAATTTTGCGCGATTTACGTCTTGGAATTTTTGATGTGATTGTTGGAATTAACTTACTGCGCGAAGGATTAGATTTACCGGAAGTTTCCTTAATTGCAATTCTAGATGCCGACAAAGAAGGCTTCTTGCGGAGCGAAACTTCGTTGATGCAAATCATCGGACGCGCCGCTCGACACGTTGAAGGAAGAGTAATTATGTATGCCGATAAAATTACCCGTTCAATGAAAGCTGCGATCGATGAAACTGAGCGCAGAAGAAAAATCCAAACTGCGTACAATAAAAAGCATGGCATTACTCCGCAGACAATTATAAAAGCAATTCGCGAAAGCCGCTTAGCAGGTAGCAAAATTATTGAAGAAGAAATTGATCCAGCTGATGTGCGGCATATGGATAAGCAAGAGTTGCGTTATTATACCGACGAACTTGAAGAACAAATGGACTTGGCAGCAAGAAATATGGAATTTGAAAAAGCGGCAAAGATTCGAGACAGGATTTCAGAAATTAGAAAGATTAAGAAGCTCCGCACCTAGGCTTGATTTAATGCACCAAACATGGTAAATTATTGCTATCCCGTTTTATCCTCTAAATAAAACAATTAATTTATAAGCAAGCTAAATGCCAAATACAAAGAGCGCCGCTAAAGCCATGAGGCAGTCAGCGCGCAAGCGTGAGTTCAATCTAAAAGTTAAAGATGCAGTGAAGCGAAGCGTTAAGGAAGTACGTAAGCTAATCAAGGAAGGCAAGAAGACTGAAGCCGCTGAAGCAATGAAGCGCGCAATGGCCGCCCTAGATAAAGCTGCTAAGAAAGGTGTTGTTCATAAGAACCATGCCTCCCGTAAGAAATCCAGACTTGCAAAATCTTTAGCTAAATAATCATCAAAAAAGCCAATAAATCCCCTGTTTTAGGGGATTTTTTGTTACATAACCACTATCGTCAGCTCCTTGACTTTTAGACGTATTTATGATACTATGGTGGATACCTAATTTTAAGGTATTCCACGCGTCGCAAGGCGCTTAGCACGTTCACAATGTCTGGGAGGACTACACAGATGTTTAAGATTCGACCCAACACTCGCGTTCGCGCGGCTATTGCCATCCTGGCATTAGCCCCAGTCTTGACAGCATGCAACAGCGAGGGTGTCACCGGTGTCAGCGCCAACCCGCCGACCTACCCCGGACCCGCCGGACCGACGATCCCTAAGAAGACCTGCTCCGACGATCCGACCACAGGACAGCCCTGCATCAACGGCTATCCCTGGAGCAGCGTCGGCGCGATCGACCTGCCAAACGCGGTAACCGCGATGCTGGTCACCCCCGATGACAAGACCGCCTACGTCGGCGAGGGCAACCTCGTTCAACAGTATGCGGTTTTGACGGACAGCCTTCCGGCCGTTCGCCTCCAGGCTGTCGGCTCTCCGATCGGGATCGCCAGCAATGGGCGGCAATTCACGCTCTGCAACGGCCAGATCACCGCTCCGTACGGCACCAGCGGCATCAGCATGATCGACCCTGCAACACAGACGTCGATCACTCTGCCGACGCTGACCAACAACAAGATCAGCAGCCTATCGTGCTCTCCAGGGAATTCAATCCTGGTGATAACCGATACGAACGGCGCAGTGCTCCGGTACAACTACGCAACAAAGACGACGCTTCCGATTATTCGCGACACAACGCGAATGGGAGTGCCTGCCTTCGCCGCGCAGAACCCATCCGGCACCGCTTTCATCGCTGCGAACTTCTCGGAGCGATACCAGAGCGGACAAATCGGGGTAAACTCGCCGATGCTGATCAGCCTCACGAACAGCAACACCAACGGAGTGTACTTCCCATCAAGCGGCGCGGCACTGCCAATCAACGGCGTGACGTACGGCAGCTGGGCCGCGACCATCTCCGAAGACAAAAACCTTCGTGTGTATGATGCGGTGCTTCCCAACGGCCAGTTTCCGGAACACTGCATGATGCCGCTTCCGGGGATACCTACCACCGTGACAGCCGCCGACAACAGCAACCTCCTCGCAGTCGGCGTCCCGTTTAGCGCCACCGGCAATAAGGTGATCATCTATCGCGCCAACCCTGGCCGCCAGGCAGGCTGCGACAAGATCTTCGAGGCCGACAATTCCGTCGCGAACTCGCCGATCAAGGCGCTGCACTTCAGCGCTTCTGGTGCACACCTCTTTGTCGCCAGCGGCAATCGAATCATCGTACTGGTCGCGAACAAGTAAGTTCGCACTACGAACGAACATCTGAAAACAAACGAGCTCTCTTGGTTAACGCATTCCGCGTTATCCTCGAGAGCTCCTTTTTTTATTTTTAAATTTTATTTAATTCATCTCGCCCCAGTTTTGTCCGACTTTAGATTCCGCCACCAACGGCACATTTAACTTGTAAGCGTTCTGCATGATTTCTTTAATCTGTTTTGCGTATTTTTCTTCTGTCCCTTTTTTTACTTCGAAGACTAATTCATCGTGGACCTGAAGGAGTAATTTTATTTCCTCAGATTGGATGTTTATTTCTTTTACAACGTTTTGCATTGCAATTTTTAAGATATCCGCGGCTAAGGATTGAATTGGCATGTTAATTGCAGCGCGTTCGGCTGCGGCGCGAACCATAAACTGCGAGGAGTTCAACTCTGGCATATAAAGTTTTCGACCTGCTTCATTTATAACGTAACCGCTCTTCTTAGCTTCTTCAATTACTACCTTCAAATACTTTTCTACTGACGGGAAGCGTTGAAAGTATTTTTTTATAAAGTCCGCAGCCTCAGCTCGGTTCATCGCTACACGCTCCGATAACCCAAAGGAGGAGACCCCGTAAAGAACTCCAAAGTTTATAGTTTTGGCGTCGCGACGCATCTCTTTGGTAATTTTGGACGCATCCCTGATATCATAAAGCTGCATTGCCGTTGCAGTATGAATATCTTCATTGCTCTTAAAAACTTCGGTCATTGTTTTGTCACCGGACAAATGCGCCACTACTCGTAATTCGATTTGTGAATAATCTACTGCTAACAGTAAATTACCTGGTGCAGCAATAAATCCTTTTCTAATTTCGCTGGCTACGCCGCTGCTGCCAACTGGAATGTTTTGTAAATTTGGATTTGTTGAAGAAAGCCTTCCGGTAGAAGCGATAGTTTGATTATAGTTCGTATGCAATCGGCCATCTTTTTTTGAAACCTGGGAAGGTAAAGTAGTAATGTAGGTCGACTGTAACTTAGTTAGCTCGCGATATCCGGAAATTGCATCAATGATCGGATGCAGGCCACGCATCTTTTCCAACTCTGAAGCGGCAGTAGAATAGCCTGTTTTTGTTTTCTTTATAAAACCAACCTGCTTTTGCAGCTCCATCTTATCAAACAAAATTACTTTCATTTGAGTGGGAGAGTTTATATTAAATTCCTCACCCGCCAATTCATGAATTTTCTTTTCTAATTTATTAATTTCTTTCTGAACTTCCTTTTCCAGTCTTTTGAAAAGTGGTATATCAAGTAAGATTCCATTTTCTTCTATTTCGGCAAGGATCAAAATCAAAGGCATTTCGATTTTAAAGAATACATCCAGTAAGTTTTCCTGCTCTAATCTTGGCAGTAGTATTTTTTTTAAACGAAATGTGTAATCGACGTCTTCACAACCATAAAAAGTAATTTTATCCAGCGGCACATCCCTCATATTCCCCTGGTCCTTGCCTTTACCAATCAGCTCCGCGATCGGCTGCATCTGATAGCCAAACTCATTAAAAGCCAAACTATCCAAGTCGTGAGTACGCGAACCTGGCGCTAGCAAATAAGAAGCGATCATCGTATCGAAGTACAAATTTTTTACTTCTATTCCAAATTGTTTTAAAACTAAATAATCGTATTTTATATTGTGCGCGATTTTCCCAATTTTCGGATCGGAAAAAACTTTGCGCAAACCATCAAAGTCGTTTACTAACAACAAGCTAGCAGGAACATAATAAGCTTCGCCCTCTGCGTACGAGAAGGATATTCCGACCAAATCAAATTCTAGCGCACCCAAACCTTCGTTTTCGGTGTCGAATGCGAATTCTTTTTGCTTCAAAAGATTAGTTGATAGTTGGTGCAGTTTTTCTGCAGTATCAATTAAATAATACTTATCACTTTTCTTTGCCTCGATCTTTACCGCATCTTCTGCACTAAGTTCCTTTCGGCCTTCAACTTTTGGCAGCTTCGGAATCAGTGATTTAAATTCCAGCTCCTGGAAGATTTGAACAATCACTTCGTAATTAATTTCTGAGAATTTATAAGGAAGGAAATTAAAGTCAATTGGTACATCGCAAATAATCTTCGACAGATCGTAAGACATTTCAATTTGTTCGCGATCGGTTTCAAATACTGAATATTTTTTTGCTTTGGCTTTAACCTTATCCAAATTTTTAAAAATGTTTTCTAAGCTGCCAAATTCTTTTACCAAATCTAAAGCGCCTTTCTCTCCAATACCCGGCGCGCCGGGAATGTTATCTGAGGGATCACCTTTAATTGCTTTAAAGTCTAAGATCTGGGAAGGCTTAATTCCGTACCTTTCGAAGATCGCTTCCTTATTATATATTCTGGCATCAGCAAGACCCTGAACTGCAGCGTAAATTTTTACGTGATCAGTGACCAACTGCAATGTATCTAAATCTCCGGTAACGATAAATACTTCGAAGTCAGTTGCTTTGTTTTCTTCTTGAATCTTTTGCGCCAAAGTGCCGAGCATGTCATCTGCTTCAAACCCTTTCATCTCATAAATGGGAATGCCAAGGTTTTTTACCACTTCTTTTATTCTCGGAAATTGAGCGTACAGTTCGTCGGCAGCTTTAACTCTGGTTCCTTTATATTCTTTGTATTTCTCATGTCGAAAAGTTGGCGACGCCAAATCAAAGGTCAGCGCAATATGAGTCGGATTCAGATCTTTAATCGCCTTAAGTAAGATCACAGCAAAACCGTAAACTGCGTTAGTCGGTTCGCCACTTTTAGTAGAGAGATGCTGGATAGCGTGAAAAGCCCGATGCACCAAAGCATTTCCATCCACAAGCATGTACTTTTTAGAGTTTTTCTTAGTTTTTGTGCCAGTTGTTGTAGCCATATATAAGATTATAGCAGGTTAATTTAAAGAAAAAACACCGCGATATCCAATCGCGGTGTAAGCCTAATTTAACTATTCTTGTGTTACTCTAAACACTTCTTCAACATCGGTTAAGCCTTGTAGCGCTTTTAGCAACCCGTCCTGCATCATTGTAATCATACCTTCAGCCAACATCGCCTTTTTAATTTCTCCACTGCCGGCGCCGGACATAATCAATTTTTCTAAAAGATCAGATTTAACAATTACCTCGTAAATTCCAAGCCGGCCTTTGTAACCACTCTTGTTACAAGCTTGGCAACCTTTTGCGCTATAAAATTTTAATTCTTTTGGAATTTGCACTTCTGCTTTTGAAGAGATAGTTTCAAAAATATCTTTTACTTTTTTCAACAGATCCAGTTCCAAAGATTTTTCCTGTTTGCACTCCTTGCACAAAAGCCGGACTAAGCGCTGTGCGATAATCGCATTCAAACCTGGGGCGATTACAAACGGCTTCACGCCCATGTTCTCTAATCTTGGAATTGCACCCGCAGCGTCATTGGTGTGCAAAGTAGAAAGCACGACGTGCCCAGTTAACGCGGCTTGCAAAGCTACTTCCGCTGTTTCCTGATCTCGAATTTCTCCAACCATCACCACATCGGGATCTTGTCTTAAAATAGAGCGTAACCCTGAAGCGAAGGTCAGACCTCCACCAATTGGAGTTTGGTTAATTCCTTCCAACTTATATTCCACCGGATCTTCGAGAGTAATAATTTTTACCCCTGGCTCGTTAAGCTGATTTAGAAAAGCGTATAAGGTTGTGGTCTTACCAGAGCCAGTTGGTCCGGTGGTTATGATCATACCGTTGGGCTTTTCCAATTCGGCTTTGATCAAATCGTAAGACCGTCCGACAAAACCCAAATCATCCAAGTGCAAATTAACCGCTTGGTTTGAGAGCACTCGCATCACAATTCCCTCGCCATAAACTGAAGGCAAAATCGAAACACGAACATCAATTGATTTTAAGCCGATCGTAAAAGAGAGCCTGCCATCTTGAGGAACATTTTCAATGTTCAATTTCAGTTTCGATAAAATTTTAATTCTCGAAACAATTGTTTTTTGATAATCTTTAGAAAGTCTTAAAACATCCTGCAGCACGCCATCCATCCTAAATCGAACCTTTATATAGGTTTCTTCAGGTTCAATATGTATATCCGAACTGCCATAATTATTTGCGGCTCCAAAAATTGTCGCTAATATCTGGGTCGCTGGCAAACCTGTTTTATTTTCTAAGACCTTCAGCTCAGGGATATAATCCTTTTGTGGCTGAACCTTAACCACCTCTTCAGTAACTGCCTTAACCCGGACGATTTTATCGAACAAATCAAACATTTGCTTCAAGCTGCTTTGAGAAATAAAATAAACCTGAGATTTAAATTTTTCATTTTCCAAATCCTGTACCAGTTTTTTCAACAATGGATTGTGCGGCTCGGTACTGCCAATTCTAATATCGTTACCATCCTTAAAAAAAATCACCGAACTTGATTCTTTACTGTCTCGTGCCGACCACATCCCCATTGCATTTAAATCAACAGGAAAAGATGATAGGTCAATGTAAGGAACCTTCAAAGCCAAAGACTTCTCAGCCGCCTGATCTTCTTCCATCTTTCTATTAGCGCTCGAAAATTTTCTTAAAAAATCTTTTTGTTTCTGATCATCTTGAAATAACATACCTCAAGTATACTACAGTCCTAATCGTGGCTTCAACTCAGTTAGAGCCTTAACAATTATACTTTCAACTTCTGTGATCGCTTTGTCCTTAATTTCAAATTTTGCCAATGAATCCGATACAAAACTGCCGCCGAAATAATTTACTAATTCTTGAAGCTTAATGTTCGGGTTTGAACTTACAAATACTTCAACAAAATTTTGTTGTTCAACCGCTAAAAATGAAAGTTTTGAATCGGTAATACTTGCCGCAAGGTCCTCAGCAACTTTCAAAATTACGACTTGATCCGCTTCTGATTTTTCGATATCCTGTAAACTGACTACTGAGTAAGTGCTTGAAAATTCCGGCAAGGCTTTGATTCGAGCCATCGCTCTGCCCCAAAGCTTTAAAACCGGAAGCTCCTTGGTTTTAAATAAATTTTTTATAATTTCCTGTTGCTTTGCGCCCAAGGAAATTAATTCTGAAGCTTTCAAAAAAGAATTCGGTGTAGTTTTATTATGCTGAAAACTGTTTGTTTCGGCGATAATCCCAGTTAAAAGATTTGTGGCGATCCGTTCATCAATTAAACCGCCTTCATATTTTTTCAAAAGGTCTAGCAAAATCTCAGACGTAGACGAAGCGGTAACATCGACAATATTAATATTCGCATAGTTATCGTTAGTGATGTGATTATCAATATTAACCTTTGGAATACTGAAAAACATTTCCGCATTTTTTTCATACAAAGCGCCAAGTGACTCTAGCGAAGGCGTATCGATGCAAATAATTAAATCAAATCCTGGAAATTCGCTGTTGAAGCTAAGATCTTTTTCTGAAAAATTTCCTTGTTTTGGCTTCAAGTAAATATTCACCTTGTCAGGCAAAACATTATAGCTAAGCTCTTCAAGCTTCGCGTTTTCAGTAGAAAGGGATATCACGAAACTTTTTGGGAAAACTATTTCGTGTTTAATTGTTTCAACGCCTGGCAAAAACGAAAGGTTTCCAAAATCTTCTTTTTGGCAATAAATTTCTACTTGCTTATTCATTTTTTTCAAGAATTCAGCCAAAGCTAAACTGCCGCCGAGGGTATCGCCATTCGGACTAGCTGGTAAAGCCATTATAATTCTTTGGGATTTACCTAAAAGTTCAAATAATTGTTCAACTTCTGGGAGTTCGAGCATAGTTGATCAATATACCGAAAATAGCCTTTTTTCGCAAGTGCTGATAAAATGAGCTTATGAATATTGAGATTCTCTCGCTTTCAGAGCTAAAAATGTTCGCCAAGAAAATTGCGACAAATCTAAAAGGGGGCGAAACTATTGCTTTAATTGGCAATCTTGGAGCAGGTAAAACAACCTTTACTAAACTATTACTTAAGGCATCTGGCGTTCGTAAAAACATTACAAGCCCAACCTTTGTAATTATGTTACCCTATAAGACCAAGCATTGGACATTTTACCATATCGACCTTTACCGAATTGGCAGCTATAAAGAAGTACAGGCATTGGGAATTCCGGATAACTGGAACAGGCGGTCAAATGTCTTCGTCATAGAGTGGGCGGATCTAATCAAAAAACATCTGCCAAAAAATACAATATTTTTAGAATTTAAAGTCAGTGAGTCATCCGACTCAACAACTGCCAGAACCATAACCATAAAAAATGCCTCGAAAGTTTTTCAGAAAAATATTAGTCGTTAGCACATTTATCCTTGCGATTAGCGCATTAAGTCCTTTCAATTATGCAAAAGCGGCTCCAGCTACAGCCGCTTTTGTATTACACTCTTATAACAAAGACTATCCGATCAGCGCAAGCGATTTACAAAATTGGCAAACTGCTTCGGGGCAGGGCGAAACATATGTTTCCTTCAGTCCAGAACAAGACCTAAACAGCTACGTTCTTAGCGAACTAGGCTTGCAAGATAAAGCATCAAGCCATCTTCATTTTGAGCAATATAACATCTCCTCTATATATAAAACTTTAAAGGCGATTGAAGCAGAAATTAACATCGATCCAGCAGATGCGAAGATGACAATTCAAAATGTTGATGGATTAGACCGGGTAACCGATTTTAACCCAGGAATAAATGGTGAGGATTTGGATGTTAAAAGTTCAATAAACAACATCGTAACCGCCTTGTCTGAAAATAAAACTACTGCAAATCTAAACATTACCGAAACATTACCTTCAAAAACCTTGGCAACAACAAACAACCTTGGTATTAATGAACTGGTTGCGTATGGTGAATCAAATTACTCCGGTTCTCCAAAAAACAGAATCTTTAATATCAAAGTTGGAGTTCAAAAAGAAGCTGGTATTTTAATTAAGCCTGGCGAAGAATTTTCTTTTAATAAATATCTTGGACCGGTGGATGGCGATCATGGCTTTCTTCCTGAACTAGTAATTAAGGGCGCCGAGGGAACGGTTCCAGAATTTGGTGGTGGCCTTTGCCAGGTTTCTTCAACAGTCTTTCGAGCGGCAATGAACGCAGGGCTGCCAATTACAGCCCGACGAAACCATTCTTACGCCGTAAGCTACTACGCTCCCCAAGGAACTGATGCTACTATCTATCCGGGTGTTCAGGATATGAAATTTGTTAATGATTCTCCCGCGACTCTTTTGGTCTGGCCCGAACTATCCGATAAAAACATCTTGCGTTTCTATTTATACGGAACTAAAGATACTCGACAGGTAAGCTTCGATGGTCCGCACACTTTTGATAAACAAGCGAGCGGTGCGATGAAAGCGGTTTGGACCAGATTTATAACTTCCGCTGACGGCACTGTTAAAAAAGATGTCTTTAACAGCAACTACCAATCTCCTGCGTTATTCCATAAGACCACCACCGCGGAAAATCCTGTTCCGACAACTCCGCCATTAAATACCACTCCGATTACCAGTCCGCCACTTACGCCAATAACCCAATAGCAAAATTATGAAACTAGAACAAATTTACGAACTGAATATTGAGTGCGGCATCAGAAGCGATTTGCGCGGAGTACCCGCTGTAAAAAAACAGCTCGAACGCGTTCGAATGCAATACCAAACTTTATCCAAAGAAGCTCAGGCAAATTTTGATACAGAGCTTTTAATCAATCCTTATACCGACTCTCGCTTACTCTATGGTGACTTGGATACAAATGTAAAAAAAGTTTTAGCTGGCATCGATATGCAAAGCGGTGAAGTTGCGATTGCTGATCGGATAGGCAATATTGATCTAATCATCGCCCACCATCCCGAAGGAAAATCTTTAGCAAAACTTGATGAACAAATGCATATCCAAGCGGAGATTTTAGCCGCTTATGGAGTACCAATTAACATCGCGCAAGGCGCGGTCAAGGAAAGAATTGCACAGGTTAGTAGGAAATTGCATGGGGAGAACACGGAACGAGCTGTAGACGCAGCAAGATTATTAGATATCCCCTATCTGAACGCACACACTACTTGTGACAATCTTTCTGCATCTTTTATAAAAGATGCTTTGGATAAAGCAAAACCGCAATATGTCAGTGAAATTATGTCGGTGTTAAAATCTATTCCTGAATACCAGATTGCTGAAAAACAAGGTACCGGTCCAATGATCTTTGCCGGAGCACCTGGAAACTACTGTGGCAAAGTTGTGGTTACAGAATTTACTGGTGGAACCAATGGCGCCAAACAAATGTACGAGAGAATGGCACACGCTGGGATTGGAACAATTATCAGCATGCATATTAGCGAGGAGCACCGTAAAGAAGCCGAAAGTAACCATCTAAATGTTGTCGTTGCTGGACACATGAGCTCCGACTCGCTGGGCATGAATTTATTTCTAGATGAATTAGAGAAACGCGGGGTGGAGATCATTCCAACCTCTGGCTTAATCAGAGTTTCCAGAAACAATTCCAAAAACAAAAAGACTAAAAAACTCCTCAAATAGAGGAGTTTTTTTATTATTTTCGATCCTGTATACTAAAACCATGATCTCCTCCTCTCAACCAAATCCTGAAATAGAAGCAGCTGAAGAAACCGACGAAGTCCTTTCTCCTTTGGCAAAAGATAACACTTTAGATTTACAGCTCCGCCCAAAAGAGCTAAGTGATTATGTTGGCCAAGAAAAAGTTAAAGAAAATTTAAACGTGCTGATTAAAGCTGCGAAGCAGCGCGGGGAAAACCTTGAACACACTTTATTCTACGGGCCTCCTGGTTTAGGTAAAACCACTTTGGCATACATTCTTGCTAACGAGATGGGTGTGAATATTAAAATCACTTCTGGACCATCAATAGAGCGCGGCGGCGATCTGGCTAGCATTCTTACAAATCTTGCCGAGAATGATATTTTATTTATTGACGAAATTCATCGCTTAAATAAAAATGTTGAAGAGATTCTTTACCCGGCAATGGAAGAATTCGCTTTAGATCTAGTGCTTGGTAAAGGACCAGGGGCACGTTCAATGCGCTTAGCATTACCGAAGTTTACAATTATTGGCGCTACTACCCGAATGGGATTATTATCCGCGCCTTTAAGGGATCGTTTCGGAATGATTCAACGCTTAGATTTCTACGAACAAGATGAAATCGAAAAAATTATTAAACGCAGCGCTAGGTTGTTAGAGTTGCACTGTGAAGACGAAGCAATTACAGAATTGGCAAAGCGTTCCAGATTTACTCCACGTATTTCCAACCGCTTATTGAAACGCGCTCGAGACTTTGCCCAAGTGCATGGCAATGGCAAGTTAACCGTCGAAACAGTTCGCAATGCTTTGAACATGATGCAAATTGATGAAGTTGGCTTAGATAAAAACGATCTCCGAATTCTGGAAGCTTTAATAGAAAAGTTTGACGGCGGGCCGGTTGGATTAAAAACTCTAGCAATGTCTACTTCTGAAGAAGAAGATACAATTACTGATGTTTACGAACCTTATTTGCTACGCTTAGGATTTATTAAAAGAACTCCCAAAGGCAGGCAGGCAACCGATCTTGCCTACCGACATTTAGGCAAAGCCTCCCCAAAAGGAAATGTTTTGCTATAATTAACTTATGCAAAATATAAACAGTTTTAATCCGACAAATTTAAATCAGTTAATCATGGGTGTAATTTTTTACGGTTTACTGATCCTGATTACATTTTTTAGCTTTTCTTGCATTTATGTTTTAATGAAAAATGGTAGATCCAGAGGTCTGTCTTTTTTTGCAAGCCTTCTTTATTTAATGTTCTTTTTGACCCTAGTATCTCAAGGTGTTAGCCTATTAAACCAAATCAAATAACATGCATCGACTATTCCCCGGCCAACAAGACGATGAAGAAATTGTTTTAGTTATTCGACAGCACTGGTTTTATTTATCTGCAAAAATATTATTATGGTTGGTATTTGTCGCGATTTTATTTGTTTTTGATTATTTTACTCCGATGTATATTCCTAGTTTGTTTCAGGGCGGAGCACTACCCTATGTAAATTTAATGAAAAATATTTATTTAATGTTTTTGATCTTGGGCTTGTTTATGATTTGGATTATTCATTATTTAAATGTTTGGATTATCACCAACAAGCGCGTCGTCTGCGTTTTCCAAAAAGGGATATTTGAACAAAGAATCTCAGAACTAACTTTTCCAAACGTTGAAGATATCAGCAGCGACACCAATGGAATATTTGGAACTTTTATGTCCTACGGCAACGTTGAAGTAGAAACCGCCGGAGAAAAAGAAAACTTTGTATTTGAAAATGTACCTAAGCCAAAAGATATTGAACGATTGATATTTAACTTAATGGATAAACATCCCACTCGCGGAAATGTTTAGCGAAAATTTAAACTATTAAATAAAAAAGACCCACCTGGGGTCCTGCCGAGGTAGTAATTTCTTATCCGCTGCTCACGGGCTGCAAATTCGCAGCGCCTAAGAAATTCTACACTCGTCACCCCTCGGTGGGTCTTTTGATATCTAGCTTAAATTTCGCAAACGATTCTGTAGACTAATTGTCTGCCTAAGCATGCATTTAAAGCTTCGATCAATCTTTTTTGGTAAAGATTGATTTCATAAGCAAGCTCTCTCGTTAAACTGGCAATCTTTAAAACTCCTTTTTCAAATGCTAAAGCCATGGTTTTTTGCGCGGCATTTGGCATAAATTCCGAAATTACTTTTTCCCAGATCGATAACAGCTGATACTGCTTAACTTTCTCGTCAATCTTATATTTCTTTATTGTGGAATTTAAAGTTTTATTGATTTTCTGCATATTTATTTTGTTATTTTATTGGTTAACAAGCTGCTTTAGATTAACATGTTGAGCTTCCATTTCAATTGGCACGGTACTAGTGATAAAGGTTTGGAAGCGGCCTTTTAAATATTTTAGTAGGAAAACTCGACGATCTTCGTCCAATTCCGACAGCACATCGTCCAGCAGAAGTATCGGATGGTCATCACCATTCTTCAAGTATTCTAATTCTAGAATTTTTAGCGACAATACTTGAGATCTTAGCTCTCCTCGAGAGGAAAACGGCGCAAGGTACAAACCCTCGCTCTTCAAGGTAAAGTCGTCTCTATGAGGTCCTATTAGCGAACTAGCGCTATATATTTCACGCTGTTGATTATCAAATAGTAACTTTTTAAAGTTTGCTAGCGTTTCAATCTTTCCTTGACCGGGAATACTTTGGTATTCCACCTCGATTGGCCGAGCAAATCCGGATACTGCCGCATAAACTTCAGAGATCGCTTGATTCAGGTAATTTGTATATTCTCTACGGGCTTCAATAATCTCTGTTCCAAACAGCGCCATTTGTTCGTTCCAGCTATGTAGTTCGTTCGGGGAGGACTTACCATTTCGAATATTTGCGAGCAGTTGATTTTTTTGAGTAACAATCTTTTTATAGTTATAAAGATTTTCTAAATAATCTGAACTCTTTTGAGACAGCAACACGTTTAGATATCTGCGGCGTTCTTCTGGAGATTTGTTCAACAGATCGACATGAGTCGGATCAAATATTACTGCGGCAATATAACTTTCTAATTGCTTTTTAGTTTTTCGAACACCGTCTAATCGGAAGTTCGCAAAAATCTTACCTCGGTTTTCTAAAAATATTTCGATCGTGTGCTCTCGGCCTTCTTTTTCAATTGTCGCTTTGATTTCCAAATTAAAGGCGCCCTTCAAAAACAGATAGTTAGACGCGTCTCTAAATGATTTAAACAAAGAGAGGAAATAGATTGATTCAAGCAGGTTCGTCTTGCCTGTGGCGTTCGGTCCATGGAAGACAATTACATCGCTATTGAAGTCCAAATTTAAATCCTGGTGGTTACGAAAATTCTTTAAACTGATGTTCTTTACTTTCATTTTTCTCCTTTAGATCTTTATCGGCATAACCAGATAAACATATCCCGGCAGGTCTCGACTCATTAATAGCGCGGGAGAATTTTCATTAATGATTTGGAAGGTTACATTCTTAGTACCAATTGTAGACAAGCAGTCCAGGATGTATCGGTGGTTGAAAATAATTTTTCCGGACTGACCGGTTACCTTACAAGGAATATTCAACTTACTTTCTCCAAGATCTCCAGAAGACGAACTGATTGTCAGCTTATCAGGCTCTTCAAACTCCAAAGTTACATTGTTTCCAGTCTGGGTAAAAATTCCAGCGGTACGCATTGCAGTACTTAATTGATCTGCAGCCAAATCTATTTCTGTATTAAAGGTTTGCGGTACAATCTGTTTGTAATCTGGGTATTGTCCATCAATTAAACGTGAGGTTAGTTCTGTTTCTTCGGTCTTAAACATTATTTGGTTTTGACTAAAGAAAATCTGAGCAACATCACTGTCGCCATTTCCCAATATTTTTGCTAGCTCTTGCACGGCTTTGTTTGGAATAATCAAACTTTTAACGACTGAGTTTTTTATAGTTAAAGCTTTTTCTGCTAATCGATACCGGTCGGTAGCCGCCATCTTTAACAAACCTTCTTCGAAATTAAACAGTATTCCCGAGATTTCTGGCTGAGTTTCACTGTAAGCTGCTGCAAATGCTGTCTGGCTTATAGCGGTTTTAAGCTCTTTGCTTTTTACCTCAA
Organism: Candidatus Doudnabacteria bacterium; assembly: GCA_028286905.1. Taxonomy (GTDB): domain Bacteria; phylum Patescibacteriota; class Doudnabacteria; order UBA920; family VMFF01; genus JAQBQP01. The sequence goes on from JAQBQP010000001.1 coordinate 170,818, forward strand.
TTGGATTCTGTTCTTCGATTTGCGGGATCAAAGGAAATTCATCTGGAGCCAAACCCTTAATCTTTGTTTGATAATTACTAGTTTCAATTAACAAATGATTGTTTTCAGTTGTTAAAGTAACATTGTCATTTGGTAGATTATTTATTAGATCTACAAATGTTTTTGCTGGTACAGAAATTCCACCCTGTTCGTCTACCTTACATCTAATCCAAGTATTAACGCCCATTTCTAAATTAGTTGATGAAAGTTTTAATCCACCTTGGTCGGTCTTAATTAAGACATTATTTAAAACTGGTAAGGTTGTACTTCCATTAGAAACTCTGGATGTTATTCCTAAACCTCGTTTTAAGTTTTCCTGTGTGCAGATTACTTTCATATTATATTATGTTATTAAACTTTAAATATTTAATAGTAGTAGTAAGTGTTGTTAATTTAGTGGATTACTTTCTTTGTTCTGCCAGGTGCTCATTTTTTACGCTTTTTTGTTTGCGCTGTAAGGGGATATCTGTGTGTACAAGCTGCGTTCATTTTTCAATTTTTTTACTTCCCGCTTAGGCATCGAATGCTTGTCCCCCAGTTATGAACAAGTTAGCGTTTTATAAACGTGCAACCTTCACTACTCTACCAGCAACTTACCAACACTACATGTACAGCTTGTTAACAATTAAATCTAACTCTTGCTTCAATGATTCTTTTTCAAGCAGCAGTTTAGAGATTTTATCTACCGCATGCATTACGGTGGTGTGGTCTCTTCCGCCAAAATGTTCTCCGATGCTTGGAAAAGAATTTTCTAATTCCTCGCGCATCAAGTACATTGCAATCTGTCTAGGTTTAACAAATTCTTTACGGCGAGACTGTCTTAGCAAATCATCTAATGTAATATTATAAAAATCGGCAACGACTTCCATTAATTTTTTAACAGAGATAACTCTTTTCTTCGCAGAAGCGACCCCGACTAATACGGCTTTAACTTGCTCTATAGTTGGACGGGTGTTGTTTAGTTGGCAATAGACCATTAAACGATTTAAAGCCCCTTCTAGCTCTCTGATATTGCTCTGAATGGTCTCCGCGATATAAGTTAGGACATTAGTATCAACGTCATAATTCTTTTCAAGTGCCTTCGCTTTAAGAATTGCTAGTCTTGTTTCAAAATCCGGTGCTTGAATATCAGCAATCATACCCCATTCAAAACGAGAAACTAATCTTTCTTCAATTGCTGGGATATCTTTGGGTAGGCGATCAGAAGAAAGGATAACTTGTTTATTATTCTGATGCAGAGTATTAAAGGTATGGAAAAATTCTTCTTGGGTTTGTTCCTTGCCTGCTAAGAACTGAATGTCATCAATCATCAAAACATCGATTCCGCGATACAATTCTTTGAATTGAGCAACACGACCTAAGCTTATTGACTGCACAAATTCATTAGTAAATTTTTCACTTGTGACATACATTACTTTTGCGGACGGATTAAATTTTAAAACCTCGTGTCCGATTGCCTGCATTAAATGAGTTTTGCCCAATCCTACTCCCCCATATAAAAACAAAGGGTTGTAAACCATGCCCGGTTTTTTTGAAACTGCATTACATGCAGCGTAGGCAAGTTCATTCCCTTTCCCAACGATAAAAGTCTCAAAAGTGTACTTTGGATTTAACCCAGTATTGGTAGTATTTTGTACTACACGGGTTCCTTGGGCAACTTTATTTTGCGCTTCGTTTTGCTGAGGCTTTGGGGTTCCAGATGAGGATACGATTTGGTATTTAACTTCTTTAACTTCTGGCGCAATCATTCTTAATGCTTTAAGAATGTCAGTATTATATTTGTTTTGAAGCCATTCTTTAGTAAATGAGTTCGGTACGCTAACTACAATGTTGTCATCGTTTTTCTCTAAAATAGCTGTATTTTTGAACCAAGTTGTGAAGTTAGCTTTGCTCAAAGTTACTTCCAAATTACCCAAAATCGCTTGCCAGAGTTGTTGGTTAGTCATATTCAGATTGTCCCCAATTTCAAAAAGTTTTTATTTACTTAGCTATTCTAACAAGTAGTTATCAACATGTAAAATTAGCGTTTTTGTTGTAAAAACTTCATCAAGTCTTCATAAATGTTCATATAGTGTTCATAACTTGAGGACATCTTTTTGCAGCAATTTTACTGCTTGCCAAAAGCTTACTTTTAAGGTACAATCTGAAAGTAATTTTGAGTATTTAATTTTAAATCAATGAAACGAACGTATCAGCCAAAAGTAAAAAAGCGCGCTCGAAGACACGGTTTTAGAAAGCGCATGCAGACCAAGAGTGGTCGCAATGTTTTGGCCTCCAGAAGAGCGAAGGGTCGAAAGAAATTAACAGTAGCTGGCTAGCTAAATGTTAAAAAAAACTAATCGAATAAATAAAACCAGGGATCTTCAAAAGGTTTATCGCAGCGGTAAAACATTGCATACACCTGCCCTGGTTATTAAATTTGTTAGCGGTGCAAAGACCAGAGTGGGTATGGTCGTTTCGAAGAAGGTTTCCAAAAAAGCCGTTGAACGGAATCGAATTAAGCGCGCACTTCGAGAAAAAATGCGCAACGGTTTGCCTTCCCTGGCACCAGGCGATTATATGCTAGTTGCCAAACCAACCGCAGCAAGCTATAAAGGTAAAGAGCTCTCCGATCAGCTTCAGGCTTCATTGGTAAGAGCTGGGTTGTGGAAATAGCATAAAAACGATCAATTTTTGGCTAATATAAGCCAATTAAATAAACTAATAGCATTAAAAGCAAATTAAAATGGGAAACTTTTTCTTTCTAATTCTGATCCAACCAATCCTAAACCTTTTGGTTTTGATGTACCGTTACATTCCAGATATTGGTGTTGTTATTATCTTGTTAACAATCGTGATTCGATTGTTACTAATGCCTTCCTTCCACAAATCTTTGAAGGCGCAAAAGAAAATGACCGCCTTGCAACCTTTATTAAACGAGGTAAGAGAAAAACATAAGAATGATAAAGAGAAGCAAGCTAAAGCAATAATGGATCTTTATAAGGAACAGAAGGTCAGCCCATTCGGTTCGCTGCTTCCCTTGCTTATTCAGTTGCCCTTGCTAATCGCTTTATACAAAGTATTCATCTTGGGGTTAGGTGGAAAAGATCTTCAACAATATCTCTACCCATTTGTGCATAATCCCGGCACGCTTAATCCATACTTCCTGCATTTCTTAAACTTGGCAAAACCTAATATTTTTATGGGTATAATTGCTGGCGCGGCTCAATTTATTCAGTCTAAGATGATGATTCCGCCGCCAAGCAAAAGCAATGATGCTACTGCAAATGCTTTAGCGGTTCAAACAGTATATATTTTGCCGTTGTTAACAGTGTTTATCTCTCTACGGCTACCTGCCGGGTTACCGCTGTACTGGCTAGTAACAACCTTATTTGCTGTCGGTCAACAATACTATATAATAAAAACTAATAAAGTAGTCACTCAGTAATTTATGAACGATTTTAACGAACAATCTGATAAAAAAGATTTTAGCGAAGAAATCGCCGTTATAATTGAAAGTATATTAAAACAGATGGGTGTTGAGGCACGTGTTAGTATCGAGAAAAATATTAATGGTAACAGCTTCAATATTATTTCGCATGACTCTCATCTGCTGATTGGTCAGCGCGGTGCAAACTTATATGCTCTGCAAACCTTGGCGCACAATATGGCGTATAAGAAGTTTGGGATGATCGACCGCTTCACAGTAGATGTTGATGACTACAAGAAGAAACGAGAATGGTATTTGCGAGAAACGGCTAAAAAGGCTTTGGAACACATGAAAAAAACAGGCAGGCCGGTAATGTTAGAGCCGATGCCCGCACACGATCGCCGAGTAATTCACGCTTTCCTTTCCGCAGACTTTGATTACGAAACCGAAAGTCGGGGCGAAGAACCTAACCGAAGGATTGTTATAAAACCTAAAGAGAAGATATAAAAAATCACCGGAAGGTGATTTTTTGTTAACTTCAACGTTGAGTAATAAGTATATTTTTGGTTTTTAAGATTGAAACGCTAGAATTATCCAAAATACTAATGCTAGATCGTTTTTGAGATACGGGTTATCTACCATGCCATGTGTGAACAAAGCTATTAAGAATAGCGTTGTGCCGATTGCCAATAAGCCTTTTAATCGCATCGAGCGGTATAGTGCAAATAAGCAAATTAATACAAATAACAATAAACCAAAGAATCCAGTTTCCACCCAAAAATTTAAAAATATATTATGCGCGAGATTTATTGGTAATTGAGTAGGGTCGGTATTGTACTTGCTAAAGTTTGCTTCAAATCCTTGAAGACCCTTTCCTAGAACGGGCGAATCCTTAATCATTTTATTTGCAGTGTGCCACAAGGAGTAGCGACTCTCGGTAGACTTATCTCCGCGATAAGCCAGAATTACGCGATATCTTAAAATTGGAATAGCGTATGCAACCCCAGCAAAAATTATTGCTGCGGCAATCAACGCGATTTTAACCCGTTTGGTAGCAAAAAATAATATGTAAGCTGCCACGGCTGCCGCAAAACCAAGCCATCCCCCACGGGAAAGACTTGCCACTAATCCAGCAATACTTATTAAGTAAAAGAGTTTATAGTACCAAGAAAGTTTTCTTTCAAAAACAAAAGGTAATAGAAATGCCAAAAGTGGAGTCAGAAACAATGCAAAACTATTCGGATGTTCAAAAACACTTAACGCTCTTTTTGGTTCGAGACTGTTTCCCCACCAAGCGTTTGGCAATCCGAACAATGTGAAATACTGGAAGAGGCCGTACAAACCCAACCCCGCAATGTACCAAAACATAAACTTAACCATTCTTAGTTTATTCAGCGGACTGGAAAGAATATAGCTTGCTGGCATGTAAATCAAAATTGGTTCTAGAAACAAAGCCACAAAAAGCCCTAATCCCCTGGCTTTGTTGGGCGCAACTAAGGCTTCTACAAATCCGACCAACAAAAACAATCCGGCAAAATAAAGCATTAATCGCGGTTGGCCTTCAATGTGCTGAGTAAAATCACGCACTGCTTTATTTTTGTAAAGCCAAAATGCAAAAACCAGTAAAAAAGCTAAAGATAAGATCTCTAGCAGATTTACTGGAATTCCAATGTTAAACCTAATTACGTATGTTGGTGCGCTTACAAACAACAAAGCTAGTAGGTAAAACATTTATTTAAAGTTAAGTTTGATACTTGTGTCCGCGGTATTGCCTTTATCATCCACAGCATGGACTGCAAAGGTATGATCACCTTTTCCTGGATTGTTCATAATCGTAAAGTTATAAGGTGCAGTCACTAAGCTTTGCACAAAAGTCCCATCAACTAAAAGATCAATACGCACGATGCTATTTCCTTGGTCAGGCGTAGCGTTTACTTGAAGGGTAAATGGTGTGGAGCTTATCTCTGAGCCATCGGCTGGGTTTATGATGCTTACAGAAGGAGGGCTGCCAGCAGGAGTGTTGCCAGTGCCTGGAATTGAGCCTCCAGTCACCGGATTGCTGCCGGTTGGTGGATAACTGTAGCCGTGTTCCAATGCCCAGGCGATCACAGGGTTTTCCCAATTCGGGTCACTTGGCTTTTCAGAATGTAATACCGTATAAACTTGGCGAGAAGTTTGCGCTTGCGGATCTATTGTAGGGGGTAAGAAACCACCAGGATTATTCGGATCAACTTGGAGAGAAGGTGTATTTATTACATCAACTGCAACGTGAGTATCATCGATATCTTTTGGAACAGAAAAAGATGCAAATATTTCGTTCTTGGTTTTTTGAGTATAAGGGCCTGGAAGTTTGCCGGATAATGCGTCAACATCGACATGCTGGATTCCATCCGGTACTGCAAATTCTTCAGCAGGAGTTCCTTTTAGCGCTTGCTCCATGAAAGATTTCCAAATTGGACCTGCGGTTATAATCGCATCAGTTTTCATAAGAGTGCCGTCATTATTCCCTGTCCAAACTCCTGCTGCCAATGAAGGTGTAAAACCCAAGGTCCAACCATCGTGGAAGTTTTGAGTTGTTCCAGTTTTTGCTGCTACGGTGCGATCAGGTAAAACTAAATTTTGAGAACTCGATCCAAAAGTGAACTGACGAGAAGCATTGTCTGTCATGATGCTGATTAATTCGTAAACTGATTGAGGATCAATTACTTCATGGGATTGATCTTGATACTGTTCAAGTATTTTTCCAGACGAATCCTCTATTTTTAGAATTCCAGTGTCTTGGTGCTGAGTACCTTCGGTTGCAAAGGTGGAATATCCAGCAGTGTGATCAAGTAAGGTTACTTCACATCCTCCTAACACTAAAGTCAGCCCGCAGCGGTCTTTAGTTAAGTTTGGGTTTGTAATTCCAACATCCTTCATTGTTTGGATCGCATTGTCGATGCCTACCAAATCCAAGGTTTTAACCGCAGGGATGTTTAACGAACCTGCTAAGGCTTGTCGAATTGATACTGGGCCAAAGACTTTACCGCCATAATTTTGAGGGATGTATGCTTTGCCGCCAAACGTTCCAAAATTTGTTGAAACATCTAGACGTAAGGTTGCTGGATTTTGAGCAAACTCCGGTTTAAAGGCAGTTGCATAAACATAAGGTTTCATTGAAGAACCTGCTTGTCGAAGCGAAGTTGCCACATTTACCTCGGGTTCAAAGGTACAATTTAGACCTGGGGTACAACCGGCCGGCTCGGGAGTTCCAAAGTAATCTTTAGAGCCCACCATTGCCAATATTTGCCCGGTCTTTGGGTCGATCGCCACCAAAGCCGCGTTATGTCCGTTATAAGATTTTGAGTTCTTAGCGGCCCCATCTTTTACCGCCTGTTCCGCAATACCCTGTAGACGAGAATCTAGTGTTGTTGTAACTTGTAGCCCCCCTTCTTCAAGAATTTTTTCCCCGTATTTTTGAGTTAGGTAATTTTGGATGTAAAAAACAAAGTGTGGTGCACTAATTGAGTTTTGGCTTTTCTGGAAAGCCACGACTTCCGTTTTTGCTTTGTCATGCTCGTCTTTGTTGATATAGCCCTGAGCAAGCATCTGATCCAAAACCGTATTCTTTCTGTTATCTAAGGAGTCGCGGTTTGGACCAGTCGGGTTGTAAAAACTAGGCGCTTGTGGGATCGCAGCCAAGTAAGCGGACTCTGCTAAATCTAAATCTTTAGCATGTTTATTGAAGTAAGTCTGAGAAGCTGCTTCGATACCGTAAGCATTTCGACCATAAGGGACTTCATTCAAATACAATCTTAAAATTTCGTCTTTGGAAAAACGCTTGTTAATTTCCAAAGATAAAATAATCTCTTTGATCTTGCGGGCATAGGTCTTGTCGCGAGTAAGAACCGCATTGCGAACAAATTGCTGAGTAATTGTACTGGCGCCTTGTGCTTTGCTTCCCGAGGTTAAATCTGCAACGATGGAGCGAGCAATGCCTTTGAAGTCGATGCCGCCTTCGTTGTAAAAATTCTTATCCTCAATTGCAACTGTGGCATTTCTAATATTCGGGTTCATTTCCGAAAAAGGGATTAGAGTGCGTTTGAATTCCCCATGGATCTCATAAAGAAGTTGTCCATCACGGGAATAGATTTTAGTTGACTGAGGAATTGAGCGGGCCAATAGCTTGTTTGGATCGGGTAAATCCTTTGAATACCAAATAAATAGGAAGGCAATTAAGGCAAAGCCAACCGCAGTTATTCTAATGATCCAGGTCCAAAAACGTTTGCTTTTAAAGGTTGATTTAAGCTTAGATTTTATATTATATTTCATAGAGGAATTATATCTGAATCTCTTTAAACTTGCTATAATATCGATATGACTGACAAAATTGATGAAATTTTAACTCGCGGAGTTGCCGAGATCATAGACCGTAAAAATCTTGAGCAAAAACTACGAAGCAAGAAAAAAATTAGAATAAAATTGGGCATCGATCCGACCTCCTCTAACATTCACATTGGTCGTGCCGTTTCTTTATGGAAACTTCGAGCGCTTCAAGACTTGGGCCACAAAATAGTTTTCATCGTCGGAGACTTTACAGGCTTAATTGGTGACACTTCGGATAAAGAAGCCGAACGTCCAATGCTTTCGGCAAAAGATGTTAAAGAAAACATGAAAAATTATATTGCCCAAGTTGGGAAGATTATTGATATCAAGAAGACAGAGGTGCATTATAATTCAAAATGGTTGAAGAAACTTAGTTTCTTGGAAATTGCCGAGCAGGCGAACCAATTTTCGCTTCATGAATTTGAGGCAAGAGAAAACATTTCAAAAAGAATGAAGGCTCAGAAGCGTGTTTCATTGCGAGAGCTTTTGTATCCTCTGATGCAAGGCTATGACTCAGTCGCGATTAAAGCAGATTTGGAAGTTGGCGGTACAGATCAACGTTTTAATTTACTTGCCGGACGCGTTCTACAGAGACATTATGGCCAAGAGCCGCAAGATATCATGACCTTTGATTTATTGGAAGGCACTGATGGTCGTAAGATGAGCTCCTCTTGGGGGAACGTTATAACTTTGACAGAAGAACCGAACAACATGTTTGGTCAGGTTATGTCTATCCTAGACTCCCTTATAATCAAATACTTCATAATGTGCACAAAAGTAACAATGGATGAGATAAATTCCTTGGAAAAAGGCTTAAAGAATGGAAAGCTTAATGCGCGAGACGTTAAGGCGAGCCTGGCGTATGAGATTGTAGCTTTATATCACGGTGCAAAACTGGCAAAGACCGCATCCGAAGAGTTCGATCGAGTCCATAAAAACAGAGAACTTCCTGAAGATATTAAATCTTATAAGATGGCTGGTAATCAATTGGTCAAAGTGCTTATAGATACAAAACTGGCAAAGAGTTCCAGCGAAGCCAGACGTCTTATTGACCAAGCTGGTGTTAAAATAAACGGTGAAACTGCAAAAGATTATGCTCAGGCCATTCCCAAAGATACGATCGTGCAAGTAGGTAAAAGAAATTTCGCGAAAATAATTTAATAACTTCATTAAAATCCCCGACTAGTTCGGGGATTTTTGCTATACTTCAATTGTAAGACATGCAAGTTCATGGAGGACTAACTGGGAGGTTGGAATGTACGAACAGTCCAGGTCGACCAGTTTGCCGGAGATCGTTTATTTCACCGATCAAGAGGTTCCGGGCCCCCAGATAATGGTGGTGGCAACAGCGTTCGTGTTCGTATATCGCCATCCAAGCCCGCTCGAGGTCGAGGATATCGTTCCTGAGGTTTGGGAGCGTCAGCCGATCCAGTAGCAACACCCCGCGTTTTCTTTTGGAAACGCGGGGTGGATCATTTCTATTTTGTATTTTTAAAACTTGCACACAGCGCAATTCCTAAAGCATCAGCAGCATCATCGGGTTTCGGTAAAGTTTTTAAATTAAAAGTTTTTTGAACCATCAATTGAACTTGTCTTTTTTCAGCTTTGCCATAGCCGCAAATCATCGACTTAACCTGCAATGGCGTAAATTCAAACAGTTCTATCTTACTTTGTTCTAATGTGAGCAATACGACTCCCCTCGCCTGCGAAACAGTCATTGCGGTGGTGACATTAGTTTTGAAGAAAAGCTTTTCAACTCCTGCGCGGTTAGGCTTATATTTTGTAATGATCTTTTTTAAATCTTTTTGCAATTCCGCTAACCGTGCGGAGTCGCTAAGAGTTTTCTTTGTTTGAATCACTCCGAAATCCAAAATCCGAAAAGAATTATCTTTTTGTTTTTTTATTAAAGCATAACCAGTAGTTGCTGTTCCCGGGTCTATCCCAAGTATAATCATTTTTATAAATTAGCGGATGTGTGCACTGCAATAACGTCTTCATCGTCAGAAAGAGCGTCATAAAGTTTTTGGACTGCTGGAATCTGCTCTGCGGTTAAATCAGTTCCTTGCGAAGATTCTTTGATCACTTCAGCTTGTGCAATCCTGGCGTTAACTTTTTCCAAAGCTTCCTTCATTTTTTCTAAATCTTCTGGCTTTGTGTAGATTTCCAACCCTTCGTTTGATTCGCGAACATCGCTGGCACCAGCGTCGATTGCCGCTAGCTCAATTGCATCTAAATCTCCGGCTCGTTCTATTAGCAGCTGTCCTTTAGTTTGGAACATCCATCCGACACTCCCTTGTTGGCCGATGTTACCGCCGTTTTTGGTAAAAATATTCCGGACGTTTTGAAAAGTTCGGTTTGGATTATCACTGGCAGCTTCAATTAAAAAAGCAGTGCCAGAAGGCCCATACCCTTCGTACAAAAGGCTTGTAATCGCATTAGCTTCTGCGCCAGTGCCTTTCTTAATCGCCCGTTCAATATTATCGCTAGGCATTGATTGGTCGCGCGCTTTTAAAATTGCTAAGCGTAGCTTGAAGTTCATCGATGGATCTTCTCCGTCTCTAGCGGCGATCGTAATTTGTTTGGATAGCTTTGCAAATAGTGCGCCTTTTTTTACATCTGCAGCACCCTTTGATCTTTTTATCTGAGCCCATTTAGAATGTCCGGACATATTATTTAAAACTAATGACTACAGTAATCTCCCCTTTGATGCTCTGGCGGCTATTTAGTTTTTCAGCTACTTCTAGCGCGCTGCCTCGAATAAATTCTTCATGCATTTTTGTCAGTTCTCGCGCCACAACCACCTTGGCGTCTGGCCAGGTCGTTGCTAAGTAGCCAATGGTTTTATTAATTCGATGCGGTGATTCATAAAATATAATCGTTGCTTCTAAATCCACCGCGCTTTGGATTTCATTAGAAAATTTAATTTCAGTTTTGGGAACGAAACCAAGAAAAATAAATTTATCGGTTGGTAATCCTGAAGCGCACAATGCAGTGATTGCGGCATTTGGTCCGGGAATTGGTGTGACCGGAATGTTTAATTTTATTGCTTCGCGAATTAATTTAAATCCAGGGTCTGAAATCCCAGGCGTCCCGGCATCGCTTATTAAAACGGCATCTTCTTTTTGCAGCAGTTCCAAAAGCATGGGTAGGCTTCTCAGTTCATTGTGCTCCGCAAACTGTACAAACTTTTTCCCCGATACCCCCAGGTGGTCGGTAAGCTTTTTGGAATACAAAGGGTTTTCAGCGATGATTAGATTTATATCGGTTAAAGTTTGCTTAGCTCGATCGCTAAGGTCTGAAAGATTTCCGATTGGTGATGAGAGTATGTATAGCATTAGTAATGAATTAATTTGATTCCGTTGATTTCACATTTATCATTTCTCGCGGTGCAATATTTTCTACCAAATAAAATTAGTTGATCAGCAAATTTTACCCAATCTTCTTTCGGAACAATTTTGATTAAGTCTTGCTCTACTTTTTTAGGGTCTTCATTTTTTGTCAGTCCGAGTCTTTTCGTAACTCTTTTAACATGGGTGTCGACTACAAATCCGGAAGGAATATTGTAAGCATGGCCCAGTACGACGTTTGCGGTTTTACGAGCTACTCCCGGCAACTCTATTAATTGCTCTAAAGTTCTAGGTACGTTCCCATTGTATCGCTTTTCTATGATTTGCGCTGTCTTTTTAATGGATTTCGCTTTGTTTCTGTAAAATGTCACCGGATAGATATCTTTTGTTAAGGTGGTCAAATTTGCTTTGGCAAAATCTGCGGGAGATTTGTATTTTTTGAAAAGCGTAGCAGTTACTTTATTTACCAAAACGTCGGTGCATTGAGCAGACATTATCGTGGCTATTAGTAATTCAAAGGGATTTTTATAATTTAAAGCTGTAGTTGCCTCTGGAAAGGCTTTGTTTAAGACTTTTTTTGCAGCTTTATAGCGGTTTTTTAATTCAGCAGCAGTTGGATTAGGCATACACTGATCATACCAAAAGCAAAACTCTCCTATCAAGGAGAGTTTTGCCGAAAAGTTCACAAAAGAGCTATTTAATACTTGCGATTAATACCGCAATTATGTAGTTAGTGAACTAACTGGGGTTGAGTCTATTTAATTGTGTTTTATTTTTGTTTCGAACTTCACACTAAGTGAACTTTGAACTTTTCTATTACTAGTATAGCAAAAATAAAGGCTTTAGTCAATGTTTTGTGATGTTTGAAGCAGTGGCTTATAATACAAATACAAATTAATCAAACAAAATGATAACCCCTGACATACAAATACCTCAACCAAGTGTTAATAGTGGATCCTTACGAGGACTCGGAAGTTTATTAGCAGGTAGCCTGAATATTTATAAAAACAAATTAGCCTTGTTTTTAAGTTTAAGCCTAATATCCTTGGTACCATATACCCTAGCCAGCCTTTTGTATACATTAAACGGCTTTATTTATTTAGCGGGTGCGGTGATAGCTGTTGCCTTTTTCTTTATCGGACAAGGGGGGATTTATTTTGCTGCAAAAAATTACCAAAGTAAAATTAGCATCGGTCAGGCATTGAATTTTGGTTTAAAAAAAAGCCCTTACTATCTATGGACTATGATCTTATCAGGATTGCTCTCGTCTTTGGGCTTCGTTTTGTTTATAATTCCAGGACTCATATTAAGTACTTGGTTCGCGTTTGCTCCTGCAATTTTAGTTGATGAAGACATTCGTGGAACTAGGGCAATATTAAAAAGCAAATATTATGTTCAAAATTTTGGTATGGCAATTTTTGGACGAATATTTTGTGTCGGGTTTTTAATAGGGATACTTTCTTTTTTGGAAGGTTTGCTAACAAAAGGTTTGAGCGGGCAGTTGGTTTCGATCCTGGATACAGTTCTAGCAGTTTTGACCCTTCCTTTGTTCGCGATATTTACATATGAGCTTTACACAGATGTTAAGGCTAGAAAGAACTCTGCTCTTTTCCAGTCTTCATCTACTTCTCGAGCGCTTATCATTATTGGAGCAGCTATAGGATTGATTGTCCTAGTCGTACTGTTTATTCTCCGTTTGCTTAAGGGCTAAAAAAATCCCGGTCGACGACCGGGATTTTTTATTGGTGGGCACGCCAGGACTCGAACCTGGGACCAGTTGTGTATAAGACAACCGCTCTACCAACTGAGCTACGTGCCCTCGTCGCACCCGCCAGACATCTTTCTCAGCTCTGCTTCGCAGAGCTTCTAATATGTCTGGCGGGTGCTCCTCTTAAAACTGCCTATCCTCCCTTCGGTCAGACACACGGCAGTTTTGCTACGCAAGGTTTTTATATTCTAACTTTTACACCAAGTTTTTTCAAGGCTTTAATAACCGCCGGAACATTCCCCGTAAAACGGATTGTATGCCAGCCAATTTTCTTTGGCTCTACTAAGTTATAAATCCGATCGTCTATAAAGACTATCTCCTCAGGTTTAGCTTTAAGCTTCTTTGTTACATATTCGTAAATTTCACTGCCAGGCTTGCGCAGTTTAATCTCGGCAGAGTTAAACATTTTAAATTTATTAAAACTGACCTTTAAATTATTAGCCATTTTTTCTGGCCAGCCTTTTTGATTATTTGTCAGAATTGCTATCGGGTAATCTCTTGTTAAGCTTGTTGCTAGTTTCCACATTGGTTTTATTAAAGCAGAACTGGTTAGAAATGTTTCCACTTCTGTTTCTGTGAGCGAAAGGTCGAAGCTTCGAATAATTGTTTTTAACAATTCTCGAACTGGCTTATCTCCACGTTCCGTTTGGTGGATCATGCCTTTGTATTCATCTCGGGCATCGTCCGAAAGTTTGTTTAGATGAAAGACTTTTTCGAAAACAAATTCCGTATCGACAATTAAAACATTGCCGATGTCGAAAATTATATATTTGATTACCGTTGGTTCTTTGGTCTTCATAAAGCTAAAGGAGGTGTTTCCACCTCCTTAGTCTACTGCATTATTGTGCTAGAAGCTACTCTGTCTCCCGGATCCAAACGCATTATTCGAACGCCTTGGGTCGCTCTGCCTAAGGTAGAGATATTTCCCAGCTTCGTTCGTAACGCTTGTCCGCTCTGGGAAAGCATTACTAGGTCATGCTCTTCACTACCGGAAATAATATGCATTGAAATAATTTTTCCAGTTTTGTCTGTAATCTTTAAAGTCTTGATTCCAGACCCGCCTCGCTTTTGAATCTTATAAAACTCTAAATCAGTTTTTTTACCAAGACCATTCTCAGTAACGATCAGTACTTGAAGATCTTTAACATTTCGATCTTTACTAATCAAATCCATGCTCATTAACAGGTCTTTACCTTTCATGCGCATTCCGCGAACACCAGCTGCTCCTCTGCCCATTGGGCGGATATCTTTTTCGCTAAAGCGAATTGCTTGGCCGAGCTCAGTTGAAAGCATAATTTGGTCGTCACCATTCGAGAATCGAACCCACTTTAATTCATCATCGCCTTTTAACTTAATCGCGATCATTCCGGATCTGCGAACCTTAGCAAAAGCATCACGCTCAACTTTTTTAATTAAACCTTGCTTAGTCGCCATTACCAAGTATTTTGCAGGGTTCTTTTTGGATTGAGCTAAAATTGCGGTGGTGTACTCTCCCGCAGAAAGCTGCAAGAAGTTTACAAGCGCCTGCCCTTTGGCAACACGAGAGCTTTCTGGAATTTCATAAACCTTAGTTTGGAAAACCCGGCCCTTGTTGGTATAAAAGCTAATGTCGTCATGAGTGTTTGCGCTCAAAATATTGTCTACGACATCTTCTTCTTTAGTAGTCATACCAATTACGCCCTTGCCACCTCTGCCTTGAGCCTTATAGACGTCTGGTGCCATACGCTTGATGTAGCCGGACTTGGTAGTTGCGATCATGACGTTTTCTTCAGGGATCAAGTCCTCTGCTTTAAACTGTCCGATTGGAGAAGCAATAACTGCGGTGCGACGTTCATCACCAAACTTCTCTTTCATTTCGACTACTTCTTTTTTAATGATCCCAAAAATTTTCTTTGGAGATTTTAGGATATCTTCTAATTCAGCAATAAGTTTACGCTTCTCTTCTAACTCATCTTCAATTCTTTTTCTTTCCAAGCCAGCAAGGGTCTGTAAGCGCATGTCTAAGATTGCACGGGTTTGAATCTCAGAAAGTTTAAACTTCTTGATTAAGTTTACAAACGCTTCTTCCTTAGTGGGAGATTTTTTGATAACCTGAATCACTTCGTCGATATGGTCTAGGGCGATGCTTAAACCTTCTAAAATGTGAGCACGGTCTTTAGCTTTTTGTAATTCAAATTCTGTGCGACGACGGATAACAATTTGGCGGTGTTCAAGGTACTTTTGTAAGATCGTATGTAAATTCAAAACCATTGGTTCAATACCATCCACCAAAGCTAGCATGTTCATGTGGAAAGTTTCTTGCAGTTGGCTGTAGCTAAATAGTTGGTTCAAAATTTTGTTTGGAAGCGCATCTTTTTTTAAATCGACTACAACACGCACGCCGTCTTTATCAGACTCGTCACGTACATCGCGGATTCCTTCTACTTTTTTATCACGAACTAAATCCGCAAACTTTTGCAGCAGAGTCGCCTTGTTTACCCGATAAGGAATTTCATTGATGATAATTTGGAAAGCACCGGTCTTAGTTTCTACGATTTCCGTTTTAGCACGCATGACAATACTGCCTTTACCTGTGGCATAAGCGGCGCGAATAGCAGCGACATCGTAAATAATTCCGCCAGTTGGGAAATCCGGACCTTTAACAAATTCTAATAAATCTTCAGTAGTCGCTTTTGGGTTATCTATTAAAGTAATAATGGCATCACAAAGTTCGTGCAAATTATGTGGGGGAATGTCTGTGGCCATACCTACGGCAATTCCAAGCGTTCCGTTCAATAAAAGATTTGGCAGTTTTCCTGGCAAAACTGAAGGTTCTTGTTTTCTGCCATCATAGTTGTCTCTAAAATCTACCGTAGCTTTGTCGATGTCTGTCAGTAGCTCTTCAGCGATATGGCTCATTCTAGCCTCGGTATAACGATATGCAGCCGCGCCGTCGCCATCCATGCTACCGAAGTTTCCTTGGCCGTCTACTAATGGATAGCGCATCGCAAAGTCTTGAGCCATATGCACCATCGAATCGTAAACAGCAGCATCACCGTGCGGGTGGTAGCTACCTAAAACTTCTCCGACCACGGTCGCAGATTTTCTATATTTTGCAGTATGCGTTAAGCCCAGTTCGTGCATTGAATATAAAATTCTACGATGCACGGGTTTCAAGCCATCACGAACATCGGGTAAAGCACGATCAACAATTACGCTCATCGCGTAATCAAGGAAGCTTTCCTGCATTTCTGATTCAATCGTTCTCTGACGGAGCAGTCCGATTTCAGAAGTATTTTTCTTATCTTCAGCCATAAATTATTGATTATTAGTATTTGGATTATCTAGTTTGAAACTCTTTATGCCTGTGCCAATTGTTTTAAACAAGTCAGTGTTCTTTTTGGTTGAGTCGTTATAGCGTCCAACCAAAATCCATAAGATTATTAGAACCACAGCTGCTATCGCGGTGATTTGCCAAATCAATTTAATTTTTTCTTCGCGAGATTTTTTTCGAACGTTTTCTAGCCAAGCCATTTTTTACCTCAAAGGTTCTAAGACTATTACTCTTATTGGTGCATCTGCAACAAATTCTTTTTTCTTGATGCTTAGCTTTTCCATTGTCTCTGCCTTGCCACCCATTTCTTTTAAGAACTTTTCTTCGCTTGCCGCATCAATCTTTAAACCATTCATTTTATAATGCATTGGAATTACAATCTTTGGTTCGATAAAGTTCACGGTCTTTGCTGCTTCATCGTATTCGAGTACATCTCCACCGCCAATTGGTATTAAGAGAATATCCACTTCACCAATGTCTTCAATTTCATCCTGGGTCAATGCCAATTTTTTGATGTGCGCCATGAACAGGATTTTAATTCCTTCTAACTCTATTAAATAAATCGTAATAACTTTGCCGTCTTTATCTTTTACCGGAATTCCAGTAATAGTATGTTCTTTAACATCATATTCTCCAGGGCCATCCACTATAAATGGTTCGCCAGAAATGCTGGATGAATAAGAGTAAAGCTCATTATCCTTCTCCGATAAAATTAAAAGATCGGCATTCCCTCTTGGAGGGGTAAGGCCGGATTCTTTGGAGAACGGGTCAAGGATTGAGGTAGTATCTTTGGAAGAAAACTTGAACGAGCTGAGCCCGAAATATTGGATTTGCATGTCCTTATTTTAACAAAAAACGAGCTAATTTGGAAGGCTTAAAAAGCCTATAAAACTAAACGGACTCTTATTCAGAGTCCGTTCGGGTTAAAGGTTCGAGATCAATACCACAGAGCGTACAATAGCCTTCGTACTGAAGAAAAATTGCGCGCGGGTGACCAGCTCGGCACTCGATCATTCGATGGTGTGCCAGGCTCCTGCCGTTCAGCGCCAAGAAGACTTTGTGTGCGAAATGCGCGTTCTTTTCACCGCAGCATTCGCAGAATCGGCAATCGGCTTGGACCTGCTCACCGCACGAAGGCTCTTCGCACAAGGTGGTTTGTCCATACTGCCCGAGAGCGTAGAGGTGTCCCCTCAATGTATCGTGATTAGGCGCGTTCGCGGTGTCGCCAGCCGCTTGCTCAAGCTCTTGGATTTTTTTCTCAACGAAGGCATTTGATTTTTTCAGCCGGCTAGCAATAACCGCTGATTCAATCCCTTCAGAATGCATTCGAAGAATAAGAAAATCTTCGGCTGGAATTGTTCGCGCCAGTTCCCAGCACTTTCGACTGAGTTCCTGGAAGAGCATCTCAATCTCATCATCGAGAAGAGAGTCCTGGTCGTCCTCATTGTTCTCCTCGGGTTCGGGGTCTATCCAAGTCATAATTCCTCGTCGTTTTCGAATTGCCCAAGGATCGGCGCGAGATCTGTGCCGCACAGATTGCAATACCCGACGCACCGATACTTAATCGCTATTGGGTGGCCAACATGGCATTCACCAGCGCACTCTTCTTCATATGAGTTGCCTCGTACTTGAAGAAAGATCCGAGCGTCGAACTCGCTATTTGGCTTACCGCACTGGACGCAGTACTTAAGGTCTTCGTGCTGGAAAAAGCCGCAATTTGAACAGCGAGTTTGATAGCCGTATTCAGCTAAGGCATGCATTGCTTCATCAAGGTTTGGCACCCAACGCAGCAGGTGTACAGTGGCAATGCGTTCTGCCGAGGCGCGAACCCCGGCAATTTCCTCAGGCGTAATACTCAGCCTGTTTGCAATTTGATCTTCCGACAGAAATGTCAGTAGCCGAAGGATCAAAAACGCGTCTTCTCTAAGCAAGGCTGCCGCTGCAGCCGCTCGCTCCCGTACAATCTGCTCGTTCTTTTCTGCGCGCTTGAATTTCTCGAATGTTTGGGGTTGTCCAGGTTCTGCCCCTGTCGACTCGTCTGACTTGAAGATTTTGAACGAATCTGAGTGTATTCCCTCGGGGTTCCAGGCGTTGTCGTCTGAATTTTCCCAAGGATCTCTTTCCTTTTTCATACATCCTCCGGGAAGTTGGTTGAATCTAGTATACATCCATTAAAACCTCTTGCCAAAGACCCTGCCTTCGCCTATACTACCACTACTTAATGACTCGGCGCGTTAACTCAATAATTAACAATTCATTAAGTCTTAGAAATAAGCGCGCTATTAAGAATTAACCAATTAAATAGATTTTCTAAATCTATCTCAGGTTAATTCTGGGATTTTATTATATATATGGCAGATATCCAAACAATGAACGATTTACTCCAAAGCGGAGTTGAAATCAAAGTATTAAAGCCTGGTGACATGATTGCCGGCAAGATTCTAACAGTAGGTAAAAATGAAGTTTATGTAGATATTGAAGGTTACGGCATTGGTGTGGTTCGTGGTCGTGAATTATACGATGATGAAGCTACCCTATCGAACTTAAAAGCTGGTGCTGAAGTTTACGCTTCAGTAGTGGAAACTGAAAACAAAGATGGCAATATTGAATTGTCATTCAGACAAGCTGGTCAGGAAAGAGTATGGACCACTCTTCAAGATAAATTGACTACTAAAGAAGTTATTAGAACAAAGATCTTGGAAGCAAACAAAGGTGGTTTGATGGTAGAGATTAACAATGTTGTTGGCTTCTTGCCAGTATCTCAACTTGCTACCGAACACTACCCTCGCGTAGAAGACGGCGACAAGAACAAGATTCTTTCAGTATTGAACAGCTATGTTGGTACAATGTTTGATGTTCAAATTATCACAGCTGATCAACAAGAAGAAAAGTTGATCGTTTCTGAAAAAGCGGTTTTTGAAAAAGAATTGCAAGACAGAATCAGCAAACTTAAAATTGGTGATACAGTTACCGGAACAGTTTCAGGTATCGTCGACTTCGGTGTGTTTGTGAAGTTTGGTGAACTTGAAGGTTTGGTACACATTTCTGAATTGGCTTGGCAAAGAATCGAACACCCAAAAGATATTGTAAAAGTTGGTCAAGAAGTTAAATGTATCGTAATTGGTTTGGACAAAGGTAGAATTTCTTTGTCGATGAAGCAATTAGAAAAAGATCCATGGCAGGATTCAGTAAAGAAATATCAAATTGGTCAGGTTGTTAAAGGTAAAGTTTCTAAGGTAATGCCATTCGGCGTATTCGTAGAACTTGATGATCAAATTCAAGGCCTTGCTCATTTGATGGAACTTTCCCACGACGAAGTTAAAAATCCAGAAGATATCTTAAAAGTTGGTGACAAAAAAGAATTTAAAATTATCTCAATTGAACCGCAAGAGCATAGATTAGGACTGTCTATTAAAGCGCTTCATGAAAAGCCAGCTGCCAAAGAAGATAAAGCAGCGGACAAAGACGCAGAAGTTAAAGAAGAAATGAAAGAAGAGCAGGCGGAAGTAGAAGAAGAAAAAATGGAAGAGTCAAAGCCTGAATAAATACAGTAAATTAAATACCGCCCATAAGGCGGTATTTTTTATATTTCTAACCCCTGATTGATTTTTAAAAGTTTTTCAAAATTGTCATTCGGAGATGTTTTATTATTTTTTTCGTAACCACAAATAGTGCATTGGTGTTTGATTACATATTCACCATTTTTAAGAAATACTTGAACTGGTTTCATTAAGCCACCACAGCTACTAGCTCTATCTCCGGGGTTAATATCTACGTGCTTGCTGTATAAGCAATTAGGGCAATGGTTGGTATAACCATCTCCTTTTACTAGATTGTTGCAATGCTCGCAAGTGAAGTTTTCAATTTTTCTGGTGAACTTTTTCATTTACAGTAGTTTAGCAAATTTACCATCTATATAAAAACAAGACCCGCTGACTTTCGCCAGCGGGTGCTTATTTGTTTTTCCCTATCTTCCTCCGTCAAGATAAGGGAGACAATTTGTTCGTTACAGGATTTCGAGTTTTCGAGTGTTCATGTCCACTACCGCCGTGAGAACTTCGAGATGTTTGAGCAGATCAGGCGTGTGAGCTTCGATTACGTCCCGTGCGTATGCGCTTAGGAACTTCGTCTTTTCAATTGCCAATTGGCGATCTGGACCTACCGGCTTGCGGTAAGCTGCGGAGGTCATCAAGACCAAACCATCTGCGCCGTTAACCCTGCCGGAGACGATGTTGTCCTGAAGCAGAATTGCCGCAGTCTTGATTGGTCCAGTTATGTCCGGTGAGTATGGGCCGACAAGAAAAGCGGCGTTGATCTCGTGTAGCCAATCGAACCCACTGCCGATACCAATCATCCACTCCTTGTGTTCTACTTCGGAGTTCGGGCGGTTCGATGCACGTATTTCCTTGATGTGCTTGAGGTTTCCTGCCAACAGCGGCAAAAAATCCGTTTGCACTTGTTCAGGCATCGATGGGTACAGGCGCTTGATCAGGTCCTTTAATTCTGCGGATGACGCCGTTTCGTTCAGTTCGGACAGGTCGACACGTTCGCCATTTTCTCCGTGGAGGATTAGTGCATCCAGGTCGGTTTCGATTCCGCAGACAATTGAGGTTACAGCCTGACCTTTGAAGACAGTACTAATCTGTTGCTTCAGGGTGGCCATCTCCAAAAGTGCGGCGTCGGTGTTATAGTCGAAGCCTCTGCAACCGCGGTGTGCGTCTCCTCTGGAGAAATGGTAGGTTACCAAGACTAAACACGGTCTTGCTCGGCTGATTGCGTAGGATACCCATTCGTTGAGAGTGGTTTGGAAGTGAGCCCAGCCCAAGTTAAACCGACCACCGAGATTTCGGAACGGTCGGATTATGCCCAACGGAGTTTGTGTGATTATCGGCAAGTGAAGCCTGCCGTCCATGCATTTCAGCACGGCGATTTCCGTTGGATGCTGGCTGCGGTACAAACTGCGATCCAGTGCTTGGTTGAGGAAGCTGGTTGAGCTACTTGCATTCAAATCAACGAGGTGTTTTATCCTATTCAAAGCTGTTCTCCTTTAGTGATCTTATTGTTTCCCTTCTACCCGCGTGGGTAGGAAAATATATTAGCAAAAATATTTAGAATTGAAAAGTTTCAAATAAAATAGCGATCACAAAATGTGCCGCTATCTAAAAATTAACTTGGTGCCTGGGGCGGGAATCGAACCCGCAAGCCCTTACGAGCAAGGGATTTTAAGTCCCTCGTGTATACCAATTCCACCACCCAGGCTCGAATGTATTATTAAAAGTTTTTTGGCGTTGCCAAATTTGGAGGCCACGAGCGGAATCGAACCGCTGAATAAAGGTTTTGCAGACCTCTGCCTTACCACTTGGCTACGTGGCCAAAAATGCTTTAATATCTTAGCGAATAAAGCATTATTAATCAAGGCAAAAACAAAACTCCTCCGGAATACCGGAGGAGTTTAAAATTAACTTTCTTGTGGGAACTGTTGTTCGATTTTATTCAAATCTGTGTAAACGCTTTTAGTTGCTCTTATCCAGGAAGTACTTCTAGGATAAACGTAAATTCCGTTCATCTTATCTAGTGTCCATCCATCATAACGCTTGCTTAAGAGTCCTTGTAAGTCGACAATCCAGTCAGCCTTGGTTTCGTATTTCTTCAAACCAGCATAACCTTGGTCGTATCTTGCGTATATACCGCTACAGTTGTTGTAGTAACAGTGCTGTCCCATAGTGCTTTCCGCATTAGAGATCGCAATAATTGTTTTCCAGTCTTTTTGCGCTAATATTATGCCTGCGTAATCTGCTAACGGAGAATTTCTTTTTTCCAGGTATTCTGTTAGTAATGCCACCTGCTTATCAGCATTTTCTTTTTTTATTTGGGAAATTTTATTTTCGGGACTCAGTAATGAATCCGGGTTTTCAGTTTTGATTTCAAAAACTTGGCTGTTTTCCTGACCAACGATCTGGGCGTGAGCCTTAGCTACTGGAGTGATCCAAGGAACTAGAGATAACAGAGTTAATATAACTACTGTTTTATCTTTGGCAGATCGTAGGGCATTCAAAGAAGCGGTCATTTTATATGATCAATTCCTTTCTTCCCTAATATTTAGATTAAAGTGTGCAAAAGCCTACAATCAGGCTTTTAAAACCTTTTGCCGAGTTCTATCTCAGCAGAACCATACTTTATCATACTTAAGACCATTTGTCAAGGAGTTTGTCAAGATGACATTTAGGCCAAAAAATGGTCTAAAAAAGCAAAAACCTCAATGAATCAGGTAAAAATTGAAAGAAGCGCTCTACCGTAGGGGGTACGGGAGCGCTTCTGGGCGGTCGATGCGTTCATGCAATTTGCGGTAAGCCAGCAATGTGAAGGCGACGGAGCTGGGCAATATGTCTCACGATCTTGCCCATTAAGGTGTGGTGGATCCATTCCGGGGTATCCTTCGCGTTTACCAGCAAATACCGGCCTTTTGGGTAGCGGGTTTTGCTAGCTACCAGGGCTTGCTCCTCTTTGGCGTAGTGGGCCATCACTTCACGGCCTCCTTTGCCATCGATCAGAAAGACCACGGCCATTCCTTGCTCGTTAAGGAATTGAGCGTCCTTTAGGAGCTGGCCACAGCTACTGTCACAGAGGTCCACTATTGCAATAGATTCTGCACCCAAGCTCCCCTCGGCTACCAGCTCGGCTATGCCGGGGTGAACAGGCAGTGAAGGTTCCTTGCAAACCCTTTGCACAAAGATCGTGGTGAATCTCCCTATGTGCGGGTCGGTGGGAAGCTTAGCGATATCATCGCTTAGCCTCTTAAGGACTTTCATGTGGGCTCGCGAGGATGGCGATTCGGAGATGATTAGGATGACGCGTTCGCGGGCGCGCCTTTCTGGGTTCTCTCCACTGCGGGGTGTGATCCGCCGGTCGGAAAGCATCGACATTTGTAACTCCTCCTGAGAGTTCCATGTATACATCGCACGGCAACCCCTAGGTTGCTACTTGCTGCGTGCTGCTTACTACTTACATTAAATACCTTAACAAAAGAAAAGACCTTACGGAAGATCGTCAAGGCCTTTTTTCGTGGACATGTTATGGATAACCTGTTGGTTAGCTGTTAATTTTTCGAAATTTCTTGTTTATATTTAGCGTAATCCTCAATATAGTCTTCTCTGTTGGGATTGTAGTTGGTTGAAGAAACTGCGAGTAAAACTAAGTCGTCAGATAAATTCTTGAACCCGTGCCAAATGTAATTGCCAATATATATTGCGTCTGTGGGTGCATTTAATAAAATTTCTTCCAAACCTTGTCCCCTATCAATAATCGCGGTACAAGACCCACTTTGAACGATGAACAATTCTTTTTCTTTCAAATGGCAATGTTGGCCGGTGTCCCCGGTAGGCTTTGTAATAAAATAAATTCTTTTTACTTCAAAATCAATATATTCGTTTAGCTCGACAGGACTCATCACAAAATGAGGCGCCTGTATTTTTTTAATTTGAAATTGCTTAAACTCTAAGTGCATGATCTTTATTTTATATGTCCGTTGATTGCAGAGTTTCTTTTCTGCACATTTTCGGACCATTCTTTATTATTTAAATACCATTCAATCGTTTTTGGTAAAGCTTCTTCAAAACGATGTTCAGGATACCAACCAAGGTCATTCATAATCTTTGTGGCATCAATAGCATATCTACGATCATGGCCTGGTCGATCAGGAACAAATTTGATTGTTGATTCTGGAAGATTAAAGTATTGCAAGATAAGCTTCGCAATTTCAAGATTGTTCTTTTCGTTGTTGCCGCCGATATTATAAACTTCACCGGGAATCCCTTTGTGCAGCATTAAATCAATAGCTTTTACGTGATCTAGAACGAACAACCAATCGCGGATATTCCTGCCATCGCCATAGATTGGGAATGGCTCATTGTTTAAAGCTTTGCCGATTAAGAACGGAATAAGTTTTTCTGGGAACTGGTAAGGGCCATAATTATTTGAACAATGACTAACTATTACGGGTACTCCAAAGGTTTGGTAATATGCTCGACATAGTAAATCCCCACCGGACTTTGCTGCGGCATAAGGAACGTTTGGTTCAAAAGCAGTGTTCTCTAAAAACATTCTATGTTCGTTCAATTTTAGAGAACCATAAACTTCATCGGTTGAAATATTTATAAATTTAAAAAGATTGTGTCGTCTGGTTGCATCTAATAGAGTTTGCACTCCGACAACGTTGGTCATAACGAATTCTCTGGAGCCAACATGAATGCTTCGGTCAACATGTGTTTCAGCTGCAAAGTTTACGATCGCATCTATTTTTTCAGTAGTAATAACATGTTCAATCATTTGCTGATCGACAATGTCGCCATGGTAGAATTTATAGTTGGAAAGATGTTCAATGTCGATCAAATTTTCAAGATTGCCAGCGTAAGTAAGCTTGTCCAAGTTCACTATTTTATAATGCGGGTACTTTGTGACCATATGTCGGACAAAATTGCTGCCAATAAAACCCGCGCCACCACAAACCAAAACATTTAGTTGGCGTACGGGCAAACTCATTCCGCGGAGGATCGATGAAAATATTTCTGCGGATAGTCCAGAAATTTTGATTGCATCGTGAATTTCGATATCACCTTCCTTGTATAAACGGATTGCTAAGCGTGTTCTTTCAGAAGTGGTCATCTGACTAAGAATTTCTTCGCTATAGGCTTCTGTTCCGGTTTGAGTGTTGTTTGGCTGCCAGTCGGTCATAGGAAAAGTCTTACTTGTTTATGTAATAAAGTATCATCAAACGACCTGGTTGGTCAAGATAACGACACCGCTATCAGATACGAAAAGCCCAGAACCGGAGTTCTGGGCAGATCGTTATATTTGTTGCTGTACTGACGGCACAGGGTTCAGGCGTGTGCCAGGATGACCTGCACCTTCTTGATCGCGGCGATGGACAGCGGGCAGACGATCTCGTCGGCCCCGATCATCTCGTCGATCTCCTCCTGGGTGAAGAAGTCGACCTTGTAGATCTTCTCCTTCTCGTCAGGGTTCTGCTTGCCGAGCCGGTCTTCGTCGACCCGTGCCAGGAAGATCGGGGTGTAGCCGCAGATGAAAGTGGTGTTGCCTGCAACGATCTGCCCGATCTTCTCGCAGCTGAGCAGCGGGCCCCCGATCTCCTCACCGCCTTCACGCATGGCGGTCTCCTTCGTGGTTTCGCCTGCTTCGGCATGCCGCGGGGAACTTCCCAGAGTCCGGTGCCGAACTTGGAGAAGTCGGTTGGTGGGTAGGAGTAGTCATCCGGGTTCGCCACTGCGGGACGGTCAACCTTGACTAGACCGATACGCTCCTTCGAGTCGACGACCATGGTAATGGCGCCGATGTTCTCGAAATGCAGAGGCTGGTCCCACAGCGGGGTGCCATCGTCCTTGCAGATGGCGACGTGCACGAGCTGCCCGATCCCCTTCGTGTGCTCGAAGACGATGTCAGTGTTGGGGTTGGAGTCTTCGGTGCTGTACAAGTACCAGCCACGAAGGGGGCGCTTCTCGCCGTTTCTCTTGGCCTGTTCGTACAAGACGGGAGTGCCGTAAAAGAACTGGCTTGCTACCTGTGAGAATGGGACGACCTTCATGTGTCAAACCTCGGGTGGAAGTGAAACTGCAAACGCGGGAACAAATATAACTTCAATTTAGCCTCCTTTAGACTAAACAATAAATGATAGTACTATTTTTGAGGTTTAAAGTCAAGAAGGTTGATGCTTAATGACGGGGCTGGAAATTTTCTACGAGGTGTACTATAATACACGAGCATTCTGAAATTGTTCCTGTCCCGCCCGGGTGGCGAAACTGGCAGACGCACTACCTTGAGGTGGTAGCGGGAGCAATCCCATAGGAGTTCGACTCTCCTCTCGGGCACCATTCAAATATGTATAAGGGCGATTAGCTCAGTTGGTTAGAGCGTCTCGTTTACACCGAGAAGGCCAAAGGTTCGAATCCTTTATCGCCCACCATTCTTTCAAAAATTCGCGTTTAGTTTTGCGAACGACGCGCCTCGGTAGCTCAGTGGTAGAGCGCAGCCCTGAAGAGGCTGGCGTCGTCAGTTCAATTCTGACCCGAGGCACCATAAATTTAGCGGCTATGGTTCAATGGTAGAACTCTTCCTTGCCAAGGAAGGGACAGGGGTTCGATTCCCCTTAGCCGCTCCAAATAAAAAACACCTGTTCAGGTGTTTTTTATTTTTCTATTTTCCAGCCACCATCAGCGGTTCTTTTTAAACGCCCTTCTAGTTCAAATCCTGCTGCCAGTTTGTG
Source organism: Candidatus Doudnabacteria bacterium (assembly GCA_028286905.1). GTDB lineage: Bacteria > Patescibacteriota > Doudnabacteria > UBA920 > VMFF01 > JAQBQP01. Next base: position 197,335 of record JAQBQP010000001.1, read on the forward strand.
CCCCCCTCCCCCTAATAATTTGGCTAAGAAAGATACATCCATTTTTTTATTTTCTTCGCTTCGAATACTTCCTTTAATTTTATTTCCATCTTGTCGTAAAAACATTGCAAACCTAGTTCCTGGAATTTTATTTAACGTTTCAACAAATCCACCGAAAGTATCAGAAGGCAGATCCCCTATTTCTCGGAGGTCTTCTTCGGTAATAACGCTAATCGCGATTTCGTTATTTTTTGCTAGCCTAGTGTTCTCTAAAGCTTTGCCCCAGGCTTTTAAGCCGCGAATATCTTTGTTTTGATAAGTGAACTCATGAATTTTATCAACTCGTGCGCCATACTTCATTAGTTCACCAGCCGCTTCAAGTGTTGAGGCTTGGGTATTCGAATGCATAAATGATCCGGTGTCAGTAAAAATTCCGGTCAGCAAGCACTTGGAAATGTCTGGTGTAATTTCAACGCCTAAGAATTTTATAAAATCAAAAACCAGTTCTGCTACGGAAGACTTTGTTTCATCTACTAAGTTAATATCGCCAAACCTTGCGTTATCCTGATGGTGATCGATATTTAAAACCGGCAAGTTAGAATTAATAACTTTGTCTAAGCCTGTGCGCTGTTTGTTGTTGCAGCCGAATAAAATAATTCCGTCGTAAAATTCCTTTATTGCTTCATTAGGTACATCGTCAAAAATTTCATTTTGTTTCGGCAAAAATTGCAATGTTAAGGGTACTCCGCCTTTGGCTACAGGAATTGCCGCCTTATTTAAGGACTGCAAAATAAAGCTCATTGCAAGCATAGAACCGCCATCGTCGCCATCAGTTCGGGCATGACTGGCTAAGATAAAGCGGTTTTTTGATTCTATAAATTTTTTAGCTTCCTCAAAAGCTGGGGTATTATTCTGCATCTGTTTTTGTATTTTTGCGACCTTGGTCTTCCTTTTCAATTTCATGAAATAGTTGGCTGATATGATCAGCATAACGCGAAGTAGTATCTAGATGAAAAGAGATTCTGGGAATAATTTTAACTTCCATTAAACGATTTAATTCACCCTGAATATCGAAAAGATTATTTTGCAAAGTTTTCAAAACTTTCTTGTCTTTCTCTTCATCGACAACGGTGATCCAGATCTTTGCCCAGCGTAAATCCTTAGAAGTATTTACTTTGCTGATTGTTATAATCGTACCTTGGTCTTTTGTGTAAGGCAAAATAATAACGCCTAAAAGCATTTGAATTAGCGCGTTAATTTTTTCAACGCGGTTAGTCTTTTTATGAGGAATTTCGCGCATAGAGCTAGATGAAATTATTTTGAAGTTATAAAGTCTTTTGCTTTTAGTTTTTCTTCAAAAGATTCAATCATATCGCCTTCTACAATTTTCACGTGAGTTTTAACCTTCATGCCGAATTCGTTGCCCGCTACAACCTCTTTAGCCATAATCTTGCTTTGTTGTAGGTCAAGAATTTCTCCTCTGCCAATCTCTTCCTGTTCACCCTCGGCATTCTTTCTAAGCACAGCAATTTCACCAGCTTTTTTAATCATGCCGTCTTCTACTCTTCCACCGATAATCATCGAGCCTTTATCAGTCATAAACACCTTTAAAATTTTTGCTCGACCAAAACTGGTTTTAATAAGCTCAGGAGAAAGCATTTTAACTACTGCTGTAGTTACATCTTCAATAAGTTCATAAATGATATCGTAGAGGTCAATCACAACTTTTTGTTGCTTGGCGAGGTTCATCGCCTTAACATTTGCTTTAGTGTTAAATCCGATAATGGTGGATTTTGAAGCGGAGGCTAAAGTGACATCGTTTTCTGTAATCTCGCCGGCGCCTTCAGAGATAATATTTATAGTTACTTCTTCATTTTTCAATTTATCGATTGATTGTTTGATAGCTTCCAAAGATCCCAAAACATCAGACTTGATAATTAAATTTAAAGTCTTGCTCTCGCTGTCGCCTTTGATGCGCTGATTTTGGTTGATTTTACGAACGCGTTCTTTGCGTTGGATTTGGAAAGCAATACTTTTTGCTTCATCCAAAGTTGCTCTAGTTGTTAAAATATCGCCAGTTTGGGGCACATCTGAAATACCTGAGATTTGTGCTGGCATTGAAGGGGTCGCTTCTTTCAATTTCTTGCCTAATTCATCTTCCAAGGCTCTGACTCTGCCAAAAGTTCCGCCAATGGTAACAATATCCCCTACTTTTAGGGAGCCATTTTGGATTATAACGGTAGCAACAGGACCTTTGCCCTGTGAAAGGTGCGATTCGATAACGGTGCCCAGAGCTTGTCCATTTGGGTTAGCTCTAAAATTTTCGACATCGGCTGTAAGTAAAATCATTTCTAGGAGATCATCAATACCCTCTCCTGTTTTAGCGGAAATCGGCACGGCAATGGTCTTCCCGCCCCAGTCTTCCGTCAAAACGCCGTGTTCTGCTAGTTCTTGTTTTACACGAGTAATATTTGCACCTTCTTTATCAATTTTGTTTACTGCCACAATAATAGGTGTGTTGGTAAACTTCGCTCTATTAATTACTTCAATCGTTTGCGGCTTAACACCATCATCTGCCGCCACCACTAAAATAATTAAATCAGTGACGTTTGCACCGCGGGCACGCATTTCAGAGAAAGCTTCGTGACCAGGAGTGTCCAAAATAGTAATAAATTTACCATTTTTCTTAACTTGATAGGCCCCAATGTGTTGAGTGATAGCACCTGCTTCCCCACCCACGACATTTGTTTTACGAATGAAGTCGATTAAAGAAGTTTTACCATGGTCAACGTGACCCATAATCGCAACAATTGGAGGGCGATGTTTTAAGGTTGATTCATCTTCTTTTTTCAAAGTATCTTGCAGGGAGCTGGCACCCATTTCAGCATTGCTTTGAGACTGTTCTTCAGAAACATCAAAACCAAGTTCTGTAGCTACAATCGCAGCCGTATCATAATCAATTTCTTCATTGATATTTGCCATCACACCATTCTTCAATAAAGATTTAATAACATCCTGGATAGACATGCCTAAAAGATCAACGTAATCCTTTACCTTGATAAATGCCGGAAGCGAAACTTTTTTTATAATCTTTGGAGCATTCGGATCGATTTTTGGCTTTGGTTTCAAAGCATCCATTATTTGGCGCGCCAAATAATTATCGACTTTACGTGCGCGCGGAGATAATCGGATCCCGGCATCGTATACTTTTTGTCGAAGCTCTTTTTCGTTTAAATTAAGTTGTTTTGAGAGTGAACTTAAATCCATAACTTCCACAGTATACTGATTTTGTTAGACTTTGTCGAGTCTTGATTCGTATACTCGGTAGGAGTTATTTTCGTTAATTACTGTTAAGTTGCCAAAAGCTTTTTTTAGTAACGGTCGATAGCCAAGAAACGTATTTGCTACGATTCGAATTTTACCTCCTGGTCTGAGGTGGTTTTTTGCTTCAGCGATGAATTTCGCACTGACATCGTAGTTCGTTTCAATGCCTTTGTGGAATGGTGGATTAGAAAGAATGTAGTCATATTTGTCTTTAACATCAGAAAAAATATCAGAAGTCCAAACTCTTTCTGTCTCAAAACCGTTTTCTTCCATAGTCAATCGGCTAGCCTCTACTGCAAGGGCATTGCTATCTACCATGTCGATTTCAATATTTGGACTTGTTTTTTTGATGAATGCTCCAATAACTCCTGCCCCGCTACCCCAATCTAATATTTTTTCATTTTCAAACCGTGGTAAGGTTTCTAAAAGCATTTTTGTTCCATCATCTAGTCTGCCATGACTAAAAACTCCAGGTAAACTTACCACTTCTAATGATACATCAGAAATTTCTAACATAAATTTTTGCACCCAGTTCTCTAACGAATTATTAGGTAATACAGCTTGGGTCAAGGAGCTTTGATATATAACTGAATGTCGCGCCGCATCTTTATATTCAATTGGTCCGATATACTTTTCGATTGTTTCAGTTTGGGATTTTATTCCAGCTTTGTTTTGTCCAACTACATACACTTTACCCTTTGGGATTAAGGCGCCGTTTATAATGCTAAATAGCATTTCTATTAAAGCTTCGCTCTTTGGCAAATATATTATTGCAGTATCATGTAGCTTCTTTGGCTGATACCACGCACCAAAAAGATTTTTTGGCTCTTGTTCCCCTAGTTTTTTAAATGCGTAATAATCAAAATTAAAAACTGTCGGCACAGTTTTTAAAAGATCGGTTATTTCGTTTAAGGCTTCTTTCTCAGATAGGCCGACAATCAAAATGTTGTCGCCTTTAATCAATCCGATGCTTCGCAAAAGTAGCTGAGTTGGCAGCGAATATTTTCTAGACATGTTTAAAAGGTCCTGTTTTTACCTACGATCATTTTCAGACCTTGTGGCAAAAGCTCAACCGTTGCAGGGAATTTTGCTACCTCAATCCCGTCGACACTAATTTTATAATTTATTGGCTCCAAAAATTCTACTTTAGTACATCGAACAGAAGTAGCAGAAGGAATGTTTTCGTAGCAGCCGTTCTCGATTTCTTTTTTATATTTTGCTGCACTCATTCGCGAAAGCTTTTCTATTAGCAGTAAATCTAAAAACCCATCTTGAGGGTTACCAATTGCGCCGCCAGCGCACATCTTCGTTCCGCGAGTGTTCACTAATAACCCGCCCATCGTTTTTGAAGTAATCGTATAAGCATCGTCGATCCGCATTTTAATTTCTGTTAAAGCGCTGCCAGCAAATAGTTTAATAGAAGAAAGCATTCCAAGCGGTTTATTTGTTTGGCTACCTATGCCTAATTCTAAATATGAAATAAAATAATTGTTGTCGATTTTTGCTAAATCAATTTTCTCAGTTCTTCTGCTAGCAATTGTTTTTACGCAGGTTGCTAAGTCATCCATGCCTAAAATCCTGCCCAATTGAGTGTTTGGGGCAAAAGGAATAAAACCCAAAGTAAAATCACGATCCTTGACTGCAGCAAGCATCTGATTAAATGTTTCATCGGTTCCGCAAGCAATTAAAGTTTTTACGCCCCGGCTGGCGGCAGTGTCCACTAAATCTTGAATAATTCTAAGTGGAGTAATTTTTGCCATTTCGCCACTAACATTAAATTCGGTTAGGAGGCTTTGTAATTCAGTTTGTTGTCTTTCGAAATTCTTTTGCGGAATGTTATGTGGATCGAGAATATAGAAATACATTTAGTAAGCCCTATTTATCTTCGGATATTGGTTCTATTTTATTACCTGAATCTTTCATTTGGCACTTCCCTGCAAAGTAAGCGCCCTCTTCAACTTGTAGGGTCCCGCAGATCATATCTCCCAGTAAACGGCCAGTTTTACCTAATATTAGAGCTCCGGTGACTTTGATGTTGCCCTGTACAGTGCCGCCAATTACGGCGTTTTCTGCTTCTACGTCAGCAGAAATATTGGCGCTTTCCCCAACATATAGATTTTGAGAGGTTTTTACTTTACCTGTGACGGTTCCATCGATTCTAAGGTTTCCTTGGCTTTTTAGGTCGCCGTCAATTTTTACTGAGGGTCCGACGATGCTTTCGCTAGCTTGTGACAAGCTTTCTTGTTGTTTTCTATCCATTTTTTTACGAATTAATTATTTTAGAGGATGTAATTGCTTTTTCTTCTTCCGTAGTAAGGGTAAATTCGGATTTTCCTTGGATGATTGGTTTGGAATAAATTCGATTCTGTTCTCTACCATGCATTGAGGTAATAACTACGCCGTTATTTTTTGCGTCTAATAACGCCATGCTGAAGCTTAAGTTTCCACCGTTGTCAGCAAAGGGGTTATAACGAACTAGTCCGATTTTTTGAATTGAGTCTTTTTGGATTTCCCTCAAATCTTTAATCGCCTGCTCTATATAATTTGCTTGAGCTGCTAGTTCATTTATTTTTTTGCTCTGATTTATAATGAAATCTTCTAAAGATGCAGCCTGTTTCCCTTCGAAAAATGTTTTGCTAACTTTGGAAAACTTAGTCAATTTTGCAATTGCTACGATAGCAATCAAGGCAGCAAAAATAGATAAAATTAAAGAAGTAATTTGGGCGTAATTCATATGCGAATTTATCATACATTGAATTAGTCTTGTTCGCAAATTATCAAGATGCTATACTTTTTGTACTATGAAAAACAACAACTCTCAATTCAAAACTATCTCACACGAAGAAGAGTATCAGATTATTCGGCACGATCTTTTCAAAGTATTGCTATTAAACTCGGTTTATTTAATTGCGATCTTGGCTTTGTATTTCACGAATAAAAACTCGCATTACCTTGAGACTCTTTTTGCAAAAATCTTACACTTTTAATTCTGCTAGAAAATATGCAGAACCAAAAAACCACTTGCCCAGATTGCGGCCCATCAACAGTTAATCATTTTCTTTCTAAGACGATTTTGATTATTGATTGGACACTCTCTCCGGTAAATGGTTTTTTTATGTCCATAACAAAAACGATTATAAATTTGCTAAACCACTTGGGTTTTCGAAACATTGGCATAAACTTTTTTGTCTTTCTTTCAAAAGTGGGATTAGCTCAAATTTCAGAACACAACCAAGAAGATAATTCAGACCGTACAAAATGTTTGTGGGAAGCGGCAGAGGCGCGTGGAATAAAAATGTATCAAATCAGAATTCTTGATAAACCAACTGAACTTTTTTGGTCAGAAAAAAATCACAAAAAATTATTGTTTGAATGCTTGCCTCGCCCTCTACCTTTGAGCGAAGCATTTTATTGGATGGATGACAAAGGGGCGATGCGCAAAAAATTTGCCGAAGCCAATTTGCCAATTGGAATTGGAGAGATCTGTTTTACCTACAAGCATGCGCTTGAAGTTTTGAAAAAAGTGAACGGATCAGTTATTACAAAGCCCAACGTCGGCTCACGTAGTAGGCATACTACTATTCATATTAGCAATCCCGAAATGCTTAAAAAAGCCTTTAAAATAGCAAAAAAACTATCCCCTTGGGTAATTGTGGAGCAAGAATTAAAAGGTACTGTTTACAGAGTAACTTTAATCGGTGGTGAACTGGCTGCTGTAATGCGTCGAGATCCCCCATTTGTAATTGGCGACGGCATTTCTAATTTAAAAGAATTGGTTCTAAAAGAAAATCAAAATCCAAAAAGACATGGACCGCATTTTCACGAAATTCCGATTGATAATTTTACTGATGAAGAAATCGCGCGCCAAGGTTTAACATGGAACACAATTCCAGAGAATGGGAAAATGATTATCGTTAGAAATAATATTGGCAGAAGTTCCGGAGGTTCCAACTCTGATATAACTGATAAAGTTCATCCAGAAAATAAAAAACTATTTGAAAAAATCGCCAAGGTTGTTGGCGATCCGATCATTGGTATGGATTTTATAATTGAAGATATGAACAAGTCCTGGACTGAGCAATATCCTTGCGGGGCTATTGAACTTAATAGTGTCCCCTTTCTTGATTTACATCATTTTCCGTTGTACGGGAATGCTGTGGATGCATCTGGCAAGTTGTGGGATTTTGTATATCGCGATTCATCTTCTATTAGCATGTCGCCTAAATAAAAACGAAACTGTTCGCGCGCGTCTCTGAAATCTTTTTCAAAAAAATGATCGATAGGATTTGACTCCGGGGTTAACTCATAGTGGCCGCGGATTTCTCGGTCTTCAAATAATCTTAAGTGATGCTGCCATCGAAAGCTGTCATGTTTTCTTAGAACCAAAATTTCACCTTCGTCTTCCCAGGCAACAACGTGATGGTGAAAATTATGCTTGCGTAAACGTTCTTTATAGTGCTCAATTGTATAATTAGGAGAAAGGTGTCCTAAGTAGAAATTTTGTCTGCCAGAGTGATGGACAATTTTTAGTTTCAATAGACCATCTCGAACATACGGAAATATCGGGTAAAGTATATGCCAAAGAATTTGTTTTAGGTGTTCAGCAAAAGTTTTTTTCCCTTTGTAGTATTGAGCCATAGATTAAATTTACCACAGAAAATTTTTAACCACAATTCTTTGATTCAAAATCAACCCAACTATCAACCATAAAAGTAATTGAGTTTGTTGGATAGTATAAAAATAGTGATCAAAAAACATTAGCATAATTATCCCCAAAAATGTAATCAAGAATATGGTAGAGAAAATTTTAGTTTCATCTGGAACTATTTTTTTAAATCCCCTGCTTAATAAATAAATTAGGTATCCAAAAATAATAATAATAAATGCCACACCTTCTATGCCTGCTTCACATGCAACTGTCAAAAAGTAATTGTGTGGTGGCTGAACTTGAATTTCGCTGGTGGGTTTAATTGTTTTCCTCATTTCATTGATCATGTTCCCAAAACCCACTCCAAAGGGGTGCTCTTTTATTATTCGAATCGCAATTTGATTGTAATAGGTTCTGGAGAATTCAGTAGAAGCAGTATTTATTGCTCTAGCCTTCAAAAAAGGCAAGAAACTAGTAACTCCGATAATCGTGGCAAACAGTAAAACCATGCCAATTTTCTTTATTTGTTCGATCTTACCTGGAACCTCTCTATATATTAGATAAATGATACTAATAAGTGTTACATATGAAACTACAAGGCCCGACCGGGAAAAAGTTGCAAAGTTGCCCAATGTTGAACCAAACAAGCAAAAACCATAAAAAACTTGAGATTGGTAGCTTTTTGTAGTTATAAATGCATAAGCACAGGTTGCACATACAACTAACAGGAAAGCACTTAAAACGTTTGGATGCGGAAAGGTGCCGTACCCTCTTATTAACTTAAGGGGTCCTATATCTATCTTAGCGACTCCTATAATTGAATTATTTAGAAAATCTTCCCCTACGAGCTTCAGTCCTACTGAACGTTGCATGACAAACTGTAAAATTGCCAAAGAACTTTGAAGGATGCCCAATATTGCCATAAGTGGCTTAAAAACTACAAAATAATCGGTAGTTTGTTTTATTCCACGTGCTACAAATGCTAAATAAAATAATAAAAGCGCTAATTCTTCTAACTTTAATAAAGAAAACCAATTATATGTTCCACGTGGTGAAATAAATTCCACGCTAAAGAATATTACGATTCCCACTGTCGCAAGGATTCGCCCCTTGTGCGGATAATCTCTAAAGATATAACCAAAACCAAGCCATGCAATTAATGCTAAATCGCTGATGTATAGGCTCAGTCTGGTAAATTCGCTTTCCGATAAATTCCAAGAAAAAATATGCCGTCTGTTTAGCGGTAAAGTTATTAAAAATATTCCGAAAAGAATTTTCTCTATGAATGTCTGATTTAGTTTCATTTGAGTGTTGGTACGCTTTAATTATATCCTAATTCTTTACTCTATATATAAATAAGGATAAACTATTCTAGTAATTTCAAATTGCCCCTGTAGCTCAGTGGATTAGAGCGGTTCCGTCCTAAGGAAAAGGTCGTAGGTTCGATTCCTGCCAGGGGCACCAAATATAAACCAAACAAATGATTTTTCCAACTTTTACAAAAGAGCGCCAAGGGCTACAAAGAGGTTTTGATTTTATAGCCGGATGTGATGAGGTCGGCGCAGGCCCCGTAGCGGGACCTGTTGTTGTAGCTGCATGTATTTTAAACCCTAATAATATAGGAGAAAAGCGCAGCGGTAAAAAATGGTATTATCGCGTTAGAGATTCTAAAACTGTAAGCGAAAAAGAGCGGGAGAAGTTGGTAGAGGAGATTTTAAAAAACTGTATTAGCTATGGGATAGGGGAGGTGCAAGCTGATGAAATAGATAAAATAAATATTCATCAAGCAAAATTGCTAGCCATGAAGCTCGCAGTAGAGGATATGCTAACCAAAATAGATTCTGAAAAGGGGAATAAAGTATTTTTGCTGGTTGATGGAAAATTTGTAATAAAAAATATTGATAGCAAAAAGTTTCTTGTCGAACAAGAGGCAGTTATAGCAGGGGATTCGCTAATTCTTTCGATCGCTGCCGCGTCTATAATTGCAAAGGTGTATAGAGATAAAATCCTTAAGGAATACGATTTAAAACATCCCGAGTACGGTTTTATCAGACATAAGGGGTATAATACAAAAGAACATGTAAACGCTATAATTACTCATGGGATTACAGAGTTTCATCGAAAAAGTTTTTTAAAAAGACTAGCACAATAACAAATTTAATAACATGGAAGAGTGGCCGAGTGGTTGAAGGCGCAGCTCTCGAAAAGCTGTATGGGTCTAAAGCTCATCAAGGGTTCGAATCCCTTCTCTTCCGCCAAAGAAAAATATGGAGCGATTTAAATTTTTCGTAGCAGTGAACTTAGTTCTAATTAAAGACGGTCACGTCCTTCTTTTACGCAGAGAAAATACAGGGTTTGAAGACGGTAGCTATGGTCTTCCTTCAGGTCATGTTGATGGCAGAGAAACAGTTAGGCAGGCGATGGCTAGAGAAGCTTTAGAAGAGGTTAAGGTTAATATAAAACCAGAAGATTTAGAAGTTTTCCATACTATGCATAGGCTGTCATCAGATAGAGAATACATAGATTTTTATCTAATAACAGAAAAATGGGAGGGCGAACCAGGTATAGGAGAGCCACTTAAGTGCTCTGATGTTAGTTGGTTTCCACTGGATCAATTACCAACTAATCTAATTTCATATTTAAGGCCTGTAATGGAAAGTTATAAAAACAAAGTTACATTTTCAGAGGCTGGTTGGTAGTTTTGAAATCACATTAACTTCATAAAATGCGAAAAAAAATATTAGTTATTTACACGTCAGTCGGATACGGGCATAAAAAAATCGGTGAAAACATTGCTGATGTTTTGAGAGCCGATCATGAAGTCGACACAATGGATATTTTAACAGCAGTCGGGGGCAAAACAGCTTCACAAGGAACAAAAATTTATTTAAACATTTTAAAATACTTGCCGGGATTATGGAAATTTTTTTATACGAACAAATTATTTTTAGCAGCAACCTTACCTTTTAGAACAACCGTGGCGAGATTCAAAGCTATAAAAGTCGCGAACCTAATAATAAATGAACATTACGATATTATAATTTGTACCCAGGTCACAGCTTCAGCGATAATCTCTTATCTTAAACAAAAGAAAATGTTTAACGGTAAGTTTGTTATAGCTTTTTCTGATTTTCACTTGCACCCGTATTGGTTGTTTAAAAACGCAGATCTTTATTTGGCAAACATTGTTGAACAAAAAGAACTGATGATTGCAAAAGGAATTCCGGAAGAAATAATTTATATATGTGGAATAACCTTGCCAATACCTGAAGAGGTCGACAAAGAACAGGCCAGGATTAAATATGGTTTAACGGGAAACGATAAGATGATTTTGGTTTTGGGCGGAGGGAGAGGATTGGGAATTGAAAGTGAAACTGTTTCGCAACTAATAAAATCCGATGCAAAAGTTTTTATTGTTTGTGGTTTAAATGCAGAAGTGAAAAACAAAATGGAAAAGTTTTTCAGCGGGCCAAATGTTAAAATTTTCGGTTTCATAGACTATCTCCAGGAGCTTTACGCAATCGCCGATATCATTGTCACTAAACCAGGGGGGTTAACTTTGGCTGAGTGTTTAGAACAAAGAGCGCCGATTTTAGTAACTTCATATATTCCAGGAGGAGAAAAAATGAACCTTGATTACCTTAGAGATAATAACTTGGTGATGCCGGAGTTTATGGATGTGTTGGGTCCAGTAGAGGATGAGCTTAAGACTGGATCATTTGCTAAGGATATAAGGTCAAATGAAAAGGTAAAGAACGTAGTGCAACATGGTTCCATAATAAAAGAAGCAATAAATAATCTGTGAAACCAGTTGACCGTTAATGTATAGTTTAGTACTATAAAAGCAACGAAATTTAATCGATGAAACTTATATTATATGGCTAAAGAAAAAAAATCTTTTTTTGGAAAAATCATGGGTGGCGATGAACCCGCACAGCCGGTTAGCATCAATAACATGAATACAGAGCAATACGTTCAGCCGCTACAAGCTGTAGAGGAAATTACTGAGGAACAAATTTTAGTGGAACCAGAAGAAGATAACGAAGTTCAAGAAATGGAAACAGATATGGAACCAAAGAGTGAAACTGAAGAAGAGTGGATGTCCGATTACGAAGGAACTCTGAACATCGATCTTTATCAAACTAAAGATAACGTAATTATCAAGTCGACTATTGCTGGGGTGAAACCTGAAGATCTAGATATTACAATCGCTAATGACATGGTCACAATCAAAGGTGAAAGAGTCAAAGCGGAAAAGATTGCAGCCGAAGATTACTTTTATCAGGAATGTTACTGGGGTGGTTTCTCAAGAAGTGTTATACTTCCTGTAGACATCGACAGTGAGCACGTTGAAGCAGATCTGAAAGATGGTATCCTAACCGTTATACTGCCGAAAGCAGCGAAAGCAAAAACAAAGAAAATCAAAGTAAGCGGTTAATTAATTTCACAAAAAAGACCCTGATATGCCAGGGCCTTTTTTTATGGTAAAATATTTCTATATGGCAAGATCAAAAAAACAAAAAACTCAGCACCTTATCCCTAAGCCAACTTTAAATCTTGGCGCTGAGACAAAAAAAGGGGTTGCGGTAATTTTCTTTGTAGCACTATTCTTAATTGCTTCGCTGTCGCTTTTCGATAAGGCAGGGATAGTTGGGCAGTATATTAACGAAGCTTTGAGATTAGGTTTCGGTTTAATTGCTTACTTCATCCCGATAATTTTTTTACTAGTCGGAATTTCTTTGTACAAGCAAACAATCAAAGAAGAAGAGTCGCAGCATTTTTATTTTAGAACTTACATCGGAGCATTTTTATTAGCCGGTGCCTTCGCGGGATTGCTGCATGTTTTTTATATGAAGGATGGAACTCTGGCGTTGGACCTCGTTAGCCAGAAAACAGCTGGCGGATATTTAGGCGCATTGTTTGGCTATCCATTTTTTGCACTTACTGGTTTCTGGGCGGCATTAATAATTTTATTTGGTTTGATGATCATCGGGTTGCTAGTTACTTTTGATGTTTCTCTTTCGGCTTTGATGCCTCAAAGAAAAACGAAAGAAGAGCAAGCTAAAAAAGAAGGTCAGGTAAATTATGATGTCGGACCAATCAAAATAAACGGCATGGCTAAAACTGGTTTTATTTCTGAGAAAGTTCAGGAAAAAAATAAAGCTCTTGATATTGAACCAAAGAAAGAAAAAATTCCAGAAGCTTCACCAATCAACAAAGGTGTGGATGATAAGAAAAGTGATCTGCTTGCAATCCAGCTAGATGATCGAAAAGATTGGAAGCTTCCGCCATTTGATTTATTAGAAGATACAAAAAATACTGTTGATAGCGGAAATATCGAAGTTAATGTTTCAATAATTCAAAAAACTTTAGCAGATTTTGGAATTGAAGTGGAAATGGGCGAAGTAAATGTTGGACCAACAGTTACCCAATATACTTTGCGACCGGCACAGGGCGTAAAGCTTTCTCAAATCGCGGGATTGCAAAATGATTTAGCCTTGGCTCTATCAGCGCAATCAATTCGAATGGAATTGCCGATTCCAGGAAAAGCTTTGGTTGGCATAGAAATTCCAAACAAGACTTCTGCAATGGTTCGTTTGCGAGAAGTTTTGCAAACCGAAAATTTTGTGAAGCATCCTTCAAAGTTAGCTTTTGCTTTAGGCCGTGATGTTTCCGGACATCCGATGGTCGGGGATTTGGCGCGGATGCCGCATTTGATGATCGCAGGTTCTACTGGTTCTGGAAAATCCGTCGCTTTAAACTCATTCCTAATTTCACTCTTATATAAGAACACTCCGCAAGATGTGAAGTTAATTGTTATCGATCCAAAGCGCGTGGAAATGACCCCGTATAATGGGATTCCACATTTATTAACTCCGGTTGTTACTGATCATGAAAAAGCTGTTAACGCATTGAAGTGGGCTGTTGCAGAAATGGATCGAAGATATAAAGTTTTGGCCGAAGCGGGTAATCGTAATATTGCTGATTACAATAATGCCGGTGGTTTGAAAATGCATTACATCGTAATCATCGTGGATGAGTTAGCCGACCTAATGGCTGTTGCAAAAAATGATGTTGAAGCAACAATTGTTCGTCTATCGCAAATGGCCCGTGCGGTGGGCATCCATTTGGTCTTAGCCACCCAAAGGCCATCCGTAGAAGTTATTACGGGTTTAATTAAAGCGAACATTACTTCCAGAATTGCTTTCGCCGTAGCTTCGCAAGTAGACAGCAGAACTATTCTAGATTCATCCGGTGCTGAAAGTTTGCTTGGTAATGGAGACATGTTATTTATTACAGCGGACATCCAAAAACCTCGACGCATTCAAGGCGCCTACGTGGGTGAAAAAGAAGTAAATAAAGTTGCTGAGTACTTCAAAAAACAAACTGGCGCAGTTATATATAATGATGAAATTTTAGAACGACCAAAACATCCAATGTCGATCCCGGGCTTTAGCAGCGGAGGCGATGATGAAGATGAAATGCTCAAAGAAGCAGAGAACGTTGTTAGGGAAGCAGGTAAGGCTTCTGCCTCGCTGCTGCAAAGAAGATTAAGAATTGGATATGCTCGTGCCGCGCGAATGCTGGACTTACTAGAAGATCGCGGTATAATAGGGCCAGGTGACGGCGCTAAGCCGCGAGAAGTATATATCAGCAGCGATATGGGTTCGGTAGCTGATGAGGAATATCAACAAGCAAATGAGCGCGATATTTGAAACCAAAAAGATTAATATGGAAACTCTCCCCGAATATTTAAAGTCGGCTCGGGAGAGTTTTTCATATGACCTGCATCATGTCGCGAAGATTACAAATATCTCACCAAAGTTTTTAGAATGTTTAGAAGCAGGCTATTATCATCGCTTGCCAGCTGATGTCTATGTTTATGGATTTTTAAGAAAGCTTGCGGAATTGTATCGAACTGATTCTGAGCTTTTGATATTTCAGTATAAAAAGGAACGCGGTATTCACGAACAGTTAAATAAAAAAATCCCGGAATACAAAAGTTATACTGATTCAAAATTTGAGATCACGCCCAAGACCATAACTTTTTCTTTGTTAGCTGCTTTTGTTATTTTTATTCTCGGGTATTTATTCTACCAAGTGCACGCGATTAATCTACCGCCGCATATTTCGATCACAGATCCAAAAGATGGGGTCCGAGTAACTACTTCTTCGGTTTTGGTTCAGGGCACTACCGATATTGGCGCAAGTATGGTTATGAACGATCAACAAATTTTTGTGGATAGTGCAGGTAAATTTAAAACTCAGGTCAGTATTTCCCCGGGTGAAAAGATTTTAACATTCATTGCGAAAAATAATTTTGGTAAAGAAACCACAAAACAAATTTTAGTTGTTGGAGATTTCCAAACAGAAGAGCAAAAGCAAACTGCGAACGCCACCTTAACTTTAACTGTTAGCGTCGGTCCTAACTCGACCTGGTTAACGATTGTTAAAGATAATGATCCGGCGCAGGATGAGACCTTTATTGCCGGTAGCTCCAAAACTTATACTGCTCAAAATAAGATCGTTTTAAGCACGGGGGATGCAGGCAGTACGTCGATAATCTTAAATGGAAAAGATCTTGGAAAGTTGGGCAGAGAAGGTGAAATTTTACGAGATATTCCTTTTACTGCAGATAGTGTTAATAGCAAGCCTTAATAATATTCGATTAATTTCATAGTTTTTTAATCGAAGGGTGCTAGTGTATAATTAAGTTATTAATTCCTCAAATAATATAAAAATATGGCTAAATTACAGAAAAAAACAGTACAAGGTAGCGAAGGTCGAAACAAGGCCGTTGCTGCTGCGCTTTCTCAAATTAGAGACAAATTCGGAGAGGGTTCTATTATGACCATGGAAGAAAATCGCGGTATGCATATTGAAAGCAGTCCTACTGGTTCCATTTCATTGGATTTGGCTTTGGGTATCGGCGGTATTCCAAAAGGTAGAATTATTGAAATTTATGGACCTGAATCATCAGGTAAGACTACTTTAGCGATGCATATGGTTACCGAAGTTCAAAAAAATGGTGGTGTAGCTGCATATGTGGATGCAGAACATGCGATGGATCCAGAATATGCTGGAAAAATTGGAGTTAAACTCAACGAATTGCTTATTTCTCAACCAGATACCGGGGAACAAGCCCTAGACATCGTTGAAACATTGGTTCGCAGCAACGCGGTGGATATAATTATCATTGACTCTGTAGCCGCTTTAACGCCTCGTGCTGAAATTGAAGGAGAGATGGGCGATAGTCACATGGGTTTGCAGGCTAGATTGATGTCACAGGCCTTACGTAAGCTTACAGCGATTATTTCAAAATCGAAAACAACGGTTATATTTATTAACCAGATTCGTATGAAGATTGGAGTGATGTTTGGTAATCCAGAAACCACAACCGGTGGAAATGCTTTGAAATTTTATGCCTCTTTGCGCTTAGAAGTTAGGAAAGCTGCTCAAATTAAAGCTGGTGAAAAGATTATCGGTTCCAGAGTTAAGGTTAAAGTTGTTAAGAACAAGGTCGCGGCACCATTTAAAACTGCTGAGTTCGATATTATGTATAACGAGGGAATTTCTAGAGCCGGCGACTTATTGGATACGGGCGTTGCATATGGAGTGATCGCAAAAAGCGGAAATTCTTACACCTTTGAGGAAACCAAATTAGGAGTTGGTAGAGAAACAGCAAAAACTTTTCTAAAAACCAATGACGAGATTCTTTCAAAAGTAGATGCGAAGGTTCGTGAGAAGTATGCTGCAGGTGAATTGCCTGTTTCTGCGGATGACGAAGAATAGACGGGTCAAAGCGCTATAAAGGATAAGCTTTTAATTTTAAAATTTACTGGTATAATATAAACAAGGGCAATCGCCCTTTTTTATTTTATGAAAATAACTGAACCAAAAAAGAATCCAAAAACCTTATACTGCAGTCTTGATATCGAGACTTCGGACTTTGACCCTGTCACTGGAGAAATATTGGAATTGGGGATGGTTTTTTTTGAGGTAGAAAAAAAGAAGCTTAAAGTACTCAGCGAATGGCAATCTACTTTCAAACCATCACGCACTGTGCCGCCAAGAATTTTGGCCTTGACCGGAATTACAAATGAAGAGCTGGAGAGCGCTCCGTTGCTAAAGGAGAAGCATCAAGAAATTCAAGAATTGGTTAAAGATTGTGTAATCGTCGGACACAATATTGTTTTTGATATTAAATTTATGGAAGGCTTTGGAATTAAGTTTTCAGGAAATAAAATTGATACCTTAGACTTGGCGCAAATGATTTTGCCAACTAATCAATCCTACAATCTTGAGGCAATCATGAATTTGCTAGATGTCTCACATAAGGATGCGCACCGAGCTTTAGCTGATGCCAAAGCTGCAATGGTAGTAGTTGAAAAGCTTTTAAAATTCTATGCCGCTTTCCCCATTGAGTTAAAAGAAAATCTGATTAAGTTATTTCCAAAAAAAGAATTCCCTTACGTTAATCAGCTTTTAGAAACTAGTTTCAGCACAGAAAAAATTCTAATAAAGCAAAAAGCCGTTGAAGTGGCCGAAAGCAAAGAGATTACCGAAGCAGTCAAAGATGATAATAAAGTTATTACTTTTCCTTTAGGCTTTGATTACTACGGATACATTTATGGCGCCCTTAAAAAAACCAAAGAAAAAGTTTTGTTGGTGGTAGGCAATAAGCAAACGGTTTATCAGCTATGGAAGCAAGGCGTTGCTTATCCACTCTTTGATAACAAAGAAGTTTTTAATGAAAAAGCCTTTAATGAAGCTATTAAAGGCGATTTAACCGCGGAGCAAAGATATTTTTTTGCAAAGATTTTTGTGTGGAAGTATACCAATTGGCAGGCTGAAGTTTTGTCTGATTTAAATTTTTCTTTTTTTGGTAATCAGTTTAAATATTTAATAAACAATGCTTCTGAAGATCATTTAGTATGGCCATTAAATAAAACAGAAAAAGTTGTTGCTGTAGATTATAATGACTTTATAAGTTTTGATTTAGAAAAAACTTATTCAGATCGCAAAATTATAATATTAGATTTAAACAGTTTTGAAGCGGCGCTTACTTATATTTCCAGTAAGCGCGTTTCTTGGAATGATTTTCTTTACTCCTTAAAGCAGGTTTATGATCCTGTAACCCAAAATGGAAAGATTGCGCTTTCGGAAGTTGTTAGCGAAGCCATATCGCAAGTAGATTTATTTTTTGGTTTGGCAAGCATGAATTGGAAAAAGATAGACTCTGCCTCTACTCAAATGTTAGTTACTGAAAAAGTAGAAGCTAGTGAACAATTTGAAACTATTGGTAAGGCGGCAAAAAGTTTTGTAGAAAAGATGACCAAATTAAATAGCCGGCTGAACTCGGATAGGATAACGGATTATTTAAAGTGTCTGGAAACCTTCTTCGTTAAAGATCCGGCACAAATAAAATGGATTGAAATTAGCGAAGGCAGATTGCTCTTTGCCTTGAGCCCTTTAAGCTTAGAATATATTTCGGCTAAAAAACTTTCTGGGTACAAAAAAATATTATTTACAGCTTCTCTTGGCTCTGAAGCTTTGATAAAGTATTTCACACATCGATTGAATTTAGGAGACTTTGGAATTAGAAGTATCGGCCAGCAGGAGCTTCGGAAGAAGTTTGAAGTAATAATAGCAAGTCGCCCATATGATACAGAAAGAATATTAAAACTTGTTCAGGCTTCCGAAGTACCCGGGGCTTTGCTTTTGCCAAACTCGGCCACTTTAAAAGTCTTCTATGAAGCGAACTTTAAAACTTTGGGGGACAAGTTTAAGGTTGCTGCTCAAAGTTATTCGGGTGGAACAAATAAATTATTAGATAACTTTTCTATCTACGATAATGCTTTGTTAATTGCTACGGATCATTTTATTTTGAAGCAAAACCATAGAAAGTTACGGGTTAAACAGCTAATAATGACTAGAATTCCTTTTGAACAGTTTAACCACCCGCTTTTTGCGGCGCAGGCTGAAAGATACCCAAACCAATTCATCGATTTTAATATCCCTAGGGCCTTATATAACTTTCATAGTATTATTCGGTTCTTTTATAGCCAAGACTTAGAAAAAATTTATATTCTTGATCAGAAGATCCACAAGGAATACGGCAAATTCTTTATTGATTATTTAAAATCTTTACCTTTCGTGGACTTGAAGTTCGAAAACGACTAATCCCTGTGTATAACACAGCCTATCCCCACCTTAATCCCAGGTAATACACGCTCAAAAACACACTTTTTTCAGCATATTTTGGCTAACTTAAGCGCCTGTTAAAGCATATTATTGACACCGAGGCAAAATTTGTGGTAATATATCTATGTAGCAGTTATACACATCGCACATTAACAAAAACAAACATAAACAGGGACTTGTTCCTAAAAAGTTGGGACCAATTCTCTTGTCACTTCTCGTCATAGCTTATTTAAGCCATAAGCTGAATGTAAACAAAAATAAAAATGTAGGTTCTCGCGGTTCCTTAAAACCGTGCAAAAATAAAACAAAAATAAAACAAAAGAACAGTTTGTAGGTCGCAAGACCATAAGAGGAGTACAAGGTTTCGTGTTTGTAATAAAGGCTTAGTTACAAGCGTAATAGTTGATTTCTATGCAAGTATTGCCTTGTGCAGTAGGTTTAGGGCTTAAAAGGTTTAAGCCCTGCAACTACTGCGCAAAGTAGTCGCCGAAATCGACTACAATCCGCCACTCTCGGTTAAATATAATTATTGACGCCGCCTGACTGGCGGATTTCTTATTTCTAAATTAGTTTTTAGCTCTTCATTTTTACTCTCCCAGTTGAGAGTTTTTATTTTGTCTTTTATACTATAGCTATCTAAACGATTATCCCTTAACATATAAACATGCACTCACAAGAATTTGTTCAAAAAATGAAAGAAAAGTTGTTGGAAGAAAAAGAGCGTTTAAGCGAAGAACTTGCAGGATTAACTATGCACAACGAAGTTGGCGACGATGAAGATGAAAATGCATCCGAATATGAAATGGATGAAGTTAGTAATGATATTGCCGCAACTATAAAGAGTGACTTAGAAAAGATTGAAGCAGCTCTTAAAAAAGTTGAACAAGGGACATACGGTATTACGGATGACGGACAAGAAATTAGCGAAGCGCGATTAGAAGTGATCCCTTGGGCTAATGGTATTGTTGAGGCTGAATAAAAATGAAAAACATTAAGGACAAGTTAATCTTTGCTTTAATGTTTTTTTTATTTGTGTTGGTTGACCAGGCCAGCAAGCTTTGGGTAATCCAGCACGGGAGTTGCGGAGAGTTGGCGTGTTCGTATTTTAAAAACGATAATTTTGCTTTCAGCTTAAAAGTTGCTCATCCGATCGCGTATTTCATTTATGCGATCTTGTTAGCTGCTTTAATAGTTTGGTTTGCAAAGAAAAAAAATAAAACTACTTTAATAAACTTAAGCTTTGTTTTGATTTTATCAGGAGCTTTATCTAACATTGGAGAAAGATTAGTTCGCGGATACGTTGTCGATTTCATAAAGATTCACACAGGGGTATTAAATTTCGCAGATTTTTTTATAATCGCTGGAATTTTAATTTTGGTTTTTGAAAAACCAACTCAGAATTAATTTATTTTTAATATCTAAAAAGTATAATAGATGACAAAGGTTATCTATTATTATGGCAGTTAAAATTTTTAGCGGGACAATTAGTGGGCTCGGCGCGGAAATTGTAGAAGTTGAAGTGGAGGTTTCGCAAGGACTTCCGAACACCTTGATCATTGGCTTGATTGATACTTCTATCAGAGAGTCTAAAGAGCGAGTGCGCGCAGCATTTAAAAGCACTACTTATAAGTATCCTTTGGCTCGGGTTATTGTAAACCTCGCGCCAGCAAATATTTATAAGTATGGAACGCACTTTGATTTACCGATTGCTCTTGGAATTTTGTTGGCTTCAAAACAAGCTCAGTTTAACTATAATGAATGGGCATTCTTCGGTGAGCTTTCTTTACAAGGGCAGATTAAGCCAGCAAATGGCGTGCTTAGTTTTGTGATTGCGGCAAAAACGCATCGAATAAAAAAAGTTTTTGTGCCAGTGCCAAATTTAGCGGAAGCAGAACTGGTTAAAAATATTGAAATATATGCAGTAAATAGCTTAACTGAATTATTGGATTTGTTAATAAACAATAGAGATTATTCTCCACCCGATCACAAAATCCTTAGAGAGGAAGAAAACTATAAAGACTTTAAAGAGATTGTTGGCCAAAGTTTTGCCAAACGCGGCATGGAAATTGCAGTGGCGGGCGGCCATAACATTCTTTTGAAAGGAATTCCAGGTGTAGGCAAAACTTTGTTGGCCGAAAGCTTGCCTTCAATAATGCCTGCGCTTAGCACGGATCAATTATTAGAAGTTGTCCAAATATATAGTATCGGCGGTTTTCTTAACAAGCATCGTTTAAAACCTTTTCGAAATCCAAACCGATCGATTAGTCAAACTTCGTTTATTGGTGGTGGGCGAATTCCTAAGCCAGGCGAAATTTCTTTAGCACATAATGGCGTTTTATTTTTGGATGAGTTTCCTGAATTCCCAAGAGCATTAATTGAAAGTTTGCGTGAACCACTGGAAAGCGGAACAATAAAAATTTCAAGAGCACAAGGAAGTTATTTGTTTCCAGCAAAATTTATTTTTGTTGCTGCACAAAATCCCTGCCCTTGCGGATATTATCAAAGTGACAAAACGTGTACTTGTAGTATTGGCCAAATAAACTTATATAAGAAAAAAATATCCGGGCCAATACTTGAAAGAATTGATTTGCAGGTAAACGTTGAGAAGGTTGATATTTTAAAAGTAGAAACAGCAGTTGTTGAAAGCTCGTCGCAAATTTTATACAGAGTTACCAAAGCACGAGATATCCAGATCGACAGAGCAAACTTATTAAATGCAAAAATGGATAATAATGAAATTAATAAACATTGTGCTTTAAATTCAGAAGCTTCGATGCTAATCAAAGCAGCGCATAAAAAATATGATTTCTCCGCGCGAACCTACTTTAGAATTCTAAGAGTAGCCAGAACAATTGCAGATTTAGCACAGTCAGAAAATATTTCTGTAATACATCTTGCAGAAGCAATTCAGTATCGGCTTGGTGATTGATTAGCAAAACCAGAAGTGATAGAATTAAGTTATAACTTAGATATTCAAATCGAAATAAAATGAGTAAAACAAAATGGTATTGGATTGGCGGGGTGGTAGCGTTGGCATTAATAGTTTTATTTTTTGTAAGTCTTTATAACAGTACAAAAACTCCTACTTCCAGCGTTTCCAGTGCCCCTTTTAAATTAGTAGTTTGGGGAACTTTTGAAGATACCGAAAATATGGCGCCATTTATTTCTGACTTCGAGCAAAAATATAAAGGGGCTCAAATCGAATATACTCAAAAAAATGCTCAAGATTATGAAACGGATTTACTAAACGCTTTAGCTGCTGGAACCGGTCCGGATATTTTCGTTATTCATAATGATTGGCTACCAAAATACCAAGACAAGCTGATTGAAGCACCAAAAGAAGCTTTTACCGTTAAATCTTACAAGGATACCTTTGTAGACGTTGCTTCTGATGATTTCGTAAGCAATGGTAAAGTTTACGCTGCGCCACTTTCTGTAGACTCCTTAGCGCTCTATTATAATAAAGACATTTTAGGTAGCGCTGGAATTGCTTTGCCTGCCAAAACATGGGACGATTTGAAACGCGATGTTAAAAAAATCACCGTTCGCGGTGATGGCTCCTTTATTCCTAAATCAGGAGTAGCCTTAGGAGCTTCGAGTAATATAAATCGCGCCGTAGATATCCTGTATTTATTTATGCTTCAAAATAAGGCAGTACCATACACTTCCGACTATACGCAGCCAACCTTTGACCAAGCTGTAACAGACAATTCTGGTAATACGACTTTCCCTGCTGCGGATTCCTTAGCTTTTTATGGCTCTTTTTCAAATCCTAGTTCAGATGTGTATAGCTGGAATAATAAATCAAACTATTCTATAGATGCATTTGTAAATGGGGAACTCGGCTATATGTATGGCTATTCTTATTTAAAAGACACAATAAAACAAAAGGCTCCAAATTTAAATTATGATGTTGCGCCTGTTCCTCAGCCAAAGAGTGGCCAAAATTTGGTAAATTTGGCAAATTATTACGGATTCGCAGTTTCTAAACAAACTAAATCTCCGAATGGAGCATGGGCATTCATTTCCTCGATGACCTCTAAGAAAAGTCTTACTGATTATTACACTAGGCATCCGCTACCCGCCGCCCGCAAGGATATGATTTCTGATCAGATCGACACAGATTTAGGAGTTTTTGCTAGCGCTAACCTAACCGCAAAAAGTTTTTACAAAAAAGACGCCACGAAAGTAGATTCAATCATTTCTGATTTAATAGACGATGTAACTTTGCGCGGCAAGCAAATTGATCAGTCGCTTTCTAATGCCAGTCAAAAAATTGGACAATTGCGATTGAGCGGCGAACAATAACTGGAAATTAAGTGCAATTGTGGTATAATAAAAAAAATAGATCGAAATGAACTCAAAAATAAAAACAACCTTGTGTTTCCTGATGATGGTGCTAAGCTTCTCAACTAGCAGCGTTTCCTATGCTGCTAGTTTATCTGTTTGTGGAGAATCTAAAACGCCTTCCACTCAAGCGGGTTCCACCCCTTATGATAACTACGATGCCTATTCAAAATGGCTGATCGCTGAAAAGGGAAAAAATTTATCCGATGATCAATTTGCAAAGGAAGATGCCGCCTATAAAACTGCGAACAATATTTGTCAGGCTAGTGATATTTTTAGGCAAGTCGCTAGAATTATTAATTACTTAATAGGATTTATTGGAGTGTTCGTTGTCGTAAGGGTTGTAATATCTGGTTTTCAGATGGTTATGTCTCAAGGGAATGCGGAAAATCTAAAAGTAGCTAAAGATGGGATTAGAAATTCAATCATTGGTTTGGTACTTGTACTCGGAGCTTTTGTTCTAGCAAATATAATTTTTCAATTGGCCGGCGTCGGTGGTTTTAATCTTAACCCATATCAATAGCATGAAGAAAATAATTTTAAAATTGTTCATTATAGGGTTGGTTATTGCCCCTGCCTTTAGTTTGTATGTTGTGAGGGCAGACAGCGGTGTGATATGCGAAGCTCCGGGGCTACCCCCTAATTGCGACCCTTTTGCTCACCCGATCACTCCAACTAATACCTCTGCCGCCGCAAATACCCCACCGACAAATACTCCATCTGCAAACTCCACCACAACTAATTCTGCGGCCAGCACGACGACGAGTAGTAACTGTAAGTTTGATCAGCAATCAACCAAGCTTTGTAACCCTATTCCCGAGAACAATTTGAACGCCGTCATCGTAAAGGTTTTAAAAATTATTTTAGGACTGATTGGCAGTGTTGCAGTGGTTGTAATAGTTTTGGCTGGATTTAAAATGGTTTATTCTCAAGGTAATTCTGAAGCAATTAAAAGCGCTAGGGAGTCTATCACTTGGGCAATTGTTGGACTGGTAGTCGCATTGTTGGCTTACACAATCGTTGCAATTATTACCAGTACTTTAACCACCGCTAAATAAAATAAAAATATGAAAAAAATAATTGCTTCTCTAATATTGTTTGTCCTGGTGCTGGTGCCTAATTTGCATTTTGCCGCTGCTGCTTGTGCCAATGATAATGTTGATCCAGCAGTTTCCGGTGTTTTTAAAGTTTCTAGTTTTTGTTCAGCTGGGGATTTGATCGCAACAATTATTACAATGTTGTTAGGATTAATTTCATTAATCGCAGTTGTTGTAATAATTTTGGGCGGATACAAATATGTTACCTCTCAAGGAAACGCAGAGAATGCGGGGGCTGCAAGAAAACAAATTACCTATGCCGTAGTCGGATTAGTTGTCGCCGTACTTGCTTACTCAGTCGTAGCGATTGTTAACAATACTATTTTGTCCGCAAGTCCTGCAAGCTCAGGAGCAAGTACCTCGGGAAATACTACGGGAGGCACACCAGGTGCTTCCACGCCTACGCCTCAGCAACAAGCAGCAATGGCCAGAATTCAGAGCGGTGTAAGTATCGTTGGAAACATTGATCCCGCAAAGCAAACGGATTCTAACGGAGATTTTATTACAAATAGTTTTGTTGCCACAGCGCATGGCAACATTCAAGATATTTTGATCTCTTCATCTTGTACGAACATCGGAACCAGCGGCAGGGTGGATGTAACTTTAAAAATACCTTTATCGGGAGGCGGAACATCGGACGTCACTGGAGAAAGCCCAAACTTTGATATATCTGGCGACACTTATAGTTTTACTGCACGTTTTGATAATCAAGGTATTATTCCCAGTCAACCATACGCTGCAAGCGGAGGTCAATTTGATGCTGATGTGAAGCTTACGTTTGATGGCGGTTGCGAAAGCAATTTTACAGTCACGAGAGACACCTCCACCATTTATAAGAGTGGTAGTTAATTCCCAATTACTTATTATTATTGTATAATTTACTTAATGGAAGGGGGTGAAGAATTTGAAAAATCTTATCAAGAGAATCGATTTTCTAAAAGTTGCTCAGTACGCATTGTTATTAGTTCTTTTAGTTGCGCCATTGTATGCAAGCGTAGCTCGTGCTGACATTCCTCAACCTGATTGTCGTCAATTGAATGGTATTAATTGTACCAACAACGTTGATATCACAGGCATTATCCTTGTAGTTCTAAGATATGTAATCGGCTTAGCCGGTTTGATCGCTTTGGTCTTCTTAGTGTTCGGCGGTTTCCGCTATATCACTTCAGCTGGTAACGAAGAGACTGCAGGAAAAGGAAGGAAAACAATCCTTAACGCTTTAATAGGTCTAGCGATTGTTATTTTGTCCTACGTAATCATCTCAGTAGTTTCTAAGACTACCTCCACAGTCGTTCAATAAACGACAATTTAATTTTTTACAAATAGAGAAGGTGAAAAAATGAAAAAATATATTGTCGCTTTGCAGTTATCCCTGATGCTTGTGCTTAATGTTTTTATTTTTTCACCTCTAAGTACTCAAGCACAGGGGATTTGTGGTACAGGTAACTCTCTAACACAAGATTCACGCACAAAGTTGTGTGTGGTACCAGGTGAAACCAGAGGCGCTGCGGACATCATTACCAGAGTCATAAATTATTTGCTGCTTTTTGCAGCTTTGATCGCGATTTTGTTTATTGTCCTTGGTGGGTATAGGTACATCACTGCTCAGGGTAACGCAGAAAATGCCAAGGCTGGCAGAACCACAGTGGTTAATGCAATTATTGGACTAGCCATAATTATATTAGCCTACGTCATTGTTTCCGTGGTTAACAATACCCTCGCTGGTGAGAACACCTTCTGGGGCAGAGTACTTGGTCCGTAATTTTGAATTTTATAGAAATACCTTCGAATAAATTCGGGGGTATTTTTTTATTTCCGAAAACATGTTAATATTGTGGAGCTTTAAATTTTGCCGGCGTGGCGGAATTGGTATACGCGCCAGTCTTAGGAACTGGTTCCTTACGGATTAAGAGTTCGAGTCTCTTCGCCGGCACCATTAGATTTCAAAATCTATGAATACTACGCATCTTTTAGTACTGATTAGCGCATATGGTTATGCGTTTATTTTTTTAGGAACTTTTTTTGAAGGCGAAACAATTGTAATTGCCGCTGGTTTTCTTTCGAAATTGGGTATTCTCAATTTTTGGACCGCGATGCTAGCAGCTTTTTTAGGCGCAGTTTCCGGAGATAATTTTTGGTATCTAGTCGGTCGTTATGGCGGCATTCGTTTTTTGCATAAATATGGTAAGTGGATTGGGATAACCCAGCATCGAATTAATAAAGCACATCTTTTCTTCGACCAGCATGGCACGCATGCAATTTTCTTAGCACGGTTCATTTTTGGTACCAGATTGGTAACCGCGATGCTAGCAGGTTCTAGCGGAATGCAAGAAAAGAAATTTTTAAAAGCTAATAGTGCCGGAGCATTGCTTTGGGTAAGTGTGGTCGGAGCATTGGGCTATTTGTTGGCAAAGTCATTTAAAACTCTTATAATTTTGGTCAAAAGGATCGAATTTATCCTATTGATTTTAGCTTTATTAGCTATTATAATTGTTATATTCAGATTAAGAGCGAATCGTAAAAATAAAGGGAACCAATAAGTATATGAATAAATTTTTCAAGAATACAGGAATTGTTGTGTTAGCTTTCGTGGTTATCGCAGTAATAGTTGCAAGTTTTAGTCCAGCAACAAAACCTAAAGAAGTTAATTTAAGCACAGTCGTAGACCAGGCTAATAAAGATCAGATTTCTCAAATAGAAATTGATGATGCTGAAACAAATCTAACAGTCACACTAAAAGACGGCACCACTGAGATTGCAACCAAAGAAAAAAACCTGTCGGTCTATGATACTTTAAAAAATTACGGTGTTAGTGCTGATAAAATCAATGCGGTTGCGATCAAGCCCGTAGTGCATGGAACTTTAGCAACAATTGCTGGAGCGGTTTTGCCTTTCTTGATTCCGGTAATTTTATTTATGGGTTTAATATATTTCTTGATGCGTAATGTTCAAGGCGCAAACAACCGGGCGATGTCTTTTGGCCAATCCCAAGCGCGCTTGCAGGATGATCGTAAAAAGAAAGTTACATTTAAAGATGTTGCCGGCGTAAGAGAAGCGAAAGAAGAGCTTAGCGAAGTAGTTGAATTTTTGAAATATCCGCAAAAGTTTTTACAATTGGGCGCTAAAATTCCTAAAGGAGTGCTGCTGCTTGGTTCTCCTGGAGTTGGTAAAACTTTGTTAGCCCGTGCTGTTGCTGGTGAAGCGAATGTTCCATTTTTTCATATGTCCGGTTCAGAGTTCGTAGAAATGTTTGTCGGAGTAGGTGCTTCCCGTGTCCGTGATTTGTTTAAGAAAGCAAAGCGCCATGCACCATGTATCGTCTTTATTGATGAAATTGATGCCGTAGGACGACAACGCGGCGCTGGTTTAGGTGGATCGCATGATGAACGCGAACAAACGCTTAATCAAATTTTGGTAGAGATGGACGGATTTGAAACCGATACTAATGTTATCGTGATTGCAGCTACAAACCGCCCAGACGTATTGGATCCTGCGTTATTACGCCCAGGTCGTTTTGATCGTCAAGTTATAATAGATCCTCCAGATATTAATGATCGTGAACAAATCTTAAAAGTTCATGCGGCAAATAAGCCGTTAGCTAAAGATGTGGAATTGCGAAAGATTGCTGAACGTACTGCCGGATTCTCAGGTGCAGATTTGGCAAACTTGTTAAACGAGGCGGCAATTTTGGCAGCGAGAGTAAATAAAAAAGAAATAAACCAACTTATTATAAAAGATGCTGTTGAGAAAGTTATGCTTGGCCCTGAAAGAAAGAGCCATATGCTTTCCAAAAAAGAAAAAGAAATCACAGCCTATCACGAAGGCGGACATGCTTTAATTGCCAGCGTTTTGCCAAATAGCGATCCTGTCCATAAGGTCTCTGTAATCAGTCGTGGACGCGCTGCCGGCTATACTATGAAGGTTCCTAGTGAAGATAAGCACTTACACGCGAGAAATGAATTCTTGGATGATATTGTTGTGGCCTTGGGCGGATTAGCAGCCGAAAAGCTGGTATTTAACGAGCAAACTACCGGTGCCTCAAATGATTTAAAGGTTGCTACAAATTTAGCGCGAAGAATGGTTACAGCTTATGGTATGAGTGATGAAATGGGCCCGATGACCTTTGGAGATAGCAACGAAATGGTTTTTCTTGGAAGAGATATTGCTGAGCAAAGAAATTACTCGGAAGAAGTTGCGGCAAAGATTGATCGTGAAGTTTCAAGAATCATGAAAGAAGGTTATGATCGCGCAGTTGAAGTGTTAAATAAGCACCGTGATAAATTGAATTTAATCGCGGGTAAATTAATCACGCAAGAAACTTTGGAAGAAGAAGAATATACAGATTTGGTGCGCGATGTTATCCCAGCACATAAATTAAAACAGCGTTCTGAAGAACCAGCGTTAGACAATCTAGAAAAACAAGTATGAACGAATTAGCGGAAATTTTAAGCAAAGCTTATCGTTATACTAGAAACCATAAATTTTTATGGTTTTTTGGTTTTTTTCTGACTGGCTGGGGTACTTTAAATTTTCTTCGTCATATTGATTTCAACATAATCAAATTACTTTCTCAGGTGGACACCGTTGGGGACCATTTGCGTCCGCATCCTGGAGTAATTACTGCGGTATTGATTGGCGGCACCGTTTTGTTTTTTGGAATAACGATCTTAGGTGCAATCGCTCGAACCGCTATTATTTACACCGGTTTGCATTCAGAACGAAAAGAACAGATTGAACCGAATGTTGTGTTAAAAAAAATTAACCGATATTTTTGGAGAGTTTTTTGGCTAGGCTTATTCACAGAATCATTTATGTTGTTGGTATTTAGCTGGTTAAGCATCCCTTTATACTTCATTTTTAGAGGAGGCAGCTCCCCATCAAATGCGGTAATCTTAACCTTGTTAGCCTTGGTGATCTTCATTCCAATTATCATCATTCTATCTTTGATTAACATCTTTAGCGCTTGCTACATAGTTATCTATAACTTGCCAATTTTACCCGCCGTAAAAGCATCCTTTGATTTGTTAGCGGGATTTTGGGAAGAAACAATGGGCTTGTTTATTGTTTTAATAATAATTTATTTCTCTTTATTCTTCTTCTCAGCCGCAGTGCTGGGGCTTTTTGGAGCCCTAGCCTATGCTTTGGCATCTTTATTGAAGAATTTACCAGTCCATTCGATTTCTGGTATACTCTTATTAATCATTTCACTAATAAGTTTTGTACTGATTTTCGTAAACGCGTTATTAAATGTTTTTACGAACTTTGCTTGGACCTTATTCTTTATGAAAATAGTTAAAGCAAAGTTAACAAAAGAGAGTGAAGTGGCTACTACAATTGCTTAATGCGATTGTCATGGGCGGTTAGCTCAGTGGTAGAGCATCTCTTTGACGTAGAGAGGGTCAGAGGTTCAAATCCTCTATCGCCCACCAGATAAACAGAATTTGATGGATACTAAGGAACTCGAAGAAAATTTAAAAGTGCACTTTAAGAATCCAGACTTGCTGGTTTCTGCTTTGACGCACCGTTCTTACTTAAATGAAAATCGCGATTTTCATTTGTCCCACAACGAACGATTGGAATTTCTTGGCGATGCCGTTTTAGAACTAATTGCGACCCGCCATCTTTATGATAATTATCCGCACCCCGAAGGCGAGCTTACAAACTTCCGTTCTGCACTTGTCAATTACAGAATGCTTTCAGAAATTGCTCGACGCTTAAAGATTGAAAAGTTTCTATTGATGAGCCGCGGTGAAGCAAAAGACGTTGGTCGCGCTCGACAAGTTATTTTAGCAAATGCAATTGAGGCAATTATCGGGGCGATTTATTTAGACTTAGGTTATCCTGCTGCCGAAGAATTTATTTTGCGAGAGATCATGGTGGAGCTACCAAGCATAATCAATCAAGGTTCTTACTTGGATCCAAAAAGCAAACTTCAGGAAATCGTTCAAGAGAAACAAGGAGTCACTCCTTCTTACGCAGTCATTACTGAGTCCGGCCCAGACCACGATAAAATATTTTTGGTAGGGGTATTCCTGGGACGGCATAAAGTTGGTGAAGGCAAAGGCCCTTCAAAGCAAGAAGCGGAAGTAGCCGCAGCCGAAAACGCTTTATCTGTAAACCAATTTTAAAAACAGCTTAACCCATAAGCTGTTTTAATTTATCCAATTGCTTTCTGCCAAGCAATTGCTAAACTATTTTTATGCCCACTACAAAAAGAAAAATAGCTTTGATCATAAATTCTAAAGCGAAGCAGACAGACCTGCAAAACCTTAACAGAATATATGAAGCTTTAAAAAAAACTGATTTTGAGATTCTAGAATATATTGAAAACGATAAACAAACAATTAGTCAATTTGCTGAAGCGGCAGCAAAAGATAATTTCGAAATGGTTGTTGCAGCAGGCGGAGACGGTACGATTAGCAGTGTTGCAACCAGGTTGGTACACAGCAATACTGCTCTCGGAGTTATTCCGATGGGGACTTACAACAATTTTGCAAAAGACTTAGGTATTCCATTGGATATTGAAACAGCGGTGGAAAATTTAGTAAGCGGAATACCCAAATTAATTGATGTAGGAGAAGTTAACGGTCACCACTTCATCAACAACTCTAGTATTGGTTTGTATCCGCATTTGGTATTACGCAGAGAAATGGCCGAATCTAAAGGAATGCCGAGAATCTTTGCAACGATCCACGCTGCTTTAAAAGTCTTTCAGAAGTTCCCTTACCATAAAGTGAAGTTATTAGTGGGCGATAAAGAAACGCATCGCGAAACCCCTCTAATGTTTTTTGGAAACGGCTATTATGATTTTGACGGATTAAATATCGGTGCCAGAGTTTTGCCAACTGATGGAACCTTAAGCTTGTATATTCTAAAAAATGTTAAGCGAATGGAATTGTTAAAGTTATCATTTATGGCTTTCTCAAATAAGATCCATAATGACCCAAGATTTGAAAAACATTTCGTATCTCGAGCTACGGTCGAAGTGCCCAAAAAAATTATTTACGTTGCCAAGGATGGCGAAGTGTTAAAGATGCAATCGCCGCTGCAGTACAAAGTTAAACAAAGAGCTTTAAAAGTAATTGTCCCAAAATAACATGCGCACTATAATTCATTTATCAGATTTACACTTTGGCCGGAATGAGCCGAGTGTCATTAAAGCCATAATAAAAACGGTAAAGGCAGTGAAACCTGACGTTTTAATTGTTTCTGGTGATCTTACCCAGCGAGCGAAGGCGGAAGAGTTTAAGCAAGCAAAAGATTTTTTGAATGGTTTTAATATTAAAAAAATTGTTATTCCTGGAAACCACGACATCCCTTTGTTTAACCCGCTAAAGCGGTTAGTAAATCCTTTTAAAAATTACAAAAAATATATTTCCAAAAACCTGGAACCGGTTTATTTTGATAAAGAGCTGCGAATTATTGGTGTTAATACCGCCCGTAAAACAAAAATAACTCGCGGTAAAATCTCGTCGGAACAAGCACAACTGATCAAAGAATATTTTGCAGATGCCGGAGACGCTGTGCGAATTGTAGTTGCGCACCACCCTTTTGATTTGCCGGAAGGTTTTAGCAGCCGCAAAATGGTGATTGGTGCGAAAAATGTAATCAAAGAAATTGTTGATGCCAAAGTTGATTTAATTCTTGGCGGACACATGCATATTTCTCATACCGGCTCGATCGCCGATCGGTATAAAGTGGATGGCAAAGCTGCGTTGGTTGTTCAAGCTTCTACAGTCTCAAAGCGCAGCCGCGGAGAAGTGCCAACTTTTAATGTAATTAAAACCGATCTGAAAAAAATTACTTTGACTAGATATGTTTTTAAACAAAAAGAATTTAAAAAAGATTTAGAAGAAGTGTTTCAACTAGAACCAGCACAGTGGGTAAAGTAGTTATAAAAGCAAAACCCTCCGCACCGAAAATCCGGTGGGAGGGTAATGCACTTCCTGTTTCATCGTTCGACATCGTCCGGTCAGTGTCCACTGAACCTTGCGCCTCGGGTGAAGGTGGTGCTTGGCTCTTCACCAGGCAGCTCCAGGCTGGCTGGTTCGTACTGTTCGGTGAGGATGTCGATGATCCCGACCAGTAGTCCGATCGCGAGCATCAGACACAGCACGCCAGTTCCCAGCAGAACCACTTCGGGACTGCGGTAGAAATTTCCAGCGACGCGCAGTGCGGCGCCTTCAACCGCGATGATTCCGGCGATGTTGCTCCACATCTTCGCAGCGATTACGCTGTCTCGCTGGTTAACCTCTTCGAGGTAGTAGAGCGCTGCGGCGCTTATTGCCGCCAGTACAATCACGGCGTCCTTCTCGGAGGTCCCGATCAAGAGCAGTGCGAGTACGGTTACCAGCGCCAGCGGGTGCTTCAGCTCGAAGTCTTTCGGTCTGGCTCGCATGGGAGTGGTGGTGGAGTGTGAAGTGCAATCCGCTTTGGGCTTTCGACCCGAAAGTCGGATCGCGTGCCACAAATAAGGATAACCTCAAGATACCATATTACTTCAATATTGTCAAGGTTTTATTAAAAGCGAGTATGCTATAATTTAGAGGTAATTTTACTGACTTATTCGAAATAAACACTAAATGTACTTAAAAAGGTTAGAAATTCAAGGTTTTAAATCTTTTGCCAATAAAACCGTTCTAGAGTTTGAAAAGGGGATGACCGCAGTAGTGGGTCCAAACGGTTCTGGAAAATCGAATGTTGCGGATGCAATTCGATGGGTATTGGGCGAGCAAAGTTTGAAACAGATCCGCGGTAAGAAATCCGAAGATGTTATTTTTGCCGGCAGTGAGAAAAAATCTAAACTTTCTTTTGCTCAGGTTGCCGTAACTTTCGATAACAGTGATAAACGAATCCCTTTGGATTACTCAGAAGTTTCCATTTCTCGCAGCATTGATCGCAGCGGCGAGTCGGATTATTTTATTAATGGCAACAAGGTTCGGTTGCTGGATATTATTGATCTAGTTTTAAAATCAAATATTGGAACTTCACGGCACACTGTTATTGGGCAAGGGGCAATTGACCAGATGGTTTTGTCCGGACCTGCCGAAGTAAAAAATCTTATCGATGAAGCTAGCGGAGTGAAGACCTATTATATTCGCCGAGAGAAAACTCTAAAACGTTTAGAACAAACCACTCAGAATTTAATCAGAGTCCAGGATTTAGTTACTGAAATAGAGCCGCGCTTGAAAGGCTTGCGTCGTCAGGCGAAAAAAATGGAAGAACGAGCCACTTATGAACAAGAGCTGAAAATTTATCAAACAGAATTTTACTCGAATAAGTTTTTGCAACTGCAAGCAGTTTTAGATGGTTTGATCGGTAAGATTGAAATTATTGTTCAACAGAAAAATGTCCTTGAATCAGAGATTGAGCATCATCGTAAAAACTTAGACCGTACTGAAGGCGACAATAAGACCGAGGTTCAAGCTTATCAGAGCGTTCAAGCGGAAATAAAAAAACTGGCCGACAAGAAAAATAAGGTGTTAGAAGACGTTGCAATGATCCGCGGGAAACTTCAATCAGAAAAAACCGTTGGCATCGGCGATGGCAAATCTTTAGGGCTAGAAAAAAATACTTTAGAAGCCCAGCAAAATACTTTAGCTGAGCAGATCAAGAATGCTCAAAAAGAAAAATCTGAAGTAGAAGTTCAGGTTCGATCCCAACAGCTGTTGTTTAACGAAATCACTGCAAAGCTAAATGAAATTCAAAAGACTTTAGAATCTCCTGAAAATATAAATTTTCAAGAACTAGCAGAAGATGTAAACAGTTTAGACAAAAAGTTCGATGAGTTTTATCAAAATCTAGAACGTGCTTCGGACGTGTCTTTAATAATTTCTTTTGCTCAGGAATTTAAAAGCCACCTAGGTGAATTTAAGCAAAAAGCCGTATTGTTTGCTCAAAATCCGTTTGCGAACTTTGAAAAGCAGCGCAAGATCTTAAGTGAAATTTTGGCGCAAAAAGACCAAATTAGCCAAGAGCTTAACAATTTGGAACTTAAGCGCTCAAAGGTTTCTATCAATTTAGAATATTCCGAAAATGAATTAGCAAAGATTGATCAGAAACTAATGCACGTTAATTTGGATTTGCAAAAGGTTAATACTGAAAACCTTGATCAATATTTTGAAGAATTACTTGTTCAGGAAAAAGCTTTGCAAAACGAAATAGCTAAAGTTGCACAAGACATTGCTCAGTTAGAGCAAAGCATTGCCGAGTACCACGCCAAAGAGCAAGGCAAGCGCCAGTCGATTTTGGAAGAAGAGCGAGTATATCGTCAAAAACAGGATGCAACCTCGAAGCTTAAAGATCAAGAATCTGTTTTACAAATTGAAAAGGCCAAATACGATACTCAAAAAGAAGCATTGGTAATTGAAGCAAAAACAGCTTTGACTCCGGATGGCTTTGCTTCCATTGAACAATCTGGCTATAAGAGCGAAACTACCACTGATAATATTGAGTATAAAATTCAAAAAATAAAATCGCAGTTAGACATGATTGGCGGAATTGATGAACTGACCCTGAAAGAATACGAAGAAACAGAACAGCGATACACTTATCTAAGCAGTCAGATTGCAGATTTGCAAAAAGGAATTAGCGATCTTCGACAAGTGATTGAAGAATTGGATGGTTACATCAAAAAACAATTTAATGATTCGTTCGGAAGAATCAACGAAAAGTTTGAAAGCTATTTCCGAATTTTGTTTAATGGCGGCCGCGCTTACTTAAGCGCAGTGCATGCCAAAGAAGAAAAAGCCGAACAAGAGTTAGAAGAGCAAGCAATTGCTAGTGAAGATGGTTCTGACCAAGAAGAAGAAAATGTCCGTCCAGAAGAAAAAGTTTTAGCAAAATACGAACAGGGCACCGATGATATTATTGGCATAGATATCAAAGCAACTCCTCCAGGAAAAAAGTTGCAAAGCATTTCTGCTTTGTCCGGCGGCGAAAGATCTCTAACCTCTATTGCTTTGCTGTGCGCACTGCTTTCTTGTTTCCCCTCGCCCTTCGTAATGCTGGATGAAGTAGACGCAGCGTTGGATGAAGCAAACACTATTCGCTTTGCACAAATCTTGGGAACTTTAGCGGACAGCACTCAATTTGTGACCGTTACTCATAACCGCGAAACAATGCGCCAAGCCCACACTTTATACGGTGTGACGATGGGTGATGACAGTGTCTCAAAAATACTTTCAATAAAAATTGACCAAGCTCAAGTCTTTGCAAAATAAGATTAGCAAAACAATCGCCCTATAGGCGATTTTTTGTTATTATAGATTTATGACAAATTTACTAGGACATTTAACAACATTTGTAACAAATATAATTTCCTCCAGCGGTTATTTTGGTGTTGCTGGCTTGATGGCTTTGGAAAGCTCCGCTATCCCGTTGCCGTCCGAAGTAATTATGCCCTTTGCCGGCTATCTAGTTTCGATCGGTAGATTTAGTTTGATTGGCATCGCTTTGGCAGGAGCTGTTGGCTCGGCTGTTGGCTCAGCAATTTTATACGGGATTGGTTATTATGGTGGACGTCCATTGCTCGAAAGGTATGGAAAATACATTTTAATTAGACATAAAGACATTGATCACGCTGACCATTTTTTCCAAAAATACGGTAATTACAGCAATTTTTTTGGCAGAATTTTACCAGTCGTCAGAACTTTCATTTCCTTTCCTGCTGGGGTTGCAAGAGTAAAGTTTAGCAACTTCATTTTATATTCTTTTATTGGTTCATTTATTTGGGCTTTGTTTTTAGGCTATGTCGGTTTGAAGCTTGGTCAAAACTGGGAAACTTTAAAAGGATACTTCCACGGTTTAGATTATTTGATCGTCGGATTGGTTATAGTGGGTGCTGCGTGGTACATTCGACGACATATTAAAGGCCATCGCAGTCAGCCTCAGCGCTAGAATTGACTAATTCCTCAGTTTTTGGTACTATTAGCAAGAACTAATTTTAATAAGTTACTAATAAATTTAAAGACAAATGTTAACTATCCGACTTCAAAGAACAGGTAAGAAGAACCACTCTCACTTCAGAGTTGTTTTGGCTGAAAAGACTGCCCATGTTTCAAAGAAAATTCAAGAAGTTTTGGGAAGCTATAACCCACATACAAAAGAATTCATAGTAAAGAACGCAGAAAAGCTACAATACTGGATTGATCAAAATGTAAGCATTTCTCCAACCGCACATAACTTGCTAGTTATGAAAGGCCATTTAAAAGCTGACAAAGTTCGTGCATTCAATACTCCAAAGGTAGCGCCAAAAGTAGAAGAAGCCGCTCCTGCTGCCACACCGGCCGCTGAGGTAGCAGTTGAAGCCGCTCCAGCTCCCGAAGCTGCACCAGAAGTTGTCGCAGAAGCTCCTGTAGAAGCAAATCCCGAGCCTACTACTGAAGCGCCAACCGAAACTCCTGCTGCATAAATATAGATATTTTAGAAACCGCTTTAGTCTTAGTTGATTGGAGCGGTTTTTTTGTTTGACTGGCTTTAAAAAATCTTCTATCCTTTAGGTGTAGCGGCTTATACTCAGGTCGAAAGCCTCATTAAGTAGAACGGAAAAACAGATGACAGAACAAGATCAGCAGTTTGTAGAGTTTATAGTGAAAGCTCTTGTTGACCATCCAGATGACGTAAAGACTGAACGCATTGTTGACCAAATGGGAGTATTAATTACTTTGCATTTGAACCAACAAGACATGGGTCAAGTAATCGGTCGTCAGGGTCAGACAGCAAAAGCAATCAGAACATTGCTACGCGTAGTTGGTGCTAAGCACAAAGCTCGCGTAAACTTGAAAATCAATGAACCGGAAGGTTCAGGCAGAGGACCAATGTCTCACGAAGGATCTCGTGACATGGGTCATAGCACTTCTTCAGAAGCGCCTACCTCTCATGGCACAGACAATGGTCTAGACATGGATGAGTTCAAGCTTTAAAGCTCTCTATAAGAATAGAAACGAATCGCTCCGAAAGGGGCGATTTTTTATTGACAATACTACATAATTATAGTACGATCATCAATTCTCACGGAGGATTTCATGAGCAATGACCAGGTCGATAAAGTGATCGAATTCAAATCGGAATTTGATTTGAACGGCATCCACTATCTGCAGATTCCCGGATCGCCGGTAGGAGCCAAGAGCGATTCGCAAGCCGTAGTCAAGATTGGCAACGATATTCAGTTGGTTGGTTTTGTTGGTCCGGATGATCAGATTTTCGTCCGACTGTACCACGTGCCGACCGGAGTATTCGCTTGGTACAGGGTTGTTCGCACTGAGCCTCACGAGAAATCGTGAGGCTGCTGTTTTTATAGAAGTATATTTGTTAAGATAGATATATGAAATTCGATGTAATTACAATTTTTCCGGAGATGGTCGAGGATTATAAAAAGATTAGTATTATTGCGCGCGCGCATGCTAAAAAGTTAATTCAGATCAAAGCGCACAATCTTCGGAAGTGGACCACTGATTCGCATCAGACTGTTGATGATCGGCCTTATGGCGGCGGCTTCGGTATGGTTCTAAAAGCTGACGTAATGATTAAAGCAATAAAGTCTGTTACAGGAAAAACCAAATCTAAAAAAACTAAAGTAATTTTACTCACACCTGCTGGGAAGGTATTTACCCAAAATGAAGCAAAGAAGTTAGCCAAGAGTGATCGTTTAATTTTTGTTAGTGGACGCTATGAAGGGTTCGACGAAAGAATCTCTTCTTTTGTCGATGAAGAATATTCCATTGGCGATTATGTTTTGATGGGAGGAGAGCTGCCTGCTTTGGTGATGATTGAAACAATCTCGCGCTTTGTTCCTGGCGTGGTTGGCAAATCGGAATCTGTTGCCGGAGATACTTTTTCTAAAGACGGCAAGAACGCAAATATTTTAGAATACCCGCAATACACTCGTCCCGAAGTTTTAAAGATTGGTAAGAAAACTATGAAGGTGCCAAAAGTTTTGCTATCTGGTAATCATGCTGAGATAGAAATTTGGCGCGCTGACCAAGCTTTAAACAAGACTAAAAAAGTTCGTCCGGATTTGATAAACAAAGAATTGTAATGCAAACTTTCGTCGTCGAAAAAGACCAAGAAAGGTTAGATCGGTTTTTAGCCGATTCTTTTAAAAACGTTTCGCGCAGTAGGATTCAAAAAGACATCGAAGCCGGAAAGGTTATGGTGAATGGAGAAACGGTGCTAGAAGGCAAAGTTGCTGTTCGCGTAAACGATAAGGTTGAATACAATTATACAGCTGAAGAAGCGATCAGCGGCAAAGACGTAGAAATAAAAGTTATTTACGAAAGCGCTGATATTTTAATAATAGATAAACCTGCCGGCTTAGTAGTGCATCCAGCTCCTGGATATAAAGGCCCGACTTTGGCAGAAGGGTTACTGTATAAATATAAAGATATAAACTTGGTTGGCGAAGACGAAATTCGCCCAGGGATCGTACACCGCTTAGACAAAGACACTTCAGGGGTAATGCTGGTTGCGAAGACTCAAAAGATGTTCGAATATTTGAAGGATGCATTTTTGGAACGCAAAGTTAAGAAGCAGTACATCGCCTTAGTGACTGGCCATATTCCTAGCCCACATGGTTTTATAAGCAATCCAATTGGTAAGCACCCAACTGATTTTAGAAAAATGACGGCAATTGAACCTATAGATCCCAAGGCCTCAAGTACCGAGTATACCGTTTTAGAGTATTTGCAGCCTCAAACGCCAACCAGAGTGGTTGACGAATACACCCTTGTTCGTGTAAACTTGCATACAGGACGTACTCATCAGATTCGAGTACACTTCTCATCTAAAAATTCTTTTGAAGATTCCGGAAAAGGTTTCCCGATAGTCGGGGATAATCTGTACGGACCAAAGGCCGCTAAATCCTCGCTTCCAGGTTTGCATCGACAGTTTCTGCATGCCAGCCAGATCGAAGTACAGCTGCCTGACGGAACGTGGATCGAAGCACATTCACCGCTCCCGGAAGACCTCAAAACAGTTTTGGAAAATTTAAATTCTAAGAATACTAATCTCTAAATTAAGATGCCAATCGTAAAACACATTTCAAGTTCACAGCACCGTACAGATTTGCCAGCTTTTAAAGTAGGCGACACTGTAAAAGTTCACCAGAAAATCAAAGAAGGTGAAAAAGAAAGACTGCAGATTTTTGAAGGCTTGGTAATTGCTCGTAAAGGCGGAACCGGAGCTAACGCAACTTTCATGGTTCGAAAGATCGCTAGCGGTGTAGGTGTAGAACGTATTTACCCATTGCACTCACCAAATATTGCGAAGTTGGAAGTAGTTAAGGGTGGCGATGTATCCAGAGCGAAGCTCTACTACGTTAGAGGTCGTCAGGACAACCAGCCTAGATTGCGAAAAGGCAAAGAAAAGGCTCGCCAAGTTATTGCAAGAAAAGAAAAGCTTGCCGCTAACGCAGCGAAAACCGCAAAATAATAAATTAAAAATCCCGCTCACCGAGCGGGATTTTATTTTGGCGTTTTTTTACATTCTACTGCTTCATCATACCTGTTGCATCGTCATAGTACTTTTCAATAACTTCCCAGTTTAGGTTCTTAAAGAAGTTCTCAATGTACGTGGCCCTTGCTGACCCGGTGTCTAGCCAGTAAGCATGCTCGTATGTATCCAAAGCTACAAAGGGAGTAGCGTTCCAAATCGGATAACTATTTTGGGCATCACCCAAGTAGTTGAAGAGTTTGCCGGTATTCCAGTCGATAGCTAACCAAACCCAGCCGCGGGCAGCTAAACCGGTTTGCTTCATATCTTCTTTGAAAGCCGCAAAAGAACCGAAATCTTTAACAATTTGTTCAGCAAGCGCTCCCTTTGGTTCGCCGCCTTTGCCTCCTAAATGCCAAAAATAAAATTCGTGGTTTTTAATTCCACCTACAGCAAATGAATATTCTAATTTCAACGCTCGCAAATCTGAATAGATTTGATTTGCTGTTGAACGATCCACAGTTTTTAATTTTTCTTCGATTTCGTTCGCTTTTTTTACATAGCCTTCATAAAGCTTGTAATGTTCGGTCATTGTTTTTTCCGAGATGCCATCTAGCTCTCGAATTGAATCATATTTTTTTGCTTCGTACATAATGCTCCTTAATTCTTTTGAAAATTATTTATTTCTTTTAATTGTTTAATGATTTCTTCAGTGCCAGGGTCGCCTCGGTAAATATATTTTACTAATCCGATCTTGTCTATAATTACAACTGTTCGAACCGTACTTGCATCGCCATTTTCTTCAGTTTTGGCGCCATACTGTTCAATTACTTTGCGATCTTGGTCGATTAGCAACGGCATGTTCAGGCCGTACTTTTTGATGAAAGCTTGATGTGATTCGGCTCCCTGGTGGTTAATTGCTAATACCACAGCATTTTGCTGCTCAAAGAACTTTGAAGCATCTTTTGCTTCGCAAAGCTGTTTGGTGCAGCCAGCGGTATCATCGCCCGGGTAAAATATTAGCACAACGTTTTGCCGGTTATTATACTCATGCAATGTAAAGATATGTCCGGCAGAGTCCGGCAAGGTAAAGTTCGGTGCGACTTGGTTTAAAGTGAT
This sequence comes from Candidatus Doudnabacteria bacterium, assembly GCA_028286905.1. Classification (GTDB taxonomy): domain Bacteria; phylum Patescibacteriota; class Doudnabacteria; order UBA920; family VMFF01; genus JAQBQP01. Next base: position 238,483 of record JAQBQP010000001.1, read on the forward strand.
CATATAATCAGTTTAAACCAAACAAATTTAAGTTACAATTGGATGCTATAATAAGTGTATGAATGCACAAGTATTGTTCCTTGAAGGACAAAGATCTTTTACCAAAGAGGAAAAGAGCCGAATTAGAGCTTTGATTTCTTTTATTTTTAAGGATACAAAGGAAATGTTGGGCATTAAACACACGGTAATTTTTTCGTTTTTTAAAAGTGGTGCGAGAATGGATGGGTATACTGTCGCAGGAGATTGGATTAGGATTACTCTGCCCGAAAAGAAAAGTTCCTTTAAAGAACTGCCAGCTTATATTTATCATGAATTGCATCATATTGCTCGAAGCTATTCCGAAGCTCAGAATATACAGAATAAAATTAATTTATTAGACATGCTCGTGGCCGAAGGTATGGCAACTTATTTTGAAATGCAAAAGGTTAAAGGCATTCCTTTCCCACACGGACAATATCAAATCAAAGATCTAAGAAAGCACTTTAAGTTGCTCGAAGCTAATTTAGCCGCTACAAATATTGATTACTTTGAATGGTTCCTCGGCGCTACAAAAAAGCTTCCTTATCAATTTGGCTATAAAATGGGCAAATATATAATCGATCAGGTTTTTGCGCATAACCCTAAGATAACGATAGCTCAGCTAACCAAAATGCCAACTGCTAGAATCTGGAAACTGAGCAAAATCAACTTAGATTAAGCGTTGATTAGCATCTTTACACTGCTCTAAAAATGAGGTATAGTCTGTTTAATGAGTATTTAATCAGATGAGTGGATTTCAACGGTAGATAGTATGTTATTTTATTCAATTCTCACAACTTTTATAAGCAAGTTCGTTAAAAAGTTTCAAGCAGTTAAACTGCTTCCTGTTCCGGTTTCAACCAAAGAATTGCGATAAATTCAGAATGTTCTGAAGTTTTTTAAACATACCACCATTGAACTTTACTCTACTTTAAAGTAAAGGTTTTTATGTTAATAATTTATATCGTCGTTGCGTTGTTGGTCGGGTTAGGCATCGGCTACATGGTTCGCAAGGTCCAGGTTTCCCAGAAAATGGGTAATGCCGAGCATCGTGTAGAAAAAATGCTTGAAGAAGCAAAATCCAAAGAAAAGGAAATTTTGCTTGAAGCAAAATCTAAAGCTTTGGAATTAACAGAGGCTGTGAAGAAACAGGAAAACGAATTTAGACAACAAATTCTTCGTTTCGAACAAAGAAGCGAAAAGAAGGAAATTGATCTGGATCAAAAATCTAAGAATTTGGAAGACCAAAGGATCGATTTAGAAAAGAAGAACGAAGAAACTCGCAAAATCCAAGAAGAAATGCGAGAGTTCAAGCTAAAGCAAATTGCGCGTTTGGAAGAAATTGCTGCAATGACCCGAGAAGAAGCAAAGAAACTTTTGCTTGATAACACTGAAAAAACAATCAAAGAAGAAATGCTAGCGCTGACCCGCAAGACTGTGGCAATGGCTCGCGAAGATGCTGACCGTACTGCTAAAGAAATCGTAGCGCATGCCATCGAACGTTGTGCCTCTGAAGTAACAGCTGAAACAACCACAACAATCGTACACATCCCTAGCGAAGAAATGAAAGGCAGAATTATTGGTAAAGAAGGTAGAAATATCCGCTCGTTTGAACAAATGATGGGCGTAGAAATTCTTATTGATGATTCCCCAGATACCGTAGTTATCTCTGGATTCAATTCAATCCGCAGACAGATTGCAAAACTTACACTAGAAAAGCTATTACAAGATGGTCGTATTCATCCCGCTCGCATTGAAGAAGCTTATGAAAAGTCTAAGCAAGAAGTTGGCGAAATGATTAAGCTCGCCGGAGAAGAAGCAGTTTACGAGTTAGGTATTACTTCCTTCCCTCCAAAACTGATCCAGTTAATTGGCCGTTTGCGCTTCCGTACATCTTATGGACAAAATATTCTTCGCCACTCAGTTGAAATGGCAAAGCTATCTGCTTTAATGGCAGAAGAGCTTGGCGCTGATGTTATGGCTGCAAAGCAAGGCGCATTGCTGCACGACATTGGTAAAGCGCTTGATCAAGACATGGAAGGCACTCACGTTGAAATTGGACGTAAGATTGCTGAGAAGTTTAACTTAAACGAAAAGATTATCAATGCGATCACTTCCCATCATGGCGATACCGAATATAACTCCATTGAATCTATCATCATCGATGCTGCCGATAACATTTCCGGCGCCCGACCAGGTGCTAGAAAAGATACTTACGAAAATTACGTAAAGCGTTTAGAGGACTTGGAAAATATTGCCAACTCTTACGAAGGCGTAGAAAAGACTTATGCAATCCAAGCTGGTCGCGAAATTAGAGTATTTGTGCACCCAGATAAGATTGATGATTGGGCAGCTCAAAAGCTTGCGCGCGATATCGCCAATCGTTTTGAAAATGAATTGAAATATCCTGGCGAAATCCGGGTAAATGTTATTAGAGAAAAAAGAGTAATCGAGTACGCTCGTTAGAATTAGAAATTTAATGCACAAAATAGTTTTCTTCGGTGATGCAATTGGGAAGCCAGGCAGAAAAGCCTTGCTGAAAGTTGTCCCTGAAGTGCGTGAAAAATATAATCCCGATTTTATCATCGCAAACGTTGAAAATCTTGCGCATGGTAAAGGCGTTACTCCGAGCACGATGGCGGAGCTCGATATCTTGCATATCGATGCCTTTACCGGCGGTAATCATATCTTTGAAAAAAAAGATTTGGCTCAGGAAGTCTTTGATAAATATTCAAACTTAATTCGCCCAGGTAATTATCAAGGAAATTTTCCTGGGAAGGGCTGGTACCGTACAGAAAAAAACGGACAAGGTTACCTAATAATAAACCTAAACGCCAAAGTCTTTTTTGCTGAACATTATTTTGGCGGAATTAGTAGCCCGTTTGAAGAGTTTGATAAAATTATTGCTGATCAAAAACGCGCTGGCGATGTGGTTTTTGTAGACTTTCACTCTGAGGTTAGTAGCGAGAAAAAAGCCTTTGGCTTTTATGTTGATGGTCGGGCAAGTCTGGTTTGCGGTACGCATACACACACCCCAACCGCCGATTTGAGAATTTTGCCAAAAGGTACCGGTCACGTTTCTGATGTCGGGATGATTGGCGCAGTAAACTCTGTTCTAGGAGTTCCGGTAGAAAGCTCGCTAGCAATTTTCTTAGGCGGAAAATTTGTTTACGAAGTTGAAGAATCCAATCCAATCATGGTTAACGCTGTTTATGCTGAAATAAACGAACAGGGATTGGCAACTAAGGTCGAAAAATTCTATACTGAAGTAGAAGTTTAATAAAAATAAAAAAATGGCTCAATCACAAAAAACATCGCGATTTTTAGACCCTAGTCAGATCCTGGCCTATGCCGGATTGCAGCCGGGGAATGTTGTTGCAGATTTTGGTTGTGGAAATGGTTTTTATCCGGTCGCTGCGGCAAAGCTTGTTGGTGATACCGGTACGATTTATGCGGTAGATATAAAGAAAGAGTCTTTGGAAGCAACAGTTTCTGCAGCAAAGCATGAAGGCTTGGCAAATATTTACTCAATCCGACATGATGTGGAGCTTCCAGGAGTAGATGTTGCGCCAGGTTCTTGCGACGCTGTGATTCTTGCTGGAATCTTGCATACTGCTAAGCTTCAAAAAAATGTTTTGAAAGAAACTTATCGAGTATTACGAACCGGTGGTAAAGTAATCGTTATAGAGTGGAAAAAAGAAAAATTGCCTTTCGGCCCTAATATTGAAAATCGAGTTTCTGAGCAGGACGTTAATGATTTAATGTCTAAATCTAGTTTTCGCTTTATTAAGGAAATGCCCGCAGATGCTTTCCATTATGCTTTAGTTTTTCAGAAGTAGTAGAAACAGATAAAATAATTAATTTATATATTATGTTCAGGCACCTATTTACATCAGAATACATGTTCGCTCCATCTTTTGTGGGTTTACACTCCATTTCAGATAAGTTGTTTTTAGCACTAGCCTTGATACTATTAGCAATTGCAATCTTTTTTGTTGTAACCATCAAAAATATTAAGAACCCAATTCAAAAAAACTTATATAGCCGATGGCAAAACCTTGGCTTTACGATTAGTATTTTAGTTTTAATTTGGATCTTTCTAAGGTACGAAGGAATTGCACAGATTTCCGACCACTGGATCGTCTTGGTAATTTATTTAATAGGCTTAATTTGGGCGGGTTCAATTATTCGCTACGTTCTAAACCAATACAAACCAAAAATGGATGCCTATAAGGGCGAACAATTGAAAAAGAAATACATGTAGCTTAATCCCGTTCAGTAGAACGGGATTTTTTATTTTTTTAATGCCAGTCTGGCATGCTTCAAGCATGTCCGCTCATCAACCTAATCATAAACAGAAAGTTGGCGCTTACGGCGAAGCTATTGCGCGAAGTATTTATGTAAAGAACGGTTTTGTGATATTAGCGAACAACTTTGTTAATGAGAAAGGTCGTCCGGTCGGTGAAATCGATTTTATCGCTTTAAGAAATAAAGAACTTCGTTTTGTAGAAGTTAAAGCCAGAAGCTCTTATGCTTATGGTGACCCAATTGAATCAATCACAAATAAAAAGGTTTTGCGGATCCGAAAAGCAATTGGTTATTTCTTTTTGAAATTTCCTGAGTTTCGCCGACTGAATCGGCACTTTGACGCCGTAACTATCAAGCTTAGTCCAGTTGACAAAAGAATTGAAAAGATTAGAATATATTTAGATGTTATAGTAGATTCTTACTGAAGTTACACTTCGGTAATTTTTTTAACTTCCATTGCTAGCTGTCGAAGGCAGCAACGTAAGGTTCGACCTTATAACAACAAAACAATTTAATAATTACAAGCTCAGTGTTCTTAGAACGGAAGGCCAAACCTTTGACTAAGTTGGGTGAGCAAGAAAGATGAATATGAACGAAGCATTTGAACAAGCGTTAGACCAAATAGAAGATGAAAAAGGAATTCCACGCGAAGAAATTATTGGAATGATCGAAGCATCTTTGGCTGCTGCTTTCAGAAAAGATTATGGCGAAAAAGATCAGAACATTGTTGTAGAATTTAACGCTGAAGATTTAGCGACTAAAGTTTACGACTTAAAGACTGTTGTTGCTGAAATTACTGATCCACAAAAAGAAATTGCATTAGAAGATGCAAAAGAGATAGATTCTAAATATAAAGTTGGCGATGAGATTAAAAATGAAATAACTCCAAAAGACGGCACTACCTTTGGCCGTATTGCTGCGCAAACTGCAAAGCAAGTTATTATTCAGAAATTACGTGAAGCAGAACGTAATGTAATGTTTTCAGATTACAAATCCAAAGAACGAACATTGGTTAACGGCACCGTGCAAAGAGTAGAAGGTGACACGATTCTTGTCGATCTAGGCAAGGCCACAGGCGTTTTGTTTCCATCTGAACAAATTCGCGGCGAAAAATACGAACCGAATCAGCGTTTAAAGGTTTTGATATTGCATGTAGAACCAGCTGCAAAAGGCCCTAAGATTACTTTATCCCGCAGCCATCCAGACATGGTCCGTAAGCTATTTGAATTAGAAGTTCCAGAAATTTTCAGCGGTACAGTCGAAATTAAATCTATTGCTCGCGAAGCAGGCAGTAGAACAAAAATTGCTGTTTACTCTGCTCAAGAAGGGATTGATCCAATCGGGGCTTGCGTCGGCCAACGCGGTACTCGTGTCCAAACAGTTATGGCAGAAATTGGCGGAGAAAAAATTGATATTATTGAATGGAGCGATAATGCAGTTAAATTTATTGCAAATTCATTGTCTCCAGCAAAAATCTTGAATGTTCAATTAGACATGGAAGAAAAATCTGCTAAAGTTGGAGTTTTGGAAGATCAGTTGTCGTTGGCAATTGGAAAAGCCGGACAAAATGTTCGACTAGCCGCAAGATTAACCGGTTGGAAAATCGATATAAATGGTGAGAAAATTACTTCAGACGAAGAACCGGCTCCAGAAGCAGATTCTGAAGTAACAACCCCGACAGAAACTAATGCAGAAGCCTCTGCAGAACAAGGAGAATAACAATGCCTTTGATCCCAATGGTCATAGACAAAGCTCCAAACGGAGAAAGAGCCTATGACATATATTCAAGATTGCTAAAAGACCGTATAATATTCTTAGGTGAACCGATTGATGACCATGTCGCAAATACGGTTATTGCACAGTTGCTGTTTCTTGAAGCAGAAAACGCCAGAGAAGATATTAGAATATATATTAACTCCCCAGGTGGTTCAGTTACTGCGGCACTGGCGCTATACGACACGATTCAATATTTGAGGTGTGAAGTAGCGACGATTTGCATCGGCCAAGCCGCTTCTGCCGCTGCAGTGTTGTTAGCATCAGGCACAAAAGGGAAGCGATATATTTTGCCAAACTCTCGAGTCTTGATTCACCAAGTAATGGGCGGCGCCGAGGGTCAGCAGACCGATGTTGCGATTCAAGCAAAGGAAATGTTGCGAATCAAAAACCAGGTTAATTCGATTCTAAGCAAACATACGGGACAGACTATGAAAAAGATTGAGCTGGATTCAGACCGAGACTACTTTATGAGCGCAGAAGAAGCTAAGAAATACGGATTAGTAGACAAAATAATTACTAAGCAAGTTTTAACAAAATAAATTTTTAACAAAAAAATCCGTGCCAACAAAAAAAACAACGGCAAATGACTCTGATTCAGATGAATTAGAAGCAAAGCCAAAATCAAAGAAAAAAGTAGTTCGCAAAGTAAAAAAAAGCGAAGGTCCCGATCTTTCTTCGTTGCCAAATAACGCCGGTCCGGTTCAAATGGATTCAGTGGCAAAAGTTGTTTCCGCAGACTCATTGCATAACAGCACTTCAATGCCAGCCGTTGTTTCTGAGCAGATGGTTGTTCCAGAATATAAATTAGGGGATTTTAGTTCTAAGACAGAAGATAAAGCTGGATCCAAGATGGAACCCAAGGCTGAAACTAAACCAGAGATAAAGCCTGAGCCTAAAAAAGAAGCTTTTGCTGTAGCTTCATCAAAAACTGCAGAGCCTGCAAAATTTGATCCGATCATGCCAGCCAAAAAGAGTGAATCGAAAAACGATGCTACTTTTTTGATTCCAGAAAAATTTGGTTTTGATTTAAAATCGGGCAATCGCAGAACTGATGGAGAAGTGCATGGGAAATCTAACCGCAAACTCGCTTATTTTTTGATTGTCCTGATTATTTTGTTAATTGCTGGACTGCTGTTCTTAAACAAGTATTCATCAAAGCTTTTAAAAACAGATAATGTTAGCACGGACGTTGTAACTACAGATAATTCGGGAGAGCAGCCTGCTAATAGTGGCACTCCAGCTCCTGGAGCATTTACCGTAGGCTTTGCGAATGTTCCAAGCGACCTCCAGCCAACCCTAACAGATTTATTACAGAAAAAATTTGGTTCAGATATTAGCTATAGTACTTATTCTGGTCCAGCGTTGCCAGCAATAAAAGCTGATACTTTATTTGTTAAATCCTCAGTTGGAACCAATAATACTGCTGTAATGAATGCTTTGGCAGACTTAGGGATAAAAGCGGAGATTCAACAAATGGACAACCTGTCGAATGGTGCAGTGTTGGCCTTAACTCCGACAATTGTTGGACCTGACCTTAGCTCAATGACTGCGGCTGTTTACAATGCTAGTGGCGTAAGTGGTTTGGCAAAAAAGTACTGTGCGACGTTAACGGCTTACAAAGTTACAAGTTGTAATGCCTTGAACGCGACCAGTAATCAAACTGGCACGACTGTAAATTATAAAAATCCAAAAGCGCTGTTCATTTTAAAGCGCACTGCTGATTACCAAAAAGTTACATTCGCACCCGCAGACAGCAAGCAGGTCGAAGATATCAGAGTAACAATCGGCAAGTAAGGTTGACCCTCGGAAGCAGCCCTGGGACACACCCCTAAAGTACAACCCTAAATCCCGCACCAAGTTGGTACGGGATTTTTTGTTTGTGCTAGCATGCTTTCTAGGAACTCAATTCAACGCAAAACGCCGGCAGAAAATGATCTGCTGGCGTTTGATTTTACCTCGGGAAAAGCTATGGATAACTCCCTTTAAAATGACCTTGCCCCGACTGTTGACACATATCTAATAATCCTTTAAAATACGAGTACTATTCGATTTAAACATTCAATAGGAGCAAACGCACCAAACACTTGCCAACTTGTGAAGGGTTGTAAAGACACCAAACGATCTTTGCGTGTTTTTTATTCGCTCCAGGGCCTTACGTCTTACCGATTAGTTCGGACCCAATTTGAACTTCAAAATTGAACAGAGTACTTTATCAAATGAATAGTGATAGAAATGTTACGTCTACATTCTCGCAAGAGAGTGTATGTCTGCCTTTCCCAAGGCAGACGAATATCCAATGAGATTTAATTTGCTTAAATGCAAAAATAGTTTGTATGTTTTCTAACTACGGTGTAAAAAACATACGCCAGAAAATGTTATTTGAGTTCCTGCGAATGACCAACTCGGTCGACTGCATACTTGATAATACTTCTACCTTATCATTCGCTTTGAGTGTGTGATAAGTTATTTGAAGAGTTTGATCCTGGCTCAGGATGAACGCTGGCGGCGTGCCTAAGACATGCAAGTCGAGTGGGTTTAGACCCACGGCGAACGGGTGAGTAATACATAGGAATTTTCCTTAAGTTAAGAATATCCTTCCGAAAGGAAGTGCAATACTTAATGTGATCGCAAGATTAAAGCCGCAAGGCGCTTAAGGTGAAGCCTGTGCACTATCAGCTAGTTGGTGAGGTAAAGGCTCACCAAGGCTATGACAGTTAGCGGGTCCGAGAGGATGATCCGCCACACTGGGACTGCGACACGGCCCAGACTCCTACGGGAGGCAGCAGTTTGGAATTTTGGTCAATGGGGGAAACCCTGAACCAGCGACGCCGCGTGGACGATGAAGGTCTTCGGATCGTAAAGTCCTTTTGGCAGGGAAAAATCTTTGATTGTACCTGCAGAATAAGAGGTTGCTAACTCTGTGCCAGCAGCAGCGGTAATACAGAGACCTCGAGCGTTATCCGGAATCATTGGGCGTAAAGCGTACCGATAGGTGGTTTTGAAAGTCAGAGGTGAAATTACAAAGCTCAACTTTGTAACTGTCCTTTGAAACTTCAAGACTAGAGGGGCAAAGAGGAAGCTGGAACAAACGGTGTAGTAGTGAAATGCGTTGATATCGTTTGGAACACCAATAGCGTAGGCAGGCTTCTGGGTGCCACCTGACACTGCTAGGACGAAAGCGTGGGGAGCGAATGGGATTAGATACCCCAGTAGTCCACGCTGTAAACGATGATAATTAGGCGCTAGAGAGTATCGACCCTCATTAGTGCCGTAGCTAACGCGTTAAATTATCCGCCTGGGGAGTACGGCCGCAAGGCTAAAACTCAAAGGAATTGACGGGGACCCGCACAAGCGGTGGAGCATGTGGTTTAATTCGACGGTAAGCGAGGAACCTTACCAAGGCTTGACATGTACCTGCATACTCTGGAAACAGAGTAGCCTTCGAGGGTGGTACACAGGTGCTGCACGGTTGTCGTCAGCTCGTGTCGTGAGATGTGCACTTAAGTGTGCGAACGAGCGCAACCCCTATTGCTGGTTATTATGTCCAGCGAGACTGCCAGGGTTTAACCTGGAGGAAGGTGGGGATGACGTCAAATCAGCGTGGCTCTTACGCCTTGGGCTACACACGTGCTACAATGGGTAGTTACAAAGGGACGCCAAGGAGCAATCCGGAGCAAATCCCGCCAAAACTACCCCCAGTTCAGATTGAGGTCTGCAACTCGACCTCATGAAGTTGGAATCGCTAGTAACCGTAGATCAGCCTCGCTACGGTGAATACGTTCTCGGGTTTTGTACACACCGCCCGTCACGTCATGGAAGCAGGTACTACCCAAAGACCAGTTCGCTGGTTTAAGGTATGACTTGTAACTGGGACGAAGTCGTAACAAGGCATCGGTAGCGGAAGCTGTCGATGGATCACCTCCTTTCTAAGGAGATAGTCCTATGAAGTTTGTGGATTTATTCACGCTTCGGACAATGGTCGACTTCTACTCGTTCTTTGAACAGTAGATTGCCCTTATTGTGCTATGACGTAACATTTCTAT
>JAQBQP010000003.1 GCA_028286905.1 Candidatus Doudnabacteria bacterium
CAACATCTCACTCTACTCCAATATCTGGACTTAGCAATGGTACAAGTTATAACTACTATGTTAAGTGTCAGGATACAGCGTTAAATACTAATGTATCCGACTACACCATATCTTTTAATGTGAGTAGTCCATCGAGTGGCGGTGGTGGTGGAGGAGGCGGAGGTGGAGGCAGCCCTGTCTACAATCCTATAATTAGCGCAATTAAAACTAGCACCATAACAAATTCTTCGGCAACAATAAGTTGGACTACAGATCTTTCTTCAACGACACAAATAGCTTACGGAACCAGCAGCATTTACTCTCAACAAAGCCAGAACAACAGCTTTGTTACATCCCATATCCTTACCATCAACAATCTTATCCCTTTAACGCTTTATCATTTCCAAGTGAAAAGTTTCAGCTCTACAGGGTCTGCCACCAGCAGCGATCAAACCTTCCAAACTTTAGCTGTGACCATTCCTACAAATCCTAATAATCCTCCCGTAGTCACACCAACCTCTCCGGGCTCTAGTACAACCTTAATAAATAACAAGGGAACGTATTATCTGATTGCAAATAACACCCGACAAGGCATAACTAACCCAGGAATATTACTTTCTTATGGTTTTGAATTTAAAGATGCCAGAACTGCGACAGCGGCAGACTTAAGCTTACCCATCGGAGCAAATCTAAATCCTGACGAAGGCGCTTTAGTAAAAACCAAAGCCGATCCAACGGTTTATATGATTTCTGCAGGACAACGACACGGCTTCACTTCCGCAACAGTCTTTGGCACACTGGGATATAAATTTAGCTCTGTTTTGACTGTTACAACTCCAGAGTTAAATAATCTCCCTATAGGAGCAATAGTTAACTCCTCAACTATTCAACACCCTAAAGGAACCAACATTCTTTACAAAGGAGTTGTTTATTGGATTTCTGGTACAGACCTTCGACCATACACTTCTATCGCAATATTTAACGAATGGAATAAGGATAACGATTTCTCTTCAGTTGTTCCTGCTAACTCTGCGGATTTAGCACTACCTTTCGGAGTTGCCGTAGTAGGAAGATAAAAAATATGGACAAGCCAATTAAAATAAAAACTCCTGATAAGAAGTTCATTTATGCTACTTTGCGAGGCTCACTTAACAAACCCTTAATTGTTATAGCACATGGGCTAGCGGGAAATATGAACGAAGCAATACATTACAATGCTGCTCGTTACTTTGAAAAGCAGGGTTTTTCATCTCTTCGATTCAACCTATATTCTTGGGAGAAAGATGCACGAAAACTTCACGAGTGCACTTTCAGTACGCATGGAGAAGATATAGACACGGTCTTGAATTATTTAAAGACCCAAGGCGTAAAAAAGATTTTTATAGTTGGCCATAGCTACGGCTGGCCGTCTATTTTACACACGCAACAAAGAAATTTTATTGCTGTTGCATCTTGGGATGGTTCGATATTGCCAGACAATAATATTGATGTCCCAATCCGTATTCGAAAACCAAAAGGTAGGATTTTAGATGACGGATATTTCGTAATTGCTGGCGAGCAAATGGCCAAAGACTCTCATCGTATTAAATCCTTAGATCTGATTAAAAAGTTTGATCGCCCAATTAGCTTTATTACCGTAAACGACAATGTTACCGGCAATCTCAAAGGAAGCCAGAAAATGTATAAAACCACTCGAGTAGAGAAAGAGCTAGTAATAATCAAAGGAGCTCATCATACTTTCGTTGAAGAAGGAAAAGCTGAAGAACTTTATAAAGCAACAGCAAATTGGTTCAAAAAGTTTTTGAAATAATGGCAAAAGCAAATGACCAACCTTCAAAACAATCAATCAATTGAAACCAGAGTATCTATTCTTATTAAATTACCTGATTTTGTATCAAACCCGATTAAGAAAGTTGAGTCAGACGACACCGCACTTCAAGATACGCTTCAAACATATTTAGATAGCTTAGCTGGACAAGAACTAAAGGTATACTATTTCAGTAAAGTTTTCTAGGAGAACAGTTCCTGAAAACAAAAAGGCTTTTGAATCAGAAATAACAAAAATCCCTCTCGCATAACGAACGGATTTATTTTTATTATTAATTACCCAAAAACCAACTTGCTACTGTTTGCTGCGCTGCCTTATTTTGAATTGTGTAATCGGTGTTGTTGCCACCAGCATTTGGATCGGTGTGCCAATCCCAGATATTTATTCCTTTCATATAAGAATAATCTTTCCAGTAGTTAAACAAAGCATTATAGTCGTTAGCTTGTTCTTGTTGATTTACGTTTCCATTCAAGGTGTAGTTCCATGGCTGCAAATGCGCACCATCTACGCTGCGGTAACCAACTTCAGTAAATATAATTGGCTTATTGAATTTTTGCTGCAAAGGTTGGATGTTATTTTGATTAGCGCTCGACCAAGAAGTTGCCATGTCATCATTCAAATTGTAGTAGGCGGAAAGTCCGATCGCATCCAAGCTTGACCAAAAAGCAATATTGTCCGGCTCATCGTTTGCCGGATCAGTACCCCAATTTGCATTATATGTTAAGGCGCCGGAATATAACGCGCGCATCGAGACAATCATTTTTTGCCACTGCACGGTATTGTCCGGATTAGCGTTTGTAGAAAGCGCACTTAATTCGTTACCAATAATTATCTGGTCCGCAGCGGTTGCCTGACCTAGCTTTGCATAATGCTCTAAAATCGTGCCGTAAGCATTGAACCAAGCGGTTCTGTCCGTTGGGTTAATGTATGCCTCCCAACTATCTCCGTAATAAGGACTGAGGTGAATTTTAATAGTTGCCTGCATTCCCAAAGAGTGGGCGTAGTCGATAGCATCCTTTAAAGTAGCGTCGGTGGGAGTGTTCCAACCAGATTGAATGTCAGCGCTAGTGTCATTCATCTGATAGTAAGGCACTACGAAAGTAGCCATATTGGCGCCGATTGTTGCGGCATTCTTTAAAGACTGTTTGAAATTTGTATTTGAAAAGTCATTGTTGGCCGCAGGTACTAAGCTAACGCCTTTTTGCCAGGAGTTAACCGACGCCGAGGCAGAATTTGTAACCGCGAATGTGGATAAAATTATAACAAAACATCCAAAAACTGCTGAAATATTTTTAATCTTTCGAGTGCTATCTTCTGTAGACAAGCTATTCATATGGGTTTATGCTAATTTATCATTAATGCTTTAATCAATTGCCATTCTCTAATTGGCAATATAATCTAGCAACAAACCTACGTCTATGGATAAAATTACTAAGGACCCCTTTAGAATCTCAGCGCAGTGGATCATTCCAGCTATTTTTCTGCTCATAGTTGTTTCTGGCTTTTTATTGTCAGCAAGTTCTGTTAAGGCAGCGCCGGAATTACCCGATAACACTTGTACAACTGCTACGAGCATCAGCGGCGAAGTATTCAACGATATTAATTTAAATGGTACCAAAGATGCTGGCGAAACAGGCTCCGCTGGTTGGAATGTTTATATTGATAGCAACTTTAACGAATCCTATGAGCCTGGCGAACCTTCTGTAATAACCGATTCAACTGGAAATTTTACTTTTCCAGGCTTGCAAGCAGGGATATATCATATTCGCGAAGTACAGCAACAAGGTTACATCGAAACTCAACCGGTCTACGCTCAACAATTTACAAATATTATTTTTTTAAGCTGTGGCCAATCGATAACTGACATTTTAGTTGGCAATCACTTCATTCAACAAGCGGATGCTGGGAATGGTTCGGGTAGTGGCTCCGGTTCCGGAAGCGGTAGTGGATCAGGAAGCGGCAATGGCTCTGGAAATGGAAATACAGGAAACGGCGGCGGTTCCGGTACAGGAACAGTCTCTGGTGAAACTGGTGGCTCTCCGACAGCTTCAACAGGAAATTCTACCGCTCCAGGCGAAGTGCTTGGCATAATAAATACCACACCTTCTGGCTCTCCGTCCGACACCGGCTTGGGTGGTGGTGAAGGAACTCCAGAAGTGCTTGGCGATTCTACCACTTTGCCCCGCACTGGCATCTCAACTACGTTGGTAGTAGGTTTTTTTGCAGCAATACTTTTGGCGTTTACGATGTTAAGCATTTTTGAAATCATCAAAACACGTAAATCGAAACTTAAATAATCTAATGCAAAAACTTAAAATTTTGCAAAATAAAAAACGCTTGCAACGTTTAGTGTCTTTGCTAGTTGCTATAGCGGTCTTTGGTTTTATACTACTGGATTGGCATTATTTTCAAGGCCTTCTAATAAGCCCTAAGCAAAGTTCCGCTCAATTAGAAGCAGCTGCTGAAAAAGGACCAGTAAATACTTTGTTTATTCCAGAACTTCACTTACAAGCACCGGTACGATATCCGATAACTTCTTCTGAAATAATTTTTCAAAAAGAATTACAGTCAGGAGTAGTGCATTATCCTGGAACAGCGCTGCCAGGTCAGCCCGGAAGCGTTTATATTTTTGGGCATTCTTCGGATTATTTATGGACAGCGGGAAATTATAAAAATGTTTTTAGCCGCCTGCCGCAACTACCGGTAGGCGCTAATATAACGCTCACTGATGCTACTGGAAAGACCTTTAAATATACTGTGACCCGAAAAGAAGTCGTCGCAGCTACAGACACTGCGGTTCTAAAACAGAACCCTGATAATCATCAGCTAATTTTGCAAACATCATATCCTTTGGGTACGGCTCTAAAAAGATATTTGGTTTTCGCTGAGTTGAGTCAATGATAAATTAAAAAATTTAAACTTTATATTTAACATTATTTTGCTAGAATGTTATGCTTTAGCCATGATAATCATTCTTATTTGTTTAGCTTTTTTGGTTTTATTAATGGCAACTGAATGGGTCCAGCGCTGGTCTGGAATGAAACATGAGTATTCTAGAAAAACTACACATGTAATATCCGGTATCTGCGTGCTAATAGCGCCTAACTTTATCGACAAAAATCAAATACTGACATTAGCGGCACTTTTTGCTGTGCTTTCTGTGGTATCTAAATATCTAGCTTTTTTCCCAAGCATACAAAATGTCGGTAGAAAAACTTTAGGCGAAATATATTTTCCGATCGGAGTTGGAATTGCTGCTTATTTATTTTTACCTAAAGACCTCACTGCTTTCCAATTCGGAATTTTAGTTTTGACAGTTTCTGATACCCTTGCCGCTGTTGTCGGAAAGGCTTATGGCAAACACAAATTGTTTAATGGTAAAAGCATTGAAGGCACGGCAGCATTCTTTCTTTCTACTTTGATAATATTTACATTCTTTATAGCTATTAACTCCATAGCTATAATTCCGCTTTGGGTTGGTTTGCTAATCGCCTTAATAATGTGCTTAGCAGAACTTGCCTTTGGAGCGGGCTTGGACAATTTAATATTACCGGCTTTATCTGCATACCTAATAAAAATATTTGTAGCTTAAAGCGCTTCGACCCAAACACAATATAAGTTAAGCCTTTACTGGCTGCTTCATCACTGAACGGTACAAAAAGAACCCAACAATCAAAAGCGTTATAATTGGCGAAACCCAGCTCTTAATTTCGTATCCTAAACTATTTAGAATCATTACCAAACCCAGAACGAACAATGAATACATCGCGCCGTTTTTCAAAAAGACGTATTTTTTTATTCTTTCAATGTTTGAAACGGTGAAGTGCCGAACAACGTAGCTTCCAATACCATTACCCAAAAATATCAAGGGCACCGACAATGTAAAAGCAAAAGCTCCAAATACCGCGTCTACCGAAAAAGTTGCGTCAATTATTTCTAAGTACAAAATTTTATGCAGATCTGTTGAACGCTTCTGAACCAGCTTTGCTTCATCGGTTTCCGCTAAGCTTTTAAAAACACTGCTGACGAAATAAACTGCCAACCCAACCAGGACTCCAAAAACTAATTTGTAGTTTTGATTGGTAATTTCGGAATGGATTACGATCGCCAAAATAGAAAGAATCGCTAAAAGCCAAACAACCAAAGATTTAAAAGCTTTTACCCCTTCCGCGCCAAATAACTTTCTTTCCAAAAAAAGCCAGCGAAAAAATAAGAACACCAAAAATATTCCTGCACTTATTAGCAAGGGCGGCGCCGAAGCTTCTATTAAGCTTTCAGTATGATGATCAGAATTAAAAGCGGCGCTAAGTGCAGCAACTGGGCCCACCCCTGGCACAGAAATCCAAACAATTAACCACGGCAAAAGCCCGCGGACCACAAAGACCGCAAAAAGCATGCCCCAAAACAAGAACCACTTTCTACCCTTTTGACCCATTGTTTGCAAAACGTCAGCATTGATGATTGCATTATCAATGCTGCTGATAATTTCAAAAACGCTTAATCCAATTACGGTTAAAATTATTGAACCCCAAGCCATAAATTAAATTTTATAATTCAGTTTCATTTACACCTAAATCCTTTAGCTTCGGATCCTCTGCCTTCTTTTCTTTTATTCTAACTAAGTACATTGTTAAAACTACAACTATCATCGTAATTGCAATTGCGTATAAAAATTTAGCGGTTAGTGAATGCGCTGCATCTTTAAAAAAACTGTCGATCAACGCCTTAACTGCTTCGTTCCAAGCAAGACCCGCAACTAATCCAAATGCAGCGATAATGTAACCAATCGTTTGAGTTCGGATTTCATGTTTTATCTTTTTACTTTCTTCGATTAGATTTGCCTTCATTATCTAGCGCTCCTTCTTTTCTTAAAATTTTTACTTTATTGCGGCGGCCGCGATTGTATCCGCCAGGATTACCATCTGCCCGAACCACTCGATGGCATGGAATTTTAGGATCCCAGTTGTTGCTCATGATTGTGCCTACCGCTCGAAAAGCCCCTGGACTCCCTGCTAACTCCGCAACTTCTCCGTAAGTTAGAGTCTTCCCTTCGGGGATTTTAGCTACAATTGCCATAACCCGATCTTTAAATGTCTGATTTAATACCTTTGTCATACTTTAATAGTACAAAAACTTGCTTTAAAAAGCAATTTATCGCCTAGTTAAAGATAAACTGCTATACTAAGTAACAAATATTCATTAAGCGCGTCTAATTAAGTAGCACCTCTAATATATGACCGAGAGCGAAATTTCCTTAATCCTAAAGGCCAAAAAAGGTGAAGAACAAGCCTTTGGCGAGCTTTATGAGCTTTATTTTGATAAAATCTTCAAGTTTATCTATTACCGAGTCAGCCACAAAGAGGTTGCGGAAGATCTGACAGAAGACGTTTTCATCAAAGCTTGGACAAGTATAAAGACCGTAAAAGAGAATTCTTTCAGCGGTTGGCTATACCAGATTGCTAAAAATAAGGTGATCGACTACTATCGGCAAAAGAAAGCTACAGTCGATATAGAAGAGATTCAAAACATATTGGAATCAGATGAAAATCTCAGCGAAAATACCAATACGATTATAGAAAAAAGAGTATTTATGGAAGCGCTTAAGCAACTTACTCCCGAACAGCAAATTATAATCAAACTTAAATTTATAGAAGATTTAGACAACTCTGAAATATCAGATCTGATTTCCAAAAGCGAAGGATCAATAAGAGTCGTCCAACACCGCGCAATATTAAAACTTCAAGAACTAATTAAGAAGCAAACCAAATGATCGAACAATATCTAGACAAAGCTATACAGCAAGTTCGAAACGGAGAAGAAATTTCTGCGGTTGTTTCTAATTACCCTGCTGAAGTTCGAAGCGAGCTTACTGCGATGCTTCAAATAATCGCTTTAGTTTCTAGTTTGCCTCGCAAAGAAGTTCCTGCTGCAAATCACCGCAGACTTTATTTGAAACATACCACGCAAACTTCGAGAGTCGGGACATTTTTCCGTACTTTCAAGATGGTGCCCACTGCTTTAGCAACACTAGTCTTGATTGTGATTGCAACTGCATCCGGCGCTCATGCAAGCTTGCCTGGCGATAAATTGTTCGTGATCAAAAAAACTTATGAATCTTTGCAAGTTAAACTTGCAACTAACCCTGAAAAGCGCGCGGACCTACAATTGCAAATTGCCTCTCAACGTTTTGAAGACGCTCAAAAAGTTTTAGCAAAAGACAACAATGATGAAGATAAAAAAGTTGCAATTGCGGAACTTAATCAACAAACAGCTGTTGCTTTAAGCGACATCAAAGATACCGCGGTAAGTATTTCCAAACAAAATCCTGGCTTAGTTCAGCAAGCAGAAAATCTTACAAAGAGCCAAACGAATTTAATGGCTAAAGTAGATCCGAAACTTGCCGATTCTGTAGTTTTAAAAACTACTCAACAAAGCACCGCTGCAATACAGAATATCAAAAAGATTATCGCTGCAGCTAACGAAGAAAGCGGCGCAGCAATTGCTCCAAATCCAAAAATATCTACTACCGGTACAATTTCTCAAATCAAAGATAACACGGTTAGCATTGCAAAGAATCTTTTTATAACCGATGATAAGACTAGCGTTACTGACGAAACCGGCGCGACAATTAAAGTTTCAGACTTAAAAGTTAACGATAGCGTAACGGTGGAAGCAGCGATTGACCATGATAAAAATATGGCTCAAACGATTACGGTAATTACCAGAGCAAAAGTTGAAAAAACAGATAAGCCTGCGACTAAAGAAAGCAAAACTGAAACGAAAGCAACCGAACCTAAAAATACAAACAATGATAACAGCACAGAAGTAATCCTACCGGATCCGAACAAAGATACCTTTGGCGGATTCATTCCTGAACCTCCGGCGATTTTCCCTGGGACAGTCAACCAGTAACTTTTAAAAAACCACTCGTGATATGCCACGGGTGTTTTTTTAATTCCGGATTGCTTAGCAGCGGTAGGCTGTAAGCTAGGGTTATGTCGGAGCGAAGCGAACGACGGCGTGGCTTACAGAAATTGGCACGCGTTTGCATTTCTGGCCCTTTTATTGTACAATTGAACGGTCATCACTTTGTAAACACCCTGGTGGGGTGTCGGAGTGGTCTATCGAGATAGTCTTGAAAACTATTAGAGGTGATGAATCTCTCGAGGGTTCGAATCCCTCCCCCACCGCCAAATTTAAATAAAAACTTTCACAAAAATGGAAAATCAAATATTTTCATGGAAGACAATGGAGTTTGAGCACTACGAGAAAGGCACCGGTTGGTACCTAACTCTGGCTGTGATTGGCTTCATGATGATTGCTTACCAGATATATTTGCATGATTACTTTGCCGTAATAACAATTCTAGTAATACTTCTTGCAATTTATTTTTTCTCCAAACAACTGCCGGGAGAAGTAGATGTCGTAATTACAAATAAGGCAGTGACCGTTGGCAATGTAGCTTTTCCATACACAACAATAAAAAGGTTTTGGATTGTTGATAAAAATCACAGCAAAAAGCTAATTTTAGAAACCACCGCATATTTAAATAGATACATCATTCTACTATTGAACGATGTGAACCCGGAAGAAGTTGCTGATATCCTAAAAGAATTTCTACCTGAATCAGAACCAAACCAAGAAACAATGGCCCAGCGCCTTGCTCGAAAGTTAAGGTTTTAGTTACCGCGCGGTCTCGTAGCTCAGTTGGATTAGAGCGTCAGCTTGCGGAGCTGAAGGTCGCTGGTTCGAGCCCAGCCGAGATCACCAATATAATATCTAAATTTCAATCAAAAACGGCTGCTAGGATAATCCCGGCAGCCGTTTTTTGAATTGAAAAAACAATATACTCCTCCTCTTCTTCTTCTTCATTACCCTACAACGACTCAGGCAACCTTCAGAAGCTGTCCGAGACCTCCTTCGCGGATTCGAGTGCGAAGGGCTTCGTTCAGACTGACCAGCTTCAGCGTTTGCCGACCCTGCTCAGCGAGCCTTGTCACCGAAATCAGGGTAAGGAACACCGACCAATCGACATTCGCACAGCCGTCGAAATCCAGCGATACGAAAGTGGTGGCGAAGAGTTGGTTTTGAACGACCCGCCTCAGCTCCTCCCGATTGCTCTCGTATAATGCCTCGGGCATCTGTACAAACGTGACGCCCCGATCGACCCGCACATCCCATGCCTGGCGCATCCGATCTTCTCCGCTGAGGGGATGTTTATATTCTAGCAGATTCGCCTTTTTAATGGTAAAATAAAGTTATAAAATCCATGCTAAGAAATCAAAAACAAAAAGGTTTTACTTTAATAGAAACAGCTGTAAGCATTGCAATTTTTGGCATTTTAATTTCTGGGGCTTTAGGCGTTTACAGCTTAATTACCAATGGAGTTAAAGCCTATCGTGAAAAAGCCACAATCTCGGCTTTGGCAGCGCAATACATGGAAACTGCACGGAACCTACCCTACTCCAAAGTTGGAACCACTAATGGAAACCCTAACGGCAGCCTACCAGACCAGCAGAATGCAGTTAGTATCACTTTAAATAATAGG
Organism: Candidatus Doudnabacteria bacterium; assembly: GCA_028286905.1. GTDB lineage: Bacteria > Patescibacteriota > Doudnabacteria > UBA920 > VMFF01 > JAQBQP01. The sequence continues at coordinate 10,356 of JAQBQP010000003.1, forward strand.
ACCTACCAAATTTATTACGAAGTAACTTATGTTGATGATTCCAAAGACGGCACAATTTTAGCAGGCACTGATCCATATCCGAATGATTATAAACAAGTGAAGCTTGTTATTAAAAATAATACCACAAACACTGCTAGCAATTTTGTTACAAACTTTGTGCCGAAAGGCTTGGAAAGCTTGATTAATGGCGGCGCTTTGTATATAAAAGTTTTTGATTCTGTTGGACAGCCGGTGCCATTCGCAAACGTTAACATAACTAACAACGCTTTAGTCCAACCAATCAACCTAAGCAGGGTTACCGATGTAAATGGAATTTGGATTGAAGTAGGTTTGCCAAGTTCTAGCAATAGTTATCATGTTGCGGTTTCTAAAAGCAGTTACTCCAATGATCAAACATATCCGATTAGCGGCACTAACCCAAGCCCCACTAAGCCAGACGCTACAATTCTAACCGGACAAGTTACTCAGATTAGTTTTTCCATTGATTATTTAAGTAATCTTACTTTCAACACTCTTAATCAAACTTGCGCTGCAATCCCAAGCGTCGGAGTGGAAGTGAAGGGTTCAAAAATAATTGGCACTCCGAAGGTTTTGAAATATGATACTACGTATATTTCAAACAGTAGCGGACAAATCCCTTTAAATAATATTGAGTGGGATACTTATACTCCACAGCTAACTGGAGCAACTTACATGATCTATGGATCATCGCCTATCCAACAAATTACAATTCTACCAAATACTAGCCAAACTTTTAATTTAATCCTAGGGCCTGCTACTGCAAATAGTCTGTTGGTAATCGTAAAGGATGCGGCCACCGGCAATGCCATCGAAAACGCCCAAGTAGACTTACAAACAATAACTCCGGCAACCGACAATTATAAACTTACAGGCGGCAGCATCTTTAGCCAACAAGATTGGAGCGGCGGGCCAGGCCAAGTAACAGCAACGGATTTAACAAAATATTTTTCCGATGATTCAAACATTAGCACGATTGGCACACCGTCAGGGGTTCGTTTAACCCAAACTGGCAGCAACTACGCTAGCTCCGGACAACTGACCTCTTCAACCTTCGACTCCGGCGGAGCAACAACTTCCTACACCTCAATTACTTGGCAGCCGACCTCGCAAGATCCAGCAACTACGCTTAAATTTCAACTTGCTTCAAACAACGACAATACTACTTGGAATTATGTTGGACCAGACGGCACTGCCAGCACTTACTACACTGTTCCAGGCACCACAATTAGCACGACCAACAATAATAATCGCTACATCCGATATCGCGCCTATCTTTCAACCACTGATGTAAGTAAAACTCCAATTCTAACAAGCGCAAATATTAACTACGTTTCCGGATGTTTTACTCCCGGGCAAGTAATCTATCCAGGCTTAACCGCTGGCTCAAACTACAAAGTAACTGTAAGCGCTACGGGCTACCAGACTCAAACGATCAGCAATTTAAATATTAACGGCTACAATGTTTTACAAGTATTGATGAGCCCATAATATGTCTAAAGAAAAATACTCTTCACAACTAAAACAAAAAGGATTTACCCTAATTGAATTAATGATGTCCATTTTTATTTTTTCCATGCTTTGCATTGGCTTGTTTACCTTATATAATAGTTTTTTTACGAATTATAAAACAACCTCAAAGTCTTTAGACAAAGATGACCAAGCTCGAAAAGTTACATTTACTTTTATTACTGAGCTACGCAACGCTACTTGGGGCAACGATGGCTCTTACCCAGTTAACCAAGCGACTAACACCCAATTTATCTTTTATTCTACTTCTTCCACCAATAGCGCAATTATTAATCGGGTTAGATATTACATTTCAAACAATGTCCTATACAAAGGTGTGATAACCCCAACCGGGTCACCGCTTTCCTATAATCCAAGCAATGAGGTAATTACCACTGTAGAGAATGCTTTATCTAATAACAACGATCCAGTTTTCTTGTACTACGATGACAATTACAGCGGCACCACAGCAGCCTTAAGCCAGCCAGTAAATTTAACTACTGTAAAATTTGTTAAGATCAATCTGGAATTAACAAATACCGGCGGTGTAACAAATACTCAAAAATATACGATCGATGCCGGCGCTGCAATCAGAAATCTTAAGACTAACTTAGGAAACTAAATGCCCACACTAAAAATGAAAAAACAAAAAGGTGCAATGTTAATTTACTTGATTGTAATTATATTTATATTTTCAGCTGTGGCAGTTCCTTTGCTTGGCAGCGTCACTCAACAAATTCGGCTGTTGCGCAGCACCGCGGCAAGAGAAGAAGCATTACAGATTGCTGAAGCGGGAGTGGATTATTACCAATGGTTTTTGGCGCATAACCCCAACGATTATAAAGACGGCACTGGCCAAGCAGGGCCTTATGTTCACGATTACATTGATTTAGACATCCAGAAACACATTGGCAAATATAGTTTGCAGATTACCCCGCCGACAATTGGATCTACAATTGTAACAATCCAATCAACTGGCTGGACCGATACTAACCCTGGAACAAAACGAGTTGTAACTGCAAGATACGGCATTCCTTCATTGGCGCAATATGCCTTTCTAAGCAATGACATTATTTGGATTGGAAGCGGCGAAACCGTAAATGGTCAAATGCAATCAAATAATGGAATTCGCTTTGATGGAACTGGCAACGCTCCGATCCAATCAGCTAAATCTACATATACTTGTTCAGCAGGACAAGGCAGTCCCTGCCCGGTCGTTCAAAATGGCGTCTGGGGATCGGCGCCGCAATCAACAAAAAACTTTTGGAACTTCCCTGTGCCAGCTGTAGATTTTTCTGCTCTTACCTCAAACCTGGCAACAATGAAAGCCAGCGCCCAAAGCGGTGGAATATATTTGCCGCCATCGAACCAACAAGGTTATTCATTAGTTTTTAATTCTACTGGCACCGTCTCTGTTTATAAAGTTAAAAATTTATTAAGCAATCCGACCGGTTATGATGTTAATGGTACGCCGCACAACGAACAAATCGACTATAATCAAAGGACCTTGCAGTTTACTCAAGCATTGCCAACCAATGGTGTAATTTATGTTGAAGATAACACTTGGGTTGAAGGGACGGTAAATGGCCGGGTAATGGTAGCGGCGGCACTTTTGCCATATAATACCGGAACCGCGCCAACGATTTATATTCCAAACAACGTTACCTACGCCTTAAAGGATGGCTCTAGCGTACTGGGTTTATTAGCACAGAAAGACATCGTTGTAACTTATCGTGCGCCAAGCAATCTAGAAGTTGATGCTGCTTTAATTGCTCAAAATGGCAGCGCTCAATTTTTTTACTACCCTGGAGTTATTAAAAACTCAATTACAGTTTACGGTTCTATTATGACCTTCGGCCAATGGACCTGGTCTTGGGTAAATGGAAGCAATAATATTGTTTCTGGTTATGCTACGACAATCGATAATTACGATGCAAATTTATTATACGGACCGCCGCCTAGCTTCCCACTATCGGCTTCTGGATATCAACCATTAAGTTGGACGAGCAATTAAATTTATGAAAACAATCCCTTATCGAACTGCTTCCGACTTGCAACCAATGCAAGTAAAAGGCGCGCCGAATATTGCCGGTAACGTTAATTACCAAGGAACTGCTGCCGCAATTGGCAGCGCTCAAAACGTAGACAGCAATCAAAACCCAAATCAAAATATTAACTCAGAGAATCCAATAGATATTACTAGCCAAACCGAACCAGCTCCAGAAACGCCTGTTGTGGCTGTAAATCACCATTATTTACTATACACGGTTTTGGCAATCCTTATCCTATTTGTCGGATGGATTGGTTGGCGCTATTATAAGTTTAAGACCGATTCGGAAGACAAGTAGAAAATATAGAACAGGATATGCATGGGCGTTTTCGATAAAAAATTAGAAAAAGATTTAACCAAATTGGGAATAGCAACTATTTCCGATTTGCTTTTTTATTTCCCTTTTAGATATGAAGATTTTTCGAACGTTGCAAAAATTGTTGATTTAAAAGCTGGCGATCAAATTAGCATCAAAGCAGAAATCAAAGAAATACGTGCGATTCCAGGTTTTTATGGCAAAAAGATTAGTCGCGCCGAAGCAGTCGTCTCAGATGATAGCGGTTCTATGAAAGTAGTTTGGTTTAACCAGCCCTATCTTGCTAATAACTTTAAAAAGGGTGATCAAATCTTTTTAGCCGGCACTGTTCGATTTTATAAAACCTTGCAATTACAAAATCCGGTTTACGAAAAGATACGCGATGAAGACCAAATATCAGTGCATACTGCGCGAATTTTGCCGATCTACCGACTGACTGGCAGTTTGTCTTTAAGAGCACTGCGTACCGCGATTTACAATGCTTTACAAGCACAGTCAACAGTAGAAGAAACGCTGCCATCAGAAATAGTAAAAGATCTAGGCTTGTTAGACATAACTACGACAGTTAAGAATTTACATTTTCCTGAAACCGATACGCTTTTGCAGCAGGCAAAAGATCGAATGGCATTCGAAGAAATATTTTTTGCTCAGCTAGCCATTCAAAAACACAAAAACGAGCTTGGCCAGCAAAAAGCTACACCCTTTGCTTTCAACAAAACTTTGGTACAAAAATTTACCTCTTCGCTACCCTTTGAGCTGACAGCCGACCAAAAGAAAGCAATTTGGGACATTCTCCAAGATCTTGAAAAACCGCAACCAATGAATCGCTTACTGGAAGGAGATGTCGGTTCCGGCAAAACATTAGTAGCCTTTACTGCTGCTTTGGAGGTTGTAAATGCCGAAAAACAAGCAGTCTTGCTATGCCCGACTGAAATCCTAGCCCAGCAGCACTATAAAAGTGCTTTGAAATATTTTGAAGAATACTCAAAAATAAGTTTAATCTTATTAACCTCAAAGCGCGCAATTCTAAACGGTAAAGAAATTGCAAAAAAAGAATTGCTTCAGGAAATAAAACATGGCGGACCACAGCTGATTATTAGCACCCATGCGGTGCTAGAGAAAAATGTCGAGTTTGAAAAACTTGGTTTAGTTATTATTGACGAGCAGCATCGTTTTGGCGTTAGACAGAGAGCTTTGTTAAAACAGAAAACGAAAGATATTCACCCGCATTTATTATCAATGTCGGCAACGCCAATTCCAAGAACCTTGCGCTTAACTTTATTCGGTGACTTGCAGATCTCACAAATTAATCAGATGCCAGCGGATCGAAAAGTAATCAAAACCAAGCTGGTGCCAAACCTCGAACGGCCAGCCGCTTATGAATTTATTCGCAAACAAATCGGCGAGGGCCGCCAAGCCTTTGTAGTTACTCCATTGATTGAAGAAAGCGACCGCTTAGGAGTAAAGGCTGCAACCAGCGAATACGAATCCTTACAAAAAGAATTTCCAGGACTAGTGATTGGTTTATTGCATGGCAAAATGAAAGCTGATCAGAAAGAACAAGTGATGGCAGATTTTCTGGCAAATAAAATTAATATTCTGGTTAGCACCTCAGTTATCGAGGTGGGCGTCGACGTGCCAAACGCCAGTGTGATGTTTATCGAAGGCGCGGATCGTTTTGGATTGGCACAACTACATCAATTCCGAGGACGAGTCGGGCGCTCTGAATTTCAATCATTCTGCTTTATTTTTACTGAAAACGAAAATGAAAAAACATTAGAACGCTTGGAAAAGTTTACTCAAACCACTAATGGCTTTGAACTTGCAGAAATAGATTTAAAAAACCGTGGCTTTGGAAATATTTTTGGAGAAGAACAGTCGGGCTTTTATTATTTTAAATACTTTAATTACGACGCTGAACTTTCTGATAAAGCAAAATATTGGGCGAAAAAAATATTAGCTTCGGATCCAAAGCTAATTAAACACCCTGACCTTTTTAAAAAAATCGAAGATAAAGTTATTCATCTTGAATGACAAAACGCCAAGGCTTCTCTTTGTACTCTCCAGCGTAATCAATGCCGACTCTAGGCATTGATTTTATTTTCTTCGGCCTGAATCCTCGATCTTCAATGTATAGATCCCCTTTTAGAGCACTCTGCCCGTAAAAACTTTTATCAATTTTAAAATATTTAGTCAACTTGCCAGGTCCGTTTAATTTATCGCCTTGTTCACTAAAAGCACAGCGAATCAACACTGCAGCTGGCTTGCCTTCTTCTTCTGTAATAACATTTAATAGCCAATGCATGCCATAAATTAAATAAACATACCAAACGCCGGGAGCTCCGTACATCACAACATTGCGCTTGGTTTGCCCAAACCTGGCATGGCTAGCTAAATCCGTTTCGCCAATATACGCTTCAGTTTCAGTAATTACCGCAGAAATCCTTTTACCATCGATATTCCGAACTAAATATTTCCCCACTAATTCTTTAGCCACAATTAAAGTCTTGCGATTATAAAAACCTTGCTTTAGACGAGTAGCCATATTAGGACAACAATTTTACAGCGTCGCGCAAACTTTTAACTTTAACAAGTTTACTTTTGGTTGAAGTGATTTTTGAACTTGGAATAACAATCGTTTCAAAGCCAAGCTTTTCTGCTTCTTTAACTCTTTTTTCTAGATTTGGCACCATCCTGATTTCTCCGGACAAGCCCAATTCTCCAATTAAAACAGTATTCTTAATAGAAATGTCCTTAACCCCGGAGATTATTGCCATTGCTACGGCCAAATCCGCGGAAGGGTCGGTAATTTTCATACCACCAACGACATTCACGTATAAATCTTGATCGGATAAATTCAAACCTAACCGCTTAGAAATTATCGCGGATATTAATTGCAGGCGATTAATATCGTATCCGGATGTGGTTCGTTTTGGATAGCCGAAAGAAGTTTTGGAATTTAAAGCCTGAATTTCTAACAACAAAGCCCTACTGCCTTCAACGATTGCAGTAACTACATTGCCGGATTCAGTGCGATCGCCTTCTTGCAAAAACATTTCCGAAGGATTTTTTACTGGAATCAAACCGGCAGAAGTCATTTCAAAAACACCAACTTCGTTGTTATTACCAAAACGATTCTTTACAGAACGCAGAATTCTAAAAGAAGCAAAGCGCTCACCTTCCAAATACAAAACAGTATCAACCATGTGCTCTAAAGTTTTTGGCCCGGCTAAGTAACCTTCCTTGGTTACGTGTCCAATGATTATAAAAGAAATGTGTTTAGCTTTTGCCAAACGCATTATTGATTGAGTCGCAAAAGAAACCTGCGAAACGCTGCCAGCAACTCCGCTGGCTTGTTCAGAATACATCGTTTGAATCGAATCGATTATAACCAGCTTAGGCGCAAGATCTTCTACCGCAGCCAGTATCGAACCTAAGTCAGTTTCCGCAACAACATACATTTCTTCGGATTTATCTAAACGTGAGGCGCGCATTTTTAACTGATATAAAGATTCTTCGCCAGAAACATACAAAGTTTTAACATCAATACCCGTAGCAATATCTAAAGCTAAAGTGGACTTGCCTACACCAGGATCGCCGCCTAATAATATTAAGGAACCGGCAACGATTCCCCCGCCTACTACGGCATCAAACTCTTCAATTCCAGATGGAATGCGCTTAGTGTGTTGACCGTCTACATCTGCTAACTGCTGAACCTGAGCAGCAACAAACTTTCCGGCGCTGCCGCCAGTTACTTCTTTTTCTTCTACTAACGTATCCCAGTTATTACAAGTTGAACACTTACCCTGCCAACGCGGATAAGAAGTGCCGCAATTAGTGCAGCGAAATATTATTTTTGATTTAGCCATGATTCCTACTTAATTGGAACGCTGTATAAATAGCCGTCGTCGTTCTTAAAATACAATGTAGCATCATCGGCAGAAACAAACAAATTAGTTGCGTTTATTTTAATCGTCCCAGAATCAGTACCGCTAAAAACCTTGGTTTTTGCCAATGTTTTGGTGTCCACTTTCCAAATATCATCACTATCGCCATTTGAAACAGCTACAAACACAAAGTTCCCACTTTTATCAAAAGTAGCTTTTGAAACAGATCCATTTAAGGCAATTTCTTTATTTGTTGCAGTATCACTATCCCCTAACCAAAGTTTAGTGTTTTTGGTGCCGTCGCCGGAATCTCGATTATATAAAAACTTAATGCCGTCACCAGACCAGATAGCAGCGTTATCCATGCTAGTATGCAAAGTTATTAGTTTTTTGGTTTTAAAGGAAACGTAATAAAGATTGCCGTCGCCGGAATTGGTCTCGTTATATAACAGTGCACGGTTGCCGTTTGGAGACATTTTTATATTTAAATCTGGTGCAGGAAGCGTAACGATGTTTTCATAATTAGCTAGATCAAAGTTAGCAATTGCTAGAGTAGAGGTTGCTCCATTAACCCAATTGTACGCGATATGCTTGCCGTCCTGAAGGTAATCAATTTCATGGACATTTGCCGGAAAGGTTCCAAATTTTTGACCAGCGGTGTTTGCTAAATCACTATTGTAATAGCTAAAAGTCTTTGCCGAGCCGCTACCGCTAACTACAATAAAATCGTTTCCAAGCTGCGGCCAAATTGCATTCGAAACTGTAAGTTTCTCAGGCAATAATGACTCCTGCTTTAAACCGGTACTTAAATTAACTTTATAAAGATGTCCGTCATTTGTAAAAAACCAAACCGCTTTTTCATCTACAGACAAAATCGGTGCAACGACAGAACTATCGCTAAGCTTTTTAATCTTATCGCTAGCTAAGATTCCGCCAACTGGCGTAGTTACTGGATTGGTAGGGTCAGGAGTAGTGGAGGTATTCGTATTAGTGTTGGTATTGTCAGTTGCAATTGGAGTGTTTGCATTTACTGCAGTGCTCTTATTTTTTGAATTCAAGAAAAGCAAAACCCCAACCACCGCAATTATTATAATCAGAATTCCGCCGATGATCATCAATATTTTTTTATTCATGTTTTTATTTTACCAGTTAATTTATTAAATTCGGAATGCCGCTGCAAAAACTAAAATTTATTTGTCCTAAACTGGCTCCTTTTATAGCCGTCCTACCGGCCCAGGCGGATATAGATCCCAGAATTGAGCCGTCGCCATGACAAACCAACTGTGCCACCAGTGCTAAAAAGAAAATCGTTCCGAGAAACCAAAGTAAATCCAGCACAATCATAGTAATTTTCTGCCAACGGCTAAAGAAATTTATCTTAATTCCTTCTGCATTAACATTTTTTTTAAAGGCTTTTTCTGCTAACCAAATCGATGACCAGATATAAGAAACGTAAGGAATCCAAATTGTTGCCAGGAAAGATGGGCCGACTACTGCTTCCTGAATCGCTTCGTTGGCAGCGGTAGTTGCCGCCTGACCAGCTGGATTATTTAGATCTGCCATTTTACTTTTCTATTAATTTAGCTTGGTAATTCATCTTTTGCTTTTTTCTGCTCTAATAATTGGTGCGGATCTGTAGTGATAATCTGATCTTCAACATAAGAAGCATAAATTTTAATTGCGGCATGTTTCAACCCAGCAAAGAAGATTCCTTCTCCAACTTCGCTCTCTAACAATAAGTACTTTTCACCTTCGGTTAAGAAGAAGGTTTCGGCGATAATATCAATAGCTGCCGGCGATTGTTTTAGCAAAAGCTGCATTGAAGAGTTCGTCACAATTGGCTTACCGTATGGACTGTTCATAAAGTCCGCGACATCCTGAGTAATTGTAGTTAAGCCTAAGTAATATTTACGGGCACGCTTGGCAACGCCAAATAAGAATCGTGCCGAATCTTCAAACTGCATTAAGATCCAAGCCTCATCCAGTACTAGAATACGGCGCTTTAATTCTGAACGCACAACATTCCAAATATGTCCCAAAATAATATACATTGCGATCGGTCGCAAAGTATCTTCTAAATCTCTAATTGAGAATACGATCAACTGATTATTCAAACCGATATTTGTTGGTTGGTTAAATATTCCGGCAAAAGTTCCTTCGGTATATTTGCTCATGCGCTGCGCCAAACTTTCGGCACCAACCATTCCGGATAAAATTTCTACTAAATCGCTCATCGTTGGCGGCTGCACCGTTCTGAAGTCGGAGCTTTCTGTAATATCTTTTTTAGCATACGTCTGCCACAAAGCTTTATCCATTATCGCTTCTTCAGTGGGATTAAGCTTGCCGAGCATTAGATTTAACAAACCCATCAAACTAATAATTGCGCTGCGCAAAATGTCAGCATTGTCATCGCCTTCAATAGGCAAAGGTAAATCAAAAGGATTGATTCTGGAATCTGAATTCAAAGAAATATCTAAATAAGTTCCACCAACCGCATCGGCTAAATGCTTATACTCGTTTTCAGGATCGATAATGATTACATCAACTCCCATCATCAAACTACGCAATACTTCCAGTTTCACCGCATAAGATTTACCTGCGCCGGATTTCGCGAACACCAAAGTGTTAGCATTTTCCATTTTAAAACGATCGAAGATAATCAAACTATTGTTATGGCGATTGATGCCATACATAATTCCTTCATTGTTCGAAAGTTCCGCGGATACAAAAGGAAAGGTCGTCGACAACGGCGAGGTATTCATGTTGGTACCAACATCTAAATCATCGATCGCTATGGGCAAAGTGGAGTTCAGGCCAGATTGGGTTTGCATGATCGCACGCTTGGTGATGATTAACTTTGCTGCCATCGTGCTTTCTAAAATCGAAGAAAAACGATCCAACTCTTTTAGATCTTCAGCATAAAGCGTAAAGTACAAAGCCACTTTAAAAAACTTTTCAGTTCCCTGTTGCAGCTGATCACGCAAAAATTCCACATCTTTGTAGGCAGTTTCCAAAACCGGATCACGCACCGAGCCTTTTTCTTCGTTGATCGACATCTGCGAACCAAGCTGTCCAACTTTAGATTTCAGTTTCTTTAAAATATCTCCGGAATCAATCGGATAGATGAACATCGACATGTCCATTGGCGTATCCATATTGATAATCGGAGTCAACCAATCAGTTGCTAAATAACGAGGATAAGCCAGTACAAAAAAGCTGCGGCCAAACTTACCATTTAATTCAAAATAGGAATTGTTAAATGTTAAAGCAGCAGGAGCAATAATGTCCTTTAACGATGTTAAGCCTTCGCGATATTCTTTTTCCACTGCCAAAATCTTTTTGGTAGTTTCGCGCTCGTCGAGCTGTTCGGCTAGTTTTTGTTTTTTTCCTTCCAACTCATCACGAGTTGGCGGTACAATAAGTGACATAAATTAAATCTTTGTTAGCTTAATATCTTCAAGGCGTTGAGTATCAATTAGCGGACCTGCTTCAAAATTATAGGAATTGTAAACCAGTTCTGTAACTTGTTCAGTAGTCATTGGCAATGATTTTAATCCCAGCGCAGATAACCCGCCGATCACTGTATTAACTTTCTGATCGAGTTTCTGACGCTCCGCTTCAAATCGGACATTTTTCTTGGAGGCTGCACTGACCGCCGATTTATTACCGCCACCAAATAGCTTGCTAAAAAATCCACCACCGTTACTGCCGCTGCTCAAATCAATGCCAATGCTATGCGGAATGATAACATAAAAATTCTTGTTCATAATACTAGAATTTTCGATCAACTTTGAAATAAATTCAATATATTCTTGAGTCTGGATGCGTAGCAATTCGTTAGTTTGCTGTTCCATAATTTTTCGAACCTGTTCCAAATAAACATGTACATCCATCTTTCGAGACTGCATCAAAATTTGAAGGCTAAAGTCCAAGGAGTTCAAAAAGTTTTGATAGCCGTAAATAAGAGCGTTTTGTTCTTCCTGGCTTTTCAAAGCAAAGTTCGTGCTAGAAACTGCGACTACCGCACAGTAAATACCATCATCCATAATTAAAGTATCTGCTTTAATATCAGAGATTTTTAGATACGACTGAGTGCTCTTAATTTTCTTCTGTTCTTTATCGCTCATTATTTTTGTTTATTATTTCCTCTTCTTCAGTACTTTTCTGATCCAGCAATCGCGATAGCCGCTTTAATTGACTTTGAGCCGATTCCACTTGCATCGATGCCGCTTGTTGCTTATTTGTTACTGCTTGGATTTGTTCAATTGTAATTGGCCCGATATTTAAATTATCCACGTTTCTTTCTTTCTGAAAAATCATTACTTTTGGCGCCGAAAGAAACTTTATAAAAATTGGAATCCCCTCGTACATTGGTTTGCCATTAAACTTTCCAAATGAAATAAATAAAGTTAATAATGCAATTGGCACCCCGAGAAGAATAAAAACAATACCAAATTGAAAAATTTTGAATATAACTACGACCAAGATTCCCCCGCCAAAGAAAAAACCAAATTGCTTCAAAGTGAAAGGTCCAATGATCTTATCTTCAATGTCTATAAATTGTGGTACGGGATATTGCATATCTTTTAAATTAAACCATTTGATCCAAATTTTTACGAAAATCTGCGAAAGCCTCAAACTCATCTTTAGAAAGCCATTGCTGGCCATTGCGTTGCATCGTGTTCAAAACATTATTGTAGGAAGCTTCGCGATCTGGATTTGGATCGTTCAATAATGCTAAACCAATATTCATATAAGTTCGATATAGTAAGCTCTTCTCAAAATTATCAATAACTTCGTATATTTTATTTCTTTGCCCAACCTGAACCATATAAGATAAAATTGTCTGCAGTTCTACATAAGGATCGTCCCCATGAATATTTTTTGGCTCAATCTTTGCAAAATCTTCAGCAGTTTTTAAGACCAACGGTTCGCCGTGCACCGCGGGCTTTGCTACCGCTAGAGGTGCAACAGGTTCCGGCGCTGATTTAGCCAGTGGAGCTGCAGCTGTTACAGGAACGCTGGACTCAGGCATAGCGTTGTCTTTTCTATGCTGCAGGTCTTTAACAATGCTCTCAACTCTATTTTGTAATTCTGCAGGATCGGAGGGAGCAGGTATAATCTTACCATTAATGGGTACATGCACTGTCGTTGGCGGAACAGCTCCGGAATGCTCTGCTAATTCCAATTCATAAAAAGGAATAGAGGTGCTGATTTCTTTCTGCTTAATATCCACTTTTGGCGGTTTCGGAGGCAAAGGAGCCTTTCGAAGAACAACCGGTTCAGCTGGAAAAGGCGTTGCAGCATTCTGAAGAATCGCAACAAGTTCATTTACTTCCTTATCACTCATCTCCGATAAAAGCTGGACCCACTCCGCTTTTTCTACCGAAGACAAAATGCTTGCCTGTTGGATTACCTTTTTAGTTTTTTCAATATCTTCAGGACGCATTTATCTTGCCCTCGTTTTTAATTCATCTAATTTTTTCTGAATATCTATTTGAGATTTTATATCCATTCTTTGTCCCACCGGTATTGCCCGGCTACGATTTCTGTTGGCTTGTACCACAGGACGTTCGGCATTATTTAAATCATCATAAAACTTTAGAATTCTTAATAAAGTTTGACGCTGCATTTGTGGCAAAGAGCGGGTGTTAGAACTCTGGTTAATGTAATTTAAACGTTCGATGCTTCCTCTTTTTGCTACCTTAGAAGGAAACTTTGAATAATCCATGATCCAATATTTCAAAGTTGGCAGCATTTTTCGTCCTTCTATCTCAATTGGCATTGCACCAAACTGTTCAGTGTTCTGTTCTAAATCTACTGCAAGGCTTCTGAACACTTGTTTAACAAATTCATCTGATTCATAAAAATTGTAAAATTGCTTTATCAAATCATCAGGATTAATTCCTTCATTTACTGCATTCAAGAATCTTGTTTTTAACAAGCTATCCTGATCTACTGATTCCAAAAGCACAAAAGTGGCGAAAGCTAATTTAACCCAATAATTTTGATAGCTCTCATATAATTGTGGAAACTTGGCTTCTATCTCCGAGCCTTTGCTTTGCAAAACACCATTAATAAAATCCAAAAGCTCTTCTATATACGAAAAGTTTTGCGATAGCAAAACGTCTTTGATTTCAAATTCAATTTTCTTGAAATCATTTAGGTCAACTGGATTTAATTTTGTTAATTCGGAAATATCCATAGATCCTTAGAATTAAGTTGGCATCCTAGGCGGTGCCTGAGGACGGGCGAAATTATAGGTTGTATTAGTTCCGGCTGTCGTTCCTGCTATTCCAGCAGTTGCCTGATCACCGTGTCCAATAAAGACCTGTAGTTTCGAAGTTAACTGATTAGGTGCTTTTCCGGAATTTAGAACGAGGTTTTGAATGCTCTTTAGAGTTTGTCTCATAACATTTGGATCAACGCCTGTAACGTTTATTTTATTAACCTCAGCAGGCTCGGTATTGTCAACAATGTCTTGCATAGCTATATCCCTGGCAGTACCGGTCTTATCAGCTGTGGCAGCTAACAACGAACCGCCCTTTTTGCCACCCTTGGCTAAAGCTGCACGGATTTCATGCTCAGCTTCTGCATTCCCTCTGGAAATGTCCTTGATAACTTTGTTCAGATTGTCTTGAGTGTAAGCTCCTCCAGTTAACCTGGTAACATATGCTTCAATTCTTCCGTTTGTAGCCATTGCTTCAAAAGTGTTGGCAACTTTTTCAATCGTATGATGGTTGCCGCCTTTAATCTCATCTCTGATAAGTTGATTGCCTGTCATTGTTACCGCATCTGCAACCTTAGTTTTAAGCGCGGAAGCAATTTCTTCATCATGAATTTTTCCTTTTACACCAAGATCGGCTTTATTATCAGTTTTCGATTTGTTAAATTCTCGATTTGTTTTAACTCCGGCTGCAGCTATATCCGCAGCTTCTTTATTTTTTTCTTCGCTCACATGCAGGAATTCCTTAACTGCCATTTTTGGACGTAAGGCCGTAGCTGCGGCACGCGAGAAACCCCCTCTTAATTGTCCTTTACTGTCTCGGGTTAACTTGTCAGATAAAATATTTTTCTCTCTTACAACTCTATTTTTCGTAGCCTCTCCGGCAAACTCAAAAGGTTTAATTGTAAGATGCTCAGCTTTTTTAACTATTGCGCCCACCCCAACCACGCCAAAGCCCTGAGCAACTTCAATCGCCATATATAAGAAAAAGATGATTGTAATACAAGACAAAGATAATTCTATAAACTGGCCAAGATTTTGGTTTACAGAGTTTTTAATAGAGTTCTGGGTAACCGCGGCAAGATATTCGGATTGTTTAATCGTTAATGTCGCCGCAATCTGCAAAAAGAAAGCAATGATCGGCGTAAAGAACGCGTATTTCAAAAAATATGTCCACCATTTGCTAGCCTCATGATGCAAATCTGGAATAACCCTTAAGCCATAAGCAACTGGTGAAAGCAAAAGCAAAATCCACAAAGCAACCACCCTTATTACCAAGAATGCTGCCAAAGCCATAAACGCAAAGAACGCAGCAAGCGCAAAAAACAAATAAAATATCGCAGCTATTACATCACTAAAGCTTCCTTTGAATGGTACAACATTTAAAATCTGGGTCGGCCGGACCATCATTTGATATGCCAAGTTACTTAAAACCGTTTGATTGTTTGGCAAAAATTGCGCTTGTACAGTATCGGCAATTCCTAAAATTAATTGTGCAATAACCAAACTGAAGTTCACTAATATCGCCATTAAAACCAATTCGGGAATTAAGTGTTTGTAGTTATATTTTTTTTCAAATCCTTCGATACGGAACAGTGTTGCTAAAGCGATAACTAACATTGCAAGAATAAAGAAAATATTCATTACATTTCTAACAAATACCCACCCGCCAAGAATAACCGCAGAAAAAGATGAATCGTGCACTTTCATATCCAACACCACTTGAATAACAGGAATGGTCAGGTAGTGTGTAATTCCATACAATGCTGATGCAATTATTAATACGATTCCGCGGATTACAGTTGAAATGAAACCAATAAGTGTGTCTGTAACGCTTCCTTGGTCAGTAGGGGCAGCGGCATCTATTTTCCCGCTATCTTTGGTTGTGCTAGTAGTAGCGCCATTCTTTGTTACCGAAGCTGAAATTGTTTGGCTATGAAAACCTCCTGCAGTAATATAAGGTCCTGGTATTTCTACTAAATCCGTCCCAGCAGGTTTGCCATCCAGGAGCCAGGCTACGCTACAATCACAAAGCGTTGCGCTTCCCGCTCTAGTGGGATACGGTTTACCATCTAAAAATAATCGATAAAATTGCTGTAATGTTGGAGCGGCGTATCCGCCTGAAGAATAGCTCTTTGCGCAAGTATAAATACTCAAACCTTTTGTGACCGGGACAGCGCCTGATCCGTTAGCCCCTGTAGATTGATCACAAAAAGGAGCGTTCGGAGAACTTGTTGCAGAAACGTCTTCGGCACGTGCCGTTAAAATCGGATTTAACGCAACAAATAAGACAAAAAAAGCAAAGAAAATTCCTAAAACAATAGGACTTAGTTTCTTTAGTCTTTTATCAGTTTTTTTTGTTATTTTTGTTTCCAAAATCAAGGGTTTTGATTTATCTTTCTTGATATTATTATCGCATAAAAAGCGTCGAAAAACAAACTTTTTAAACTGTGTACAACTTTGCTAAAACCGGCTGTTCACAAAGGCATAAAAAAATAACGTCCGCATAGCTGGGACGTTATTTAAGCCACAATTAGGTAGTAGGGCAATCTGCGATTATGTAAGAAGCGTCGAGCGAGCTAGCTTCGTCGATACTAGCCTGCCTGGCTTTTTGGTCCGCATCAATAAGAGTCTTGTCGGTTAAAGTGCTGTCCAAACAATGAAGCTTATAAAAATTTACCCGAGCAACGTCATTCACTACTCCGATATCATTAATGTTACTAAACATCTCGCTTTGCGATTGGCCAGTGTCTGGATCAATTGCGGTAAAACATCCTGCGCCAATGCTATTTAACTGATCGGCAACTGTTGTGTTAGTGTTGTAAACCATGTCACTTAAGGAAGCTCCTGAAATACAAGCGCTAGCATCTGAAATGCCCCCGCCGGAGCCGCTAGAACCAGCAGTGCTGCCAGAACCTGAACCAGTACTAGTTCCACTGCCAGCTGTGGCTCCAGAGCCAGACCCAGCTGCACCGGAACCGGCTTGTACTTTAAAATCACTTACCAAAGTTTGATTTGGTTTACGATTTAATAGAATATCTCCTAATTTTTGAGCTAGGCTGGTAGAAAAAAAGGAACGCAACGAAAGAATACCATCATATGGTTTTACTGTTTGACCGAATAATTGATTAACTTTTGTTCCGATTTGAGTACTAACGTATTGTGCGGGAGAGCCAACAGTACATTTTTGCAAAACAATACCACTTGATGTTTGAGTGTTGTTACAGTCAAGCAAGTCTTTTTGGCCGTTACTGGTAGACAAATTCATAGTCGCAGCGGTAGTTGCGTTACCAAGCACTTTACCAGCGTTTGCTTCTGCCAACGCCTTTTGGCCTTGAGGGGTAGCAAGTAAAGAATCTGAAAGACGGTCATAGGCATTTTCTGAAGCAGCCCCGCCTTTTAGAAAGTCTGCATAATTTATATAATCGAGGGTTTGCTTATTATAAACTGGGCTCAAATTCGGACAGCTTGTACCACAAGTTCCATTTTGCTTGGAGATGTTCGCTCTTAAAACATAGGCGTTAAGCTGAGACTCCTTAGAGATAGCGTCAACGGTATAAACCATTTCTGCCAAATTACGGGTATAATTTAAATAATCATTGATCTTATACTGGTTTTGTAAATCATTAATAAACCTTTCGGAATATCTGTTATTGATACCTGTCAAAATCATTGCAGCAGCATCTTTTAAAATCGCGACCGCATCGCTGACATTAAAGTCTCCGACCCCAAACAACGCATGAGTAGTTGTCGGCCTGGCAAAAAAAGCTGTCAGGCTTACAAACACGATCATTAATATTATTGCGGGCTTCTTTAGGATATGTTTTTTCATATTATTGCGCTAAGCTAAAGCCTGTTTTAATATCATTATTTAGGATATCCAAAAGATCATTATAGCCTTGGACATCGTTAGCGAGATTATTAGCAGCTAAGCCCGCTGTGTTGCTGTTACTAGCCTTATTAACTGCTATTTGATCGTCAATTATGATCATGGTCGATTGATAAGCTTGATAATATTTTTCGCTTAAACCAAGAAAGGCTGGCGGCGTGACAACTTTTGCGATACTATCCAAAACTGTTTTTGTTCTGGCTTTGTAAGCTTGTAATTGCGCTGCATCGGTTACAGAAAAAACATTTAGCATTTCTTTGCCATAAACAACATCAAATGATTTAGTTGCATTGCTCATTGAAGTAAAATACGCGGACATATCAGCTTTAGAATTAGTGCTTTGTGCGAAATTCGGTCCCGAGTAATTCAAAGGAAGACTGATAGTATTATTCGTAGCATTAGCATTGGTTGAAACAATTGGATCAATAGCTAACTGTTGCTGTTGGGTTGGTGTTTGTCCGGCAATATATTGTTTTGCATCTGGATAATAAGTATTTACAAATTGATCTTGCGAAAGTGTATAATCAGTATTTTGATTTTTGGTTGGATCATAGTTTGCACTAACAACCTGATTGTACAATCCGTTTTGATCAGGGATCAGCCCATCCGCAACCGCTTTATTATAATCTTGAAATTTTGTATTTGTTGTTGGCTTAACAACGGGCTCCGGACCACGCGGTTTCACTGAAGCAAATGGCTGACTCGGATCTTCCTTTACCACAAAATCACGTCCGCCGGTTGTCGTACTTGGAATAACAGTTGTAACGCCGCCATTGCCATTTGTAGTTGTGCCGTTAGTTTGAGTGTTATCAATCGGAGTAGTTGGGGCTTTCTTTGAAGAAAGAAAAACAAAACTAAGCACTGCGATCAACAGCACTATTCCACCCACTATTATCATGATCTTTTTTGTAAACATTTTTGTTTTAATTTCAGTTAGTCGATTTGACCAGAAAAACTAAGGCAAGGCTACTTCGGCGCTAGTTTGATAATTTGTGCGCAGTAAATCCAGCTGACCTTGGACGGCCACAGCATATGTTGCCATCTGATCAGCCTCCAAAGAACTTTGAGCATTGAATCTTAACTGATAATAAGCTAACAATAATTTATGGTAATCAGAAAGCGCGCTTGGCGCCGCAATTCTTTTTAAATCAGAGATAAATTTATCCTGAGCGTCCTTACTACTTTGCAATGAGTTACCTGTTAACAACCCTTGAATATTGTCGGAATTTTTAACAATGTTGACCTGATCGGCATAATTAACAAAAGCTTGCTGGGAGTTATCCTCACTGGTTCGGATGTCATTCGGTTCAAATTGTTGAATTAGCTGCTGGTTATATTCGGTTGCACCCAGCACTTGTCCGCCATTGTTGGGCAGGTCTGCCAAGCTCGCACTTAACCCTGTTCCGCCTTTAACAGCGGCTAATCGGAGCGGTTTTTGGGTCCAAGCTAAGGTGCCTAATACTAAAGCAATCACCGCGATTAAAGCGACATTTTTCAAACCAAAGTCGTTAAAATGTTTTTCAGCAATATACATATATAATGATTATATCATTTTTATATTGTTTTATCCAAACTTTTATAGAGTTGGTGCCACTGTTCCAATGACAATTCTTGAGGGCGCATTTTTGGGTCTACTTTTGCACTTTTAAGCAGCTCGGAAACAACTTCTGGATCTAATTTTAAATTATTTTTTAAGGTATTATGGATTTGTTTGCGCTTGCCGGAAAAAGCCGCTTTTATAATTTTGAAAAATTCTTTTTGATCCACCTGATAACGCGGTTTTTCTAAAATATCTAAAACTAAAATCGCCGAATCCACTTTTGGCACCGGATAGAAATCTGTTTTTGGCACAATCCCAATTATCTTAGGCTCTGCGAACAGCTGCACCGAGATTGCCAAGATGCTTAGCTCTCCCACTGGCGCAACAATTCTTTCAGCAACTTCCTTTTGCATTAGCAAAACAATTCGAGAAGGTTTATTCTTTGCTACTAGTAACATTTCAACGATCTTGCCAGTAATATAGTAAGGAATGTTTGCCACGACTTTGTAGCCGGGTTTTAAAAGCTCTTGAAAATTAAAGCGCATCACGTCATCAAAAATAAGTTCAACGTTCGATTCGCTCTTTGGAGTTTTTGTATGGCTCTTCAGATGCACTCCCAGCTGATCTTTCAAAATTGGAAAATAACGATCGTCTTTTTCTACAGCTAAAACAAATTCCGCTTGCTCGGCAATTAATTGAGTAAGGTTACCAATACCCGAGCCAATCTCTAAAACTTGGTCAGTCTTTTTTATTTCCGCAGCTTCAACAATTTTTTCCAAAGTTAGCTGATTCAATAAAAAATTCTGACCCAAAAGATGATTCGGTTGAAAGCCGTATTTACCCAGAAATTGTTTGATATCAGAAATCATATTTACCATCTATTAATTACTTTAAAATCAATCCGATCTTCTGGCAGACCCTTCAGAATACGCGAAGGCGGAAAGCTTTGCAACTGACCAAACAATCGACGCGCTTGAGCATAAATTAAGTACAAGTGCTGACGGGCGCGAGTAATTCCAACATACGCCAAACGCACTTCTTCTGCCATTTCAACTGGGTTTAGCAATGAACGGGAATGCGGCAGAATCCCTTCTTCCAAACCGATCAAAAAAACTGTATCAAATTCCAAGCCCTTGGCCTGATGCAGGCTCATAAATGTTACTTGATCCTTTTCATCTTTTGAACTATCCACTTCGGTCATCAAAGCAACCTCTTCCAGAAACTGCTCTAGACCGTCTTTCCATGGCAAATTTTGATAATTTGCTGCAACGTTAAATAGTTCTTCAACGTTTTCCCAACGGGTTTCGCCTTCATCTGTACCATCGCGCAGCCACGCTTCGTATCCAGTTTTCTTCAAAACCAAGCGCATTAGCGACAAAATATTTTCTTCTTCGTCAAAAATAGTGAACTCCTCTATTAATAAGAAAAAGCTTTGCACAGAATTATATTGCTTCGGCGAGAGCTTTATCTCCGCAACTTTCACTCGAAAAGTTGCCAAGTCATATTCAGAATTGAAAATAAAATCTTTAAGTACTTGATAAGACTTCTCACCGACGCCACGAGCCGGTTCATTAATGACGCGCTTCAAAGAAACCAAATCTTTATAATTAACAATTAATCGCAAATAAGCTAACGTATCTTTAATTTCTTTTCTTTGGTAGAACTTTACGCCACCAATAATTTGATAAGGAATCTTTGCTTGTAAAAAAACTTCTTCGAGCGCACGAGACTGAGCATGGGTTCGATATAAAATCGCATACTTATTTAAAGGGCCGTGCTCTTCCGGCAACTGTGGAATCCCAAACAAAGAAGTTTTAACTCCCCTATTGATTGCTTTTTGCTTATTCAAAAACTTATCTAAAATCGAATAAGCTTTTGGCTCTGCCACCTCTTCAGAAAAATCCGGAACGTCTTCAGTTTCGTAAGTAATTTGATCGTTCACAACTACGCCACCAGCTTTTTTAACGATAGTCTTAGCGATGATTTTTGCCTCTTCGATCTCATCCTCTACTTCGAGAAGTTTTATTTTTTCGCCAGTTTCGTTTTCAGTCCAAAGCGTTTTCGGCTTTTGTTCGATATTCTGTTCGATTACTTCTTGGGCAACCGCCAAAATATTTTTAGTGGAGCGATAATTCTGTTCCAATTTAATTACTTTAGAATCTGGAAAGTGCTCTTCAAAATTTAAAATATTCTGTAAATTCGATCCGCGGAAACCATAGATACTCTGAGCATCATCGCCGACTACAAAAAGATTACGCTTGCCCATATTTTCCCCAGTACCCACCGCTAATAGATAGAGCAAAAGATATTGGGCATGGTTAGTGTCCTGATACTCGTCCACTAAAATATATTGAAAAATTTGCTGGTACTTTGCTAAAACCTCAGGAAAATTCTGAAAAATCTTTACAGTTAACATCAAAAGATCATCAAAATCCAAAGCATTTTGCTTAAATAAATAGTTCTGGTAATCAGCGTAGATATCCCGAGTGATCGTTAATAAATATGAATCGATTGGCAGGTTCAATTCGCTTGGCGTTTGCAAAGCGTTCTTCGCGCTAGAAATATAATTCTTAAATACGGTCGGTGGGAACTTTGCTCCAAGGTTTCTTTCGGTCACAATTTCTCTGAATATCTTGGTTTGATCATCGCTATCCATAATTACAAAGCCGCGCGTATAACCTAATCGTGAAATTTCCTGGCGCAAGATTCGAGCACAAATTGAATGAAAGGTGCCCATTGCTGGCATGCCAATGTGTGGGAAAATATTGTTTACCCGACTTTGCATTTCCTTGGCAGCTTTGTTCGTAAAAGTAAGAGCCAGGATATTTTCCGGTTTAAATAAATTTTCAGAAATTAAATAAGCGATGCGGTGCGTTAAAACTTTAGTTTTGCCAGATCCAGCTCCCGCCAAAACTAAAACAGGCCCCAAAGGAGCTGTTACTGCTTGTTGCTGTCGATCATTTAATTGGGCTAGAATTTTCTGTTTTATGTCGCTCATTTATTGTAGTATATCAGAATTTTAAAAATACTTTTAAATCTAAAAGACTTCACAAAATCAACGCTATCAAGGGCTACGTAACAATATTCAAAAAGTAACGTCTATTTGGCGCTAACCTTAGCAAAATGGGGATAAATAATGGCTTACTTAAGCGATATTTTGGCTTACGTTAGCCAAAATCTCTTGATCAATGCTTCGGCATGCGGTAAGATGAGTTGTGTGCTGAAACACTGCTTAAAACAGTGACTCAGCAGATAAGAGACCTTAAATAACTAACCCATTCCAAAAGCTTATTCCCCTGTTGATTTGACCCTCCTGGATGTCCGACGAATAGGTTCGAAAGTTTGGTTGCGAGGCCTTGTATACAAGGTTACATCAGTATATTCATGCGAGCTATGGAAAAGGCGCGTGGATTCGGTAAATCGGTTGTTCGGAATGTAAAATTCATCAACCAAAAATTAAACAAGCACTTAAACTCTTTCCATGCCCTACACTCTTCTTTGAAGATGGATCGCTTGGATTACACATTCAAGTTCAGCACTGAACTTGTGGTTGTAACACTATCTCTAATCGTAATTGGATTTAATGCCTTAGGTGGAACGCATTTAGCGTCAGCTAATAATCTTTTCACAAAATTATTAGCTTATCATCCGCAGCAGAATATTGCTCTATATAATAAAACCACTGCGGTTAAAACCGTTATTGCTCAGGATCGTAACGTAATAATTCCTTCCGCTTCTGCGCAAGTAGTTTTAGCATCTACTGATGCTCAATCTGTTACGCCAGATAGCTTTGACAGCCAGTCAAATTCCATTGTAAACAACAATACGCTTCAGCAAGAAAACCCCGACAGTATCAAAAAACTAATCGCTGACCAAATCAAGGTCTACGATACAGTCCAAGGCGACACCATCCAAAGTATTGCCCAGAAATTCAATATTTCTGCGAATACGATTATGTGGGCAAACAATCTTTCCAGCTCTGCTATCAAACCTGGATGGAATTTGGTAATCTTACCAACCAGCGGCGTGCTACACAAGGTAACAAAAAATGATACGTTGGGAGATATCGCTAAAAAATATAGCGCAGACGTTAATCAAATCGTTTCTTACAACGGATTACAAGATGAAAGCGATATTAGCGCCGGCGATCTTTTAATCATTCCTGGCGGCAGTGTTCCTGCGCCAAAACCGGCAGCACCAAAACAAGCTCCAATTAAACACGTTCTTGCTGGCAATAAAGTTGTTTATGAACCAGTTGATGGCGTTCAAGACTTTGGCGGCGGTACTCATATATTCCCTTGGGGTCAATGTACTTATTACGCTTCGATGAAGCGCGGTGGAGTGCCTTGGGGCGGAGATGCTAGATATTGGTTACAGAATGCTAAAGCTTACGGCGCAAAAACCGGCAGCTTACCTGCGATTGGCGCGATTGTAGTATTCAGCGGCGGACGCCACGGACACGTTGCAATCGTTGAAAGCGTCAGCGGCGACAGCTTCACAGTTTCAGAAATGAATTGGGAAGGCTTGGGCAAAGTTGATACTCGCACAGTGAGCTCCAGCGACCGCACAATTAAAGGATTCATCTACTAAGTTATAAGTGGAAAACTAAAATTACATCTAATAAAACAAGCGCCTCGATCAATTGATCGAGGCGCTTTAGTTTAGAATAGAGCGCCGGCATCAAACTATAACCGGTTCTCTAATCGAAGTCGACCTTTTGCGAAGGACTTCCCTGAGTCCGAACTGCTCCGTAAACACCGCTCCGCAGACCAGAGTTCGCTTCAGACGGTTTCGCGTGCTGCGGCGCGCGTTGAATTGGCAACTGCTGCATCGCCAACTCTTCGTGGTACCGTGCGGGCAAAAGCAGGATCAAGTTGCTTGCGCAACCCAGATGCTGAAGCGCAGTAAACGCCCCATGCTCAGCACTGTAGTGCAGCACCCGCAAGCGTGTAGACCTTCCCAGGCTGGGAATGTGTCCGCAAGGAAGCGATTGCCCAACCGGAACATCGAAATCAGCATAGACTGCCGGATAACTGCGGTGGCTTCTCAGCCAGACGGTAAACCCGGCTGCCGGCTTCATGATCTCACGAAGATAATCGGAATCCGGGATTTCGCTTAGATTCGCTTTCATATTTCCTCCTCAGGTGATGTGACGGTGACTTGCAAACAAAAAAGCTCAACGCAGGCCGTTGAGCTTTCGAAGTTTGGTTCAGTTTATATCTGTGAACGCAAAGAAAGTCTCAGCAGCCGTGAGGGCTTATAGCATCCGTAAATGAGTGTAAAACTTCTTGTGTTCATAAAATAATAATATCGCTTTTCCACAATTGAGGCAAGGGCTGCGGCCCACTTACATATGAGGGTTGGTACTAAGTTCAGCCTTATTGGACCACGCCAAGACCTGATGGTTCGTCCGTTGTTTGAATTTGATCCGCAACCAACGTGATGGAATTACTAGTAAAGCTGTCCGTGGCGCTGAACTTAATATTGCTGACCAACGTTACCGGCGCGCCACGCTGGGTGGTACCTGGCGTAATGCTTACGCTAAACTGCAGCTTGCGCGGAGGAACAAATCCGCCGGCATGCGCTAGAAGCTTGTCCACGGTCCAAGTAATTTTCTTTGTATTTTTATCAAACACGATGTTAGCACGCTCATCGCTATTAATTGTAGTCGGGTCAAAGTTAACTGCATTCGGAAGGTTTAAAGTCATTTTCCCAGCTGTAACATCGTTAGTCTGATTGTTCAAACCAATCACGACAAAGTATGTTGAAGTTTGTCCGACTACCGGAGGGTTCTGGCCAGAACTAAAGCTCACCACTTTACTGATATCAGCAACGGTTTGAACTTTGGTAACCAAATCTGGACCAATAAAAGGTTGATTATACTCAGTGCTTTTTATTTCGGTGTGAGCAACGATTGTAAGATTTTTTAAATTATTTCTGGTTGCAGGATTTTTTACGGGCACCGAGAAAGTAAAACTATCCCCTTGTCCAGAGCCAACTGATTCTAGTCCATTGTTCTGAGATGCATCCCAAGTAATAGTTCCGTTCTGAACATTTGCTCCGGTCGTGCTAATCTGGTCGAGGTTTAATGCTTCGCCGCTTATTTTCACCGTAACAATAACGCCATTCGCAGCGGCTGAACCATTGTTTTTATAAGTAATTTTATATTGTAAATTATCTCCTGGGGCTACGGAATCCGTGGCCTTATTGGAAGAATCAATAGCAATATTAGCTTCCAAAGGAATCTGAGCAATTGAAACCTGAAGCTGTCCAGCTGATAAAGCAAAACTTGGACTACCGTCGACACTGCCTTCAGCTTTAGCTGTAAAAATTTCTTGATCACCAGTGTTTACGTTCTTAAACGATCCGGTAATATTTATTTTACCACTGGCATTCGGAGCCAAATCCCCGAGCGTGTGAGTAGAACCAAATGCCGGTTTAGGATTGTAGTTGGAAACTACGAAACCAGTAGGGGTAGTTAGGGTGATCTTAAAGCCGGTAATAGTTTTATCGGTATAATTTGCATAACTTAATGAATAGGTTTCTTCTTGGTCCGGGTTAGTGTTTGCTTGTCCAGAAAAATCTAGAGCAACATTCGCAGTAGTTATTTGGCTCTGAGACTGCGCCTGAGCGACGAAATCGGAATTAAAATTTACCAAACTATAATGCATTGTTGCACTGACCGCTTTGGTTTCCCCTGCGTTACCTTGAATTGTGCCTTTGATCATAATAACGGTATCTTGAGATGGTTCCAACGATGGCAAGCCAAACTGAGAACCATTAAGCTTTGTTGGTTTGGGCGTACTGTCTTCAAAGCTAAAACCGTTTGGATAAACCAAATCAATGCTAACATTTTTAATTGCGCTGGAATCGCTATCCTGAACATGCACTTTGTAGATCACTTCTGACCCCGAAGCAATTTTATCCGGCACCTCTATAGATATGCTAACTTTTGGCTGTACCGGAGTGTTATCCTTTGGCTTCCTAAGCGCAAAAAACAGCGCTACAGCGACAATAAGGATTGATCCGGTAATAAGAATAGCCGGCCATTTATTTTCTTTAAAAAAGCCGATAAAGTCGATTTTAGGTTTCATGGGAGATGGATTTAAATTTGGATCTTGAATATTGTTGGGTATATTTTCTTGCATACCTAAAGTGTACCTAAATAGCTCGGTGTATTCAAATTTCTTTCAAGAATATAGGTTAAAAATGATTCGGTCAGCTTGCGCAGCTCTTTAAGATCTAAATTTGAGCGATCTATTTGTTTAAAATCGATACTTTTGGCGTCAGATAAAGCTTTGTACAAAACTATTGAAACATTTTGAGCGTCTGTTACTTTTTCGACGCAATCTGAGCAAACAAATCCGCTTTTGCGATTGCTAAAAAATAATTGCTGTGCGGCTGAATCTTCTGAACTTTGAATTAAATCTTTTCCGCAAATTGCGCATTTATTATAACTTAACGCGTAACCATTCAGTGCCAAAGATTGCAATGCAAACAAATCCGCACAAGCATGTTCAGAGCTAGTGCTTTTATCAAGATGCTGTAAAAATTCTAAATATAAATCGAATAGCTCTTCGTTCGGCTGCTCGTCGGCAGTGGATTTTAAAATTACTTCCGTGGCATACAAGGCTAAGTAAACTTTGTCGCCGTCATTATAAATATTTGAAAAAGTATCCAAGGCTTTTACGCCTTTAATCGTTGCGAGTTTTCTGGATGGCAAGATATCAACATCGGTATAAAACAAACTCTGCAAACCAAAAGACAGCTTGCTCTTCGGCGATTTAATCGAACGGGCAACGCCACGCACTTTCCCAAGCTCGCGGGTGTACATCGTGATGATTTCATGCCCTTCATCAAATATATTCTTTTTTAAGATTATCGCTTGCATTTTAAAAGGTTTAGAGTTATATTAGGCTATCACGTTGTACGGAGGAACTTCAACTTGAGAGGAATCATGGCGACCCACATCGCTGTACCCCGGCCCAAACAGGCTGATTCGTCGGAGCTGGACACCCTGTCCAAGCTGGTCGAGTCCGCAAAGCGCTTCGGCTTTAGCATACTGCTCGGCTTGGCCGCCGGAATGCTACTGGCGCGGCTCAGCAGTGCGAATCTGGCCTTCGCGATTACCGTAGGCTTGCTGGTCAGTAGCATCTGCTGCTGGCACATGATCCGGTCAATCTGGACCAGCGCACCGCCGGAATAGACCGACGCTCTCAGTTATAAACGTTCACGCCCGCGAATCTTCATGAATCGCGGGCGTTCGTTTTAAACTTTTGTTATTCCCAGCCAAACCGGTTTATCTTCAATTTTAATTTGGGCTTCGGCATCAGGCTCTACTTCAAATTCTTTTTTAATTTGAACAACGCCTGTTTTTTTGCGATCAAATTTATCAATCAAAGCCAGCTCTAAACTGCTATCCGACGTATTGTAGTAAAGGTCGATTAAGTCCCCAACATTTAATCCGAATTTCTTGCGCATGTCTTGTACCTGTCTTTCTAGTTCACGGGCATATCCTTCTTCTTTCAGTTCCGGTGTAAGTTTAGTGCTAAGTAAGATTTGAACGTTATTGCTTTCACGAGCAATCGTATCTGGCATTTCAACCATCTCCGGAATAACGTTCACTTCTTTAACATTTAACTCTTCGGCCAAAATTTGTTCTAAGTTTTTATCTAGCGGCACTGCCTCAGCATTCTTAAATCGATAGACTAAATAGCCGAGCGGTTGGCGAACTTTCATCTTTGCCTCAGTACGTGCGGACAACCCAAGTTCGACAACTTCTCGGACAATTTCCATTTGGGCAATAAGTGCGTTTTCTTCTGCAGACATTTGCACTAAGCCTTCTGTATTCCAATCGGCAAGATGCACGCTTTCTTTGCCGGTAAGGTCTTTGTAAATCGATTCAGAGATGAACGGCATAAATGGCGCCATTAATTTAGAAAGCTCCAAAAGAACATAACCTAAAACTTTGAAAGAATTTTTTGAATCTTCATCTCCAGCTTTAAAGCGATCGCGGCTGCGGCGAACATACCAAGTCGAAAGGTCATTTATAAACTGGCTGATTGGGCGGCTAGCACGAACGGTGTCGTATGCTTCCATGTTTTTAGTGACACCTACTTGCAATTGATGCAACAAAGCTAAGATCCATTGATCAAGCGGATTTTCTGATTCCGGTTTCCAGTTATCCAAAACTTTTTCATTGGTATACATTCGGAAAAAGCTATGGACGTTATTCAAAAGCAAAATGACTTTCTTATAAATTTCATCGAGCTCTCTTTCACTGAAAAACAGATTTTCTGCTTGCATTACACTGGACGAAAGTAAATAGTAGCGCAAAGCATCTACTCCAAATTTATCAATTACTAGCCATGGGTCCGGATAATTCTTTTTAGACTTGGACATTTTCTGGCCATCTTCAGCCAAAACCACGCCGGTATTAACGACATTCTCAAAAGGAATTTTGTCCCAAAGAATTGTACTCATGACATGCATGACATAAAACCAGGTTCGAGTTTGGTTGATGTATTCTGCAACGAACTGGGCCGGAATTCTTGGCGGCACCAATTCTTTGTTTTCAAAAGGATAATGGAATTCTGCAAAAGGCATGCTGGCAGATTCAACCCAACAATCAACGACTTCCGGCACGCGATGCATTTCGTTGGCACAAACGGCACACTCTAATTTTATTTGATCAACGAACGGTCGATGTAAATCTACTTCTTCAATTTTAGAGCTTTTATAAACCGCGTCGTAATTGGTAGCTTTTTGTTTAAGCTCTTCAAGCGAACCAATACAAACAGCGCGTCCGCAACTACGATTGGTACATTTCCAAAATGGCAAAGCTGTAGCCCAATATCTGTTCCTGGATATATTCCAGTCCGGTGCGCTTTCAATTCCCTTTTGAAATCTGCCGTGTTTAATGTGCTCAGGGTACCAATTAATTTGTTCGTTCAATTCTAATAAACGCGGCTTAACTTTTTGGATATTAATAAACCAAGATGGCAAAGCATTGTAGTACAAACGAGTTCCGCAGCGCCAACAAAACGGTACGGAGTGGGTGTAAACTTCAGTTTTAAAAACCTTGTTTTGTTCTTTCAATAATTCCAAAATTGCTTTCTCGCCTTTTTTGTAATAATTGCCTCGGATAAATTCTGGGGCGTTATCATTGAAATGCCCTTGTGGATTTAGCAATTGCACAATTGGTAAGCCAATTTCCAAGCCTAAAGCGTAATCCTCTTCTCCATAAACAACCGCGGTATGCACAATACCTGTTCCATCTTCTGTGGTTACAAAGTTTGCAGCATAAACTTTGTAAGATTTTTCACTACGCATTGCCGGAATATCAAACATTTTTTCATATTCCAAACCAACTAACTTTGCACCTTTAATTTCTTCTAAAATTTCCGGATTGTTGAAAAGTATTTCAACCCGGCTCTTTGCCAAAATATATTGAGCATTTTCAATTCCTGCTTCAAGATCAGCAGCGCTCGGCTTCACCAAAACATAATCGATATCCCGTCCAACTGCCATCGCCAAATTTCCTGGCAAAGTCCATGGAGTTGTCGTCCATGCTAACAAGTAAGTTGGAGCTTCTGTACTGGCCCCTCGTCCGACGACTTTCGCTTTGATATAAACCGACTCTTCGGAAACGTCATCATAAGAATTGTCCGAAGCAACTTCAAAGTTTGAAACCGGAGTTTCGCAGCGAGGACAATACATCAAAACTTTTCGACCTTCGTAGATCAAACCCTTTTCCCAAATTTGCTTCAAGGCCCACCAAACCGATTCCATATATTTGGAATCCATAGTTTTATAGGAATCATCAAAGTCTACAAAACGGCCGATTCGTTTTACGGTCTTTCTCCATTCATCTACATAAGTCAAAACGCTCTCGCGGCAAGCGTCATTAAATTTATCAACGCCAATAGTTTCGATCTGTTTTTTGCCGGAGATGCCAAGCTTCTGCTCTACTAATTGTTCAATCGGCAAACCATGGCAATCCCATCCCCAACGACGGCGAACATACTGCCCTTTCATTGTCGCATAGCGGCCGAAAACATCTTTTGCAGCGGATCCCAGGATGTGGCCGTAGTGCGGCAAACCGGTAGCGAATGGTGGCCCATCATAAAAAACATATGGCTTGCCATCTTTAGTTTTTTCTAAGGTCTTTTCAAAGATCTTATTCTCTTCCCAAAATTGTAATATTTCTTCTTCTTTCATATTTTTAGTGAGGTTGAACCTTAGGAGCAACCCTTTTCCTTCACCCTTGGAGACAGCCCTCGGGGATAATGTGGATAAATAATAAAAACACCTTCTTCAAGAGCCCTGTGTTTCGGGCGGTGCCATCTTGATTGGTGCTTAATTTTGCTGGTTACGGGCAGCTACCGGAATTTTCTACTCTCGCCCTTTAAAGTCTTTTGCTTTATCCGGGCGATTTCTTAATTCGACTCCCTGTTGATTGCAGGTCTGACGTCTTTGTAAAATCATTATACCACAAAACCTTTAAAACTAAAAATTTGCTTTCAAGTCTGGCCACAGGATCATTACCAATGCCAGTGTGCCTAAAACCACGCCAGCAATCTGAACTCGGTCCAGATGCTCTTTGTAAAATATCACGCCAAGTAAAACCGCGATCACCTCTGAACCGATTGAAAAAATAACCGCGCCTCTGCCTAGCCCAGCGCCGTTCTTTAAAGAGAATAGCCAGAAAGTGTTTGCTATTACATAAGAACCGATTGCGAGCACCCACAAAAGCGAAGACTGTTTTAAAGACCATTCTTTTGCAAAGACATCAGCAACACCTTCAAACAATAACAATAACCCAACGAAGAACATCCACATTTTTTTATTCTTTTAATTATGCTGCAGCTGACATTTTATTCGCAGAATCTTGAACTTCTTTTTTAAAATCTTCAAGCGCACGGAGGACAACCCAATCTGATCCTTTCGGAGCATTTGCATTCTCTAAAAAATCTAAGATCAAATTGTGTGAATCTGATAAAACAATTTCTTCTTGCTTTTCTTGATGGTTCAGTTGGCGAAAAACATCTCGTATGACAAAAATTAAAACGAGAAGATCTTTAGAAAACCTAGGTTCAACATCGACGAGGTATATTTGATCTTCTTGCTCCCCCTTCTGTGCCCGTAAACATACTGTTGCTGCAATCCGATATCATCAAAAAACTCTTCGTTGGAATAAAATTTATCAATATAGTAGCTAAACAATCCAAAAAAATATTTCTCAAAAACTTTCTCTGCACTAACCTCGGGCCGCTTCAAATCTTTTTGAGTCAGATTCATTAAATTTACACCTTCTATTTTATCCGTTACTGTAAAAATTTTCGGATCAGCAGAATCACCACTGATGACATAATCTATTTTTGGAACAGCTATCCCATACTGTTTAGAGATAAAGGCTGCTTCCTTGCGAGCACGTTCATATTTTTCGATAACTTTATCTAAACTTTCTTTAGAATCTTTTCGGTCTTCCGGTAACTCTACGAAATAACCAACTGAATGCTCTTTTATTACTTTACCTTCTGGATGTTCTAAAATATTATCTCGTCCAAATGGACCAGACTCCAGACTCTCAAATGGATTTGGTCCAGGAAATTCCACCATTACATTTTCTCCACGGTTTTAATACCCAGCAAAGCCAAGCCGTGTTGCAAATTATTTGCGACTGCGGCTAACAAATTTAAGCGTTCATTTTTCTTTTGCTCTGAATCCGCGCCAAGCACGGAAACCTGATCATAGAAAGTATTGAACTTCGAAGAAAGTTCAAACAAATAATTACAGATTGCGGTAGGACGAAAATCTTTTGCGGCTGTCGCAACCGTTTCGTTGTAATGCAGCAAGTGTCGAATTAAAGCCTGCTCAGATGGTTCGGTTAAACTGACGGGCGCTAACGCTGTAAATGCGCCGGTTCCTGCTTCCCGCGCCTTTTCAAAAATACTTTGGATGCGCGCATAAGTGTATTGCAAGTAAGGTCCGGTGTTGCCTTCAATTGCAATCGTCTCTTCTAAATCAAAATAAATTTTAGTATTACGGTCATACTTTAAATAACCATATTTAATCGCAGCAAAAGCTACTGCTTCAACTAATTCATCGTCATCTACGCTCGCCTTAATTTTTTGCGAAGCTTTCATGGTTTCGCGGACGCGCGCTTTAATCATAATTAAAAGATCGTCGGCGCTAACCGCATTACCAAGGCGCGAGGACATTTTATTTTTACCTAGAAAAACATGTTCGTAGGGAAGGTGCTTGAAATTTTCTGCCCAAGGAAACTTTAACAGCACGAAGATTTTTCCAAGCACATCAAAGTGATAAGCTTGTTCGGCGCTGGTAGTAACAATTGCGACATCCGGATTAAACTTTTCAGCACGCAAAGACCACAAATACATATCTTGGGTAATATAAATAGTTGTGCCATCTTTACGCAACAAATATTTTTTATCTAAACCTTGATCTGTTAAATCCACCGAAACACTACCATCTTCTTCTTTTTGAAAAACTTTTTCCTGAACACCTTTTAAAACTAAATCGCGGCCTTGATTGTAAATGTTCGATTCTTTTTCAACTTCATCGAATTCCGAACCTTCGCGAGCATAAGTTGCTTTAACGCCTTCAAAAAACCAATCATTCATTTTTTGCCACAAAGCTCTAGTCTCTGGGTCCCCCGCTTCCCATTTTTGCAAAAGCTCTTGCGCTTCGTTCTCGAGCGGCGTTGGCTGGGTCTGCACCGCGTGCGGCACGGCAGCATCGGTACTTAAAGTTGCGCTTTCGCTTGGCAACGCTGGCTTATCTTTTATATTTTCTTGTTCAAACATTGAATAAAATTTGCCGACGAAATGGTCCGGCTTCAAACCCTCGCTCTGGGGAGTCTTTCCTTCACCATGCTTCATATACATCAGCATGCTTTTCATAATGTGAATGCCGCGATCGTTTATTATTTCAGTGGCAATAACTTCATGGCCCGTGACGCGCAGCAAATTTATGTTCGCCATACCGTAAACATCGTTACGGGTATGTCCAATATGCAAAGGCTTATTTGTATTTGGACTGGAGTATTCGAAAACTACTTTTTTTGATGTACCGTCTGGCTTCTCGCCAATCTGTTCTATTGCTATATCAGTTTGCATCTCCAAAACGTTCTGTGCTGCTGCGGCGTCTGAAATAAAAATATTTATAAAGCCATTTACGACTTTTATTGTTTTAAAAATTTGTTTAGAATCTAATTTTTCTAACTCGCGTGCAATTATTTCGGCAACATCGTTCGGCTGGAATTTTCCTTCGCGCGCGATAGCAAGGGAGACGCTGGTGGTGTAATCACCAAAGTTTTCTTTTGGCACGTCTAAACGAAAATCAGGCAATGCCGTAATTTGCCCGTTTGATAACATTCCGCTTAAAACCTCAGAAATTAATTTCTG
Organism: Candidatus Doudnabacteria bacterium; assembly: GCA_028286905.1. Classification (GTDB taxonomy): domain Bacteria; phylum Patescibacteriota; class Doudnabacteria; order UBA920; family VMFF01; genus JAQBQP01. The sequence goes on from JAQBQP010000003.1 coordinate 44,220, forward strand.
AATATATCTTTTCATATCGTTAATTATAGCATAAACTATGGGCAGAGCTTATCTTAGAACCTTATCCACTTTGTCCCCAGGCAGGCCCGGGGTAAAGGGCTGCGCCCAAGGGTGAACCTCGATGAAAACATTAGTAAACAACCGAAAAGCATATTTTGACTTTGCGATCAGCGATGAAATAATCGCTGGTTTAGTTTTGACCGGACCAGAAGTAAAAAGTTTGAAGGCTGGACAAGCATCGTTGAAGGGTGCTTACGTTACAATTCGTAAAGAAGAAGCCTATCTAACCAAAGCACATATCACTCCTTATAAGTACGCCGCAGATAAAAATCCAGACCCAGACCGTGATCGCAAACTTTTATTAAATAAAAAAGAAATTGCTTCCCTAATTGGAAAAGAGAAAGGCAGCGTCATGATGCCATTAGAAATTCTCCAAGGCCATCGCGGGTTGATCAAGTTAAAAATTGGCATCGGCAAGGGCAAGAAAAAATATGATAAGCGCGAATCAATCAAGAAGCGCGAAATTAACAGAAGAATATCCAGACAAGAAGATTAATCCCGCACATGGCAGCACGCCGAACGCGGGATTTTATTTTTCTTTAATCCCCGTGCGCTAAAATTATCGAATGAATACGAAATTATTTCTGACTCTTTCTCTGATTTGCGGATTAGTTTTTTATGATGATTTTAATCAGCGGCAAATAACTGCTAATAACCAATATGCCCAGACGTCTGTTTACTACTCTCAAACTTCGCATAGCGATGAACAAATAGTCAAAACGATCCAGGCAGCACACAGCTATGTTTATTTTGCTATTTATACCTTAACCAAACAAAATATTGTTGATGCGCTAATCGCAGCAAAACTTCGAGGGGTAGATGTCAAAGGATTGGTAGATTTTAATCAAAGCACAATCCCTCAAGAGAAACCTTATGTCGCCAAATTGAAAAAATATGGCATCTCGTTAAAGATTCCGCTTAAGCCTTCCGGGTTAATGCATATAAAAATGCTGGTGACTGACAACACCTATGCTTCTGGCAGTTTTAATTGGACAACCTCGGCCACTAGCTACAACGACGAAGTTCTAGAAATCGGCAGTGTCAAAGGAATTCACGATCAGTACTTAAAAATCTGGCGAACACTAGACGCCAAATACTAATACCAACATTCAATTCCAACTCCGCTCATTGTCATAGCCTAGTTCTATCATTATAATAGAGTAAAGAATAATAATTTGGAGTATGAACAATAAAATCAAGGTTTCAATCAAAGCAAATATCAGCCATCTAAACAGTCGTGAACGCGAGCTTCTAGCTGTTTTAAAAAAGGTGGTTTTACTAGTAAATCCGCTATACCAAGAACAAAAAAACAAAGGTTCTTATCCAGCAGATCTTACGGTGGAAGAATTTGAAAGTTACGTTCAAGCAAACCCTAATCAAAAAGCGGCTTTAGAAAGCCCTTTCACAAATATTGTTCGAGATGGCGAAGCGCTTAAGGCGATACCCTATTCTGAAGTTTACAAAGAACATTTGGAAAAGATTGCTGCGGTTTTAATTCACGCTTCAGAACTTAGTGATAATGAACCATTCAAATATTTTCTAAAAATGCGCGCAAGCTCTTTTCTTACTAACGACTACCATCCGACAGATATTCAATGGGTTCATTTGCTAAATACTCCCTTGGAATTAACAATTGGGCCATTGGAAGAATACGACGACACTTTATTAGGAATTAAAAGAAGTTTTGAAGCAATTTTGGGCATTGCTATTCCTGAAGAGAATCAACGCTTAAAAATGTACCAAGAATTAGCCCGCGATTACGACGCCAGTCTTGCGCGAGAATTTGGATATAATCCAAGTGGCGGCAACACCCCAATGGTTATTATCGATGAGGTCAGTGCCGGCGGATACTCAGCAGATCGTTATATTCCAACTGCATTTAACCTACCTAACGATATTTTTATTCGCCAATCAGTTGGCAGCAAACAGGTTTTTATTAGAAATGTGATGTCCGGCCGATTTAGCATCACCAAACAAATCGCTGAAAGAATTGCAGTTCGATATATTGAAAGAATGGATCCAGAAAAAATGCTGCAGTTTGTGATTGGACACGAACTCAGCCACGGTCTTGGCGTCTCAATGAAAAATGGATTGAAAGATTTGGCTTCAACTTTAGAAGAAGCTAAGGCTGATGTGCTCGGAGTAATGTTTATGTACTATATAGAAAAAATTGGCAAGCTTCCTGCAGGAACCGCAGAAGATATTGCGATCAGTCATTGTATTGATAGTATCCGTCAAATTTACCGCGACTCCGAAGGGGCGCATGGTTTCGGCGCAGTAATGCAATTGAACTGGTTAATTGCAAAAAATGCTTTAGCTTTAAACAATGGCGAAATGGTCTTTAATTTAGAACTGCTATCTCCTGCCTTACACGAACTAGGACAGCAACTAATCAGGCTTGGTACCGGAGGTGACTATAATAAAGCTAAGGAATTTGTAACTAAATGGGGTGATAAAATTCCTGGAATTTCCGAAGTAATCAAAAAGATCGCCGACGTCCCTACGGATCTAGAACCAGTATTTGAATAATTGAAAAGCGAGGAGCGGTGCGCTTCGCTTCGGCGTAATTCTAGCTTGCAGCCTCCGACTGCTAAGCAAAGGGAATTAAAAAACGGCATCTGCCTCTTTCGAGACAAATGCCGTTTTAATATACTTAGTCACGCTTTACGTTGACAGCGTTAAGGCCCTTTTCGGACGTTTCCACTTCAAAGCTAACGTTATCGCCTTCGTGTAGTTCATCGAACTGCACGCCGACTAATGATTTGCTGTGGAAGAACAAATCTTTTTGTCCTTCAGCAGCGATAAAGCCAAATCCGTTTGGAGCTAGCTTTTTGATTGTACCAGTCATTGTTTTTGATGCTTAGCGAGTAAAATGCAAATTTAAATTGGTTTGCGAGAAACTCGACTAATTTCTAACCACAAGTGTTTTGCTTCCCAAGCATGACAGATATTGCCTTTTATGTCAATGATCTTTTCTTGGCATTATCACCAATCTACCCTTGATTTAATCCATAATTTGTTGTATGATGAGCACATCAAATTCCCAGGAGGATATACAGAAAAGGAAAGAAGGTTCAGAAAGAAACGAAGCGCAGGAACGAAGCGGTCCAAGCCAACCCGGCTAGGACTTTCCATCCGAACCACCGGAACCTGATCATGCAGACTCGACACACCGCACGTCTCAAGGCGATCGCAGCAACGATCGCTTTCGCAGTGATGGCCCTGTTCAGCTCAGCTGCCACGCTGGCCGCGCAGAACACCATCGTCACGCCGTCGAATCCGCAGGGATGGGCGGCGAACAGCATGTCTGGCGCGGCGACCGTTGGCATCACCAACGCGTTCCCGTTCAACGGAAACGGTTCGGTGGAGTTTACCAGCACCGGCCCCGCCGACCGTGCCCGCTGGCAGTTGGATCTCAGCCAGAACCTGCAGTCACTGGCGAACCTGGACAGCATCGGCATGAGCATGTTTCAACTGTCCAGCAACACCGGCAACCATGCGATCGTTCCGGCGATGAAGGTTCTGATCTATGACCCGCTCAACGCCCACGGCGTCTTCTTCACCGAAATGACCTGGGAATGGTATCTGAACAACCCCACGGGCACGTTCGCGGTGGACTCCTGGACCGGCGTCGACCTGATCAATCAGAACTGGTGGATCTCGCAGCTCGGCGGCAACCACACCAATGCCGACTGCAGCACCGGCTCGAACAGCGATCCGAACAGTCCGTTGGCGCTGGCGACCATCTCGCACTGGTCGAATACCTGCTATTCGCCAAGCGCGAAGTTCTACGCGATCGCAGCGGCCGCAGGCAGCGGCTGGACGGGCACCAACATCTTCGGAGTCGATAACGTCTACTACCAGGTGCGCGGCTCGTCGTTGTATTCCGCGAACTTCGAAGTCGCTGGATCGACCACCACTGCTCCGGAACCGGCAACCTTCGGGCTGACCGCCACCGGCATCCTCAGCATGATCGGCGTCGGCGGAAACCACAGGCGTCGGCGTCGGAAGGCCCTCAACCCGGTCTGAAGAAGACGGGCACCGGCAGTAGCTTCTTGCTTTTCTATAGTACCCGCGAAACCGGGGGCCAGCACATCTGCTGTCCCCCGGTTTTCCCTTTTATCTAGTATTCGTTAGCACCTTAGTTATAAAATTATCTATATATCTAAATAGCAATATCCTGTAAACTTAAACTGTGCAATTAAAAAGAACTTATGCAATCTAAAAATAACAAATTTTTTAGCGCCGTTATGGCAATCGCGGTAATAGGCGTTTTATTTTTTTATTATAAACATCGCGCAAATCAAAGCGCGGCACTTGTACCGGAACAGCTGACAACAAATTCAATTCCTGAAACACCCGCAGTGCCGTCCCAAAATAATTCCGGGAATCCTACGACAAGCAATCCCCCCGCAACAAACCAAGTGTTATTAAAAATACCTTTTACTTCTCAAGCGCCTACCGGCAATTGGGATACTTTGCATAATGAAGCCTGCGAAGAAGCGGCTGCAATAATGGCAAACGCTTATTTAACCGGCGACACCCGAGCAACTTTACCAGCCTCCGAAGTTGAAAAACAAATCGGTACTTTGACCGATTGGCAGCAAAAAAACTTTGGTTATAATTTAGATACTACTGCTGCAGAAACCGCAAAATTTATTGAAGCAGTTTATGGGCTTAAAACAAAAATCGTTTCAGACTACACTGAAAGCGATTTAAAAATGGAATTAGCGGCTGGGCATCCAGTAATTTTGCCCGTTAACGGCCAACTGATCGGCAATCCGTATTACAAACAACCGGGACCAATTTACCATATGCTTTTAGTTCGCGGCTATACAGCGACTAAAATTATTACCAATGATTCTGGTACCAGGCATGGTGAAAATTATTTATATAGCTTTAATACCTTAAGCAATGCTGCCGCGGATTGGAATCATTCTACTAATACTATTGATAGTTCAAAAAAAGTAATGATTGTCGTTTATAAATAAAAACATAACGATGCCAAAAACAAACATCACTAAAACTATATTAATAATTGCGCTAGGTCTAGCGATCGGAGCAATTGCTTACAATAAAATCCATCCGAAAGCCCTAGCTCAAAGCATTACATTAGCGGTTCCTTTTAGCGCCCAAGCCCCGAATGGGAATTGGGATCGAAATGAAGATTGCGAGGAGACCAGCATTACTATGGCAAATGCTTATTTAACCGGAACAACCGAAGACAAACTTCCTGCAGATGCGGCACAGCAAGCGATTAACAATCTTAAAAGCTGGGAACAAAAAAACTTAGGATATAACGCAAACACTGGTGTAGATGCTACCACTAAAATGGCAGCGGGGGCATTTGGTTTAAAAATTAAACCGCTGGTTAATTTTACAGAAAATGATTTAAAAACAGCTTTGTCGGATAACAAACCGATTTTACTTCCAATCAACGCTCGACAATTAGGCAATCCAAAATACCAGGACACTGGACCGCTTTACCATATGATTGTTTTGCGCGGATATGATGGAGATAATTTTATCGTCAATGATCCAGGCACTGAAGGCGGTGATGGCAATAGCTACACTTTTAGCATTCTGAAAAATGCTGCCGCGGATTGGAATCAAACAACCAAGTCGATGGATGCGACAAGAAAAATAGCGTTGATCGTTTCCAAATAATTAATCTTTGAAAACAATTGGGATGCTAATTTTGTTTGTATCGCTACCATCTTTTGCGGATGCTTCGTAAATTTCTACAGTACCTTTTGATGTTGAAGGTTTTAGATAAACAACGCTTTTAGAAAATGGGTAGAGCTTGTCATATGCGCCGGAAGCCATCGTTGTAGTTTCTGCTAAGACTTTGCCGGCATCATCTTTGATTCTAATACTAACCACCGCTTCAAAAAAGTTTGCTTTTCCAGAAACAATTACAGGACTTTTAATTTCTTGATATGGTGTTGGCGTATAAAGTGCGGCAACGTTATTAGAATTAGAAACGGCTGGCTGGCTGGAAGTATTTGTAACATTCACCGGAGGAATTTCTGGAGTTTGTTTTTTATTATCAACCCAAAGCACTACACCAACCAGAACTACGACAATTAGAATAATAAACCCAAGATATTTTTTCATAACCAGATAATAGCATAAAAAATGGCGCAAAAAAAGACGTTCCCTCAAACGTCGATTATTCTTATCTAAACGAAAAGCGCTCGCCACAATTGCAGCGAGCGCTTTAGTAAGCCTAGTGACCTTGTTATACTTCCTCCTCTCGAACTACTCCGGGTTCTTTGCAGCGTAAGACTTCAGTTCTACCGAATCGCGCTGATAGCTGTGGTAGGCAACCCGCAGCTCATTGACGTGCAGCTGCTCCAGGGTATTGAGCTTGGTGCGATATTCCATTCGCGCCGAATCAACAACTCGAAGATACCCTGCGATTTCTGGCACGCTTTTCTCCAAAGCGACGTGCTGTTCATAAGCTGCCGCTTTCTTCGCCCGGATCCACTTCGCGTAGGACTTCGGCACTGCCTGTTTCAGCTTTGCAAGCTGCGCAGTATCGAAGTCAGCAAAGCTTTGCCAAGCAGAATCCAGTTCCTGTTGCAGCTGCTTGGTGAGCATCTGGCTTAGCTGCTCAAACCGATGCTCGGTCTGAATTCGAAGCCTTTCGTATTCAGCCCGCGAATGGATATTGTTGGCATCGATCACATTCGCGACAACCACGGTAGGGGTAAATGTCACTACCGGCGGCGTTGGCGATTGTGCTCCAGAAGAAAGATCCTTGCTGCAAGCGCAAACGACCCCAAGAACAGTGCAAAATTTCAAGAGATACGCCAGTCTATTCATACCGACCCCCGTCAAAGTTTTCCGTATGCAATGCAGCGGATGTACTAAATTAACATGAGCAAAAGCTTTGGTCAAGCCAAATGCATTGATTGGCTATTATTGCGGTTAGCTGCTAAGCTCAATGGATAGCTTAGTATTCACGAAAGGTAACGATATGTTAGACGAACAAACTACTCCGGCTGCAGAACCAGCTAAGACAGAAACACCTACAGAAGATCACGCTAAACAAGTTGGCGCTAAAACTGAAGACAACGCTGCCTAATAAAAATACCCCGGCCATATGGTCGGGGTATTTTTTTAAATCCTTATTAGTTGCCAACGGTATTACAGAAGAAACATTATTCTTGACTGTTCAACTTTACCGCAGCTTCAGGAGTAGAAACGCTTTTGCTCATCAAGAACATTCTTACAATTCCCCAAGCGATCAACCAATAAACCAACATCGCTAAAATTGTAGTCCATTCAAAGACACTGCCAGCAACTTTAGTAATTCGGAAGACGCTTAAGAATGGCGCTGCAAATGGGTAAGATGCGTTGTAAATAAAACTAGTAAAACCAGCATTAGGATTTGCACCTAATAATTTTAGAACAAAGCGGAAAGCAAGCAAAACTTCTAAAATTCCAAGAATGTACCAAACTACTTGAGTACCTCGGTACAAGGGCTTAGTTGTTGGGGAGGAATATGAATCCATAAATTTATTTCTTTTTATAATGATTAACTACTTTCATTTTATACTCCCAGGCCAAAATGACTAGTAGCAATTGATCATATCTTTTGCTCAAAATTTAGGATATTTTTTGTACTTTAGTACAGCTAACTGTTTCTATTTCCGTGTAAAAGCATTTCTACGGCATGTTCCATTGAACCGGCAGGAGTAACTTCTCCACCGTTAATGAAGAATATTTCGTCAGCGTTTTCGATTGTGTTTAACCGATGCGCAATTATTACGCGAGTGGTTTCTTTCGGAAGTTTTTTAAGAATATCTTCGAGCAGTTGTTCGGTAACTGTATCAATGTTTGCAGTAGCTTCATCAAGAATTAACAATTCAGGATTTCTTAACACCGCACGAATAAAGGCAATCAATTGTTTCTGACCTAAGCTCAGTGTTCCCCCGCTAGCAGAAACTTTTGTTTCTAGACCTTGGTCAAAAATGTTTAGCAATGTTTCTAAACCTGATTTTTTAATCACTTCTTCTAATTCTGGGATTGAATAATCTTTGTATTCAGGATTGCCGTAAAGAATATTGTCTCGAATTGTTCCGGTAAACATAAAAGGCTCTTGTAAAATAAACCCGATTTTTTTGGTACGCGCTGCCGGATCATAAGAACGGATATCTTTGCCATCCAAAAAAACAGTTCCTTCAGTTGGATCATACAAACGCGCCATCAAAGAAGCCGTAGTAGTTTTACCGCCGCCAGTTGGACCAACCAAAGCGTAAGTTTTGCCGCGCTCCAATTCAAAGTTCACATTATGCAGAACAGTTTTGCCATCTGGATAACCGAAATTAACGTTTTTAAAAGTTAAAAGCTTACTGTTCGGAGCTGATTCGTTTGATGGAACTGTTACTAAGTCAGATTGCAGATCGATAATATCGTGAATACGATCCCAGCCTGCTAACGCTGTTTGGAAATCCGACCAAATCGTTGCCATCTGTCTTAACGGGTTGTAAAGAATAATTACATAAGTTAAGAAGCTAATCAGCGCGCCGATAGAAATTAAATGATGCGTAATCAAATATAATCCGTAGGCAATAATAATTAACTGAGCGATGCTTGAAGCAAAGCTGTAGGTGGGAGTTAAGGTATTGTTTGCAATTCCTGCGGAAACTGCAGAATCATAATTTACTTTATTAACTTCGGCGAATTTTTCTCTGAAATAATCCCGACGATTAAATGCTACCACTACTTTAAAATTTTCTAAATTTTCTTGAATCCCGGCACTCATTCCGCCAGTGCTTTTTAAATTGATTGCATTCTTTCTTTTAATCCAGCCTGAGAGAATCACAGTAATAACTAGCAGAATGGCTGCAGGTGCAAGCATTGCCAAACCTAAGCGCCAATTAATTACCAGCACAAAAACGGCGGCGCCCACAATACTGATAATCCCGCTAACAAATTGGATTAAGCTTCGAGCAAAGAATTGGTTTAATTTATCAGTGTCATTGTTTATACGAGAAATTAAATCTCCAGCTTTATTTTGGTTAAAGAACGCCACTGGCAACTCTTGCAGCTTATTAAATATTTCATTTCGCAGTTTAAACAATAGGTTTTGACCGATTGTACCCATCACTAAAGTTTGGAAATAATTCGCAATTGCAGCGCCGATGTATAAAGCTAACAAGTAACCTGAAAAAACTAAAACACCGTGGAAATTTCCAGTTTGAATATATTTATCGATTACTCTTGCAACCAACAATGGCGCAACTAAAGTAAATCCGGCATTTACTAGTCCGGTGATTCCAGACAGAATCAATCTTTTTTTGTCATCTTTTAAAAGCGGGCCTAGTTTGCCAAGCGCCTCCATAAGACCAGCTTCTTTTTGTTCGCCGTGCGGCTTATTTAAGGTGTAATTATTCATAGTGGTTCGTGCTTCGCTGTGAATTATAAATTTGAACGTATTCTGGTGAGGTCTGCATTAATTGTTGATGGGTACCTGCGGCCAATACTTCCCCTTCCATCAACAAAATAACTTGATCATATTGTTCAATCGAAGAAATCTTCTGAGTCACTGAAATTAAGGTAATACCGGGATAATTTCTTGCGACATTCGCCAAAATCTTTTGCTCAGTCTTGTTATCGACTCGGGCAGTAAAATCATCCAACAAAAGAACTTTTGGATTAAGTGCCAGCGCTCTAGCAAGCATTATTCTTTGCTTCTGTCCGCCAGAAAGGCTGGTGCCTCTTTCCGAAACGATTGTTTCCAACCGCTCTGGAAGACTGTCAATAAAATCATGCAGCTCTGCGGTATCAATCGCCTTTTGCATTGCTTGGTCAGTAACTTTAGTATTGAAAGCGATGTTTTCTCTTAAGGTTAAATTAAAAATGATGCTGTCTTGAAAAACAAAACCGACCTGATTATGCAATGCTTCTTTTTGATACTTTTCAATATTAATCGAATCATATTCAATCTCGCCGCTAGTTGGTTTAATTAAGCCAGTTAACAAGTACAGCAGCTGAGTTTTTCCAGCAGCCGTTGGGCCGATAATTGCTGTTTTTGTTCCGGCAGCCACGGTAAACGAAACATCCTTAAGTGCTTTCTTCTCTGCAAATGCTAAAGTAATATTTTTAACTGAGACCTCGCCTTTCAAATGATCTTTAACCAAACCATCCTCTGCTGGTTCCGGAGCATCTAAAACCGCGCCGATTCTGCTATAAGATGCGGTTGCCTGAGCAATAACGTTGCTCATAATTCCAATCACTAAAATCGGAAAAATCATCAAAGAAAGATAGGTGTTGAAGGCGGTAAAGTCTCCCAAGGTCATACTTCTTGCAATAACAAAGTGTCCACCAAGTAAGACAATAATTAAAGTGGCCATATTCACAAGAAATGTAATGGCAGGAATTAATCCGGCAAACATTCTTAAAATACTAAAACCAACATTGCGCGCTTGGGTATTTGCAGAAACAAATTTATCAAATTCCGGTTGTTGGGAATTTAGGACTCTTATCAAAGCCGAGCCTAAAATACTTTCATTAATAACTTTATTTAAACGATCAATTACTTCGCGCGAATTAATCATGAAGGTTCGAACTTTTTGAAGAACAATAAAAAATACCGCGCCAATCATTGGCACCACTGCGATAACCGCAAGCGCCAATTTCCAATTTATGCTCAAAAGCAAAATTGAAGCGCCAATTACTACAATAATCGAAGATACGATCGAAACGATCGCTTGGGCCACAAAAGTCTTAACTGAATCAATATCCGAAGTTAAGTTGGTAAGAATTTTACCTGGAGAAATTTCTTCAATGAAGGCAAAGCTTTGGCGAGAGATTTTTGCTGCCAAATTTTCACGCATATCCTTAGCAACTTTTTCAGAAACAAATGTTTGCATGATGCTTTGAAAATAGGTAAAAGCAAAAATTACGAAGGCTACTCCGCCAAATTGCCAGATAAAAGTATTTACGTGGAAAGCGCCTTTAACATAGTGGTCGATTGAGTGTGAAATAATTTTAGGCAGAACCAGTCCCGCTGCGCTGCTGACCACTGCAAAAAAAGCCAAAATTGAAATTAGCTTAGTGTAAGGTTTTAAAACACTTATTAGGGTTGATTGCGGTTTATCCGGCTTATTTTCTTGCTTGTTTTTTTCCTTATTGAAGTTTTTTTGATTCGGTTTAGACATCTATTTTAAATTTTCTATAATTTTAAGTTGTAGTTTTCGAAGTTGTTCCAACTCCGCATCGGTCAAAGATGAAAAGATCTTAACAAGCGATTCCATTCGTTTTTTCTTTGCTTGGTTTAAAATGGTCTTGCCTTTGGCGGTCAAAGAAACAACTACTTTTCTACGATCAATTTTATCCTCTTCACGTTTAAGCATTCTATCTTTTACCAACCCATCTACTAACTGAGCGGCAGCGCTGGCCGTAATAGTGAAGCATTCAGCAAGTTCTTTGATGCTTTTATTGCCATCAGAAATGATCATCAGTAAAGACAACTGCGCCCTGGTAAGCGGCGCTTTGCCGGCATGGTCCCCTTTGAACATTAGCTTGCGCATTGAACCCATGCTTATTAATATTTCAGCGGTGATCTTATTTCGATCCATAGGCTTTTTCGATTAAATCAAATTACATTAGTTACTTCACTATATAGTAGCTAATGTAATTTGTCAATAATAAAAGACTGGGCGCAGCATCAAGAATCACGCCACTCAGTTTACCAAGGGTACTTTTTGCCTTTATGAAACTGTTTTCATAAAAATAATTTAATCGTTTTCCAAAACCAACATCGGATAAATATCAATTACAACTTCTTCATACGGATGCACGGCTTTGATCGCTTTTATAAGACCCTCAACTTGATCACGTTCACAAGCGACTTCAACTCGTTCTTCAGCGACTGCTTCTAATTTACCCACTTCCCCAATTGCAGGATCAGCGCCTTGTTCCGGCTTGAATCGTCCGATTCCCTTAGTTGAGAAACTACAAAAAGTATAATTTCCTATTTTGCCGGCCCCGGCTTCGCCAATGCTTTGACGCAAAACATCGGCATGAGTTTCTGGAACAAACACTACAATTTTTACAAATTCTTTCATAAAATGATTATAACAAAAAATACAAATCTCGGTAGAGCATAAATGCCGGATTTGTATTTTCTGTTATTGTTCAATTATTTTACTGAGTCAGCTGCATCTGTTGGATCAACAGCGCCGAGGTGACCGTGACCATGGCCACCTGCTTCGGTAGCGGTAACGTTAAAGTTTCCATCCAACTTTACGGTTACTTCTGACCCGTCAGACTTAGTCATGTGCACTTCATAAGTAGCACCTTCTGCGTCGTTCTCAGCTCGATCGATGGTAGCGCCTGGAACAGCGGCTAGTGCAGCGGCGTTAGCTTTAGCTGCAACATCCCCTGTTAACAAGGTTTCCTTAACTCCATTCTGGCCGATATGTCCGCCCTTGGTGCGGTCGAACTGTCGGGCCGGAGAAGTGTTTGGGCTTGCGGTGGTCATGGCTGGGGTTGTTGTAGTGGTATCTGTAGCGGCATGTGTTTGAAATCCGATAGATACCATGGTCCCTGCCATTAGACCAACGCCTGTAAGCAATACTGCGGTCTTTTTTGATATATTCAATAATTTACTCTCCTTATAATTATTAATAATATTTCCTTCGGACTCGACCTATTGCCTCGAAGTAATATCATCATAAGATTTGCCAATGAAGTGAAGATGAAGGAATAGATTTTGTTGTGGATATTCTTTTTTCGCTCTAATCTGGCATTTGCTTATTCTGCGGGGTGTTTGTTTTATACCAATCCAGGGAAAAAATCAGTTTTAATGTTTTTGTACGAAACCCCTATTTGAGAAAGTTCTTCCTTGATGGCGCTAACCATTTGATGCGATCCAGAAATATAAAATTTTCGTTCTTTAAAATCTGGAATCTCTTTACTAATCATTGCAGCGTTTATAAAACCACGGGACCCACGCCATTCTTCTGGAATTCGATCCAGATCAGTAAGCGTATAGATCGTACTAAAACCTAACTGCTGATAAGCCTGATTAAACAATTCCCAATACGCTACTTCTTCAATCCTACGATTTGAATAAAGCATTTTAAGATCGCGCTTTTCGTTCTTGTCGACTAAATACTTAATCATGCTTCGGAATGGCGTCACGCCAATACCACCGGCGATAAAAGCTAATTTATCTTCCTTGTTATTAGGCAAAGTAAATTCCCCTGCCAACTGGCCTGCGGTAATGACATCGCCTGGTTTTAAATTTAACATTTCTTTTTTAAAACTGCTGGAGTTTTCGTAAAATTTTACACCTAAGAGAACCTCTGATTCTGTCGGTGAAGAAGCAAGCGTAAAATATCTGCGATTGCCACGACTATCCGGCTTATTGTGTCCTAAGGTCCATTCCATATATTGACCGGCTTTGAACTTAAACTTTTTTTCAGTTTCCATAACAAAATCAAAAACTCCGGTACTCGCCTCTCTAACCTCTTTAATCACAAAAACGTGGCGCCCCTTTGGGCTTACTAGGTATGCAAAAACGTTTCCAACTAATAACGCTAGCTCTGGGCTAAAATAAGTTTGCCCAAAGTGCACTAACGGGCTAAACAACATTCCAACTAAAACTCCATAAGCAATTCTGCCATCGCGATTGGGCGGCATCGTTAAAGGTTCAGTAAGCATTACAAAAACAAAAAATAACAGCGGTGAGCTACTAAAAGCTTTGAGCAACGAAGTAACTATATGGCCATTTACGGAACCAATTGTTATTGTCGTTAAAATTACCGCGATTAAAAAAGCGACTGCCAAATCAAACTGGCGCAGTTTTCTTAGCATTAAAATTCCACCAATTAAAACAAATGGCAACAGTGACGCCGTGCCAACCCACCAACTAGCAGAAGCGCCGATTGCTATTCCGGTAACCGCAACAGCTAAAGCCGCAGGATTAAAAATATGTTTTTTGCCAATATTTATTAAAAACTTTGATGCCATTGCGACAATACCAGCCAAAAAATAAAAAGGTAACACCGACAAATATTGCCCGCTTTCCGGCGGACTTATAATTAACGCCAAAATCAAAGCTGTAATAAGGGATGATTCAATGTTAATCGAAACTTTAAACAAGCTTCCTAAAACTTTATTTGAAATCCAGCAAATTACAACCAAGATCAAACTGGAATAAATAATTGCAATTGGGGCGTAGGGCAAAATTGCTAAAGCGCTAAGTGCAACCGCCGCTAACAATAAGCCAATTAAATAATAAAGTACCAGCCGGTACATTGTTATTCGATCAATAATTTTATCAATTAGTTTAAACATAATATTTTTTGAAACCAGTGGTCTCAGTAGCAATCCGATCTTTATTAATTTGATAACCTTCAAGTCCAGCAATCTTTTCTATAAAATAAATTCCATCATTGCCCATTGCAAATGCTGCGGTCGCAAACCGATCTGCTTCATAAACATTTGGGCCTATTACCGTAATACTAACGACTTCGTTTAGTTTAACGTCTGAATCTTTTGGATTATAAATATGCGCTCCCCTAGTGTACGAACCTGAAGTTGCTAAGCCTTGATTATGCAACTGCAATACTTTCACGATTTCCTTTTTATCAAAAGGGTTTTGAATGCCAACCTGCCAGGCTTCCGCTTTTCTATTCGGACGCTGAACCTGAATGTCTCCTCCAGCATCAATATAATAATTTTTCGAACCATGCGATTCCAAAAGTTTTGCTGCGTTCAAGATTGCCCAGCCTTTAACTAATCCAGAGGGATCTAGTTTGTGATCTGGAGTATATACATCGAAATACCCTTCAGTTTGTTGCTTGGTTTGTTCCGAAAGCTCCAAGACTTCACGCATTTCTGCGCTATAATGTTCAACAGAAGTTTTTCCTTGGTTTATCAAGCTTACTTCACTAGTGTCTTTGTAGGTGCTAAATTTCTGATCAATAGAAATGAAATAATTAAATACTTTTTCAAGTAAACCAATGTCTGTTTGATCAAGCACCTCAATCGTAATCGGCATACCCATAATAATTCTAATGTCTTTCATTGGCATTAAACTTTTGCTCTGGCTAAAGCTGCTGCTAAAGATTCACGAAAAGCATTACTTGTATCAGTCGCTCTGGAAACAATGTTAACGTTTGCACTCTGCGCGGAGATTGCTTCAGATTTTAAAAGCGGCATTGCTCTGCTGTTAATCTGAATTGACTCGCGTTGATCATTTGGGTATTGCAAAAACTGTACATCAGTCAATTTTCCATTCTGAATAACTGCACTAACTTGAATGTTCCCATAATAAGCATCGGCAATTGAGCCGGTATAACTGCCATCTTTATATTGGCCATTTTGGATTGCAACCTTAACAGCTGCTGCTGGCGTTGAGCTGGATGGGGTTAGAGGAACTGTTATAGGAATAGCGCTAGACGTCGTTGTAGATGCTGTAGACGAAGCGACAGAGCTAGACTTAACAAGCCCGCGCTGATAGAACAGATGCAGAATAAATAACACCACCATTGAACCGCTCAATAAATACTTTTTCATTCCTATATCCTTTTTAACAGTTTACTACATTTTAACATCCCAATCATTATACATTTTATTGATGAAGATTTCATGAAGCGACAAAAAGGAACATCAATCGAAGATCAATGTTCCGTTTACTTTTGCCTGGCGACCGGATTGACCGCCAGTTGATTAA
Source organism: Candidatus Doudnabacteria bacterium (assembly GCA_028286905.1). Taxonomy (GTDB): domain Bacteria; phylum Patescibacteriota; class Doudnabacteria; order UBA920; family VMFF01; genus JAQBQP01. The sequence goes on from JAQBQP010000003.1 coordinate 59,977, forward strand.
GCACTTCCCTGCAACGAATTAGTATTATTTAAAATAGATTTCGCTTCCTCTTCTCGCGCAGTCCAACTTTCTGGTTTTAACGCTGCAAAGTTTGTTTTAATTATTTCTTGTAGTTCTGCTGGCATCGCTTTAGTAAAATTACCAGAGTAGGTAAAGCGCAGTTTTTTCTGCCAATCAGCAGGCAGCAACCCTCGAATTTGGGGCATTACTTCTTGAGGTGCAAACAAATAAAACCAATCGAACTTATTATCTCGGGAAAGTTCTTCGACTTTAGTTTTAAATTGCACTGAGAAATCGTGCCGCTCACCGGTATCCTTCTTTTCATTATCGGACGAAGTTCCCAGCGCAGATATAGAATTGTCGCGACCCCGATAACCTTCGGCGTCTGTGTAAACAGTATGTTCGACATGCACTACCGGTTCCGGAGTTAATCGACCATCTTCAAATTTATACATCTTAGCAATATGCTCGCCGCTAACAATTATTAAAGAGGTTTCATCTTGCAAGGGTTCCTGGTAAGTATCGTTGTGGTATATTTCCATAAGGTTTTATTTTAATGCTTTCATTTATTGTATCGCGGCAACGAATTTAAGCTATAGGAAGATCTCACAATAAAAAAACAGCACCCGCCGAATGCTTATTGCACTCGGCGGGCGACGTCCTATTCGGACTCATAGTCGAGCAAGGCCATCATTGGATAATGGTCGCTCGGATAGATTCCCCCTTTGTTGTCTTTCACAAGTACGCTGTTCAGAACCTTGAAGCCACGAACGAAGATCCATTCGGTATCCCAGGTTCCCCAACCATCTCCCCGATAGTCCACTCCCTGGAAACCGTGGTAAGTCATCGGCCGGCGCAACGAAGTCAGCTGACCCAACACCCTCCCCTGATTTGGATCATAGGGATGAGCAGCAATCCAGGTGTCGGTAAATCCGGCCTTGACCATCATGTCGTAGGGCCGGCGCATATCTGGATCCCCCCAACTGCGTTTTTCGGGATCTGCCCAACGCTGGTGCGGCGAGCCAAGAGTGCCCTGAGGCGAGCCCACGCTGACATTGCTGTCAGCAGTGATAATCGTCGGCAAAGGCCGATTTGAGCGAAAATTTCCTTCAGCAAACTGCAAAATCAATCGCACGCCTTCAGCCCGAGCAACTATTCCTTTGTTGTCCAAGTGAGCGTTGATGTGCAGAAAGGTTCTTCTCATTGCCCGATCTAAAACAAGCACCCAACTAGCACCGTGCTCGACGACGCCATCCCAACCCTTCTTGTAGCTACCATCGTCGCTGAGCCAGAAAGTCCCCCGCTCAATCAGTTCGAAACGAACCGGGTCGAAAGCAATCGGATTGATGAAAATGTCACCGGCCTCTTCGCCGTAGTAGACATCCATCTCGGGATGACCTCGATGCAAACTGTTCCAGCTGTTACGCTGCTCAGGGTTTTCCGGATCTTTGCGACCAAATTCCTGGAAACCCACCAAACCGACCGGCATGTTGCCAAACACTTCGGTGGCAAGATCGGCTCGCTGCTTCCACCCCATCCACGCCTGGCCAGCAACGTTGAACGTCGCCACCCAGAACAATGAACCATCCGGTTTGATAACCAATCTCGCACCCTTTGCTAAAGTGTGAACTGCCTATGCAGCGGCATAGGCGATTTATGATTATATCGAATTTTGAAAGAAAAGCAAAACAAGAGTCATCTAATCGTTACGATCAGATGACTCTTGTGAAAAGCTATAAAAAAAATTAACTACTGGATGCCTGCAGGAGAAGCGGTATGAGTGCCGGCAATAAAGCCGCCGGTCGTGGCGCCGAGACAAAAAGATAAAGCGTAGGTTGATCCGTTTGCAGAAAGATAAACGTAGGCATTATTAAGAGCTTGGGAAGTACCTGAACCAGTACAGATCGGTTCCGCTGGAACCGGAGCGGCTGGAACCTTGCCAACATAAGTCGGTGCCAAGTTCAAAGGAACAGTTGTTCCTGTTAAAATTGCTGCCGACGCTTGAACCGGATAAGCATTAAAGTCATTAAAATATAATTCCAAGGCAGTGGTAAGCTGTCTGATATCGGCTAATCTTTTTGCATCTCGAGATTTTGCTCTCGCAGAGTTTAGCGCCAGCAATACTACTGATGCTAACAAACCAATGATTGCAATAACCACCAACAACTCAATTAACGTAAACCCTTTTGATTTTGATTGCATATTTTTTAAATTACTGCTTACTAATATTGTACAGCTGTTTAAAGGATTATACCACCCCTTTGCCGCCAGTCACCCCATATACCTCACCAGTGATATAACTGCCCTGATCTGAGGCCAATAATACGTATACAGGAGCCAATTCAATTGGTTGACCCGCTCTTTTAATTGGCGTGCTTTCGCCAAAAGAACTTAATTTGTCCGGCGGCGATGCATGAGTATTTAAGGGAGTCCAAATGGGCCCAGGGGCAACGGCATTTACTCGAATCCCTTTTTCAATTAGAGCTTCGGATAAAGCTTTGGTCATCGTTACGATCGCCCCTTTACTAGCTGAGTATGGTAATAGCAACGGCTTCGGTTCAAATGCCTCTATTGATGCAGTATTAATAATAGCGCTGCCTTTTTGCATATGCTGAGCAGCTTGCTGTGCTAAATAAAAAGTGGCGAAAACATTGGTTTGAAAAATCGTTTCAAAATCTTCCCAAGTGATCTCGTTAATATCTGTAAAATATTTTTGGAACGCAGCATTGTTAACTAAAATATCTAACTTGCCAAATTCTTTTAGCGCTTGATTAATTAATTCTTTGCAGTAATTTTTATCTTTGATGTCGCCAGCAAAGCCAACGCCCTTGCGTCCAGCAGCTTGAATAGCGCTAATCGTTTGATTGGCATCCTCTTGTTCCTCTGGAAGATAGCCGATCATGACATCAGCGCCTTCTTTTGCAAAAGCAACTGCAACTGCCCGGCCAATACCCGAATCACCGCCTGTAATTAAGGCAGTTTTTCCCGTTAGCTTACCGCAGCCTTTGTAAGAGTCCTGACCGTAGTCCGGTTTAATATTCATGTCTGCTTCCAAGCCGGGGTAGCTTTGGGGATGCTCTTGCATCGGCGGTTGTGGAAATTTATCTTTTGGATCTTGATTATTTTGTGACATAAAATATTAATTAAAAATATACCAGAAGTATCCAAAATTTAAAAGAACCTAGCAATTGTACAATTGCACTTAATCACATTAGGCTTCAATGATAATATTGCTAATTAGTAGTTTTATTAGCTTTTCTTTTTTGAGAACGTTTCCTAAAGCTAAAGAGCACCCAAGAGATTGTAGCTATTAATAATAGTACCCAACCCAATCCATACCATTTGCTTATCTGGGAATTTTGAGCAGCTAAAATAAATTGAAATAAACCAACAACTATCTGGACCAATGCGAGCACAACTAAAATTTCAGAAAACCGGTCTTGAGACCTAGCGCTTTCTTTTAGTGTTTCGCTTAGCTCTTTTATATCTTGATCAAGCTCTGACGAACTATTATTTGAAATTTGCTCTGGCATATATTATTTATGTCTTATCTAATTAACCTTACTCTTCTTCAATTATTCGGAAACTAGGAGGCGCCTTTTTTAAATAATCATTATAAAGTTTATTTAAACGCTGAATCGAATTTTTAGTGTCCTCTTCTAAAGTCTCTCTCAATCGTCGGCCCTTTTCCGAATCATACCTCTCGATACTTTCAATTTTTTCTCTCTGAATTCTATAATGCTTGTCAATTTGTTCCAGCGCAACTTTAGTTGTTTGTTCTATTTCAACTAACCCTAAAAGGAAGTGATCATTATCAATTCCGCGAAATTTAGCTTCTATGCGAGCTCGATAATTAGCAACCCGTTGCTCGAGGCGTTTAGCTTCTTCATCCTTATCGTAATCAGAAGGTTCCGGATTAAATTCTGAATTGTATTCACTCATATAATTAGTTTTTTAAACTTAGTTTGATCTATTGTAGGTTAAGTTAATGTATTCAAAGCATAACAAAACAAGTTCAGTCAGACAAACTTTACCATAAGACTAATTTAGAGGATCTGGTATACTAAGAAGACTAATAAATTAAACTATACACATATGACTAGCAGACTGAACCCATATATCGCTTTTGATAATAAAGCGCGTACCGTGATGGAATTTTACAAGACTGTGTTCGGAGGAAAATTGGAATTAAGCACCTTCAAAGAGGCCAATCCTGGATACCAAGAGGGAGACGAAGATAAAATAATGCATGCTGTTCTTGTTACTGAAAGCGGTATGACTATAATGGCTTCTGATATGCCAAAAGGAAAAGTAGTTCCTAATACAGCGAACATTGCTCTAGCTTTAGGTGGAGATGACGAAGCGGAATTAACTGGCTACTGGGAAAAACTTTCAGCAAATGCAAAAATTCTTCAACATCTAAACAAAGCTCCTTGGGGAGATACTTTTGGAATGCTTGTGGATCAATTCGGCGTTGAGTGGATGATAAACATTGCTGGAAAAAAATAAGTTAATTTAAATATCGTTACAGCAAGGCATATTAAAAAGCAGGATCCGTCCTGCTTTTTAAATTATATTTGAACAAATGAAAAGCGCGGGAACCATGATAGTTTGTCCCGCGCTTGTTGCGTGCGCATTGTGCGCTGTATCCTCCTAACATTCTGCTTTTCCAGATATCGGGTGAGTCTCCTCCACCGGAAAACGAGGCGCCAGCGGATCTGGGCAGTCGAAGAAAAATTCTCCGCACCTAGCGCAAGGATGAAATTGCTCGCTTCCGCCGCAAGGCACCAGCGCCTTTACCCTTTCTAAGGCTTCCTCCACCGCTTCTGAAGGTTCATGCCCAAAACGCTTCAACCAGACGTTAGCTCGAGCTAAGCACCAATCGAGCTTGTTTGCCCAAGCGGCGATCCGGTTGTCAACCTCTTCTGGTTCGATATAACACATTTGTCCCTCCAAGTATCAGGTGAGCCCCTATTAGGGGTCAGGGTCGCCAGAGGACGACGGAGCCTGAGGTGCTGTGTACCTGCTCTGAGACACGCTTTTCTCAGTCGGAATACTTACCATCACAAACGCCCTCAGAATAACTAACAGCGTTAGGACGACTGCGACGATGAACCAGATATTTCTGTGATGCCTCCGGCGCCTCATTAGCGGCGCTGAACTAAACCTCCGGTGCTCTGTTTGGCCCATGCTCCTCACCTCTTCATAGAAGATGCCTACGGGATTTCCGCAGGAATTGAAACACCCTCCAAATGCATGTGACTAAAGCGTTGTCTCTGCCTCAATTTGAAGGGATCGTTCCGCAGCGTTGCGGAATAGATTACGGTACCATTTTTCCATGGCATTGTCTAGACAAATCACTTTTCCACCTAATGCTAAATTATTCAAAATATCTTTCAAATGAATCATGCATTCCGCAAACCCTTATTAAGAAAAGGGCCGTATCCTTGTGATACGGCCCTTAGTTCCCCATTACTACAGTCTAACGCGAATGCTCTTCCAACTCCTTCAGCTCTCTGCGCCTGATCTCCAGTTCATCGCGCAGGCTAACCTTCTTAATCTCGGCTTCATGGCGCTTTTGAGCGTTCATCGCACGAATGAACTTCCTCCTTCCGCGCTGGAGCAAGGGATAAAGCAAAAGAATTCGGGCCGGCTCACGAGAGTTAAGCGTAAGCATACCCGCAAACCTTGGATCTGTTGATTGCTCGCCGTAGCGATCTTCTAACCGACCTTCGATAGAAGTTGCCATTCCGCTGCGGCGCACCAACGCCTCCAACGCTTGGCGAGTTGGCCGATCAAGCTTGCGATCGAAAAGAAAACCAAGCTGGTCGTATTCTCGGAATAACTCAACCAGTTGTGGCCGCAGTTTCCGAAAATATTGCAACGTTTCAGCGTATGCCTTTTCCTCGGATCCATCTCCAAACTTCCTTTCAAAATAGTCCCGAGCGGGCTTAGTACCGACAAGTTCATCCCCGAAGTTCCAAGCAAACTTCAAGAATTTGCGAAAAAACGCTATCGCCTTCTTGTCGTAATTGTCGCCCTCATGAGTGCGAACGTTGGCAGCCCAATAGGTGTCACAAGCGCGCCAACGTTTGGAGTCAAAAAACTTGATCGCCTCTCTGGCCAATTCCGGTTCCATAAGAAGGCTTTCATACCTAAGATGGACGCCGGTCCCTTCGTCATGAAAAACGAAGAAACGATTACACAACTCCACCCAAGCTTTGTCCGCAAGTTTCTGCAAAACCTCGGGACGGCTTAGCTCGCCCATCCAGCCGCGGAGCTTGTAGGTACTCGAGCCAAAGTTTTTCGCATTCTGATGGCCATCCGCGACGAGCAAGTAGTGCCGAAAAATCCGGACGAGGTCCGTTGTCGACGCGTCCCTCGATGGCAACGATTGGAGGCCCCAATGCAACAGATTAAGTAAAGCAGGCCAGTCATTTCGCATTAGGGAAGCATCCCATTGCAGGAACCAATCAGATATGCTTGTAGCTTCGTTACCGAGCTGGGCAAAATCTCGTCCAGCCAGAAAAAGCTCGGGCGTGTGCGTGTTAGACATGACATCCTCCTCAAGATTGGGAACGTTACACCGCCTGCTAGGCGGCAAGTGAAACTATAATACTCTAATTGTGAAATTAGAGGAAATGTTAGTTAAAAAGGCTGTCGCGGGAGAATAACATAGTCGCATAATATCACCGATATTTTTAACAAAAGAACCCTGACGTGAATCAGAGTTCTTTGCCCGTTATTCTTCTACCCTCTATCCCCCCTTTTATAAAGTTCTGGTAAAGATTAGGTATCGAGGACTTACTGTGCTCGACTGCCTAATCCCTGTTTGACGGTACGGCATACCCATTTTGATCAAACGGGATTCCGCCGCACCGAAGACCTCGACCTCTTCAGTAGCGAGAGTGGTGTCATGGTTTACATCGAACTGCCAGCTACGGTACCGTGAGTCCATCTGATAGGCGCCCACGAAACTCACAATCTCGTTCGGCAGCTCTCTCAATACTGCCTCATGAAACTGCTCCACGGAAACCTTTACCACCTTCTTATTCACCACCGCCGTATCGGGTGACTCAGGAGTTCCTTTCAAGAAACTCCTGATCCATTTCTTGATAAGCATACCAAGTTCCGTGAAAGGGTTTAACAGATGATGATATAAAAAAATACCACAAAACGTGGTATTTGTAAATGGAGGCATGGGGCGTTTATAAGGATGTTATCTATGCATACTTGCCATAACCACAAACAAAACTATTGTAGCCAAGGCTAACCAGCCTACTGTGTACATAAATAATTTAATCGCTTCGTTCTTTTCATTATTTAAATACATCAGCAACGGTTTGCCAACTACCAAGCTGCCAGTGATCGCTGCAGAAAGAACAAAAAGCATTAAAACGGCAATAGGAGTAATTGCTGTATCTTTTTCACCAAATATTTTATTGCCATTACTCATCACTATGGATATCAGGGATACATACGCCACTGTGCCCAAAGCGTTTAAAAAACTTCTCTGAATAAGTTTGTTCATAAATAAGATTTTTAATTATATTCTATATTATACTAGAAAAACTGCTTTCCAAGGTTTGAGGTTTAGCTGGGAAAGCTTTTGGCGCGGGTGTTCTATTTTTAATAGCTTATCGTAGACAGACCCTCGGTGGCTTGATTCCAATCCCCAGGCAAAGCTGATTGATATTTTTTTACATACTCAATGAAATTCGGTGGTACGCTTTGGCCTTTAGGAGCCAATATAACGAATCCGACTTTGAAGTTTTTTTGGCTATCGGAAACAGTTGGCACTCTATCCCCCACCTTCTTAACGACATCTTGAATGGTTATCGTGTTTGTGCTCAAAAAATCTGCAGGCTGATCGCAATTCGGTCCCCAGGTATTATAATAATCATCATTAGGCTTATCTTTTAACTGTTGTAAATATATTGGAGGGACCGATTCTGCAGGAATAAAACCCATCAAGTATAAAGACAGTTTTGAAAATTTATGCGACGTTAAATTACCATTTACACATTTGTACTGATCATTGGAATCAATCCATTGATAATAGGCCATTGGATCTACAAAACTTGAATCGCCGCTAAATAAATCTAAATTGTAAGGATAATGACCGAAGTCTCCATTCCATCCCATTGGTTTGTTTATGTAATCCAACCAATAATGCCCTATTTCGTGTAACGAAATGGTTCTTAAATTATCATCAAAATTCGGAGGATTCGGTTTGGTGCCGTACCAAATTCTATAGGAGTCTGAAAGAACCACCGCCTTCAAATTTTTCGTTGCATTATTGGAAAAAACTGAATCAATGCCAATCCCTTTGACTTCTCTATTAATAACATTCGAAGTGTAAGCCGGCAACATATCCAAAGGGAACACCATCAAGAAATCATACTTGTCATCATGCGACCTGTAGAACTGATTAACAAATTTATTTACATCAACATTCCAATAATCTTTGCCCTGAACGGGAGTTAAAATATCGTTTGTGGTTTGTTCTTCTAAAACGTAGATCTCAGTATTCGGCTTATCAGCTATTGGCTTAGTTTCTACTATGGGGGCAAGTTTGCTTTGTTCTAATGTGGTAGGCTGACCGATTGGAGTCTGATCTAAAACAGTAGGAGTTGGTGTTATTATTTTATTTTCTGGTAATAGTTGCGGGACAGATTGGCACCCTACAGCTGACAGAAATATCATGCAAAGGATTAAAGGCGTTTTTTTCATATGTTATTCTTTTTTTATATCATAACAAAAAATCGTCTTACTGGCGACAAAACAAAAACTACCGCTTGAACCGTGGTTTTTGTTAGTGGACATCGTAACAAATCAGCCAAGCTCGATCGAGGACTGGATTATGGAAAGTATGGATTAATTAAGCCTTACGAAAGGTTCAAATTTATTGGTAAAATGCTATTAGTGCTACACGTAATGGTATTTAAATGGAATACTTAAAATAGCGCTTAGTATTTTGCTATATAGGCTTTTAATAAAAGGCATAAGTTGCTAAGATATATATAATTGTGTAAGTCCTTAGACAAGTACTTAAAAGAAACAAAAAAAGAAAGCAAATTATTAGATCACTTTCTATGAGCATAATGAATAGAACAAAATATTTTGATTATGCAGAAGGAAAGCTGGTTAACCTTGCTCATGCAATTACCATTAATGGTAAGCTCAACCTTTTGCATTTGCATACTCACGCTGAAGAGTTTTATCTTAATTTTTTTAGAGAGCTATATAAATGGGATTTAAAAAATCTCAATGCTGCTAAAAGGAATTCTGAAGCTGTTGATTTAATTTCTGAGTCTGCAAAAGTTATAATTCAAGTATCAGCAACTTGCACGAAGGACAAAATAGAATCTGCTCTAGGTAAAAAAGTAATCGAAAGATATAAGGACTATAGCTTTAAGTTTATTTCCATTTCATCAGTGGACGCAAGTCAGTTAAGAGCAAAGGTTTTTAAAAACCCTTACGGGATATCATTTAATCCCGTCGTTGATATATACGATACAACTTCTATAGTTGCTAATATTTTAAGTCTTGAGGTTGATCGCCAAAAAGATATATACAAGTTTCTTAAAAAAGAGCTTGGTCAAGAAATAGATATTGAAAAATTGGATTCAAATTTAGCGACAATTATAAACATTCTCTCTCAAAAAAACCTAGATCAAAACGATCAGCCAATTACAATAAACGGTTTTGAAATAGAACGTAAGATTTCCTTTAATGATCTCAAGACTGCACAATATGTGATTCAAGATTATGGAATACACCACAATCGAATTGACAAGATATATTCTGAGTTTGATGAATCAGGAGTTAATAAAAGTATTTCAGTATTGGGGTGGATTAGAGGAGAATATGTAAGGAATATGTCTGTAAAAAAAGATGATGAGCTTTTTTTCTTAATTGTAAAAAATATACAAGAAGTCATTATGCAGAGTGCGAATCTTGCGTCGATAACAATTGAAGAATTAGAGCTTTGCGCTAATATATTAGTTGTCGATGCCTTTATTCGTTGTAAAATCTTTCGAAACCCAAAAGACTACAAATATGCTACTACCTGATAATATACATCCAGAAAATACTATTTATTTTAATGGAGCTTTTGTCCTTAAGGAATTACAGAGACAGCCTGACCAAGGCCTACTAGATTTATATGAGAATGTAAAAAGACAAAGAAATTTAAGCTTTCCTATTTTTATTCTATGCTTAGATTGGCTTTATTTGCTGGGCGTAGCTGAAACAAATAATCAAGATAAAATAAAATTATGTTTTTAAAGTCGTTAATAATATCAAGTAAAGGGAATAATATTCGGGAAATTATTTTTCGAAAAGGACTTAATTTAATTGTTGATGAAACTCCCGAAATTAGCGGCAAAACCACAGGAAATAATGTTGGAAAAACAACCGTTTTAAAGTTGATTGATTTTTGCTTGGGAGCTGATCCTAAAAATGTATACATTGATCCAGAATCTCGAAAGGATAATTACGATCTTGTTAAAAACTATTTAATAGACAAGCATATCCTTATTACGTTAGTGTTAAAAGAGAATTTAGATTTAGAAAATTCTTTCGAAATTGTTATTGAAAGAAATTTTTTGGCTCGTAAAAATAAAATATTAAAAGTTAATCAAGAAAATTTAACCGAAGATGAATTTGAGCAAAAGCTTTTGCAATTAATTATTCCAGGTCATAATGAAGAAAAACCCACATTCAGACAAATAATATCACACAACATCCGCTATAAGGATGAGAGCGTGAGCAATACTCTTAAAACATTAGATAGATATACGACCGATATAGAGTATGAGTCATTATATTTATTTTTGTTTGGGTGCAAATTTACAAAAGGAGATTCTAAGCAATTAATTTCTGAAAAGTTAAAACAAGAAACTACTTACAAAAGCAGGTTAGAAAGACAGCAGACAAAAACCGCATATCAGGCCGCTCTTAATATTATAAATTCTGAAATTGAAGATTTAAATAATAAGAAAGCGGATTTAAATATAAATCCAAACTTCGAAAATGACTTGGATAAGTTGAATGTGATCAAGTATGAAATTAATAAAACAAGCTCTGAAATAAGTAAATTTACTATCAGAAAAAACTTGATAATAGAAGCTGAACAGGAATTAGATGCTAAAAAGTCAGTTATTGATTTAGTTCAGCTGAGATCCATATACCAACAAGCCACCGAACAAATAAGGGGTATACAAAAAACATTTGATGATTTAGTAAATTATCACAACCAAATGATATTTGAAAAAGTAAAGTTTATTAAAAAAGAACTTCCGACTATAGAAAAATCCATACGAGAAAAGCAGATTAACCTAAAAGAACAGCTGCGAGAAGAAGAAGTACTTACTTCAAGCATCTCAAAAAGTGATTCATTCGAAGCGTTGGAGAGCTTGATCGCAGAACTAACTGAAAAATTTAGAAAAAAAGGGGAATATGAGAGTATCATCAAACAGTTAATTGAGGTTGAAAAAAACATTGGGGAATATACTGCTCAACTTGATGAAATAAATGATGAATTATTTTCAGGTGATTTTGAACAAAAAGTTAAAGATCAATTAGATAAATTCAATATTATTTTTGCCAGTATATCAAATCAGTTATATGGTGAGCCATACGCAATAAAGCACGACATAATTACCAATACCAAAAACCAACGTTTGTATAAATTTAGTGCCTTTAATACAAATTTAAGCTCTGGCAAAAAGCAAGGTGAAATTTCCTGTTTTGACTTGGCATATACGTTGTTTGCAGATGAAGAACGTATCCCTTGTTTACATTTTTTACTTAACGATAAAAAAGAATTAATGCACGATAATCAGTTGGTAAGAATTGCTAACTTTGTAAGCAATAAGAACATACAGTTTGTAGCCTCAATGCTAAGAGATAAATTACCAGAAGAGCTGAACCAAGAGAATTATTTTGTAGTTAAGCTTTCTCAGCAAGATAAATTATTTAGAATTGAAGAGAATAATCAAATCTAAATAGTTTAATAGGATGTCGAAAATATCAACTTTCATCTTTTTCGTAAGCTCAACTATTTGCTCATCATATAAAAATAGTTTGGTGGAGGCTGCGGCCGTCCCTCACGGGACTGCAGCTCTCCTACAAGAACGCCCGGCAATTGCCATGGCAATCAAAATGCAGCGCTTTAGGCGCTGCATTTTGATTGGTGGAGATGGCGAGAGTTAAACTCGCGTCCAAAAAGAATTCCCCTAAAAATTGATCACAAGCTTAGCGTCCTTTGATACTTTGAAGCAGCAAGAACGCGAAATAACTTCAAAGTTGGTTTACTGAGTTTCTTCCGGTTACGGCAAACCAACGTCGCCGGTATATCCTATAAATAAAGTGCGGGATCCACCGCTATAGAAAAACGGAGGGCGCACGTCCCGACCTAAGTTAGGCTAGGACCAATGAAGGAGTAGCGAATGCAGTTTGCAACGCTCTCTTCATTGTGGCAAAAGAATTGCCAAATATGAGTTTTTCTCAAGAATGTTACGAGGTTCTGAGAATACTCGGCTTGCGTATTTTCAAGGTTCAGCTCTCTGTCAAAATCCGGCATCCCCATGTTCCTGCTTTTGCAGGGATCAACATTATTACATATTTCGGGCTTAAAATCAAGGCGAACATCTTAAACTCCAGCTACTCTATCCTACCCTCTTTGCATGACTAAAAACTCTTAGGCAAACATCTAAACTTATCCGTGCCTTATAGATCTTTCGTACAAATTATTTACAAAGTTCCGCTAACCACAGGCTAGGAATTGAGCACAATGCCCAATGTCAAAGCCCAAGCATATGTATAAAATAGATATTACCAGTATGAAAAAAACATCTATCACCCAAACCATATCAGTCGTAGCTATATTTGCAGTCATCGCATCCGCAACTTTAATTAATCATGCGCGGGCAGCAATTATACCTTTTAAGCTTCCAGATTCCTTTCTACAAAATACAAATAAAGAAAACAATCAAAACAGCAACCAGAACAATAACAATCAGAATAACCAAAATTCAAATAGTAAAAACAGCTCGAACGATTCTAATAATTCTAACCCTCAAAGTAACAAAAGCTATTCCAGCCCCAAGCCATTGGAGACAGATAATTCCAACACTCCAACAACTCCAATCGTTGTAGAAAAAACTGCACCTGCCGCTTCCGTAACAGTTACTCCCACAGACAAGCAAAAAGCTACAAAAAATATTTCTGTTACTCCTCCGGCGGCTACCCCTAAAGTAGCTGTGACAGCAGCTCCAGAATTTACCAGCTTACTAGTAGCACCGCCCGCTTCTTCTTATGGCTATTCCGCAAACGGCTTAAACCCTTCTGCAAAGAATAAATTATATATGCTCGGTTTGGCGATGGGACTTTCTGGTTTAGCCTTGGCTTTGTACGAAAAAATTACCAGCACCGTAGCAGCTAACAATTTTAATACTAACTTTTAGCAAATGTATCGCAGAATAATTGGAATTAGCTTAATAATTCTGGGGGTGGTTTTAGTTTTGTCTGTAAAATACCAAACTAGTTCAAAATTCCAGCAGCCGATTGTTTTCTCTGAAAGGAATATGCTTGAGGGAATTTGGAACACCGACAAAAAAATATTCATCGACCAAAGTGGCAGAACTGTAGATGCCAGCCGCGGAAATACTAGCACTTCTGAAGGGCAGGCTTATACCCTGCTCCGCGCAGTTTGGTTAGACGACAAAAGCACCTTTGACCAAAGCTGGACTTGGACCCAAAACAACTTACAGCACAAGCAAAACGATAAACTATTCTCTTGGTATTTTAGCAAGCTTGCAGATGGCAGCTATGGCGTCGACCCTAAAATTGGCGCGAACAATACTGCTACCGATGGCGACACCGATATAGCGGTAGCACTTATTTTTGCTTACGATCGCTGGGGCGACAAAGCTTATCTTGACCAAGCGAAACAAATCATTCCAGACATTTGGAAAAATGAAGTAATCGTAATCAAAGGCAAGTCTTATTTACTTGCAAACAATTTAGAAAAAACTTCTGACAAGCAAAAATTAATTATAAATCCTTCTTATATTAAACCTTACGCTTATAGAATTTTTGCAAAGTACGACAGCAACGATTGGTTGGGCTTAACAAATAATTCCTATCAAACCCTTACGGACGTTTCGGCAATGGATTTGAATGGCATTCGCAGCGATGGCTTGCCTCCAAACTGGGCCACTGTCGATAAAACTACAGGGGCGCTTGCAGGGCCAGATCCGCAAAAACAACCAACCCTAAATACCAACTTTAGCTTTGATGCGATGCGAGTACCTTTTAATTTAGCTTTAGACTGGGCATGGTTTAAGGATGATCAAGCTAAGATTTTATTATCCAAATTTGGATTCTTAAACCAGCAATGGCAGCAGAACCAAGCAATTTATACCGACTACACCCGCGACGGACAGATCGCACAGCGCCAAGAAGCTCCTGCTGTTTACGGCGGTACGCTGGGATATTTTATTTCAACTAACCCAGACCAAGCCGCAGCAATTTATAACACTAAGTTAAAGGTTTTATACTCCCCGGACAAAGATTACTGGAAAGAAGATTTAAATTATTACGATGATAACTGGGCATGGTTTGGCTTAGCCTTGTATAACAATTTTACAATTAATCTTGATTCGATATGATCAATAATAATTTTTTAATTTCAAAGGCCTCCAAGCCAATTATCGTTTCCACCGCGCTTTTGGCGTTAACATATTTTATTTCGATTGCATTCTTTTTCCCAAAAGGAAATCCTTTTGTGTTTGCATTGCTGGCGATCACTCAAGCGTTTTATCTTTGGATGACTTTGAGTTTTTCTTTTTCAATTTGGAAAACTGAAACCCCTGTTCCGCTTTTTAATAAGCGTTTTGCAAGATCGGTTGATGTCTTTATTACTGTAGCCGGCGAACCATTAGATATTGTTCGCGAAACAGTTCAAGCTGCAAAAAAGATGAGCTACTTAAACTTCAAAGTTTACATTTTAAATGATGGCTATGTAGCTAAAAAGGATAATTGGAAAGAAATTATTGAAATGGCGAAGCAAGAAGGAGTAAGCTGCATTACCCGTACCAAGCCCGGCGGCGCAAAAGCTGGAAATATTAACCACGCTCTAAGCTTAACTAAAGCGGCCTATGTTGTGATTTTCGATGCCGATCATGTTCCGCACAAAGACTTCTTAAAGAAAACGATGGGCTATTTTGAAGATCCAAAAATGGGCTTCGTTCAAACACCGCAATATTATAAAAACTTTAATCGCAACGATATCACCAAAGGCGCTTGGGAACAGCAAGAGTTATTTTTTGGCGCGATTTGCAAAGGCAAGAATGCCTCGAACGCAGCCTTTATGTGCGGCACGAATATGGTCTTAAACCGCGCGGCATTAACCGCGGCTGGCGGAATGAACGAAGAAAATATTACTGAAGACTTTGCAACATCAATGAAGATTCATTCTTTAGGCTGGAAGTCTTATTATCATGGCGAGGTTTTGGCCGAGGGGTTAGCGCCAGAAGATTTTCTTTCTTATTACAAACAGCAGCTGCGCTGGTCTCGCGGCAGCCTAGAAGTTTTGGTGCAAAACAATCCACTGTTTGTTAAAGGATTGAGCCTGAGACAAAAGCTTCAATATATCGCTTCGGCTAGCTATTACTTATCTGGAATCATGGTGCTAATTAATGCTTTACTGCCATTAATATTTTTCTTTACTGGTTTAGCGCCATTACACGTTTCAACAATGACTCTGGCAACGGTTTTCATTATCTACATGTTTCTCTCTATATATACGCTTAGCCTCTCGACAAACTTCTCCTACACTTACACTGCGGTCTCCTTTTCGCTCAGCAGCTTTGCAATCTTTACTCGAGCATTGTTTTCAACGATTACTCGCGGCAAACAAAATTTTTCGATTACAAGCAAAACGGCAATTGAAGGGAACTTTTTGAATCTTGTAATTCCAAACATTTTGTACATTGGCGTCACAATTATTGGAGTGGTTTTTGCAATCTCCCGTTGGGGCCTTACCGATGGAGTTGTCACGAACATCTGTTGGGCTTTATTCCACTGCATCACCTTCTCAGTATTTATATTTGCCGCAATGCCAAAAGGCTTTCAGCAATTTAATCGCATCAAAAAAATAAACTTAAGAACCATTAAATCCTAGCCATGGCCAATACTCCTGAAGCAAAATCCAAACAGACTACCCTGTTCGATATAATTGTTCTAGCCGTGCTAATGGTAGGCGTAACGCTTCTTTCTGTTTTCTATTTATTGCACCAAAGCTTAAGGCTGGATGAAGCACAAAGTCTTTGGCAGACCGCGCACACGTTGCCAGTGCTTTTAAAAATTGTTGCAAAAGATGTACACGTGCCTTTATATCACATTATGCTGCATTTTTGGCAGGCGTTCTTCGGCAACTCAATTTCCGGTGCACGAGTTTTTTCTTTAATCTTTTTTGTTTTAACTATTCCAGCAATATTTGCACTTGGCAAAGAAGCCTTTGGCAGAAAGGTTGGACTATTTGCAGCAACCTTAACTGCAATCTCGCCTTTCTTAAATTGGTACGGCAGCGAAGCTAGGATGTACAGCCTATTAGTTTTAGTAACAATTTTAAACCAATGGTTTTTTATTAGAATTATTCGAGCCGGTCGAAAAAGAAATTATTGGGGTTATGCCATTACTGCACTGCTTGGAATATTTTCGCATTACTTCTTTTTCTTTGCGCTGCTTTCGCAAATTATTTTCTTTTTCATTAATAAAAAAAGCTTCCCGGAAAATGCTTTGAAATACTTTGTACGGATTGGCGCTGGCCTATTTGTACTTTTTATCCCTTGGTTGGTGTTAGTTTTCCGTTCGGGATTAGCATCACAAACGCAGCCTTTAATTACAAAACCAACTACTTATAATTTATTTAATACGATAAATTTATTTTTCTTCGGCTTTCAAGGGTCTGATTTAACCAAACTTTTGATTTCACTTTGGCCGATTATTTTTCTGTTCTTAGTTTTAGCTTTAAGAAAAGACCGCCGCAACGGCGAGCGCAGAAGAATTCCTCCGGTTACCGGTTATTTTTTACTAGCCGGAGTGATGCCAATGATCTTAGTTTTTTTGATCAGCTTTGTAAAACCTTCTTACTTAGATCGTTATTTAATTTTTAGCATCCCTTCGGTGTTTATCTTCTTCGGCTGGATTGTCGCAACCTATCCGCCAAAAATCAAAAACTTTGTTAGCGCAGTATTGATTCTGCTAATGCTCTTTAGTTTAGGCAAAGAAGTAACCAGTGCCGCAACGCCAGTTAAAGAAGATTACCGCGCTGCAGTGGACTACCTTCAGCAAAAAGCTGGCATTCAAGATGTAATTATTGTATCGGCACCATTTACCGTTTACCCGATTGAATATTATTACCATGGGCCAACCAGCATCCAAACCATTCCAAATTGGAACAGATACGACACAACCGGCATCCCCGCTTTTTCAGAAGCGGAATTACCGGCAGATGTTGACAAGCTAAAAAGTCAGTATAGAATTGCTTGGGTTATTTTAAGCTATGACCAAGGCTACAACGAAAATATTCGAACCTACATGGACCAGCACTACCAACGCGTTGATCAAAAATCTTTTTCACAAAACGTAAATCTTTACGCTTATAAATTAAAGTACAATTAGATCTTTCATTTAAGCTTGGTGACTGTTTTGGATTAAGGCATTATTCACGAACTAAATTAATTCGCTCTAACGGCTAAACCCAAGGCATACGCTGGCCAGAATACTCCGGCAGCAGGACCGCCATTGCATTGGCCGTCTGAACCGCCAGGTCCCTTTACCCACAACAGAGCGTCTACTAAATTATTCCCGGTTGAAGTTGTCGGAGCGCTGCCCAAGGCTCTTCCATTGGGATTACACCATTGAGAATCTGACGTTGCACCTAGTCCATTGCGACCAGTATCAATCACAAAATGTTTATTGCCTACCAAAGCCGAAAGCTCAGTGCCATAAGTAATGTTTTGAGCAGTACTATAAAAATTTGAAATGTTTAAAGAAAAGCCATCTGCCTGCGCAATCCCCGCTTGATTTAGAAGCGCGGCCATTACAGCAGGCGTTTTCCAATTCGGATTGCCGGCATCGATATATACAGCAGTTTTAGAGTTTGCTTTTAATGTTTGAACCGCATAATTTATCAGACCGATCCTGGCTTGCTGATCTGCAGATGACAAACAATCCATTCCTGGAAGCGCATCCGGTTCAAGTAATACTACTGCGCTGCGATTACCAATGCCTCGAGCAAAATCTGAAATCCAAATTTTGTAAGCAGTGGAGCTATTAGAACCGCCGGCAGAATAACTACCGCAATCTCTTTGCGGAATATTATAAGCAACCATTACAGGCAACGCTCCTTGGTTTGTAATGTTTGTAACATTGTTGCTCACGTCTTTGTAAATATCTACATTCCAATTGCCAAACCATTGCGTTTCCGGTTGAGCAGCAATCTTATCCATAAGCGCGGCGTTAGCAGGGTCGGAATTACGGTTGGCGCTAACCCAATTCTTTGAATCTGAATATGGGTTCACAAATAATTTTGCATTGTTAAAAACACTAGTATTCACTGGCGCCGGTACAACTGGAGCAGGTGCAACATTTATTTTTGGTGCATTAACGATTATTGTTGATGGCGCTTGGCTAAGAAAACTGCCATCCAGATTTTGTGCTACGAAATTCAATTGATAAACTCCATTCGAATTCCAGTACCAATTTGTTAAGTCGATATTTATTTCTTTATGCGGATAACCTTCGTAGTTGCTTGGCATGTAATTGAGTTTGCCACCGTCGACCTGCCAATACATATTGTACTGATCAACATTCCAACCATTTAACGTTGCTTTAAGTGGCTGAACTCCAGAAACGCTGACATTATTTGTTGGCCACCAAATGTTTATACTTGGAGTTTGAGAGCTTGCTTCTACAGTACCGGTCATAAAAAACGATCCGAGCAACGAAGCAATAATTGCGAACACTGAAATTTTTCGATAAAGATTTTGCGAGATATTTTTGGTCATTTAGGCTTTCTAAATTGGTCTATGATCCCATAATATTGGTGGCTTTGATCAAAGTCAAATTAAAACTGGGGAGATCTTTTTACAAAATTTTAATGTTCACAACGAACCTTTATCAATTTAAAAAAGCGTTGGATAAAGCACCAAAAAAACATCAAAAAAAGACTTTGGGCAGAGCGCATTTTTATGCTATCTGCCAAAGCCTATGTGTGATTGTATAAATTTAAGTAATCCACAACTTTTTTATTTTATTAAAAGGTGAGGGCTTTTATTTTACAAACATTCCGGCAATCCGGTGGATGATAATCGCAAGGTACATCTGCACGATCCCATAAAGGCCGTGGTCTCGCCAAGCTTCCATTAAAGCTTGGTGGTGTAAAAAAGAAAAGATGATGAATAGGAAAACGATGAATATAATTATTGCTAGAACCATGATGACTTGTTTTAATTGGCTTTTACTTAGTAATTATAACACGGATTGAGTTTCTAGGACCGTCCTTCAGCGGCTCTGTGATAGTATTTAGACTAATTCGAAGAAATGCTTAGAGCAGTTGACCTTTTGCGCGATTAAGGCTATAATCTATTTGATCTAAATGAAATATTGCATTGCAAAAATCAAGAACTAACAATCAAATAAGAGTCCCAGAAGTCAGGGTTATTGATGAGACCGGCGCACAGCTTGGAATCATGAAGACCGCTGATGCTTTAGCTCTCGCTCAAGAAAGAGAGCTTGATCTTGTCGAGGTGTCGCCCCAAGCACGTCCTCCAGTTGTGAAGATTGTTAACTTTGACAAACTTCGTTACCACCAGAAAAAGTTGGAACAACAACAGAAGAAAAAGATCAAGAAAGTTGATGTCAAAGGAATTCGCCTATCACTGCGTATTTCGGAACATGACTTAAGCATCAAGGCTAAGAAAGCCAATGAGTTTCTAGGCGAAGGGCATAAAGTTAAAGTAGATTTACTTATGCGCGGTCGCGAACAGGCTCATCCAGAAATGGGATTTGAAGTTGTGAAGAAGTTTTTGACCTTCATCCCCTCTTATATAACGGAATCTCCGCCAAAGAAACAGGGACCATTTGTATCAACGTTAATTACAAAAGGCGTCGAAGTAAAAGAGCCGAAGCCAGATAACGGCGCAAAAAACAGTGCCACTCCAGAGAATAAATAATTTTAATACTAATCGTTTAAATATAAAGAGCAAGACAACATGCCAAAAATGAAGACCCACAAAGGAGCCTCCAAGCGTTTCAAGAAAACCGGCTCCGGCAAAATTGTTTACAGAAAATCAGGACAAGATCACTTCAACGCCCGCGAATCTGGAAACACCACTAAGAACAAGCGCAGAGACGTTTCTTTGAAAAAGAGCAACCCAAGAATTGCAATTTTGATTGCAAGAGCAGCCCGTTAATCTGCCGCCGCGATGTGGTTTTGCATCACTAATGCGGCGTGCTAATCCATTAATCAAGTATTCAAGAATAACTAATAACCCATGACAAGAATCAAACGCGGAGTTGCCGCATCTAAAAGAAGAAAGAACGTCCTAAAGCGCGCGAAAGGTTTTGAAAACCGCCGAAGCACAAACTTCGTTGCCGCTCGAGAAGCGTTATTGCACGCTGACAAATACTCCTACCGCGACCGTCGCAACAAGAAACGCGATATGCGCGCAGTATGGTTGATCCGCTTGAACGCAGCTTTGCGCGAAAACGGCACAACATACAGCAAGTTCGCTGGCATATTGAAAAAATCCGGAGTTGGACTGAACCGCAAGGTTCTATCAGAACTAGCGATCGTTGCACCGGACACGTTCGACGCATTAGTCAAAGAGTTGAGCGTTTAAGGTTCAACCTAAGCATCAACCCTTATCGACAACCCTGTGGCGCAGGCCTAAGGGAGAATGTGAATAACTTTATCTTGAAACCCCACTTACGTGGGGTTTTTTAATTATTATTTAATTTTCATACTGTATGATTTAGAAAATTAAAAGAAAGGGAAACTATGAATAGGACTAGGGTCAGTGCGCCGGACACGATTTATCATGTATACAATCGTGGTAACAAAAAAGACATTCTGTATTATGACAACCAAGATTTTAAATATTTTTTAGACGCTCTTGTAAAATACGCCGAGGAAACAGGGTTCACAATTTATTGTTACTGCTTAATGACTAATCATTTCCATTTTTGTTGCAAACAAAATACTGAAACATCATTAGCAAAGCTAATGTTAAAACTAAATACCAGTTATGCGATGTACTTCAATCAGAAATACAAACAAGTTGGACACATTTTTCAAGGCAGGTTCAAAGCAAAAGTTGTCGACAGCGATGCTTACCTCGCCTACCTTTCAATGTACATCCACGCCAATCCGGTTGATCTGGGAGTCACAACGCTACACGAATATAAATATTCTTCTTACAACGAATACTACGACTGCGAAGAACGAATCTGCGATCACAAACCGGTTTTAGCGCAATTCAACGATTCATATTTAGAATACTTTGTTTATGGACATAAATTTAAAGAAGACAGATTAAATCATCTCTCTTACAAAAACGGTACTGAAAATTCTCCTTTTGAAAAACCCTCTGACCAAACTTAGTCAGAGGGTTTTCTCTTATCCACTTTATCCCTTAGGCCTGCGCCATAGGGGTGAGGTTAAGGGTTGATACTTAGGTTGAACCTCGTTGGGAGGGTTACTTTGCTGGGGTTACCGGTGGAGTTGTTACTGGAGTGTTGGTAGCAGGAGCAACTGGCGCGCCGTTTGGATTTTTCTTGTAAGCGTCGATTGCTTGAGAAACTTTTCCATCAGCCTTTAAATCTTCAAAGAACAAGATTTGAGTACGGTTGATTTGCATTGAATCAACAGGACCATGCAATTCGTTACCAAGTTTTACTAAAGATAATTGAGGCTGTTGGTCAGCAGTCGCAGCTGTTTGAGCAGCAGTTGTGCCAGCAGATTGCAAAGCTTGATTTACTTGTAAGTAATAAATATCTTTAAGTGTTACGTAGTCACTGCTTGGATTGCTAATTTTACCGAAGTAAACTTGTCCGTTTGTTAAGAATACCGCTTGGTAGCCGGAAAGCTTATCTGCTGTAGCAGTGCCATTACCGCTTAATTTATCTCTGAATAAGAAACCTAGAACTCCTAACACTACCAGTACTACAACGGCTAGGATAATCCATGGCACCTTCGAACCAGATCGAGCTGGTCCGGTTGATTGCGGAATTGGGTGATGCATTGGTTGGTGCATAGGTTGCTGAGCAGGCTGTTGACCTGATTGAACATTGATTGGTTGATTTGCCATATTTTTTATATTTGAAAATTATTAATTTAATTGATCCTGCAAACTTATATCACGACTGCAACGATAGAGTCCAACATCTTACAGCATTAAACTACATTCGGTGCACCGCGCGCGGCCTGCGTAAAAGCACGCCGGAAGCACGCCAACCTAACAGCGCAAAATTTCAAACGCATTAAAAGAAACAGCTGGCATTTTATTTATATATAGAGCGACGTCCCCTGTACTAAGACGCACACCGACACTAACCGATTCTTTTTGATCAGAGAAGTTTTGTCCCCCGCTGACAACTCCAGTTGTAGATTCCGCTTGCCCTCTACCAGCTGCAAAAGAATAAGCAATAATTTTTTGCGCCTTTTGTACAATCAAAATTTGCGCAGCATAAGTATTTGGGTGCTCTTTGACACTAACCGCACTTTGAGAATGCAGCACACCTACAGAAAGTTCAATACAGTTTTGACTCAGATTAGGGTCTAAATGATAGGCTTGTTGGGTTAAAATATTTTGAGGATTTCCAGATGCAAGGTCTACAGCGTTTTGCAATTTTACATTTGTCAGAGCCGCTTTCATAGATCCGGTGTTGCCAACTGCAGTTGTAGATTTTAAAGTTGTACCGTTATTAGCACTATCGCTTTCATCAATTGCACTGCCATCGTTCTCTCGGGCGCTAATGCTAGTTCCAACCGCACATCCACCATAAGAAATTATTCCACTAACGTCTTTTGTTTCGATTGGGGCAGTTAAAGAAATATCAAAACTTGTCGCTAATTGCGACGAAGATAGCTGCTCGGACGTCGCTTGGATACCACCATTTTCTGAACCAGTTCCAGCAGCTAAGCCACCGGCATTACCGCCTAAAAAAGCATCGGCGCGTAAGCCATAACCAAAGATCGTGGCAAGCACTAATAAGTTGATGAATACCCTTTTAAATTGAGGCTTTTGTTTGATTATCATGCGGTCTTTATATGCCTGTATTATAGCATAAAATAAAGCGCTAACGGGGATAACTTTTTGTCGTGAATATAAAATAAGGCGCATAAAAAAAGAAAATAAAACTGCCTTTTAAGCAGTTTTATTTGTTAGGATTCGAATTACGCAAAAGAGCCTAAATGCAAATTTTACGTTATAAGATTATATCGATCTAAGGGCTAAGGAGCAGCTCCAATTCCACCGCCATTTCCACCGCCATTAACTGGCGTGCCGCCACCGCTTCCGCCGCTTCCGCCGGTGCCAGCATTTCCACCGCCATTAACTGGCGTGCCGCCACCCGTGCCGCCATCGAGCGCAGAACTGCTAGAGCCGCCGCCAATTATATAAAACGCCCAACAAGGTCCATTGTTTCCGCTGTTCACAATTGTATAATTGACTCCCGGATTACTTCCACCGGAACAAGTCGAGTCCATAACAATTAAATAATTTACAATGATACTGCCGTTAAAAGTTGCGGTCCATTGGCTGCCGCCCGTTGTGGATTTCAATTTAATCGGCGCGCCTGCCACTCCTTGGACCCCAAACGTTCCTGCAAAAGTATAAGTGCCGCCTGCTTTGAATTGTAAGATTGCACCGGGCGAGGCTGAGGTACCAGTAAAATTATTAAAGACAATATTGTTTGCACCTTTTACATTCGCAGTTACCCCTCCGGCAAAATTCATTGTTACAGTCCCAGAGTTATGGGTGAATGTTCCATCGTTGGTTAAATCGCCGCCGATTACCAAAGCATTAGGCGCTGTTAAAGTTCCAGTGCTAGCAATATTTACGCCGTTAGTCGTAGTGGTCGTATCCGCTGCTCCAGTGTAAGTGCCTTTGATTAAAATATTATCGACATTAACATTTCCCCCGGGAACAAAGGTTTTACTTGCATCAACAAACAATTCTGTACCGCTATCGCCAACTATGTTTGTGCCATTGGAGTCTACCGGAATATCTGTATCCTGGGTTTTGTCATAAGTATTTATATCCGAATTAGTCACGGAAGATCCTGTTTCATATCTCAACCAGATGACATTTTTAGTCGGCATCAAACTAGTAATATTAGTAGAGCTATTTACTGCTCTGGTGTAGAGCACCCCTTTATTGCCGCCATTTGTATCTAGATAAACCACAACGATGTTATTCGTTGCTGCAGTTTTGTTAATAGTAAAGGCGCCGGTACTGGCGTTACAGGAAACGCGCGATTTAGCTGCGCCGTTCACAGCAATAGAAATATTTTTAGTTGTACCGTCGCATCCCGTCCAAACAGTTGGACTGACTAATTGATCTTGATATACATTTCCGGAAATTATAATCGTCGAAGGGAAAACCCAGCAAGCAGCATTGTTGCTAATATTAATTGAAGTATCATCCAAAGTTAGATTAGATGTACCAGTGTCGCATCCAGAGTCTTGGATATTTGCATAGGTTACGGAAGACTGTGCCGAATTAAAATGCGGCAGCCATTGCGAACCATTTGTGTCAGATTGAATAGTAATTAAACTCGTTGGCGTACCTGTGATTAAAAAGGTTCCTGCAAGGGTAAAGACCGGCGCACCGGTCGTAGCTTTTTTAAACTTTATGGTTTTGCCCGCAGTGGTTGAAGTTATGTTATTAAAAGTTGTGCCGCTAGAAATAGTAACCGCGCTGGTTTGAGTGTTGTCATTAAAAACAACGGTTCCCGAGTTATGCGTAAAGCTCCCGCTATTATCAAAGTTCCGTCCAATCGTCAGCGTTCCCGAGGTCGAAGTAAAAGCAGCGTTTGCCGCAATACTGAAATCAACCCCAACACTAATAGTTGGGTTGTAAGTAGCCGCAGTGGTTGTTAAAGCGTTGGTACCATTCCCCACAACCAAGTTATTCGTCACTGCCAAAACCTGTGAGACTGCTGTGCCCAGAGTATAAGTAACCGTTCCCGCTGGGACTAATGATAAATTATAGAAGGTAATGTTGCCGGAGGTAAAATTAGATATTTCAGTTGCCGAGCTGCCGGTATAAGCTACAGTTCCGGTGGACTGGGTAAAAGTCCCATTATTTATTAGCGGCCTGGAGGCGCCGGTCCCCGATCCGGTTATAGTTAACTTGTTTGAACCATTCGCAGAAAAAGTTTGCGAGGAGTTAATTAGCAAAGTAGTTACCAATACATCTGAACCTAAATTAACAGTAGTGTTAGTGCCATTTACCGCAATCGTAATATTTCCCAAATTTTGTTTGGTGGTTGTATTATCAGTCACTGTTTGTGTGCCGCCCTTCATTAATGTAACTGTGGCAGTCGGACTAAGAAATATTGCATTGGCATTAATAACCCAATTTCCACCTAGGTTAATCACGTTGCCATAACCGGTAGCCGCACTATCATCTAGTGTTAAAGCATTTGTAGCATCCCCGATTGTAAAATTACCATTTACTGTAAAGGTTTGAGAGGTAGCTGTACCAAGTTTATAAGTTACCGTTGCGGCAGGATCTATTATTAAATTGTTGTAGGTGACATTACCTGAAGTAACACTTGCAACCTCCGTTGTTGAAGTGCCAATGAACTCTACAGTTCCGGTTGACTGAGTAAAGGTCCCGCTGTTAAGCAGTGGCCTAGCAGCCGCAACACCAGATCCGGTAATAGTTAAAGTATTTGAGCCATTAGCTGTGAAAGTTTGCGAAGCATTTATTGTTAAAGATGTAAGTTTTACCGAAGAAGCTAAGCTTAAAGTAGTATTAGTTCCGTTAACAGCAACGACTACTGCGCCAACATCCTGCTTCGCTGTAGCGTTGTCTGTTAAAGTTTGGGTGCCGCCTCTTTTGAAAGTGGTTACGCCAGTACCTTTTATATAAAGCGCATTAGCGTTAATAGTAACGTTGCCGAGGTAATTAATAGTTGAGTTATAGGTGCTGTGCGAGAATTGAACAGCATTGGTGCTATCTCCAATAACTAAATTACCATTAACCGTTAAAGTTTGTGAAGCAGCCGTGCCGCCGCGAAAGTTTGGAGTACATCCGCAACCGCCCGGGGATTCTATCGTTAAATTGTTGTAGGTGACATTGTCCGAAGTAACATTTGCAATTTCGGTGTTGCCATTGATAGCGTTTTTATAATCAATCGTTCCACTTGATTGGATAACTATACCATTGTTAATTAAAGGTCTAGCGGCTCCGGTGCCAGAACCAGTTATCGTAATTACTGTCGAGCCGTTAAAATCTAATGTTTGAGAAGCATTAATAAGTAAAGATGTTAGTTTTAAGGATGTAAATAAATCAACTGTGGAGGCTGCGCCACCACCGCTTGCCGCAATTACAACGGCACCTAAATCTTGTTTTGATGAGGTGTTATCCGAAACCCCTACTGTGTTACCACTGTTCAAAGTTGTAACACCTGAACCCTTGGTGTAGGCAGCCGCCGAACCAATAGCCAAACTTCCTGCAATATTAATAGTTGGATTATAAGTTGCTGAGGTTAGCGTCAGCGCATTGGTACTATCTCCTATTGTTAGAGTAGCTGCCGTAAGTGTTTGCGAAGCAGCTGTGCCCAAAGTATACGTAACGGTTGCAGCGGGATCTAAAGTTAAAGCATTGTAAGTGACATTATCCGAAGTAAGATCGGAAATTTCTGTTGCCGAAGTTCCCGCATATTCCGTTATCCCAGTAGATTTTGTAAATGTACCGCTGTTAATTAAAGGTCTAGAGGCTCCGGTGCCGGAACCAGTTAGTGTTAAAGTATTAGAGCCATTGAAGTCCAAGGTTTGCGAAGCAGCAACATTAATTTTTGTAGCTTTTATAGAAGAGCCCAATTTTAATGTGCTTGCGGCACCCGTACTTGCTGCAGTAAATGCTGCAATCTCTACCTCCCAAAGATTCGAAGTAGTATATGTCCAGGATGTAGAATACGACCCAGTAGTGGAACCTACGACCAAATAAGCATATTGATTTACAGCAATGAAAGTAAAGCCGCTTGTTGGGCCTGACGAGAACGCTCCCCCTCGGCGACCCGCAGCAATTAAAAGCATATTTCTGCTTGCGGTTGGTGTGATTGTTGCTGTAGTAAGAGTTGTGGAATTACCATTATTACCCGCTGCAGCATCCACCGGACTGGAAAGTTTAATACCGCTCCATTCAGTTACAGACATCGTAGATACAGTGGATTCCGTACTTCCATAATTTACTGTTATAGCAGTGCTGGCTCCCGAACCAACAGTTCCGTACCAAATTTCAGCTTCTTGGTTAGTTGCCGAGGAAACAGCTTTGGCCCATGTTACCCCTGTTTCAACGATACTGGAAACAGTTTGTGCAGTGTTAGCATCAGCTCTGCCAAAAATAAGAGTATTACCATTAATAGGTGTGCTGGTAAGAGTTATTGCTGTTGAATTTGTTGAGTTGGTGGAAATTTGAGTTACTGATTGAATCGGAGTACTCGATATCGCCGGGATAGCGCCTGCAGATACAGTTATGGTTCCTAAATCTTGTTTTGTAGTATTACTATCAGTTACAGTTTGAGCGATTCCGCCATTAAAGTTTAATGTTCCGGTATTTTTTACATAAGTTCCTCCGGAATTTATTGTAAAGTTTCCAGAATCATTAATCGTGCCGCTACCTGCATTCAATGTTCCCCCGTTTTGAATGGTAACTCCGGCGACCGATAAAGTTCCAACGACGGTTACGGTATGAGTGTTAGCAATCGAAATCGTATCTGCTGGTTGTGGCGTTGTGCCTCCGCAACTAGTCCAGGTTCCTGAAACATTAGAATTTCCTGTAGCTGTAGAAACGCAAGCATTCGCCGCATGCGCAAAATTAACTTTAATTATTGCTCCAGAGTAAATCACGAAAGCGAAAAACAAAACCATTCCCGTTTTCAATAACAGTTTAGATTTTTTACTTATTTTTTGAATATTTTTTTTCATATTTTTTATTGAATTGAGGAAGTAGTTAATGCTGCAGCGGTTGGATCCGGTGGGTTGATGGTTGCAGTAGCCGGCGCACTATTTGGATCAGTGGTTATCGCCGCAGGAACTGTGCTTGCATTCGAGTCAGGTGTTGCCGGAGGATTTGGATTAGCGCTTATAGTTGCCGGCGGTGTTGTTATAGTATTCGGGTCTACGGTTGGATCCGGAGTTATTGTTGTTGATGGGGTTGGCGGTGTTGCGGTCGAATTTGACGAAGCAGTATTTTGTGGAGCAGTTACTACTTGAATCGTTGGACCTTGAGTAGAATAGCTGGTTTGTTTCTTTACTACCAAGTAATGCACTGTGGTTTGAACTACTGCCCCGGTAGTATCAAAAGTCTTAATTGCGAATCCGGTGTAATTATTTTGAGGGTCTTGTTTCCAACCGACAATTTGTGCGAATGCTGGAACTTCTCCTTCAACAGTTAATTCCACTACTGGCTTACCATCACCTAAGTCATAAGCGAAATCAATATTTGCAGTTCCGTCAGTTGCAGTATTAATACTGCCGGCAAAACTGTTTTCCTCTATAGATATAATTCCTTTAAGCGCTAAGTCTCCCCTGCTATTAACTCTTAACACTGGCGTCGTTCCGGCATTTACTACGAAGATATCGTTTGTTAGATTTGAAACTTGAGTGTTAATCGAAATGGTACCATCATTCTTAACTAAGAATCGATCAGAACCATTTGTCTGTAGTTGCAACAAATCGCCGC
The DNA here is from genome assembly GCA_028286905.1 of Candidatus Doudnabacteria bacterium. Taxonomy (GTDB): domain Bacteria; phylum Patescibacteriota; class Doudnabacteria; order UBA920; family VMFF01; genus JAQBQP01. Next base: position 88,971 of record JAQBQP010000003.1, read on the forward strand.
TCCCTTTTTGATTGATCAAGTAAGCTGGACCGGTTGTAGTCTGTGCAATCAATGTAGTAATACCACTATTGCGTTGAATCGTTACGTTTCCGGAAGCATCAGTAATCATTGAAGGGTCATAGTAGAATGGATTTACGAAAACAATAATTAAGTTTATTGCTTGGGTGCCATCGTAAGTTTGCAAAGCCTGTCCAACAACCATTCCAGGATTATTTGCTTTCATACCAAAGCCGCTGGTTGAAGAAGATGTAATGTAATCACCAGGGTGAATAACTCCGCCTTCCAAATTTACTTTAACTGGAACACGTCCAACCAAAGCGATTGGTCGTGGGTTTTCGGAAGGATCAAATAATGTATCAGCATAAGTTTGGTTTGGCTGAGTAGAAACGACTCCCAAAATATTTGATTGATAAGCAGAAGTAGATTTGGTCATGAACGCTTTACTGGTCTTGAAGCCTTCAGAAATTAAAGCTTGCGCTTCGCCAACGCCAACCACCAAATCACCAGCACTAATTGTTGGATCGTCAGTACCAAAGTTTTCTGCTAAGTCGGAAGGGGCTCCAGAACAATCTACTATTTCATCGTTATTTGTTTGACCATTGTTTGTATGACACAAAGCGATTGTTGTTTGAGTTCCAGGTAAGCTTACAAAAGTTGCGCCGGTAGAGCTAACATGCATTTTTTCTGTACCTGCATTTCGCAAGCTAATAAAATTACCGCTTGCAAATGAACCAGTGCCATTACCAAGATCAACAACCAAACCATTGCCGGTAAAAGCGGATGTATCGTGATAAACGCTTAATAGTGTTGCAGATGTCGCGGCGCCGCTGTAAGCACGAATCGCGTTGCCCACTGTTGGCGCTGCGCTATTTGCAAGCTCACCATACAAGCCCGCTGGCACTGAAACGCCACCGGCTTCTGCAGTAGTAACACCTTGAACACCGAATGTTTTTCCGAATGCAAGTATACCAGTGTTGGTTCCAGCAGTATTTGTTCCAGAGTAAGCTTGAATTTCCAAACCACGAACCGTGTTTGCCAGTGAAGTGCTATCAGTCATTCTCAAGAACAAACCTTCTTCGGTGCCAGCAGTTGTACCATTAACTGTGTTCAACATTCTGCTGCCAAATTGGAAACCGCTTGCAGTAGAGTTCGTTAAAGTGCTGTTAGTTAGAATTGAAGCAATTGCATTTACACCGCTCGCTGTTGTGCTGTTGGTGACAGATAACAAACCGGTAGAAGTGATTGCTCCGGCTTTATCCACTTTGAATTTAGAAGTACTGCCAACTTGCAAATCAGCAAGTAATGATGCTGCATTTGAAGCTGTGTCAGTTACATTTAATTTAAATGCTGTAGGAGTACCTGAAGTATTCCAAGTACCAGAAAGATCCAATAAGCTCTGGGCATTAGAACCTGTTAGTGAATATCCTGAAGCAATCAACGCACTGGTATTAGCAGCAGGGTTGATCGTTTGAGTGGCGGTGAACGTATTTGCACCAAGAATTGCTAGCGTACCAGCAGTTGGCAATGTTACATTTGTTGTACCTGTAGTGGTAAGAGTTAGAGCATTAGCACCAACTGTAACTAAGTTACCTGCAAGAGTAATAGTGCTAGAGCCATTGTTAACTCCGGTACCGCCGTTTGCACTGCCAAGGATACTTGTGACATTAGAACCAGAAAGGTTAATTGCATTAGCTGTAATTGCTTGGCCAGTTAGCGATAGATAGTTCTGACCTGACAAAGTTACATCTCCAGTGTTAGTACCAGAGCTGGTGCCAGAGAAATTAGATCCTGTTATTGTACCAACGGCTGTAACGTTTCCATTCTTAGCAACTTTGAACTGAGATACTGAACCTACTTGTAAATCTTGAAGTAGTGCAGAGGCTCCGGAAGCAGTGTTAGTTACATTTAACTTAATTGCAGTAGGGTTACCGGAGGTGTTCCAAGTACCTGATAAATCTACGAGAGAAGAAGCATTAGTACCCGTTAAAGAATAACCTTGGCTTCGGATCGAAATTTTATTAGCACCCAAAGAAGTTATATCAAGATCTGCGGCTGGAGCAGTGTTGCCAATACCTACAGCTCCGCCAAAATAAGATTGAGCGGCGCCTTGTCCGTAGTAAGCGTAGCTAGTAGAGCCAGCGCTTTGATTTGAAAATATTGCGTAAGTATTAGTTATACCTGCGGTTTTTTGATCATCTATATATAAGCCATAGTTGCTGGCAATTGTTGAACCGCCGATTACATTTGGAGTGCCTATTTCTTGACCAATGCTTAAGGTGTTAGCGCTACCGCCTGTAAGCGCCCTGTTTATTTGACTGCCAATCATGCTTGGCAAAGCAGCAGCAGCACTGTCAGTGGCATAAATAAGTTGTCCTGCTACTTGTCCAATCGCACCAGTTCCGGTGTAAGCACCCTGCACGGAAGATCCGGCTACTCCTGCTGGACTTATGCTGGAACCATTTACAGTTGCTGTGGTATAACTGCCATAAGTAAAATCACTAGCGATCGATGAGTTTACCGTTTCGGTAGCCGTATTCTTTAGCGAAGCATGCGCATTATTAAGTTGTGGATCAAAGAATGAAGGAGCTAAAAATTCTGTATCATTTTGTACTAAATCTAACTTAGCTCCTGGAGTTGCCGTTCCAATTCCTACGCTGCCGCTAGCTACCAACAAACCATAATTATTTGTGCCGCCAGAAGCCGAAACCGACAAACCAACATTTGTTGAAGCAGTGCCGGTATGAGTATTTGCGATTTGCTGGCCATAAGTTGTTTGAGTAGAACTTGCATTTGCACCAGAAGTTGCGATATTTAAAATTGTTTGAGTGTTACTTGCTGCCGCAGTAGAAGTAGATGATAAAGTAAATCCAGAGTTAGATGTTAATGCGTTCCACTGCCATGTTTGAGCAAAGTTTGCATTGTTAATTGAGTTGGTTGCTGATGCTGCTGTTAAAGAACTTAGCGCTGAAGATCCGCCGCCGCTGCCGCAAGCAGAACCTGTTCCCGTAATAACTCCGGTGCTATTAGCTTGCAAGCACTGAGTGCCAATACTGGTTAAAGAGGTGCTTGTAATAACACCGCTCTTATCTACGCTGAATTGGGACACTCCCCCAATTTGTAAATCTGCAAGCAGTGACGCAGCATTAGAAGCCGTGTCTGTAATATTAAGTTTAAACGCTGTAGGAGTTCCTGAAGTGTTCCAGATTCCAGCAGCATTAATTAATGGAGTAGAAGCAGAACCAGTTACTGTTGCAGCAGAGACATCTAATGTAGCTCCTGGAGCATTA